>NZ_CP150661.1:2335000-3062500 GCF_038024105.1 Polaribacter butkevichii
CTTAACTAATGCTGCAATAGCATTTTCTGGAATACCACATAAACCAAAACCACCCAACATAAAAGTCATTCCGTTTTTAACACCTTGCAGTGCTTCTTGTACATTGTTTACCTTTTTATTAATCATAATGTTTCTTTTTTATAATATATCAACTATCCAAAAAAATGACAATGCAATAATTTACTAAAAAATATTTAGTACAAGAAATTTTATCAAAAAAAAAAAAATTGAAATCAACAATGTTTAAAACAAGACTCCGAAAATATTTTTCTTTTAGAAATCGGTATCCTCTTCTTCTTCTTTTATTTCTTTTTCATCAGATTTATCATCACAATTAATATTGATTGATAAGTTTTCTGGTTTTTCAAAATCTTCTTTACTAATATTTAACGCCTTATCTGCATAACATTTTTGCATATACAACGCCCAAGAAGGTAAAGCCATAGTTGCTCCTTGTCCTTTTGCAATACCTGCAAAATGGGTAGATCTATCTTCTCCACCAGCCCAAACACCAGTTGCTAAATTAGGTACAATTCCCATAAACCAACCATCCGATTGATTTTGAGTGGTACCGGTTTTACCTGCAATAGGATTGGTAAATTTATAAGGATGACCAGTAATATAATCTGCTTTTTTCCAAGGTAAACGTAAACGAACTCCAGAACCAGATTGGGTAACTCCTTTTAATAAATCTAAAACTACATAAGCAGATTCTTCACTTAAAACCTCTTTTGTTTCTGGTGTAAATTCTTGTAAAACGGTTCCGTTTTTATCTTCGATTCTTGTTAAAATCATTGGTGCAACTCGTAAACCTTTGTTAGCAAAGGTAGAGTAGGCACTTACCATTTCTAATAATGATAAATCTACTGCACCTAATGCAATTGATGGATTTGCAGGAATATCACTTTCTATACCCGCAGATTTTGCCAAACGAACCACATTTTCTGGAGAAACCATATCTACTAACCTAGCAGACATTGTATTTACAGAACCTGCCAAACCATCTTTTAGAGTTAACATTCCTCCGTATTTTTTATTCGCATTTTCTGGTGTCCAAGCTTTTGGAATTCCATATTTTCCTTCTGGAATTGTGTATGGAATATTCGGAAACTCATCACAAGGAGATAATTTTAATTGATTAATAGCTGTAGCATATACAAAAGGTTTAAAAGTAGAACCTACTTGTCTTTTTTGCTGCGCAACTGCATCATATTTAAAGTGTTTATTATCAATACCACCAACCCAAGCTTTTATATGCCCAGACTGAGGTTCTATAGATAACAATCCGGCACGTAAAAAATACTTGTAATATCTTAAAGAATCCATTGGAGACATAATGGTATCTTTATCTCCTTTCCAAGAAAAAACACTCATTTTGGTTTTTGTTTTAAAAACTTCATCAATATATTTCTTAGATTTTCCTGCTATTTTTAATCGTTTATATCTTTCAGAATTTTTCTTAGCTCTTTCTAAAATTCCGTCGATTTCACTTTTCTCTAAATCGTAAAAAGGTGCTGTTTTATTTCTTTCTTGTTCTTTAAAAAAGTAAGATTGTAAATTAGACATATGCTCATCTATAGCTTCTTCTGCATATTTTTGCATACGAGAATCTATGGTTACATAAATTTTTAAACCATCTCTAAAAATATTATACTCTTCGCCATTTGGTTTAGGGTTTTCTTGCACCCATTTTCTTAAATATTTTTGTAAATAGGTTCTAAAATAAGTTGCAGAACCATCACTATGGCCTTCTTTATTAATATCTAAACCTAAGTCTAATTGTTGTAAAGAATCTTTTTCTTGTTCTGAAATAAACTCACTACGATTCATTTGTTTTAAAACAACATCCCTACGGTTTTTTACACGTTCTGCTCTTCTTAAAGGATTATATAAAGATGAATTTTTTAACATCCCGATTAGCATAGCAGATTCTTGAACCTCTAATTCTTTTGGTTCTTTACCAAAATAAATACGTGCTGCAGAACGAATACCTACTGCTTGGTTTAAGAAGTCGTACTTGTTTAAGTACATGGTTAGAATTTCGTTTTTGGTATATTGTTTTTCTAATTTAAGAGCAACTACCCATTCTTTAACTTTCTGACCAACTCTTAAAAAGATATTTCTAGAAGCTCTACCCGTAAATAGCATTTTAGCCAATTGTTGTGTAATAGTACTTGCACCACCACTTCCTGGTTTTAAAACAGCTCTTGCAGTTCCTTTAAAATCGATACCAGAATGCTCAAAAAAACGTTCGTCTTCTGTTGCAACCAATGCCTTTATCAAATTATCTGGCAAGTCTTTAAATTTAATGGGTGTTCTATTTTCTGTAGCGTACTTTCCTAAGGTTTTACCATCCGAAGAAATAATTTCTGTTGCTAAATTATTTTCTGGATTTTCTAATTCTTCAAAGGTTGGTAACTTTCCTAAACCACCCCAAGAAGCTATTAAAAACAATAATAGTATTGCTGCAAATCCGCCAAGAACTAGCAACCAAAACCATTTTATATATTTTTTAAAATCTGTTGTTTTCTTCTGTGTCATAATAAAAAACTGTTTCCCAACATGGTTGAGATTTCATTAATTTGTCTTTCTCGTGTAAACGGGAACCTTATTTAATTTTCGATGCTAAAACCAACATCCTGAATTCCTTGTAAAAACTCAATTGGATTTACATCACCATTTTTTCTCATTGCATGGCGCACATTAAAAATGTATTTTCCCGAAATAGGAAATGCCTTTTTTTCTTTATAAAATAATTTATTTTCTTTAATTTCAGTAAAGCCTGCGCCTAAAAACCGTCCTGTTTTATCTGCCATTTCATATTGTAACGTATCAATTACCTTGGTTTCGTTAGGAAAAACAAGCTCTGTAATTAAATATAAGTTACTATAAGCATACGTGTTATTATTTCTAATATTGATAAATAGGTTTTTTTTTGATATTGTATCTTTTACATCAAACTCAAAAACTACTTTTTCATTGGCTTTCCAACCTTCTGATCCTATTGATTTGTATTGATTAAAATCAGTAACATCATCACAAGAAAGTAACAAAAAAAGAGTTGCTAAAACAATTGAAAAATTATTTCTTTTCAGAATTGTCATCATTTTTCGGGTTGTTGTTTTTACGGTTTCTATTATTTCTTCTTGGTTTGTTTACCTTTTTAACTTCTCCCTCTGGTTTGTTTTCATTTCCCTGAGCTTTTGGTCTTGGTCTTGGTTTAGGTCTTGGTTTAGGCTTTGGCTTCTGTGCAACCTTTTGATTTGGGTTAGCGTTCGGCTTTGGTTTCTGATTTGGGTTTGTATTTGATTGTTTTTTAGCTTGTGGCTTTCTTTTTTGATTCGGATTTGGCTTTTGATTCGGGTTAGGTTTTGCCTTTTGATTAGGATTTACCTTTGCCGCTGGCTTACTTCTATTATTATTCGAATTTGCAACCGCAACCGGTTTTTTCTTATTTCTATTTCTGTTATTTCGTTTACGATTACTTGTTTTAGGAGCATCAAAACGAGTTAAACTATCTTGCCCAACTGCATCTTCGAAATCTACTTTTACAGGAATTTCTACGTCTGCTTCATACTCTTCTAACGAAATAGATTTCTCATTATTTTTATTAAGATCTATTATTTCTAAAACTTGTTCTAATGTAAGTCTAAACCACTTAAAACGCTCTTCTTTATAAGTGTACCAAAGGTGATTTTTAAAGATATCCATCTTAACAAAGACAGCATCTCCTTTTTCTGTTTTTAAAACTAAATCTTGTTTAGGAAACGTTTTTAAAGCATCTAAATAGGTGTCTAATTCAAAATTTAAACAACATTTTAATTTACCACATTGACCCGCTAATTTTAAAGGATTTAATGATAATTGTTGATAACGTGCCGCAGAAGTTGTTACTTTTCTAAAATCTGTTAACCACGTAGAACAACACAACTCTCTACCGCAAGAACCTACACCTCCTAAACGAGCTGCTTCTTGTCTTGCTCCTACTTGCTTCATTTCTACACGAATAGAAAAAGCACTTGCCAAATCTCTAATTAACTGTCTAAAATCTACTCTTGTATCTGCAGTATAATAAAACGTAGCTTTGTTTCCATCACCTTGATATTCTACATCAGATAATTTCATTTGCAAACCTAAACGACCTAAGATTTCTCTTCCTTTTCGTTGTGTTTCTTCTTCTTTTGCTCTTGCTTGTTGCCAAATATCAATATCTCTCTGACTTGCTATTCTGTAAATTTTCTTTACATCTTCATGATCTTCAGTAATTTTGTGCTTTTTCATTTGCACTTTTACCAATTCTCCTGCCAAAGAAACTGTACCAATATCATGTCCTGGAGATCCTTCTACAGCCACAATATCCCCCATTGTTATGGGTAAATTTTCTGGATTTTTATAAAAATGTTTTCTTCCGTTTTTAAAACGGACTTCAAAAATATTAAATCTTTCTTGTCCACTTGGCAACGTCATATTTGCCAACCAATCAAAAACAGCTAGTTTATTACTACCACTTCCGCAGGTTCCAGACCCACAATTACCATTACTCTTGCAACCTTTTGGTACTCCATTTTCTGTTGTACCACAACTTCCACATGCCATGTAAGTATATATATTTTTATAGTTGATATTCTTTAAGGTTTATTTTAAGCAGCAAATCCACTAAAAAAGACGCCAGAAAGACTAAAAACCTCTTGGTTCATAAATTGATTATCAGACAGATACATAAACACAGCCTAATCTTCACTAATTCGTAAATATACGCATTCTCGAAGAATGAAAAAATAGGTTACTGTAAAGTTATTATAACTAATTTTTTATTTTATTACACTTCAAATATAGCTTGAACGTTTGTGTAACTTTTATTCGTTTTAGAATTTGTAACGATTAAATTAGAATTCGTGTAGCTATTTGTTTGTTGCATAACAAATAATTTTAATTTACTTCTATTAAAAAATAGGCACAAAAAAAGACCCCAAAAAATGAGGTCTTTCTATATTTTATTTATGTGCTTATTAAACCTGTTTTACTTCTATAATTTTAACAGGACAAGCTTTTTTTGCTTCGTTAGAACAATCAAAAATAGATTCATCAAAAGATTTTATGGTAAAAAAGCCTTTCTTTTCTACGGAATGTAACAGCACTGTTTTACCATCTTTTTTTGACATCTGAAACTGATTTGGTGCTACTTCTACACAGTAATTACAACCAATACATTTGTTTCTTTGTAATGTAATTACCACCATTAGTTTTCTGCGAATTCTGTTTTTACAATTTTATATAACCTGTCAGATCGTCTAATTTTAAAATCTAACTTCATGGTAACTTCGTCTCCTTTTGTTGCTTTTTGGGCAGAAGCATCATTTACATACATTTGTTTTACTTCCATTTCTTGTGCACCTGTTGTGGGACCGGTAATTAAAATAGTGTCTCCAATAGCAACATCATAGGCATCAATTTTAAATTGACCAATTTTTGCTTTATCAAAGTAGTGTTCTCCTTTACCCAAATACACTTTCTTTTGCGTTGCATGAGAACCCGATTCTTTACTCCACTCTCCTAATTTCTGACCTAAATAATAGCCATTCCAAAAACCACGATTGTAGACTTTTTCTAATTCTTGCATCCAAGAAATTACTTTCTCTTTATCATATGTTCCGTTAGCCAAACTATCTATAGCATCTCTGTAACATTTTATTACTTTGGCAACATATTCTGGCGCTCTTCCCCTACCTTCAATCTTTAAAACTTTGATTCCTGCATCTGCAACCTGATCTAAAAAATCGATAGTACATAAATCTTTTGGAGACATAATATACTCATTATCAAGTTCCATTTCAAAACCAGTTTCTTGATCGATTACAGTATATTTTTTTCTGCAATTTTGTTTACAAGCACCTCTATTTGCTGATGAATTATAAGAATGCAAACTCATATAACATTTACCAGAAACAGCCATACACAAAGCTCCATGACCAAAAATTTCAATTTCAATTAATTTGCCTGAAGGCCCTTTTATTTGGTCTTTTTCTATTTGTTCTGTAATTTTTTTTACTTGACGCAAACTCAATTCTCTACTCAACACAATAGTATCTGCAAAAAGTGCATAAAACTTAACAGTTTCAATATTTGTAATATTGATTTGTGTAGATATATGAACCTCCATTTCCTGTTCTCTTGCCATAGAAATCACTGCCTGATCCATGGCAATTACAGCTGTAATATTAGCTTCTTTGGCACGTTTTATCAATGTTTTTACAATTGATAAATCATGATCATAAATAATTGTATTTAAGGTTAAATACGTTCTAACATTTTTCTCTGAACATCTTCTTGCAATCTCTTCCAAATCATCTAAAGTAAAATTGATAGATGCTCTTGCACGCATATTTAGTTGCTCTACTCCAAAATAAATAGAATCGCAACCATTATCTAAAGCAGCCTGCATAGATTCAAAATTACCAGCAGGCGCCATTAATTCGATTTTTTGCATGTCTTATTTTTTATTTTTTTTATTACTATATGTAATTTTATTTTATAAATTTTACTGGCCATAATGATAACGACAAGCAGCAATTAACAACTCTTCATTCTCATATTTATAAACCAACCTATGTTCAGATGTTATTCTTCTAGACCAATAGCCTTGTAAATCTCCTTTTAAAGCTTCTGGTTTTCCAATACCTTCAAAAGGTGTTCTAGTACAAATTTTTATAAGTTCATTAATTCTTTTAAGAATTTTCTTATCTACCTTTTGCCAATAGATATAATCATTCCAAGAAGATGTAGACCAAATTAATTTCATTTAGTCTATTATTTCCTTTTCAACTCCTTTACCTGCTTCTAGTTCTTTGATAGAATTTAACAAAACATCTCTATTTTTACCTGTAAGTAAATAAGTAGTTTCTTTTAATGAATTATATTCATCTAATGAAATTAGAACTAAATCTTTACCTCCTTTTCTTTTAATGACAATATCACTTACATCATTAAAAACTTTATCGAACCAATGTTTTAAATTAGAACGAAAATCTGTGTAATTTACTGTTTCCATAATACAAAGATATTAAAAAAAGAACTTATTTAAGTACGTTTTAAATTTACTTTTTAAATTTTAAAACTTCCGATCTTCCTTTTTTAAAAATCTTATTGCTATTTCCTTTGCCTTTTCTTAACTCTTTTTGGTCCTCAAAAGGCAAATGGATTATTTCTTGGCAATCAGTAGAACAAGTGTTTTCTGTTTTTTCTGCGCATTCATCACATTGAATAAATAATAAATGACACGCCTCATTGGCACAGTTTGTATGTGTGTCGCAAGGTTTACCACATTGATGACAGTTAGCAACCACATCATCTGTAATACGTTCTGCTCTTCTATGATCGAACACAAAATTTTTACCAATAAATTTATTTTCGATACCTTCTTCTTTTACTTGCCTCGTGTACTCTATAATTCCGCCTTCTAATTGAAAAACATTCTTAAAACCTTTGTGTTTATAATAAGCAGATGCTTTTTCGCAACGAATACCACCTGTACAATACATCAACAAGTTTTTGTCTTCTTTGTTGTCTTTTAAATCTTCTTCTATAATGTCTAAAGAATCTCTAAAGGTATCTACATCAGGAGTTACAGCACCATCAAAATGACCTATTTCACTTTCATAATGATTACGCATATCTACACAAACAGTATCTGGGTTTGCCAACATTTCGTTAAACTCCTTTGCATTTAAATGAACACCTTTTGCAGTTACATCAAAAGTTTCGTCATTTAAACCATCAGCAACAATTTTGTTTCTAACTTTTACTTTTAGCTTTAAAAACGATTTATTATCGTGCTCTATAGCAACATTTAGACGAATATCCTTTAAAAAAGAAATGCTATCTAATTGATCTTTTAATGCATAAAAGTTTTCTGACGGAACAGATAATTGAGCGTTAATGCCTTCGTAAGAAACATAAATTCTACCAAGTACATCTAAAGCATTCCATTCTAAGAATAATTTATCTCTAAATAATTGTGGGTTTTCTATCTTATAATATTGATAAAAAGAAATTGTGAGGCGGTCTTTGCCTGCCTCATCTATTAATGCAGCGCGTTCTATGGCGCTTAACTTATTGTACAGTTGCATGCTATACGAATTAGGTTAAACTAAATATTTTTGCAAATGTAGTTAATTTTTAAAATTGATTTATACAAAAACAAAATCTTTCAGACAGCTGATTTTCAAGCAACAAAAACTACATCGTTTTCTTAAGTAAAACTAAAAACTAACTTTTATCATGTTTTAAAATTAACATCAAAGCTAAATTTGCAATATTATTAAGAAATACATAAAAATATAAAATAATTAATATGGCAGTACAAGAATTAATCTTAGAAAAACCGCAAAAAGTTGCCTTTAATGAAGGTGTATGGAACACCTCTATTAACGTTAGAGATTTTGTTCTAAAAAACATTGTATCTTATTATGGAGATGACCGATTTTTGGTTGGTGCCAGTAAAAAAACTCAAAAACTTTGGGATCGTTGTAAAAAAGAAACTCAAATTGAAAGAAAAAACGGGGGAGTTCACTCTGTAGACACAGAAACTATTTCTGGGATTTCTAACTTTGAAGCAGGTTACATCGATAAAGAAAATGAAGTAATTGTTGGTTTACAAACAGATACATTACTAAAAAGAGCAATGAAACCTTTTGGAGGTTACAAAGTTGTTCAAAAAGCATTAGAAGAACAAGGTTTAAAACCTAGTGAAGATATTAATACATTATTTACCAAATATGTAAAAACTCATAATGATGGTGTTTTTTCTGCTTACAACGCAGAAATTAAAAAGTTTAGATCTTTAGGCTTTTTAACTGGTTTGCCAGATAATTATGCTCGTGGTAGAATAATTGGTGATTATAGACGTGTTGCTTTGTACGGAATTGATAAGTTAATTGCCGTTAAAAAATACGATTTAGCTAATATTGAAGGGCCAATGACAGATGCTGTAATTCGTTTAAGAGAAGAAGTTTCTGAACAAATTAAAGCATTAAAAGATATGATTGTAATGGGTAATCATTACAATTTAGAATTAAATAGACCTGCAGAAACTGCACAAGAAGCAGTACAATGGACATACATGGCTTATTTAGCTGCTGTAAAAGAGCAAGACGGAGCTGCAATGTCTTTGGGTAATGTTTCTACTTTTTTAGATATTTATATTGAAAGAGATTTACAAAACGGAACAATTACAGAAGTAGAAGCACAAGAATACATCGATCAATTTGTTATGAAATTGAGAATGGTACGTCACTTAAGAATGGCTGCTTATGATGAAATTTTTGCTGGAGACCCAACTTGGGTAACAGAAGCAATTGGTGGTATGTTAAACGATGGAAGATCTAAAGTTACAAAAACAGCTTTCCGTTTCTTACACACTTTATACAATTTAGGCCCATCACCAGAGCCAAATATTACCGTTTTATGGTCTCCTTTATTACCAGAAAATTTTAGAAAATTTTGTTCTAAGGTAGCTATCGATACGTCATCTATTCAGTTTGAAAATGATGATTTAATGAGAACTTTAAGAGGATCTGATGATTACGGAATTGCTTGTTGTGTTTCTTATCAAGAAATTGGAAAACAAATTCAGTTTTTCGGTGCAAGAACAAACTTGGCTAAAACGTTACTATTAGCAATTAACGGAGGGAAATGTGAAATTACAGGAACTCAAATGGTTGATGGTATTGAACCATCTACAGATGAGTTTTTAGATTTCGACAAAGTAATGGCAAACTTTAAAATAGCAATGAAACAAGTTGCTCGTGTTTATAATGATGCTATGAATATTATTCATTACATGCATGATAAATATTACTACGAAAAAGCTCAAATGGCTTTAATTGATACAAATCCTCAAATTAATATTGCTTACGGTATTGCAGGTTTATCTATTGTAGCAGATTCTTTATCAGCTATTAAATACGCAAAAGTAAAACCAATAAGAAATGAAGCGGGTTTAACTGTAGATTTTAAAATAGAAGGAGAATTTCCTAAATATGGAAATGATGATGACAGAGTAGATATTTTTGCACATAATGGTGTAGAGGATTTTAATAATGAACTTAAAAAGTTAAAAGTTTATAAAGATGCAGATCCAACAATGTCTGTATTAACAATTACCTCTAATGTAGTTTATGGTAAAAAAACAGGTGCAACACCAGATGGTAGAGCTTTAGGTGTTCCTTTTGCACCAGGTGCAAACCCAATGCACGGACGAGATACTAATGGCGCAATTGCTTCTTTAAACTCTGTAGCTAAAATAGACTATAAAGATTCTCAAGACGGAATTTCAAATACATTTTCTATTGTTCCTAAATCTTTGGGAGCTACTGAAGAAGAAAGAATAGACAATTTAGCCGCTACATTAACTGGATATTTTGATCATGGAGCACAACATCTTAATGTAAATGTTTTAGACAAAGAAACTTTATTAGATGCAATGGAACACCCAGAAAATCACCCCCAATTAACAATTAGAGTTTCTGGATATGCTGTTAATTTTATAAGATTAACTAGAGAACAACAAATGGAAGTTATTTCGCGTTCATTCCACGAATCTATGTAGTATTTTTATGTATTTACAGGGGATTTAAAAAAGTAACCATATTTTTTGAATCCCCTTTTTTTTATTCACTTAAATTTCAAAACAATCAAAACTTTAGAAAACATATTAAACGTGCACTCGATTGAGTCTTTTGGTACTCATGATGGCCCAGGGATAAGAATGGTTGTTTTTTTACAAGGTTGTAAATTAAAATGCCTTTACTGTCATAATCCAGACACAATAGACACCCATGGAGGAGAAGAATATCCTATAGAAGATTTAGTACAAAGAGCCATCAAAATGAAATCTTACTTTGGTAAAACAGGTGGAGTTACTGTTTCTGGAGGAGAACCTTTATTACAAGCACATAATCTTATTCCTTTCTTTAAAAGATTAAAAGAAGAAGGTATTCATACCAATATAGATACTAATGGACGCTTATTAAATCATCCTACCATAGAATTAATTGATGAGTATGCAGATTTGGTAATGCTAGATATTAAGCATATGACCGAAGAAGGATTTCAACAAATTACAGGTAAAAGAAACAAAGAAACCACTTTTAATTTTGCAAAACATAGAGAAGCTTCTGGTAAAAAAATGTGGCTACGATATGTTTTAATTCCCGGAATTACAAATACCCCAGAATTATTACATCAATTAGGCACCTATTTTAAAGATTATAAAACTATAGAACAAATAGAGCTTCAACCTTATCATAAATTAGGCATCCATAAATGGGAAGCTTTAGGTTGGGAGTATGAATTAAAAGATGCAAGAGAAAATACAAAAGAAGAACTAGAAGAAGCATCAAATATTTTAAGTAACTATTTTAAAAAAGTAAAAATAAATTAGAATTGCTTTAAGTTCTTACATTAAAAACAAAGAATGAACAACCCCAAACAAGTTATAAATTTAGTTAGCCAACTGGCTTTAAAAAAAGGAAAATATAAAATAAAGAAAACATTTATTCTTGCCATTTTAGCAGGTGCTTATGTTGCCTTTGGCGGATTACTTGCCATAATAGTAGCAGGTGGAGCACCAAGATTAGCTGCTAACAACCCTGGTTTGGTAAAGTTTCTATTTGGCGCTACTTTTCCTATCGGACTTATACTAGTTGTTGTAGTAGGCGCAGAACTTTTTACAGGAAATAATGCCTATTTTATACCCAACCTAATAAGAAAAAAACAACCTATTTCTGATATGTTTAAAAATTGGGGATTAGTTTATACTGGTAATTTTGTTGGTGCACTTTTTATCGCCTATGTCATTACCTATCTTACACACATTGTACATACTGCTCCTTATATAGACTCTGTTTACAGTATTGCAGAAGGTAAAACAAGTCATACATTTTTAGTTACCTTTATAAAAGGTATTGGCGCAAACTGGTTAGTATGTTTAGCTATATGGCAAGGTATGGCAGCCAAAGACACTACAGGTAAAATGTTTGCTATTTGGTTACCCGTTATGGCTTTTGTTGCTATTGGTTTTGAACACAGTATTGCAAATATGTTTTTTATTCCACTTGCCATTTTTGAAGGAGCAGATATAACATGGACTACTTTTATCTTTAAAAATTTAATTCCGGCTACCTTAGGTAATATTGTTGGTGGCGCACTCTTTGTAGGGCTCCCATATGGTTACTTGTTTGGAAAATATAAAACTGAGATTAATATTTAACCTCTTATAAATATAAAATTATATCAAATTGTTTAATTTTAAACATCAGGAAAATTTGTGCTAAAATTTTAAACTTTGGCTTATTTAGAGCATTTTAAGTAATTTAGTTCGTGTTTTTTTTTAGCATCTTTGCAGTATAAATAATATCATTAAATAAATATCTGATGAAAATAGCTGTAGTTGGAGCAACTGGAATGGTTGGAACTGTAATGTTAAAAGTTTTAGAAGAACGTAATTTACCTATAACGGAATTAATTCCTGTAGCGTCTGAAAGATCTGCTGGAAAGAAAATATCTTATAAAGGAAAAGAATATACCATTGTAACTTTAGCAGATGCTGTAAAAATGAAGCCAGATGTTGCTTTATTTTCTGCTGGTGGAGATACGTCTTTAGAATGGGCTCCAAAATTTGCTGAAGTAGGTACAACAGTTATCGATAATTCTTCTGCTTGGAGAATGGATCCAACAAAAAAATTAGTGGTACCAGAAATTAACGGAGACGTTTTAACTAAAGATGATAAAATTATTGCAAACCCTAACTGTTCTACCATACAATTAGTAATGGCTTTATCGCCTTTGCATTTAAAATATAAAATGAAACGTGTAGTTATTTCTACCTATCAATCTGTTTCTGGTACAGGTGTAAAAGCTGTGCAACAATTAGATAATGAAGAAGCAGGTATAGATGGAGAAATGGCATATCCTCATAAAATTGGTAGAAATGCATTACCTCATTGTGATGTGTTTTTAGAAAACGGATATACCAAAGAAGAAATGAAGTTGGTAAAAGAACCTAAGAAAATTTTACGTGACGATTCTTTTTCTGTAACTGCAACTGCTGTAAGAATTCCTACTGCAGGTGGACATTCGGAAGCGGTGAATATTCAGTTTGAAAACGACTTTGATTTGACAGATGTACGTAACATCTTAAGCGAAACTCCTGGAGTTATTGTAGAAGATGATTTAGCAAACAATGTATATCCAATGCCAATTAATGCACATAATAAAGACGAAGTGTTTGTTGGTAGAATTAGAAGAGATGAATCTCAAGAAAATACCTTAAATTTGTGGATTGTTGCAGATAACCTTAGAAAAGGAGCAGCTACAAACACAATACAAATTGCCGAATATTTAATAGCGAATAATTTGGTGTAAAATACATGTTATGTCAACATTTCATAAAGTACATATTGAAGAAGTAATAAGAGAAACCGCAGATGCGGTTTCTCTTTTGTTTAAAATACCTGGTAATCTAAAATCTAAATTTGCATTTCATGCTGGGCAATACTTAACCCTTAAAAAAACAATTAACGGTAAAGAAGTTAGAAGAGCCTATTCTATCTGTTCTTCTCCTACAGATAACTACTTAAAAGTAGCTATAAAAGCTGTAGAAAATGGTACTTTTTCTACCTATGCAACATCAGAATTAAAATCTGGTAATTTTATAGAAATTTCTGAACCAGAAGGAAAATTTATATTAGAACCTAAACCACATAAAAATTACATAGCATTTGCTGCCGGTTCTGGTATTACACCAATTATGTCTATGATTAAAGACGTATTAGAAAACGAAACTTCGTCTACTTTTACTTTAATCTATGGTAACAAAACAGTTGCAGATACCATTTTTAAGAACGAATTAGACGCTTTAAAAGAAGCGAATCCAGAACGCTTAAACTTACATTACATTTATAGTAGAGAGCAAATAGAAGGTTCTTTATTTGGTAGAATAGACAAAGCACACACAAACTTTTACATAAATAATAGTTACAAAAGCACCAATTTTGATGCAGCATATTTATGCGGACCAGAAACGATGATTAATGAAGTTTCTAAAACACTTTCTGAACGTGGTTTTGCTGATGAAAACATTCATTTTGAATTATTTACCATATCTTTTGATGAAGAAGCTGCTTCTGAAATAAAAGAAGGAACTACAGAAATTACTGTATTGTTAGATGATGAAGAAACTACCTTTACAATGCAACAAACAGATAACATTTTAGCTGCTAGTTTGCGTAACGACCTAGACGCCCCATATTCTTGCCAAGGGGGTGTTTGTAGTTCTTGTATGTGTAAAGTTACAGAAGGAAAAGCTGTAATGGTTAAAAACTCTATTTTAACGGACAGCGAAATAGAAGAAGGATTGGTTTTAGCTTGTCAGGCATACCCAACAACATCAAAAATAAAAATAGATTTTGATGATGTTTAATCATTACATCAAAATTTACAATATATTTTACTTAAAAAGGATGGTTTCTCCATCCTTTTTTTTATCCCTCAGATAAAAATCTTAATTTTATACAATGGATATTTACGACTTTAAAAATGCTTTCTTAATAGGCTTTTTCATGGCTTTTATGATTGGCCCCGTTTTTTTTATGCTTATACAAATTAGTATTTTAAAAGGTGCTAGAGCAGCTATTTCATTTGATATTGGGGTAATTTTAGGTGATATTACATTTATATTAATCGCTTATTACGGAAGTAGATCTTTGTTAGAAGAAATTAAAGATGATCCTAGACTTTATTTTGTAGGCGGATTGGTTTTAATCGTTTACGGCCTTATCACCTACTTTGACAGGCAGAACAAAAAAGAAGCTTTAGAACATACAAAAACGATAGAGGTACCCGTTAAAAGTAATTATATAAAACTATTTTTTAAAGGATACTTTTTAAATTTTATCAATATTGGTGTTTTAGCATTTTGGCTAGGTACCGTTTTAGTTATTGGACCAACTTTAGACATGAACCCTACCAGTATCTTTTGGTACTTTGCAACCATCATATTAGGATATGCTTTTACAGATTTAGGTAAAATATTATTAGCAAAACAACTAAAAAACAAAATGACACCGTTGGTTATTTATAGGATGAAAAGAATAATGGGAATTATACTTTTTGTGTGTGGTATTTTTTTAATTCTAAAAGGGTTTATTCCTAATGATAAAATAAATGAACTTATAAACTAAGTCATTCTATTTTACTTCATAAGGAATCATTTTTAATATTAGTAAACTACCTTTAAACAAACCAATAAACTTGAAATAAGCGTAAGAAAACATCCAAAAATAAAAGTATCATAGAACTATAAAGCATGAAAAAGAATTACTTAAAAGGCAGTAAACAAACAACAATAGCATAAACAAAGACACATCACAGGTAAAATTATTAATGAATATCATTAAAATTTATGTAATAATCATACCTATTATAAAAAAATAAAACCCAGTGAAATAAATTCACTGGGTTTTTATATTTAAATCACTTATAATAAATGATTAAAGTAGTATTAATTGTCTAAGATTCCTCTTCTCCGTCTAATAAAGGCGTTGTTTGTAAAACAAAATCTTGTCCATGTAAATAATCACTATCATCATCTTGCGCGTCTACACGTTTACTGTAGTCATAAGCCCATCTATGAACTACTGGTAATTTACCTGGCCAGTTACCATGTACATGTTCTACAGGGGTAGTCCATTCTAAAGTATTAGCATTCCAAGGGTTTTGAGTTGCTTTTTGACCTCTATAAATTGAGATAAAAAAGTTAGCAATAAAGAATAATTGAGCAATACCTCCCACTAATGCAAACAATGTAATAACAACGTTAATGTCAGATAAATCATCAAACATAGGGAAATTCGTATTTGTATAATATCTTCTTGGTAAACCTGCTAAACCAATAAAGTGCATTGGCCAGAATACTCCATAAGCACATATAATACTTAACCAAAAGTGCCAGTAACCTAATGTTTTATTCATCATTCTACCATACATTTTAGGAAACCAGTGGTACACACCAGCAAACATCCCAAAGATAGCAGAAACACCCATTACTAAGTGGAAATGCGCAATAACAAAATACGTATCGTGAACATTAATATCTAAAGCAGAATCTCCTAAGACAATACCGGTTAAACCACCAGTAATAAAGGTAGAAACCAAACCGATAGAAAATAACATTGCAGGGTTTAATTGTAAATTCCCTTTCCATAAAGTAGTAATCCAGTTAAAAGATTTTACTGCAGATGGAATTGCAATTAATAACGTGGTAAATGTAAATACAGAACCTAAGAAAGGATTCATTCCTGAAATAAACATATGGTGTCCCCAAACAATTGTAGATAAAAATGCAATTGCTATAATAGAACCAATCATTGCACGATAACCAAAAATTGGTTTACGAGAGTTAATTGCTAAAATTTCTGAAACAATACCCATTGCAGGTAAAATTACAATGTATACCTCTGGGTGTCCTAAGAACCAAAATAAATGTTCGAAAAGTACTGGTGATCCACCTTGATAATGTAAAACTTCTCCAGATATAAAGATATCAGACAAATAGAATGAAGTTCCAAAACTTCTATCGAAAATTAATAATAATGCTGCAGATAATAAAACAGGGAAAGAAACTACACCAATAACAGCTGTAATAAAGAACGCCCAAATTGTTAAAGGCATTCTAGTCATTTTCATTCCTTTTGTTCTTAAGTTGAATACAGTAACAATATAGTTTAAAGATCCGATTAAAGAAGAAGCAATAAAGATAGCAATAGATACTAACCATAAAGTCATACCCATACCAGAACCAGGAATTGCTTGCGGTAAAGCACTTAATGGTGGATAAATTGTCCATCCTGCTGATGCAGGTCCTGCTTCAATAAATAAAGAAAATACCATAATTACACTTGATAAAAAGAATAACCAGTATGAAACCATATTTAAAAAACCAGAAGCCATATCTCTAGCTCCAATTTGTAATGGTATTAATAAGTTTGAAAAAGTACCACTTAAACCAGCAGTTAATACAAAGAAAACCATAATAGTACCATGTATTGTTACCAATGCTAAGTACATATCCGGGTCCATAATTCCGTCCGTTTGGTGATGTCCTAAAAACGCTTCTACAATAGAAAACGATTGCTCTGGCCATGCAATTTGTATACGAAATAACATAGACATTAGTACACCAATGATTCCCATAAACATACCAGTTACAAGGAACTGCTTAGAAATCATTTTATGATCTTGAGTAAAAATATATTTTGTTACAAATGTTTCTTTATGATGATGTTCTGACATAATCTTATTAATTTGTAGTGTAATTTTAATAATTAATTAATAACTGATGCTAATGTAGGTTGCTTAGCAATCCACTCATCGTATTCTTTTTGTTCTACAACAGTAATTTTCATTTGCATGTTGTAATGAGATGCTCCACAAATTTTATTACACAATAAAATGTAATCAAAAACATAAGGATCTTCTCCTTTTGCTTTTCTAATTTTATTGATGCCTGCTGTTTTTTCAATTACTTCAGGTTGTTGTCTCATTTCTTCTGTTGTATACTTTGGTGTAAACCCAAACTGAGTAACCATACCAGGTACACAGTTCATTTGCGCTCTAAAGTGAGGCATGTAAGCTGAGTGTAAAACGTCTTGAGAACGGAACTTAAAATGTACTTTTCTACCTTTAGGTAAATACAATTCAGTAACTTGTTTGTCGTCTAATGAGTTCTTATCAGTCATATCAACACCTAAAGTGTTAATACCTTTAATGTAGTTTACATTACCTAAGCCTAATGTATTGTCTTCACCTGCGTAACGAGCATCCCATCTAAACTGTTGTGCATAAACTTCTATAACAACAGGATCTTCTAAATCAGACAAATCCATAACGTTATTCCATTGCCATAATCCGTAACCAATTAAAACTACCAATACAACAGCAGGAGTAATTGTCCAAATTGCTTCTAATTTATGACTATCCGAATAAAATTTTGCTTTTCTTCCTTTTTCACCTTTATATTTAAAAGTAAAATAGAAAAGTATAAATTGCATTAAAAATTGTACAATACCGATCAACCAAAATGTAATATCAAAAAGGTTATCATCATGCTCTCCTTCAAAAGAAGCAGATTCTGGTAACATTACAACATTCATGAAGATTAAGCAATAAATCATCATTGCATATAAAAACACCATAAAGTAAATGGCATTTCTACCTTGGGTAGCGTTGTCTTTATCAGTAGCAATTACGCTTCTTAAGTTCATGATTCTGGTAATCTGCCAAAAACTTACACCGATTGCAACAGCTATAAAAATATAAAATAGAGCTAGCATATTTATCTCGTCTTAATTATTTTAATTTAAATTATTTATTAATGATGATCTCCTGAACTTTCACCTCTGTGTTCAATATTGTAATAGTGATAATGTTCACTTTCACCTAAGAAAGGATTTCCTTTTGGTATAGGGTTTGCTTTTGCAAATGAATTAAATGTAGCATAAATAAAGACTCCTAAAAAGAACAATAATGAGCTAATTTCTGGTATACCAAATGACCATTGAGCACCTACTGTACCTGGCATAACCATTACAAAGATATCTATGTAGTGACCAGCAAGGATAACAATACCACCTATGAATACAAACCAAGGAACACTTTTAAAATCACTATTTAATAATAACAATACAGGGAAAACAAAGTTCATAACAACCATTGCTAAAAATGGTAAATTATACTCATTAAATCTCATTGCAAAATAAGTAGTTTCTTCTGGAATATCTGCATACCAAATTAACATAAATTGAGCAAACCATAAGTAAGTCCAGAATACAGAGAAACCAAACATATATTTTGCTAAATCGTGAATATGACTATCGTTTACCGCTGGTAAAGCACCTTTAGAACGTAAATAAATAGTTACAAAAGCAATTACCGTTAAAGCACTTACTAATAAACTTGCTAAAACATACCAAGCAAATAATGTAGAGAACCAGTGAGGATCTAGTCCCATAATCCAATCCCAAGACATTAAAGACTCTGAAATCATAAATAAGAAAATAAAACCAACAGAAACGTTATAACTTAATTTATAAGTTTTATTATTATCATTTGCAGTATCTTCTTTTATAGAGTTTTTACGAATAAACCATCTGTAAGCATTCCATATAGCTAAATAGATAATACTTCTAATAGCCCAACCAGGAACATTCATCCACCAAGATTTACCATCAATAATAGAATCGTAATTTGGGCTTGTTGGATCAAAAGTACCTTCTGCCATCCAAGGGAACATGTGGTTCCAATGCATTACAGCAGAAATTACAACAATTAACATTACAATAGATGTTGGCACTATATTAGCTGTTATAGCTTCCATTACTCTAAAAAGAAGAATAGACCAACCTGCTTGAGCAACTCTTTGAATTGCATAAAATGCCAATACTAATAAAGTAATTCCTAAAAAGAAGAATAACGATACATATAAAGCAGACCAAGGCTTATTTTTTAATTGATGTAAAACGTGTTCTGCATGTGCATCATCATGGTGTTCACCATGAGCATCTGCAACAACATGAGCATCTTTTACAGCATCATGATGAGCTTCGGTAGTGTTATGACTTTCATCACCCACATGAGCTTCATTTTTATGTGCATCTACTTTAGTCTCTTCATGAGAAGTAGCATGGTTATCACCATGTGCAGCTTGATGCGCAATAATTTCTTTAGCTTCTTCAACCGTTTTAGGAGCTGAATAAAAACTATAAGCAATTCCCACTAAACCAACAAGTATTAGTGCTAATGAGAATGTTTTTAATTTACCTGAGAATTGATACATATCTTTTCGTATTCTTTCTTATTGTAATTATAATTCTGAACGTAATTTTTCTACGTATTGTACTATCTGCCAACGTTCTGTATACGTTGTTTGAGATGCGTGAGAACCCATTAAGTTTTTACCGTGCATAATTACATGATAAATACTACCTGCGTTAATATCTCTATCTTTATAGTTAGGAATACCAGAAAATTTTTCTCTTTGAGATAAAACTCCATTTCCATCACCTTTTTTACCGTGACAAGAAATACAGTAAATATCGTACATCGCTTTACCGTTTGCCAAATTCTCTTCAGTTGCTTCTAACGGATTTGTTAATGTAGTTTTAGCCAATTCATAACCTTCATTTGTATCTGGAAGATCATAAGCAGGGTGTCCTCCTCTAGGAATCGTACCTGCAACAGGTTTAGAATTTACAGGTTCTCCATTAATACCATTCGCACCATTTACATCATAAGGTACAGACACATACATATCTGGCATATATTGTAATTGAGGCGTACGTTTATCATTACAAGAAATAATACTTGTAAGGGTAACTAGAGCGATAATTAATTTAAAGTTCTTCATTATCTATATATTAGTGCTTGTCTACTACATTAATTTCTACAGCTCCTGTTTTTGCCAATAAAGCAGTAATTTCAGCTTCATTATTATTTACAGGTATTTCCATTAAAAAATGATCATCTGTAGTTCTTGGGTCAGGATTTTCAGCTTCTTTAAATGGCCATATTCTACTTCTCATATAAAAAGTAATTACCATTAAGTGGGCTGCAAAAAACACTGTTAATTCAAACATAATTGGCACAAATGCTGGCATATTGGTCCACCAAGAAAAGTTAGGTTTACCACCAATATCTTGTGGCCAATCTTGTATCATCATGTAATTAGTCATCCAGATGGCAAATGATAATCCTGTAATTCCGTAGAAAAATGCAGTAATTGCCAATCTTGTAGGAGCTAACCCCATTGCTTTGTCTAAACCATGTACTGGAAAAGGACAAAATACTTCCTCTATATGAAGATGTTCTGCTTTGACAGCTTTCACTGCGTCCATTAGAACTTCGTCATCGTTATAAAATGCGTGAATAACTTTTGATGATTCCATAATTATTCTTTATTAGATTTATCAGATGTACCTGCTACATTTGCTACATTAATAGCTGGTTTTGTAGGTATACCTTGTTCTCTTCTCTTCTTGTAAAATTCTCCAGAAGATTTTAAAATAGTTTTTACTTCGGCTTGTGCGATTACTGGGAATGTTCTTGCATATAATAAGAATAATACAAAGAAAAATCCAATTGTTCCAACAAAAATACCAACATCTACAAACGTAGGTTCAAAACGCCACCATGTAGATGGTAAATGACCTTTACTTAATACAATGGCAATAATATCGAAACGCTCAAACCACATACCAATGTTAATTGCGATAGATATAATAAAAGTAATTATAAAACTTCTTCTAAACTTCTTAATCCATAGTAACTGAGGTGTAAAGATATTGAATATCAACAATGACCAAAATGCCCAAGCATAAGGACCTGTTGCAGCACCTACAGATAAGTAGGTATAGTTTTCATACGGTGAACCTGTATACCAAGCAATAAAGAATTCTGTTGCATACGCTACAGCTACAATACCACCCGTTAAGATAATTACAATATTCATATACTCAATGTGCATACGTGTAATATAATCTTCTAAGTTGGTAACCTTTCTCATAATCCCTAATAACGTTTGTACCATTGCAAATCCAGAAAAAATTGCTCCTGCTACGAAATAAGGAGGGAAAATTGTTGAGTGCCAACCAGGGTTAATTGATGTAGCAAAATCCATAGATACAATTGTGTGTACAGAAAGTACTAATGGTGTTGCTAAACCTGCAAGTACCAAAGATACTTCTTCAAAACGTTGCCAATCTTTAGTTCTACCAGACCAACCAAAAGATAATAAAGCATATATTTTCTTTTGAAAAGGTTTCACAGCTCTATCTCTAATCATTGCAAAATCTGGTAATAAACCTGTCCACCAGAAAACTAATGATACCGATAAATAAGTAGAGATTGCAAAAACATCCCATAATAATGGTGAGTTAAAGTTTACCCATAATGATCCGAATTGATTAGGCATTGGCAATACCCAGTATCCGTTCCATGGTCTACCCATGTGAATAATAGGGAACAATCCTGCCTGAAAAACGGCAAATATTGTCATTGCTTCTGCAGAACGGTTAATGGCCATTCTCCATTTTTGACGGAATAATAATAGTACAGCAGAAATTAAAGTCCCTGCGTGACCAATACCTACCCACCATACAAAGTTTGTGATATCCCAAGCCCATCCAATGTTCTTGTTTAAACCCCAAACTCCAATACCAGTTCCTACGGTGTAAAAAATACATCCAAATCCCCAAAGCATCGCTGCCAAAGAAATATAAAATGCTATGTACCAGTTTTTATTTGCAGCTCCTTCAATAGGCTTTGCAATGTCTTCTGTAATATCGTGATAACTTTTATCACCTAATACTAAAGGTTCCCTTATGGGTGCTTCGTAATGAGACATATTTTAATTACTTAGTTTTTATTTTTAATTTCAAAGGTTCAAAGTGATAAAAACTTTATCACTTTAAATATCTTTACGCTTCGTTTGTATTTTTAATTTTAACTTGATATACTACATTCGGTTTTGTTTGTAAGTAATCTAAGACATGATAAGATCTCTTATCTGCTGCTAATGCTGCAACTTCATCTTCTTTATTATTTACATCACCAAAAACCATTGCTCCAGTAGTACATGCAGATGAACAAGCTGTTTCAAACTCATCTGTATTAATAGCTCTTCCTTCTTTTTTAGCTTTTAGAATTGTTGCTTGTGTCATTTGAATACACATAGAACATTTCTCCATAACTCCTCTAGAACGAACTACAACGTCTGGGTTTAAAACCATTTTACCATAGTCATTGTTCATATTGAAATCGAACTCATTATTATTTGAGTATTGGAACCAGTTGAAACGACGAACTCTATATGGACAGTTGTTTGCACAATATCTTGTACCTACACATCTGTTGTATGCCATTTGATTTTGACCTTGACGACCGTGTGAAGTTGCAGCAACAGGACAAACAGTCTCACAAGGAGCATGATTACAGTGCTGACACATCATTGGTTGAAAAGTAACTTCAGGATTTTCTGCTTCAGTTTCTAAAGCTAAATAAGTATCTCCTCTACTTAATCCTAATTCTTTTGCTTCTTCTCTAGTTTCTACTTCAGAAGAGTAATATCTATCAATACGCAACCAGTGCATATCTCTACCAACTCTAACTTCTCTTTTACCTACAACAGGTACGTTGTTTTCTGCATGACAGGCAACAACACAGGCACCACAACCGGTACAAGATGTTAAATCTATTGATAAATTAAAGTGATGACCAACTTCTCTGTTGTGCTCGTCCCATAAATCTATGGTTTTAGCTTCAACTTCTTTATGATCATAAGACACAAAAGCAGGTTTGTTCCAAGTATGTTTTGGATCTGCACTACTATTGTACTCTTTTAAAGAAGCTACCTTTAAAATATCATGACGACCAGCAATTGTTTTTTGTACTTGTGTACAAGCAAACTTATGAGTTCCAGATACTTTTTCTATAGTAACTCCGTATTGAATATTATTTCCGTTAGCGTATAATGGATATGCATTAACACCAACTTGCATTTCTTCTTTTAAACCAAACTTTTTTCCGTATCCTAAAGCTAAACCGATAGAACCTTTTGCTTGACCAGGTTGCACCATTACCGGAACAACAACTGAAACACCGTTTACAGATACTTTGGCATAATCACCATTTATAGCACCATTATCTTTTACAGGATTAGAAAAACCTAACTCTCTGGCATCAGCCATAGACATCATTAAGTAATTATCCCAAGAAGCTCTTGTAATAGGATCAGGGAATTCTTGTAACCAAGGGTTATTTGCTTGCTTACCATCTCCTAAACCTGTTTTGGTATATAAATTTAATTCAAAACCTGATGCTTTTTTAGCAGCACTAGAAAGTTTTGCAGCTGCATCAGAAATAGACACCTCTACCTCTGTTAAAACTGGCTCAGAAATAACAACTTCTTTTGTAAAGAAACCATTATGTAAAGCTTTGTTCCAAGAACCACCAACTAAAATAGTAGAAGTAGCAAAAGATTTTAAATAATCGTAATATTTAGTTGCATTTCCAGACCATTTTAATAACGTATCTTGAACTTGACGCGTATTAAATAATGGTTGAATTGTTGGTTGCATTAAACCATAAGTTACTTCATCAAACTGAGTATCTCCCCAAGACTCTAAAAAGTGTGGAGCTGGCAATGCATAATTAGAAGCGTTTACTGTATCATTATTTTCTGTTGATAATGCTACTGATAATTCTAATTTTTTTAATCCTTCAGAGAAATCTGATGAACTTGATAATGAATAAACAGGATCTACATTGTAAGAAATTAATCCTGCAACTTTACCCGCTTTCATATCAGAAACTAATTGAGCAACTTCAGCATCATTTCCTTGACGGATGTTTAATGTGTTGTTAACATCAATAATTTCACTATTTAATGCTTTGTTAATTGCCAAAGCAATTAGTTGTGCATTTTTATCATTCAATCCTGTTAATACGACTGCTTTAGAACCAGCTTTCTTTAAATCTGAAGCTAATTTCTTAATAGTTGCATCAATAGAAGTTGCTTTAGAAGGAACGTTAGCCCCTGTAATAGCGTTATATAAATTTAACAATGCAAATACTTGATCAGAAGGTTTTACAACCACTCTTTTATCAGAATTAGCACCTGTTAAAGACATGTTACTTTCTATCTGTACATGGTAAGACATGTATCCTTTTGCAGGCTTTCTACCAGCTATATATTGTTTTTCTAAACCTCCATGAAAATCTCCAAGAAAATCTGCACCAAAAGAAACAATTGTTTTTGCTTTTTGTAAATGATAATTTGGTAATGCACGTCTACCGTACATTGCCATAAAAGCATCTGCTGCTCCAGATTCTGAAACCGCATCATAAACAACATGTTTTACATTTGGGTTTGCAACAATAAATTCTGAAATAATTTTATCGGTAGATGGGCTAGCCATAGTACCTGTTAATAAAACAACAGGTTTGTTTGCTTCTTTTAATTCGTTTAATTTAGCACCAATTTCTTTATCTGCATCTGCCCAAGAAATTGACTCACCAGCTTTAGTAGGTTCTTTTAAACGTAATTTTTCATCATATAAAGATAAAACGGCAGCTTGCACTCTTGCGCTTGTTGTTCCGTTTGCTTCTTTATTTGGCATTATTTGAATAGGACGACCTTCGCGTGTTTTAACCAACACGTTAGCAAAATCGTATCCATCTGCCATAGAAGTTGCATACCAATCTGCAACTCCAAGAGTTATATCGTCTGGTTTTACAACATAAGGAATTGCCTTTCTAACAGGCCCTTGACAAGCAGCTAGTGATGCAGCAGCTGTAGTAAAACCTACATATTTTAAAAAGTCTCTACGTGAAGTAGAAGAATTCTCTAATGTTTCTTTATCACCTAAAAACTCATCTGTAGGAATTTCTTCTACAAATTCGTTTTTACTTAACGTTTCAACAATAGAACTACCTTTAAGTTCCTCAACACTTTGCCAGTATTTTTTGTCTGAAGCCATTTATACTTTTTATTTAATGATTGAAAGATTCAAAACTGAAAAACATTCCGTTTTTTAATCTTTTAATTTTTAATTCTTTTTTATTAGTAGTGACATTTACCACACTCTTTACCACCTAATTGTGAAATGGTAACTTGATCTACATTGTATTTCTTTGCCAAATCTTCATGAATCTTTTTGTAATAATCATTACCTTTTAAATTCACTTTAGTCTCTTTATGACAATCGATACACCAACCCATTGTTAATGGAGAATATTGATACAATTCATCCATTTCCTCTACAGGACCATGACATTTCTGACAAGCAACCCCTGCAACCGTTACGTGCTGAGAATGGTTATAGTATACAAAATCTGGTAAATTATGAACTCTTACCCATTTAATAGGTGATGTACTACCTGTATACTCTAAGTTATCTGCATCCCAACCTGCTGCTTTGTAAACTTTAGCAATCTCAAGATCTAACTCTTGCTTTCCAAGAACTACTCCGTCTTCTAATTCTACAACAGTATCGTCTGCAACTTCAGAGATGTTTTTATGACAATTCATACAAACATTAACAGATGGTATACCAGATGTTTTACTATGTTTTGCTGATGAGTGACAGTATTGACAATCGATCTTATTATCTCCTGCATGTATCTTATGAGAAAATGCAATTGGTTGAATTGGCTGATACCCTTCATCTACACCTACCTTAAATAAGGTTCCGAAAAACAAATAAGCACCTACCAACAATAAAAAGATAGTTGTTAAAACTTTTAAGAATGTATTTTGCTTTAAACCTGCCCAAAGCTCATGTAAATCTCTTTTAAGATTAGAGTCTTGACCTGGCGCAGTATTTCCTTTTAACTCACTTACTTGTTTTAATAAACTAGCAATCATTAAAAAGGCAACAATAATAGCACCTGCTAATATATATATTAACCAACCCGGAGCAGCCGCAGTAGGAGCAGTTGTAGCACCAACAGCCGCTACAGCTTCTTTTTTCTTAAGCTCACCAACAGTTGTATAATATAAAAGATCATCTATATTTTTATCTGATAATTGAGGAAAAGCAGTCATTGAAGCTCCTTTATACTCATCAAAAATAGCATTTGCATCCGCATCTCCTGACGCTCTAAGCTCTGCATTATTTTTAATCCATGCTTTTAACCAATCATTCTCTCTTCTTTCCTCTACCCCACCTAGAGCAGGTCCTACTAGTTTCTTATCTAACTTGTGACAAGAAGCACATAACGATTTAAATAATTTTTTCCCTTCTTTTTGGCGTGCTTCATCTACATCTTGTGAATAAGCAGATACGCTAAATGCAAAAATTAGAAGAAAAGTAAAACTCTTTAGAAGTAATGTGGTTAGTCTATTGTGCAATTCTACACTTTTCATATTTAAACTTTGTTTAAAAATATCTAATATAAAATGATAAATGTCATTTTTTTCCGTTTGACAAAAGTACTACTTCTTCCTAAAATCTGAAAAGCTAAAAGAATGTTAAACTTAATTTATAATTAATCTAAATAAGGAGCTAAGCTAATTTATTTCTAAACTAGTCGTTATTTTTGTACAAAATTAAATAGCATGAATATTAAATTAACAGCACTTTCATTTTTGATTGTTTTATTAACAACTAGTTACAGTTCTTTTTCACAAAATAAAACAAATGAATCTGCAGAAGTTAAAAGAATTATTTCTAAAAAAAGAAGCTTTAATAGTACTTACGGATTTGGTTATAGAATTCAACTTTACAATGGAAATGAACAAACAGCAAGAAAATTTATGGCTCGTTTTAAAGTAGAATTTCCTGGGATTTTCTCAAAATTAGTTTACAATGCGCCTGAATGGAAGGTACAAGTAGGTAATTATAAAACAAAATTAGAAGCCGATAAAGATTTAATAAAGTTTCAGAAAAAATTCTCTGGTATTATAGTGATACCAATGGGTAAATAATTCTTTTAAACTATTTAGAAGCAATAAAAAAGCTTCAAATTCTTTTCTATCAAAATTGACAGACAAGAATTTGAAGCTTTTTTTTTATTTAAAACAATTCTAGCACTTATAAAACACAAGCACTAAAACTTATTATTTTAAAACAACCTCTTTAAAAGGGACAGACACTACGGTGTTTCCCCATCCTAAATACATTATTACTTGATGGTCTTTTGCTTTATCAAAAGCAATTGAAAAAGCTTCTATTGTTTTCTCTGATTTAGAAACTTTGGCTGATACTCTAAGAACATCATCTTTTTTATCATAGGTATAATGCCCCCAAACGTTTCTAACAGAACTAAAAACTAATGTCCATTCTTTTTCTGCAGGAATTGTAAACAAAGTATATGTACCTGCCTTTACTGCTTTACCAGCAAACGAAACATCTTTAAAGAAAGTAATCTCAGTAGCCTCGTTAGCTCCTGTTCTCCAAACACCTTTATCAGAAACCGCAGCTAAAGAAGATACTTCTCTACCTTTTAATTGTGGTCTACCATAAATAACCTTTACTAATTTGTCTGAGTTTTTCCAATCATTAGGAAAAGTAGCTGCATCCATAGGGCTTACATCTAATCTTGGAAATTTTTGAGCGAAAGCATCTGTTGATGAAATCATTGCCATTGCAAAAACGGCTACTAATAAAATTGTTTTTTTCATTTTTATAATTTAGAATATAATTAAAAACTAAGTCATCAAAAATAAAAAACCTTACAATGATAAGAAGCTAATTTTGTGTTAAAGAATTTTAACACCCACAACCAGAACTACAGCCTTTCTTTTTTTTAGAAGGAAAAATATATTTTCTAACTATAAAAGCAACAGCTAGCACCACTATTATATATGTTATAATTTCTTGCATTAACTTAAAATTTGGAAGGTTATAAATGATGCCACATAAGCCAATAAGCCCATACCGAAAAGTTGTATTAGTGGCCATTTCCATGTTTTTGTTTCACGTTTTACAATAGCTAAAGTTGCCATACATTGCATTGCAAAGGCATAAAAAACCATTAAAGACATACCTACAGGAAAGTTGAATCTTTTTTTACCCGTTTCTGGGTTTATTTCAGATTGCATCTTTTCTTTAATTGTAGAAGTGTTTTCATCATCTGCCTCTACACTATAAATAGTTGCCAAAGTACCCACAAATACTTCTCTTGCTGCAAATGATGTTATTAAAGCAATTCCTATTTTCCAATCGTATCCTAAAGGTCTAATTGCAGGTTCTATTGTTTTTCCTAAAACTCCTATATATGAATTTTCTAATCTTGCAGATGCTATTTTTTGTTGTAATTCTTGATCTGATAAATTCTGATTTGCAACATTTTCAACTGTATTTTTTTCTGCATTATCAAAAGAACTTGATCCGTTTGATGCTAAAAACCACAAAATAATAGACAATGCTAAAATAATTTTACCCGCTTCTAAAACAAACGACTTTGTTTTTTCTACCACTTCAAAAAATACATTTTTTACAGATGGTAACTTATAATTTGGCATTTCTACCACAAAAAACGACTTCGATTTTATCTTTAATGTCTTATGTAATATATAAGCTGCTATAATTGCTGTGGCAAAACCCAATGCATATAATGATAATAAAACTAAACCTTGTAAGTTTAAAAAACCAAAGATTTTTTTATCGGGTATAATTAAAGATATTAAAATAGCATACACAGGTAAACGGGCAGAACAGGTTGTAAAAGGCACCACCAAAATGGTAATTAAACGCTCTTTCCAACTGGCAATTGTTCTAGTTGCCATAATTGCAGGTATTGCACAGGCTGTACCAGAAATTAACGGAATGATACTTTTACCATTCATACCAAAACGTCGCATAATTTTATCCATTAAAAACACAACACGACTCATATAACCTGTTTCTTCTAAAACAGCTATAAATAAAAATAGAATGGCAATTTGTGGGATAAATATAATGACACCTCCAATACCTGGAATAATTCCTTCCGTTAAGAGATTTGTAAGCATTCCTGATGGTAAATTACTTTTTGCAAAATCTGCAATTTCAGCAAAAGTAGCATCAATAAAATCCATAGGCACTGAAGCCCAATCAAAAACAGATTGAAAAATCACCAACAACAAAAGGGTAAAGAAAAAATACCCAAAAAACTTATGGGTAAAAATTCTATCTAATTGTCCACGTAAGTCTGTTGCCTTTGATTTATCAACTATATATGTTTTTTTTAGAATTTTATTAATTTCTTGATAACGATAAATAGTTTCTTTATGCTGATATTTTTTTAACTTAGATACGTCTTTCTTAAATGCTAATAATTTTTCCTTTTCTTCTTTAGTAACAGTCTCTGGATAATTATTCTGAGTAACCATTAACCATAATTCATACAAAGAGTAATTAGGACTAATTTCTTTTAATTTTGCAAAATAATCGGGATCTATTTTATGATCTATTCCACAAAGTGGAGATGCTTTTGCTGCCACATGACAACGAATAATTGCTGCTTTTACATCTTCAATTCCTTCATTTTTTCTTGCACTTATTAAAACAACCTCTGTATTTAGTTCTTTTTTTAATAAAGACAAATCAATAGTAATCCCTTTTCTATGCATTTGATCAACCATATTGATTGCCAAAACTGTAGGAATTTCTAAATCTTTAATCTGAGAAAAAAGTAATAAGTTTCTTTTTAAGTTTTCTATATCTGCAACAACCAAAATAACATCTGGCGATTCTTTTATGTCTTTTTTAAGTAATGTTTTTAAAACAATACTTTCATCCATAGAAGTAGGATTGATACTATAAGTACCTGGTAAATCTGTTATAATGGCATTCTGAGTTGCTGATAATTTACTGGTTCCTTGTTTTTTATCAACAGTTACACCCGGGTAATTACCCACTTTTTGATTTAAACCTGTAAGTTGATTAAAAAGTGATGTTTTTCCTGTATTTGGATTCCCTATTAAAGCAACCTTTATATCATTTTTAGACATTACAAATTTGCTTTAAGGATTATAATTTTAGAAGCCGTTTCTTTTCTTATGGCCAAATGGCTTCCGTTTACACAAATATAAATTGGATCTTTTAAAGGAGCTATTTGAACCAGTTGAACCTCAGCACCTGGCAAACAACCCATTTCTAGTAATTTTAAAGGTATAAAATCTAAAGACTCTTCAGAAATATACCCAATCTCTCCCTTACGTAATGTAGCTATTGTGCTCAATGAATTTTATTTGGAAGGCAAAGATAAGAATTTAGAATGAGTCTAAACAAGTTATTTAGAAGCATATTCTTCTTTTAACAAAACAATATCCTTTTTTAGTTTTTCCATATCTTTTTTCTCGGTGCCATCATAATAGCCACGAATCCGTTTTTCTTTATCTACCAATACAAATTGTTCTGTGTGTATAAAATCGTTTTCATCTCCATCTCCTTCATCTGTTACCGCAAAATAACTTTTTCTAGCCAACTCATAAATGTGTTTTTTAGGTCCTGTAGTAACATTCCACTTTCCATCTATAACTCCTTTTCTATCTGCATATTCCCTTAATACAGAAACACTATCTATAACAGGAGTTACAGAATGTGATAAAAACATAATATCCTCATCGTTTTTATAATACGCTTGCAACTCACTCATATTATAAGCCATCGCAATACAAATAGTTTGGCAACGTGTAAAAAAGAAATCTGCTATGTAAATTTTATCTTTATAATCATCATTAGTAATAATTTTACCATTTTGATTGATGAGTTTAAAATTTGCAATGGTGTGATTTTTTTGAATATGCAGCATGCTTTCATCTACCAATCTCGGATTTACATCTACTGGATTGTATATCTTAAGACGATTATCAACCTTTAATAAATGATAAAATACAGGGATTGTAATTGCCGAAACAACAATTAAAAAAATAAGCGTTGGCAACGATTTTTTAAAGAATTTTAACTCCATAAAATAAGTTTATAAGCACAAATTTACGACTTAAAACCCCCTTAGAAAAGTAAACAAAAACAAATACTTTGTAAAATCTTTGTTAAAATAAAAAATCAAGTTCTATAAGCCCTTTTACAACTCTCTTTAAAAACGTACATTTGCGACCATTTTAACTATGATTTAACGCTGAATGGAAATATTAATAAAAGCATCGCAATTTATTTTAAGTTTATCTTTATTAATTGTATTGCACGAGTTAGGGCACTTTATCCCTGCAAAATTGTTTAAAACAAGAGTAGAAAAATTCTACTTATTCTTTGATTATAAATTCTCAATCTTTAAGAAAAAAATTGGTGATACTGTTTACGGTATTGGTTGGATTCCTTTAGGCGGATATGTAAAAATATCTGGTATGATTGATGAAAGCATGGATACTGAGCAGATGGCTTTGCCTGCACAACCTTGGGAATTTCGTTCTAAACCTGCGTGGCAACGTTTAATTATAATGTTAGGTGGAGTTTTTGTAAACTTTGTTTTAGGTATTTTTATATACATTATGTTAATGTATACTTATGGTGAAAAATATTTACCAAACGAAAATGTAAAAGATGGTGTTTGGGTACAAGATTCGTTAGCCATTAATTTGGGCATAAAAACAGGAGACAAAGTGCTTACCATTGATGGAGAAAAAATTAAAAAATTCTCTGAATTAACACTTGGATTTGTAAATGGAAATAATTTTCAAATAGAGAGAAAAGGAGAAATTATTGATAAAGTAATTCCGGAAGATTTTATTTCTCAATTAGTAGATAGAGGTAAAGATGCTGGGTTAATTTTACAACCAAGAATCCCTTTTATTATTGGAGCCGTTGCTGCGGAATCACCTAACATAGGTGCCGATTTAAAACCTAAAGATATAGTTGTTGCCATTAATGGAAATATCATAAAGTATTTTGATGAAGCGCAAACAGAATTAGATAAATTTAAAAATCAAGACATTAAAATAACCGTTAAAAGAGGTATTGAAACTAAAGAACTACCTGTAAAAGTTACGGATGAAGGAAAATTAGGTGTTAGTTTAGGACAGTTACCTTCTAAAGACTTAGAAAGACTGGGGTATTACACATTAGCAAACATAGAGTATTCTTTTGCAGAAGCAATTCCTGCAGGATGGAACAAATCTGTAAAAACACTAACAGATTACATAAAACAATTAAAGAAAATTTTTAATCCAAGTACTGGTGCTTATAAAGGTTTAGGTGGATTTATTTCTATTGGAAGTATTTTTCCTAGCGAATGGAGCGCACAATCTTTTTGGAACATTACAGCTTTCTTATCTATTATGTTAGGTTTTATGAATCTTTTACCAATACCTGCTTTAGATGGTGGACACGTTGTATTTACCCTTTGGGAAATGATTACAGGTAAAAAGCCAGGAGATAAATTTTTAGAATATGCTCAAGTAACAGGTTTTATTCTTTTAATAGCATTGTTACTTTTTGCTAACGGAAACGATATTTTTAGGTTATTTAACTAAATAAAATAAAAACTATTAAAAAGCCTCACTATACCAGTGAGGCTTTTTTTATATTTTAAAAGAACGATTAATTATAGAAAACCAAGTGTACTGTGTATTACAGTTATCACAAGCATACGCTCTGGCACCTGGAATTAATTTAGCAATCGGCTTTCTTCTCATTCTATGCCTAGACACAGATTTACATCTTGGGCAAGCTTTCATAATTATTACTGATTGGTTAGACACTTGAAATTTAGTGAGATTGTAAAGGATAAATATATTCTAGATTACCTGATTTATATATTATAATTAATAGGTACATCCCCCTATTTACAAGGTTAAAACCATAACTATAAACACTTTACAAATACGTTTTTAAAAACATTATTAACGCTAATTCATTTATTCTTTTTTAGAATAGAAAGGATATTAAGTTATTTAATTTAGGAAATAGCTCACAAAAAAGCCTCACAATTTTTAAAATAGTGAGGCATTTTTGTTACACTTTAAAAGATCTATTGATAAGAGAAAACCAAGTGTACTGTGTATTACAGTTATCACAAGCATATGCTTTTGTACCTGGTATTATTTTAACCAGATTCTTTCTTTTCATTCTATGTCTAGATGCCGATTTACAATTAGGACAAGCTTTCATATTGGGAGAATTACATTTAGCACTCGCAAGCTACTAAAAACAAATTATTTAAACACCTGTAGTAATACCTATTTAATGATTATTTAATCTACCTTATTACAACCATCTTTAACATTAAGAACAAGAAAGTAAATTAGTTACAAAAAAAAACCATCATTCTAAAACATGAATGATGGTTTAAATTAAGACTTCTATTTTTAAATAAACTAGTTCTCTTTATCCTCAATAATCTCTGCAGATACCTCTGCTGGAATATCTTTCCCTTTTAAATAACTTGGCAACTCCATACCGGCCATATTAAACATTTCTTGTAATGGCGGTACTGCTTTATACATACCAGAAATAAAGTTAGATGTTGATGTTTTACCATCTTTTCCTCCACCATTTTCCCAAACCGTAACTTTATCAATCTTAATATTTTTAATGGCATCTGCTTGTGTTTTTACCAATTCTGGTAATTTATCTGCAATTAATAATAAGGCTGCGTTTTGAGAATCGTTTCCTGCTGCTTTTACAATTTGATCTAAACCAGCTGCTTGCTTTGTTAAAACTTCATACAAACCTTGTGCTTCTGCTTGCGCTTTAAATAAAATTGCATCTGCCTCTCCTTTTGCTATTCTTCTAATGTTTTCCGCTCTTGCTTCTGCATCTATTTCTACTTTACGTTTATCAATTTCTGCAGGTACAATAATATCTGCTAATTGAGATGAACGTTCTCTTTCTGCTCTGGCAACCTCTGCTTCTTGCTCTGCAGCATAAGATTCTTTTAATGCGTTTGCTGTTTGTACCTTTTCTGATGCAATTGCTGTACGTTCTGCTTCTGCTTCTCTTTGTCTACGTACCGAGTCTGAATTGGCTACGGCAATTTTTGCTGTATTTTCTCCTTCTACTGCCTGTGCGTTTGCTGCCGCAACTTGTGTTCTTTCATCTTGTACCGCATTTGCCTCTCCAATAGAACCATCTCTATTTTTCTCTGCTACAGATTTTCTTGCTGCGTTAATTGCATGTGCAGCTGCCTCTTTACCTAAAGCTTCTATATAACCAGATTCATCAACAATATCTGTAATATTTACGTTGATTAATTTTAATCCGACTTTTTTTAACTCGGTTTCTACACTTTGTGAAATATTTGCTAAAAACTTATCACGGTCGTTGTTAATTTCTTCAATATCCATTGATGCAACTACCAAACGTAATTGACCAAAAATAATTTCTTGTGCTAAATCCTGAATACTGTCTTGGTCTAAACCTAATAATCTTTCTGCAGCATTTTGCATAATTCCTGGTTCTGTAGAAACCCCAATTGTAAATCTACTTGGTACATTTACACGAATATTTTGCTTAGAAAGTGCGTTTACCAAATTTACTTCTATAGAAATTGGTGTTAAATCTAAAAATTGATAATCTTGAATTACTGGAAAGATAAATGCGGCTCCACCATGAATACATTTAGCAGATTCTCCTCCGCCTACTTTTCCATAAACAACCAAAATTCTGTCTGACGGACATCTTTTATACCGTTTTACCATTGCAATTAGCAATATAAAAACGAAGAGAATTGCAATTCCTATTCCGATTAATCCAGCAAATTGACTGGCTTGTAATACCATAAAGTTTAACATAGCTTTTTTTTAATTTTGAGGTTCTACTATTAATATTCCGTTATTTGTTACTTCTATTACTTTAATTATTTTTCCTTGTTTTAAATCTTCATTACAATCTGTTAAGGCTTCTAATTCTCTTAAAGCTCCTTGAATTTTAATCTGAATTTTACCTGTTTTAGATCTATTTGCACCAATTGTTAAATAAACTTCACCAATAGCATTTAGAGCATTTTTCATTTTTAAGGTTCCGCTAGAAGATAATTTACTGATGTAATAAAATAATGCTGCCATTACAAACATCATCAATAAACCAAAAAACACAGAGATCATAATGGTGGTTCCGGTAGCGTTTCCTGCATCCATACTTGCAATTCCACTCCATCCAAAAATGGTAAAAAAAGCAACTAAGTTTTTTAAAGTAAAAAACTGAAATCCGGCTCCAGTATCTGCGTCTATTTCGGCATCTACATCGCCAATATCATCTGTTTCGGCGCCAATTATTGTGGTTATTAAAACCAACAAAAACATAAATGTAGAAATTCCGGTAATTACCCAATAGGTCTTTTCGAAAGTAGTTAATTCTTGAAACCATTCCATCATAGCAGTTTGTTTTAAAAAAGTGAATAAATATAAAGTTTTTTGACTGAATAGAACACGTTATTCTATCATTCTAAAGAGAAACTCATTTTTACTTTATCCAACTTTAAAAAGCGCAATTTTGTTGGGTGTAAACTTTAATAAACATCAAAAATGAATAGAATTAAAGTACTAAGTATCATTAAGCTTCTCTTATAAGTAGTTTAAAACTTAATTTTGTTACATAAAATTTTTAATAATTATTAAAAAACAAAAAAGCCCTGACACAAATATGTCAAAGCTTTTTCTTACTTCCCCTTTTTAATTCATTATGCAATACAAATAAAACGTTACTTAACTACATAAAATAACATGAATAAAAATCATCAAACTTGTTTTAAAAACAACCTTCTATGATTTTAGTCGTGCTTCTTCATTTCTTTTAATTTTATGGCCTGGTCTAGTCCATTTTGGTTTTTCTTGTAAAGATTGATATTTAGAATTCTCTGCAGACACTGTTTCTGGTTGTACTTTTTTAGTAAATGGTTTTTGCGGATTTAAACCTAATAGTTTAAACATCTTTAGATCCTCATTTACATCTGGGTTTGGAGTTGTTAATAATTTATCTCCTGCAAAAATAGAATTGGCACCTGCAAAGAAACACATTGCTTGCCCTTCTCTACTCATTTGCGTTCTCCCTGCAGATAAACGAACCTGCGTTTCTGGCAAAACAATTCTGGTTGTTGCTACCATACGAATCATGTCCCAAATTTCAACGGGTTTTTCATCCTCCAGAGGAGTTCCTTCAACGGCAACTAACGCATTAATAGGTGTAGATTCTGGCTGCGGATTTAATGTAGACAAAGCAACTAACATGCCTGCTCTATCTACCTCAGTTTCTCCCATTCCAATAATTCCGCCAGAACAAACAGTAACATTTGTTTTACGTACATTATTTATAGTATCTAATCGATCTTGATAACCTCTTGTAGAAATTACTTCTTTGTAATATTCTTCTGATGAATCTAAATTATGATTATAGGCATACAAACCTGCTTCGGCCAACCTTTTAGCCTGATTTTCGGTAACCATACCTAACGTACAACAAACCTCCATCTCTAATTTATTTACAGTTCTCACCATGTCTAAAACTTGGTCAAATTCGGGTCCGTCTTTTACATTTCTCCAAGCGGCTCCCATACAAACTCTAGAACTTCCACTTTCTTTTGCTCTTAACGCTTGTGCTTTTACCTGGTTTACAGTCATTAAATCATTACCTTCTACATTGGTATGGTATCTTGCTGCTTGCGGGCAATAACCACAATCTTCGGAACAACCACCTGTTTTTATTGATAATAAAGTTGATACCTGCACTACATTAGGATCATGTTGTTCTCTATGAATCGTAGCTGCCTCGTACAACAACTCCATTAAGGGTTTGTTATAAATTTCTAAGACCTCTTCTTTTGTCCAATTATGCCTTACTTCACTCATCGCTATTTTTTTTATGTATTAAAATGCATAACGCAAACCGAATAACACATTACTTGGTGGCATTGGCACAAAACCAGATTCTATATAATCTGCATCAAAAATATTATTAGCTGTTACCGTAAAACTAAATTTATTAATAGCTACAATTATAGAAGCATCCCAAACATTATAACTTGTACCCACAGTTCTTTCTGCATGTTTATAAATAATGTTTTGTCTTACATTTTTAAACAATCTACTTGCAAAACGAGTTATAAATTGATGTTTTAATGTGTTTAAAGAATAACGAGATAAATCTTTATTCTGTTCTAAAATATCATCCTCTAAAAAAGTATACCCAAAAGATAATGTTTGTTTAAAATCACTTAATTTAAAGTGATAATCTACATTTGCCTCAAAACCTTTGGTATTTACTTTTGCAATATTAGTGGCAGTAAATTTAGATATTGTGGTGTTTTCTCTAATAAAATCGATTAAATCAGTAGCATCTCTATTAAAAAGAGCAACAGAAGTTGTAAATTTTCCTGTGTTATACTTTAATCCTATTTCTTGTGCAAACGCTTCTTCTGGCTCTAAGTTTTCATTTCCTATAGTTCCTGGATCATTATAATACAAATCTGTATACGTTGGTATTCTATACGTAACACCTAAGTTTCCGTAAACTTTTAAGTTTTCAGAAAACTGATACCCAATATCTAATCCTGGAAACGCATGAAACTTAAAATCAGAAAAATAAGTAACCGCAACTCCTGGTGTAATATCTAACTTGTCATCAGCAAATTTAAAACGATGTTCTAAAAATAAATTAGCCATGGTTCTGCTTCTTTTTCCTAAATTATTACTGCTGATAAAAACTCTAGAAACATCTACTCCAAAACCGGTAACTCCTAAATCTGATGTATAAGACGCATTGGTTTCTACACCTACTTTATTGGTAATATGTAGGTTTCTAAAAAAACTAGGATCATCTCTTTTTAATAAAAAGATATCTTGTCCTCTTTTCCAATAAACTCTTGGCGTAATTTTAAATTTTTCGGTTCTAAAAGTTGTTGATACTCCTAATAAACTATTCTGAGTTTCTTCATATTCATGCCAATCTGGATTGGTGGTATAAAAATTTTCTGCTCCATACTTTTTATCAAAAAAAGTAGCAATTACTTCTATAGGTTGCTTTTCTTTATTAAAAACACCTTTTAAGAAATAATTTTTATTTTCATAATCAGAATTATTTCTATAACCGTTCGATTGTAAAACACCTGCGTGTGCTATAATAGAGGTGTTTTCAAAATCTTTGCCAACAGTAATAGAACGATTAATTTGACCAAAAGACCCCGCTTCTACATTTGCAGAAACCGTATCTTCTAATTTATTTTTAGTAACAATATTGATTGCTCCTGTAAATGCATTTTGTCCGAAAACTCTAGCAGCAGGACCTTTAATAATTTCTATTCTTTCAATAACTTCAATAGGTAAAGCGGCATTCATGGTATGATGTCCTGTTTGTGCATCATCCATTTTAATTCCGTCAATTAAAAGTAATGTTTGATCGAAACCTCCACCTCTAATATATAAATCTGCCTGACTACCTGCAGTTCCTCTTCTTCTAATATCTACACCTGCAACTTGCTGTAATAAATCTGCAACATTTGTAGCAGCACTATTCTTTATTACTTCGGATGAAATAACATCTATCGTTCTAGAATTCTCTTTAAAAGGCAAATCTATTCTAGTAGATGTAATTACAATTTCTTTTAAAGTGTCTCTTTTTATAGGAGCTACCTGAGCATTTATCTGTAAAGCAGAAAAAATAAGGGTGCTAACTAACGCAATTTTAATTTTCATAAATAGTAATTTAAATACCATGCAAAAGTCGTAACTTTCCGGACGACTAAACTAGTCCAGTTTTAAAATGATAGGTAGTCCGGTTAATATACTTTTTAAACAATTAATTGATTTTGACAAATCGATACCTCAACCTGTGTACATACAAGTTGCACAGCAAATTATAAATGCAATACAACGTGGCTATTTAACAAAAGGAACTCTTTTACCAGGAACTCGCGTATTTGGTCAATTGTTAAAAATCCATAGAAATACAGCTGTTGCAATTTACGAAGAATTAGCCTCACAAGGTTGGGTAGAAATCATACCCAATAAGGGCACTTTTATTTTAGAGCCAGAATTAAAAACAGCAAAAATAAAAGCGACTTCACAAAAAATAAATCAAGCATACAATTACGCCAAAACAACAGGGTTTCCATTTCAAAAATCATTTCATTTAGCATCAACTACGCAGTTAACAGATGCAAAGTATATTATTAATGACGGCAAACCCGATTTACGTTTGCACCCTGTTCATCAATTTTCTAGATGGTATAGTGCGGCTATGAATCGAAAAACATTGATAAAAAAATGGAATAGAGCTAACGAATCTTCTTATTCCTTATTTCAAACACAGCTCTCTAATTATTTAAATGCAACAAGAGGTTTTCACATCAAACCCAACAACTTAATTAGTACACGTAGCACAGAGATGAGTTTGTATATTGTTTCTCAATTATTGATAAAACAAAATGATGTAGTATTGGTAGGTCAATTAAGTAATTATGCCGCCAATATGATTTTTCAGCAAGCAGGCGCAACCATTAAAACAATCCCGGTAGATGCCAATGGTTTAGATATAGATTATATTAGAAAACATTTTATAAAAGGCAGTATTAGATGTATATATATATGTGCGCATAGAGATTACCCAACCATGGTTAAATTAAGTGTAGAGCGTCGTTTAGCTTTAATGCAATTAGCTGCAGCATACGGTTTTGCAATTATTGAAGATGATTACGATTACGATTTTCAGTTCGAAGGTTCTGCAATGTTACCAATGGCAAGCGCCGATGTAAACGGAATGGTTATTTATTTAGGAAAATTAGGGCAATCATTATTCCCTAGTTTTCAAACAGGATTTGTAATAGCACCAGAAAACTTAATTTCAGAAGCAAAAAACTATTTACAATTATTAGATGCACAAGGCGATTTAATTCAGCAACAAATGTTATCCGAATTAATTAATGAAGGTGAAATTTATCGTTTGATGAAAAAAAACATCATCATCTACAAACAAAGACGCGATTGTTTGTGTAAACTCTTAACGCAATATTTTTCTGAAATAGCACAATGGGAAATTCCTGCTGGCGGATTAGCAATTTGGTTACAATTTCAGCAGCATATATCTTTGGTCAAACTAGCTGAAGAAGCAGAAAAGCACGATTTATTTCTACCCAAAACAGTTCTTTATCAGGATAAAAACACCTGCGCTATCCGTTTTGGTTTTGGTCATTTAGATTTAGAAGAGATAGAAACAGTGATTAAAAAATTAAAAAGTGCTTATAATAAGGTAACTGAGTAAGTTCTTAAAAATTAGTTTTTTTCTAAGATTAAGATATTAACAACGTAATTTTGCCTGCTATTTTTTGATACTTTTATAGCATGTTTGCACTCGTAGATTGTAATAATTTTTATGCTTCTTGTGAGCGGGTTTTTAACCCTAATTTACAAGGGAAACCAGTTGCTATTTTAAGCAATAATGATGGTTGTGTTATTTCTATGAGCGATGAAGCTAAGAAATTACAATTGCCTTTTGGTGCCCCTATTTTTAAGTGGGATGCATTTTGTAAAGCAAATAATATTACCGTTTTATCTTCTAACTATCCGTTATACGGAGATATGAGTGCTAGAGTGATGAATATTTTGGCAGATTTTTCGCCAGACGTAGAAGTTTATTCTATTGATGAATCTTTTTTAGAATTAAAAGGTTTTGAAAATTATGATTTGTCTGAATATGCTACAAAAATTAGAAGCAGAATTTTAAAATGGACCGGAATACCAACTTGTGTGGGTGTTGCGCCCACCAAAGCACTGACTAAAGTTGCCAACAAAATTGCACGTTCTAACATTAAGCAATCTAAAGGAATTTGCATTATAGATTCTGATGAAAAAAGAATTAAAGCCTTAAAATGGACAAAAATTGGCAACGTTTGGGGAATTGGAAGTCGTTTAAAAAAACGCTTGCAAGATAAAGGTTGTATTACTGCCTATGATTTTACACAACTTTCTAGTGATTGGGTTTTAAAAGAATTTTCTATTGTAGAATGGCGTTTGCAAAAAGACTTACAAGGCATTTCTAAAATTCCTTTAGAAGATGCTGTTTCTTCTAAAAAGATGATTGCAACTACTAGAAGTTTCGAATACACGTATTCTGATATCGACAATATTAAAGAGCGTATTTCTACCTTTGCAGCAAGTTGTGCAGAGAAATTAAGGAATCAGAAATCTAGTTGCCACATGCTAATTGTACAACTTTCTAGCGATCGACATAAAAAAGAAATGCAACAACATAGAGAAAACATAACGGTTGTATTTTCTTCGCCAACAGATTCTACGTTAACCATTGCCAACGCAGCAGTAGAGGCCGTAAAAACTATTTTTAAAACCGGTGTTAAATACAAAAGAGCTGGCGTTATTGTTACAGGTTTAGTACCCAATGATAATTTTCAATTAAATTTATTTTCAAGCGAAAACCCAAAACACAAACCTTTAATGTCTGCGATTGATAAGTTGAATAAAAAGTTTAAATCTGATAAAATTAAATTAGGAAACCAAGATTTAAAACGCACTTGGAAAATGCGTCAAGAAAGATTATCTGCTAGATTTACTACAAATATTAATGATGTAATAATTGTAAAAGCCTCTTAAGGCATTAAGTATTACCTCAATCAGTTCTAAAAAAAATCTTTTTTAAGTCAACTTGTCATTCCGAACGAGGAACGAGGAGGAATCTCATAATCATAAGATTTCTCGTTGTTCGTACCTCACGCTGTCGAAAATAACAAGAAACTATCAAAAAGATAAAAACGGAAATGATATTTCTTGCCCTACTTGTAATTCTACTAGAATTTTAGTTGCTCCTATTCAAAGAGAAAATGTATTTTATATGTTATTTCCTTTTTTTGAAAAAACAAGACATATATGTAATGATTGTAAGGCACTATTTTAATTCTAAAATAATATCTAAAAAGTTTAAAGAAAAGTTATAATTTGCAAACAATTATGACTGAATCTAAAACACTTACTTTTTTTACTCCTAAAACTTCTTCTGGAAACGGAGCTATCTTTGTAGATACTGGTATTTCTGCTGGTTTTCCTTCTCCTGCAGATGATTTTAGAGAAACCAGAATTTCTTTAGACGATGAATTGATTCAGAATAAAGATGCTACCTTTTTTGCAAAAGTAAAAGGACAATCTATGATTGGTGCTGGTTTAGACGATAACGATTTATTAGTAATAGACAGAAGTTTAGAACCTACCAATAATAAAATTGCCGTTTGCTTTTTAGATGGCGAGTTTACGGTAAAACGCCTACGTGTAGAAAAAAACGAAGTTTGGTTACAACCAGAAAACCCTAATTACCCAATTATAAACATCACCGAAGAAAATGATTTTATGATCTGGGGAATTGTAACAAGCGTTATCAAAAAGGTATAAAAGCCCCCTTTTTTTTATCAAAAAAAAATTACTTATAAACTTCACGTTGTATAACACAGAAGGTTACTGTTATATCTGCAGTTGGCAGTAATTTAAGGCTTGTTTCTACTTTAGAAGCCATTTGCAAGGCATTAGATTGCCAACCTGCAGATATTTCAGAGTATCAAGAGGATTAAAAAACACAAAGTGAAGACGTACAGTTTTGTCATTTCGAAATGAGCTTTTTAGCCTTTCTACTTCGCTCAAGATAAACTAATGAGAAATCTCATAATGCTTCTAGATTCCACTTCGTACCTCATTCGGAATGACATTTTGAATATCCAATTAATACTTAGAATAAAACTAATTAGTCAAATTTTAGTTTTTACAACTCATTTATCCTTTATTTTCTAAAGATTGTCTTTTCGGACCTAAGGGAGAAATCTCATAAAGCTATATAGTTTCGCTTTTCTAAATTATGAGATTTCTCCTATCGTCGAAATGACAAGATTGTGTTTAGACAAGGTATTTGTTTGTTAAATTGATTGTTGCTTTAAAAGAATATTTCCTTTTCATGAATAACAAAAATCCCTAACAGTTTGTCACTTCGAATGTAATGAGAAGTCTCATAACAATAATAGCCCAACACTGCGTAATTTGATGCGATTTCTCCCATTGTCGAAATGACAATTGGAATCCTTATTCACTTTTTAGAAAAAAAATTATTATTTAAAATTAAGCATAAAAAAAACTCCAAATTTTCATTCGGAGTTTTTACTATTTAGTTCTCAACTGCGCTCGAACAGACAACTATTATTTATTCATTGGTTTGTCTAAATTCATATACATAAAATCTACATCTGTAGCTTCTTTACCTAACAAATACTTACTAAAATGATCTGCTCTTAACCAGAAAGAATATTCTGTCATATTACCAAAACCATGTCTTTGCCCTGGCATAATCATATATTTAAAACGTTTATGAGCTTTAATTAATTCGTTTGCCATTCTAATGGTTCCTGCAGGATTTACGTTATTATCCATATCTCCATGAATCAACATTAAATGTCCTTTTAAATTTTTTGCCAAAGATGGATTGGTGTCAATTTTATATTTATAAGAAATTTTTCCTTTCTCATCAATTTCTTCTTTAACCCCATGATGCGTTTCACTCCACCAAGAATTGTACACATTATTATCGTGATTTCCTGCAGATGAAACTGCTGCTTTAAAGAAATCTGGATAGACTAACATAGCTGCTGTAGACATAAATCCACCACCAGAATGACCGTAAATCCCTACTTTTTCTATGTCGATAAATTTATGTTTGTTTGCCAATTGTTGCGCTACATATTTTTTATCTACCAAACCATAATCACGTAAGTTTCCGTAACCATAATTATGATACCATTTAGATCTATCTGGATGCCCTCCTCTATTTCCTAAAGTAATCACCACAAAACCAACTTGCGCCATTCTATCTAATCGGTCCATTCTGTAAGAAAAAGATTTATTTACCGCCTCTGTCTGTGGACCAGGATAAACATACTCTAATAAAGGATAAACCATAGTAGAATCCATATCAAAAGGCTTATACATTACTCCGTAAATATCCGTAATTCCGTCATCTGCTTTCACTTTAAACGTTTCTGGAAATTGATATCCCGATGCAAATAATTGCGATAAATCTGCCGTTTCTAAATCCATTACTTTACGTCCGTTAGCATCTCTAACTTCCGATTTTGGTACAGTATTTACTCTAGAAAAGTTGCTTACAAAATACTGATTAGAATCTGCCATACTTGTGCTTGCTGTAAAATCTCCCGGGTTTAATGTTTTCAATCCCGTTCCGTTTAAATTAATTTTATAAGTATGTGCATAATACGGATCTTGCTTTTTATTTACTCCGTTAGCAGAAAAATACAAGGTTCTTGTACTTTCATTTAAACCTTCAAAATTGGCCACATGATAATCACCTTCTGTAACTTGGTTCTTTAAGTTTCCTTCTGAATCATATAAATAAAAATGTGCCCAACCATCGCGTTCTGCCCAGTGCAACATTTCTTTTTCGTTGTTCAATAAAATTAAAGGACGAGCTTCTATATACGTATTAAAACGTTCTTCAATTAAGGTTTTGTAGGTTCCTGTATTTATATCAGCAACATTAATATCATACTTTTTACGATCTCTAGAAATAACACTGAAGTATACTTTTCCTTTTTTAGATAGTAATAATGATGGTCTAAAATCATCATCTCTACTAGATTGTTTTCTTGGGGCTCTAAAAACAGAAATACTTTGTTGCTTAATTGTATCTAAAGGTACTTTTACATGCGTTTTTGTAGGAATATCAAAAATTAATAATTCAGATTTATAATATTCTTGTTCTCCGGGCATATGATATTTATAGGTTTCTAAGGTTGGTCTTTTTTTACCTGTAGAATTAATTACCCACAAATCTTTAATATGTCTAGCATCTGATTTTTGAAAAACAAACTTCTTAGAATCGTGAGACCAAACACCACTAACTCCGTTTCTTTTATCCTTATCTTTTTCTTTATCAACATTATCTTTTCCTCTAGAACCACCTCCGTAGCCATAGTTTTCTTCACCATCTTTAGTCCATTGGTTTTCTACAACTGTACTATCTTTTTCATTTTTAATAAACTTTTTAAAGTTTATTTTATCCATCCAATACAAATTATAATTCTTAGAATACAAAACAATAGAACTATCTGGTGCAATGTTTGCCCACTTTTTCCAGTCTTCTTTTTCTTTCTTTAGATTATCTATAATTGTTAAACCATTTCCACCTAATTTATATTCTAAATGGTAGACTTTTTTCTCCAATTTAGGTTTCTTGCTTTTTCCTTTTTTTGATGAAGTAGAATCTTTTTTCACTTCCTTTTTATCAGCAATAACTTCAACTTCTTCTGTAGATGTTACTCTAAAACGAATAGCATTTTCTGCTTTATTAAATTTAAAGCTAAAACGTGGTAAGTGTTTTGCATCGTAAGGATCTTTAGTGATTTCTGTTAACCACTTTGCCATCTTTACATTATCGAAAAGGGCTTTTTTAGATTTCTTATCTGCATCTACTAAATAATAATTAGAACCTTCGGATGTTTTATAAGCATACCAAAAGCGATTTCCTTTTTTTAACCAATGTGGACTTACCGTTGTAGAGTGTACCATTTTAGCCAAATTTTTTGGAGAATATTTAGCAGCTGCTCTGTAATTGGGGACTGGAGTATCTTGTGCTGTAACTACTGAAACAGCAAAAAAGGACAAGAATAAAAGTAAGAATTTTTTCATATAGGAATAAAGTTTGAATTAATTCTCGTAAAGTTTCTTTAAAACAACTTATCCCACAAATTTTTAAGATTTTTTTATTAAATATTTAACAATATCAAAATTAATTTAAGTTCCGTTTTTCAACAAAAAAACGTTTTAAGAGCTGAGCACATTCATTTTCTAAAATACCTGCTACCACTTTTGTTTTTGGATGCAACGTAGTATTTAAATTCTTAAATCCTCTTTCTGGTTCTGATGCTCCATAAACAATCTTACCAATCTGCGCCCAATAACTGGCACCAGCACACATTTGGCAAGGCTCTAACGTAACATATAACACACATTCTTTTAAATATTTTCCGCCTAAAAAATCTGCAGCAGCAGTAAATGCCTGCATTTCTGCATGCGCAGTTACATCATTTAAAGTTTCCGTTAAATTATGAGCTCTTGCAATAACCTGATCTTTAAAAACAATGATTGCACCTACAGGCACTTCACCTTTATCAAAGGCAATTTCAGCTTCTTGCAAAGCCTTTCTCATAAAATAAGTATCGTCAAAAGGTTGAATCATTGTCATTAATTTAAGTTTTCAATATTACAAAAACTTTTTGACGCCAAAATCGTACTTTTGCCTTTATGACAAATAATTTGTTGAAAAATATATCAAACCCAGAAGATTTACGAAAGTTAAATCCGGAACAATTACCTCAACTCGCTAAAGAATTGAGAGATTTTATTATTGATATCGTGTCTACAAAAGAAGGCCATTTGGGTGCTAGTTTGGGCGTTGTAGAACTAACCATTGCCTTGCATTATTTGTTTGATACGCCTAATGATTTATTGGTTTGGGATGTTGGGCACCAAGCATACGGACATAAAATTTTAACCGGAAGAAAAGACATTTTTCATACCAATAGACAACTTGGTGGCATTGCGGGTTTTCCTTCAAGAAAAGAAAGCGAATTTGATGCTTTTGGCGTTGGGCATTCCTCTACCTCTATTTCTGCAGCTTTAGGAATGGCAATTGCATCTAATATTAAAGGAGCAACAGAAAAACACCATATTGCGGTGATTGGCGATGCCTCTATTGCCAGCGGAATGGCTTTTGAAGCGTTGAATCACGCAGGGGTTTCTAAAGCCAATTTACTCATCATTTTAAATGATAATGCTATTGGAATCGACCCTTCTGTTGGGGCTTTAAAAGAATATTTAACAAAGGTTAAAACCGATAAAAGACTTGCTGTACAAAACAATATTATAAAAGCGTTAAATTTTGATTATTCAGGACCAATTGACGGACATGATTTACCTAAAATCTTATCAGAATTAGAACGATTAAAAGATGTAAAAGGACCAAAGTTTTTACATGTAATTACTACAAAAGGAAAAGGTTTACAGCAAGCTGAAGAAGACCAAGTAACGTATCACGCACCCGGAAAATTTGATAAAATTTCTGGTGAGCGATTAAAAATAGCCAAAAGTTTATATACAAAGTATCAAGATGTTTTTGGACAAACAGTTGTGGAGTTAGCTGCCAAAAACAAAAATATTGTAGGGATTACACCTGCTATGTTAACAGGTGGTTCTCTAAAATTTATGCTAGAAAAATACCCTAAAAGAACTTTTGATGTGGGTATAGCAGAACAACATGCGGTAACTTTAGCTGCAGGTATGGCAACACAAGGTTTGGTGCCTTTTTGCAATATTTATTCTACATTTTTACAACGTGCTTACGATCAAGTAATTCATGATGTTGCTTTGCAAAACCTACCGGTTATTTTCTGTTTAGACAGAGCTGGTTTGGTTGGCGAAGATGGAGCAACACATCATGGAGTTTTCGATTTGGCGTACTTGCGTTTAATTCCTAATTTGATTGTTTTTGCTCCAAGAAATGAAATTGAATTGCGTAATATTTTATACACTGCTCAATTAGGTTTAAAAAACCCAATTGCCATTCGATACCCAAGAGGAACAGGTACTATTATAGACTGGAAAAAACCTTTTGAAAAAATAGAAATAGGCAAAGGAGTTTGCTTACAAGAGGGAAATAAAACAGCCATTTTATCTATAGGAACTATTGCTAAAAATGTTTCCGAAGCTTTAGAGTTGATGGATAATTCATCTAATTTTTCTCATTACGATATGCGTTTTGTAAAACCTTTGGATGAAAATTTATTACATCAAATATTAAAAAAATATACAACGATTTTTACGGTTGAAGATGGCACTATAAAAGGTGGTTTTGGTAGTGCTATTTTAGAGTTTGCATCCCAGAATAATTATCAACATAAAATAAAAATTTTAGGTATTCCTGATGCCTTTATAGAACATGGAAGTGTTTTAAAGCTTCAGCAAAAACTTGGTTTAGACGCTCATAGTTTATCCGAAGCATTTAAATTATAATCATAAAAAAAAGACGCTAAATAGCGTCTTTTTTTACACCTAGAAAGTAGAGTAAACTACTCAATTACTATTTTACTCGAAGCTTTTTTATTGTTTCCATCAATAAGGTTTACAATATAAACTCCCGCATTTAAACTCACAGAAATTTCTTGTTTACCGTTTGATGTAAAATCGACCTCTTTAGCATATACTTTTTTACCGTTAATACTAAAAATATCCATTTTGGCTTTTCCTAAAGAATTTTTAGCTTGTACAGTAAAGTTTCCTTTAGAAACCGTAGGATAAATTGCAAATACCTGATTACCTGCTAAAACATCGGCTACAGAAGCGGTAGCTGTATTCTTATTTATCGACTGAATAGCCCAACCATAAGAAGATGCTCCTGGATCTGAAACTAAACTAAACTTAAAAACAACCGTATCTCCAATTGCAAAGCCTTTATCTGTTAACACAATGTTTTGTTCTTTAAATAAAGCATCACTTCCCACCGCATCGGTTCCTTTATTAAATTCTGCTAACCATTCTGGAAATCTTCTTGCATCGTATTTATCTAATGTTTTCCAAGTAATTAAATCAGTAGAAGCCTCAATTAAAACATAATCATAAAACTGAGTTAAGTCTGTTAGGTCATCTGTATATGGCTCTACAATAGCAAAATCTTCATACCTAAAATCTTTATTATCTTCTGAAATTGTTAATGGTTTTTTTAACGCTACAGTATACGTGGTTGCGTTATTATAAGGATGCTTAGCGTTGTTTAACACTAAACTAGACACGTTATCATCTAAATTATTTATTGTAAAATCTGACTTATAAGAAAAAATATCTGAATCTTGAAACTCTGTAATTTCTATAGAAGTAGCTGCATCATCATAATCGATTACTAAAAACTCTTGATTATTAATTGGGGTTTCTAGATTATTCGCATCATCAAAAACCTGAATACCTAGTTGATGATACCCTTCTGCCAAATCTATTGTTTCATAAGAATACGTTACGCCTGCAGTAAAATCTTGTAATACTTCTGCTTGCTCTATACCATCTATAAATATTTTAACTCTGTTTACATCATCTGTTGGTATTTTATAACTAACAACAGTTTGTAAGCTTTCAATCTCTTTTTGTTGTGTATCGGCTTGTGCAAACTCTAAATATCCTGGTAATGTGTACGTATTTAAATCAGAAATAGTTGCAGACCACACCCCTCTACCATAAGTAGAAATTACAACCTGATCATTTACTACCTTCATGTCATAAACCGCTACTGCTGGTAAATCTGTAATCATGCTCCAACTTGTCCCTCCGTTTTCTGTTTGAAAAAGACCAATATCTGTACCTGCCCAAATAATATCTTTATTAAAAGGCATTTCTAAAACACTATGAACTGCTACATCCGGAAAACCAGTATTTGCTCCTGTTTCAAATCCTGTAATATCACTCCATGTTACTCCTAAATCTTCAGTTTTTAAAATTTTTGGTTCCCCTTGATTTGAAAAAAGTGCATAGGCTCTATTTTTTTCGGTATAAGAGGTTGCTATACCAGAAATAAATGCGTTAAGAGAACCATTAGGATTGTTATAACTACCTGCATTGGTAAACGATTGTCCGTTATCTTTAGAAACATGTAACACATAACTACCAGTCTCTGTCATTGCAGCTCCAGCCCAAACAATATTTGGGTCTGCTGTAGATACTTTTACATTTAAAGCACTTGAAGTACTTGGTGCGTAATTAGAAACTATAGGTATTAAACTCCAGGTTGCTGCAAAATCTGTTGAACGCCAAACCCCGTTACCCGAAACAGAAAAAACAACATTTGGGTTATTATTAGCATTTGCTAATTTTGTGTAAAATATTTCTTCTCCTTCTAAACTTTCTTGCCCTGCAAATGCTAAATTAACATATCTACCAATTCTATTGTTTTGAGAAGAAACAATAAAATCTCGAGGATTATCATAATGCCAAATAACTTCAAAACCATCTCCACCAAAAACACTTATGTATGTTTTATCTTCAGTAGCATCATCTCCTAAAGATATCCAACAACCATTGTCTTGGGCACCTGCTAAATAATTATCAGCCCCATTTTGTTTGGCTGCACCATAAAATTGAGTACTATTTTTACCTCCTACAGCTTCAGACCAATCTCCTTCTGTGGCTCCAGAGTCTTGCTTCATCGTTGAGCTATAAATACCACCATCATTTGCTAATAAAATTCTAAACGTTTCATTTTCTCCTAAAATAGCAGATAATCCATGTTGATCTACATGAATATCCGTGTTTATTTGGGTGCTATCATAACCAGAAGCTATAGAAGTAGCAGTAAATGTACTTCCAGAAACTGTTACTTTAAAGACGGCAACACCACCTACATAAAAAATATTTGCATCATAAGGATGTGCCATTATTACATTATCATACCAACCTTGGTCTGTTAGCAAGTTTTTATTAGTATCTATAGAAGTAAGGTTTGTAAAAGTGGCTCCTTGATCTCTAGAAACATAAAAATCTGTATTAACACCTACAGTTGCTCCAGAATAGCTAAAAACACTTAAAAAAATAGTATTTGAATCTACAGGCGATACAGCTGTTTCAAATCTTCTATGATTTTCGTTAAAATCTGCACGATCAAAAACAGTGGTCCACGTAACACCTCCATCTGTACTTTTTACCAAACCTAAAGAGCTTACAGAACCATATTGAATATTAAAATTAGAAGGATCTGCATCTAAATCTTGTACTGTAAAAGAACCATCAATTGGAAAACTATATGTTTTTACCCAAGAAGTACCTCCGTCTGTAGTTCTATAAATCCCCTCAGTGGTACCGATTAAAACATTCATATCATCCAAAGGATTTATAATGATTTTTCCTACATCACCAAAACCGGTGGTTGCCACTAAACTCTGCCAAGTAGCACCACCATCTATTGTTTTATATACGCCAGTACCTCCAATTGCACCTAAATTACCAAAAGGCTCTCCAGTACCCACGTATAATACATTAGGATTTGTTTGACTAATTACAATGGTAGAAGTTGCTAGATTAGGTATTTTAAAATCGGTTAGTACAAACCAAGTTACTCCTGCATCTTCCGTTAACCAAACACCACCACCAACACTACCTACAAACCATCTATTAGCATTATTAGGATCTACAGCAATACCTCTAGATCTTCCAGGAACATTGCTAGGACCTCTTTCTTTAAAAACAGAAGAAATAGCGCTAGCATTACCTTTTTTAAATGCTTTTTGTTTTGCTTTATTATATTCTTCTATAAGGTATCCTTTTTTATAAGTAGAATTCTCTTCATCGATTCCTTTTCTTATCTGTTTTTGATAATCGGCAATCTTTTCGATTCCTTTTTTATGAACCCCTTTAGGCTTTTTTTCTTTCTTTAATTGCTTAAAATTATTTTTTATAACAATTTCCTTTTCTTTTTGTTGACATCCAACAAGAAGGATGGCAGATAAGAATACGAAACCAACAATTGATAAATACTTTTTTTTCATTTTCATAGCTTTTTAGGTTAGTCAATTTTTATAGTAATATATCTCTTTTTTGTCGGTGTGTTTTCTTCTATAATTACATCATTTTCTTTTTCTATTATACCAATATAAGGTGTACATTTTAAAGAACTTTCATCTAACCATTCCATTTTTTCGCCCGTAAAAACACCTTTTTTTAATTCCCTTTTGGTTTTTACATCAATTACTTGATAATTGAAAGTAATTACAGGACTCTTTCCTTCTACATATTTTAAAATCAGTAATTTAGATTTATTTTGATTATAAATCTCTTTAACAATTTTATGGCTCTCAAAAGTTATAATCTCATCCTTTTTTTTACTGTTATTTTTATTCACTTGGTTTGATTTGCAGAAGAAAAATAAACTAGAAATCAACATTAAAAAAAATAATCGTATCGTTTTGTTTAACATAGCATATGGTTTTTTTAAAAACAAGTTTAGTGGTTTTCTTCTATATGGAATTTAAATTGTATTTCCTGTTATTTTTTTATGCATTCTAATAGCATAACTATCAGACATTCTAGAAACATAACTACAAACATGCATAATTCTATGATACAAGTTATTGGTTTCTGTTTGATATTCTTTTGGTAAAAGGTTTAACACCAAACTATCAAAGTTAGATGGATTTCCTTCAAATTTATTATTTAATGCCGATACAAAAACATCTAACAAATCGGCAATAATTCTATAACCAGCCACCTCTTTTTCTATAACTTCTGTACTTTTATAAATTTTATCAATACTTAATTTAATAATGTCGTTAATTTGTGCCTCGTACTTACATTTTTCTAATAAAGACTTCTCAAACGTTCCGTTTAAAATAGCTTCTTCATTTGCCAAGAAAATAGTTACAGCTTCATTAATTAAAACACCAATTGCCAAAGCTCTTAAGTAACTTATTCTGTCTGTTTTATGTTGTAAAGAATGGTATTTTTTAATATCAATAGTATCTTTTACCAACTTAATCATGTACTCTAAAGCAAACTCTTCTTCTATTAAACCAAGATTAATTCCGTCTTCAAAATCTATAATTGTATAACAAATATCATCTGCCGCTTCTACTAAATATGCCAATGGATGTCTATAAAAAGAGACCGCAGAGGCAGATTTTTGCTTCATTCCTAAATCTTCTACCACTTCTAAAAACGCATTCTTTTCAGATTGAAAAAAACCATATTTTTTATCTACAATATGGTTGGTTGGCTTCTTTGGTAGACTTTCTTTAGGATATTTTAAGAAAGCACCTAACGTTGCATAACTTAAACGCAAACCACCAGAAATGCCTTCTCTAGATTCTGTTAAAATTTTAAATCCGTTTGCATTTCCTTCAAAATCTATTAAATCTTGATATTCTATATCCGATAATTGATCTTTAAATTTTACTCCTTTTCCGGTTTTAAAATACTCTCCAATGGCTTTTTCTCCAGAATGCCCAAAAGGCGGATTTCCAATATCGTGCATTAAAGAAGCAGTACCTACAATGGCACCAAAATCGTTAAAAGTGTATCCTAAATTAGATAAATGAGGATGACGCTCTAACAACACCTTTCCTACTCGTCTTCCTAAGGTTCTTCCTACCACAGAGACCTCTAGACTGTGTGTTAAACGTGTGTGTACAAAATCGGTTTTAGATAACGGAATTACCTGTGTTTTGTCTTGTAAGCTTCTAAATGCGGAGGAGAATATAATTCTATCAAAATCTACATCAAAACCCAAACGAGTTTCGTCTTGTGCTATTCTATCGCGTTTTTGCGTATCTCCAAAGCGTTTTAAAGAAAGGAGTTGTTCCCAGTTCATTATGTATGAATTATAAAGTTTGATGTGTAAAAGTACAAACTATTATTTTGGATTGATAAAAGCAAAGAAAAAACAATACAAACCAATTTTAGTCTTTAAATTTTATGAAGATTTTAATAATTTTTAATTTACTATGTTGACAAGTAAAAGTATATTTATTTTTTAACAAAAAAATATTTATGAAAGTTAAACTGATCGTAATCAATCTAATACTAATAACCGTAATGAGTTGTAGTTCTGTACAGAAAAAAAGTAATGATTCTTTTGATACTGCTATCACAGGAAAATACTGGAAACTAAAATCCTTAGAAGGAAAAGAAGTTAAAATGAATAAAAACCAAGAACGTGAAATTTTTATCACATTAAAAACTCAAAATAATAGGGTAACTGGTTTTGCGGGTTGTAATTCCGTTTCTGGAGAATTTACCCTAGAAGAGGGTAACCGAATTAAATTTAGCAAATTAGTATCTACTAGAATGTTTTGCCCTAATACAGATGAACCTGCATTTTTAAAGGTTTTAAACTTAGCCGATAATTATACTGTAAAAGACGATGTATTGTCTTTAAATGTAGGACGAAGGGCGCCTTTAGCAATTTTTGAAGCTGTTTATTTTAATTAAAATTCTATGATAAAAAAAGTATTTGTTACACCGTTTCAAAAGTTTATAAAAATTGAAGGCTTTAGTGGTATTCTATTATTATTAAGCACTGTAATTGCCTTAATTTGGGCAAATTCTAGCTTTGGCGATAGTTACACTTCTCTTTTAGAGTATAAAATTGGAGTTACCGGAGAAAATTTTGAGCTAAAAAAACCGCTTATATTATGGATTAACGATGGTTTAATGGCTATTTTCTTCTTTTTAATTGGTTTAGAAATTAAAAGAGAAGTGTTAATTGGCGAATTAAATTCAATTAAAAAAATAGCATTTCCATTATTTGGTGCCATTGGAGGTGTAATTGCGCCTGTTGCCCTATTTATGCTTTTAAATCAGAACCCAGACACCTTTAAAGGTTGGGGAATACCCATGGCCACAGATATTGCTTTTTCTTTAGCTGTATTAAACTCTCTAGGAAAAAGAGTCCCTTTAAGTTTAAAAATATTTTTAATAGCCTTTGCCATTGTAGATGATATTGAAGCTGTTTTGGTGATTGCCATTTTTTATAGTGGTGCCATTAAAACCACCTTATTATTTATAGGTTTGGGCTTACTAGCTGGTTTATACTTGTTGTCTTACAAAGGATATTACTCTAAATTTATTATGTTTTTTACCGGAATAATCGTTTGGGTATTGTTCTTAAAATCTGGAGTACACCCAACTGTAGCAGGTATTTTATTAGCTTTTTCTGTACCGATAAGACAAAAAATAGAAACTGCCACATTTTTATCTCAATTAGAAAATATTTACAATGATATTAAAAATGCAACGGTATTAAAAAAACCTATTTTATCTAATGCTCAAATAGAACATATGGATGAATTAGAAGATTGGAGCCACAAGTTTCAGTCTCCATTACAGCATTTAGAACATAGTTTACATGGTTGGGTTGCCTATTTTATCATTCCTATTTTTGCATTGGCAAATGCGGGTGTTTTAATAGATAGTTCTGTAGGTATAGAAGTGCCGTTGGTTATAAATATTATACTTTGTTTGGTTTTAGGTAAAGGATTAGGAATTCCGTTAGTTGTTTTACTTGCAGAGAAATTAAACCTAGTACAGATTCCTGATGATGTTAGTGTGAAACAAATTTTTGGCGTTTCGTTTATTGCAGGTATTGGTTTTACAATGGCTATTTTTATTGCTAGTTTGGCCTTTACCTCATCTCCAGAATACATTAGTTCTGCAAAAATAGGAATTCTTTTAGGTTCGCTTATTTCTGCCGTAATTGGGTACTTTATTTTAAGAGCAAGTGCTAAGGTTGAAATTATTAATGAGGGATAGAATCTCTTATTAAATAGTTTATAAATAGAAAAAGAGAAGCTTAAGGTTTCTCTTTTTTTGTTGTCAACCTGAATTTATTTCAAGTTCTTATAACGTTTTAATATTACTGAGTTGAGATACTGAAACAAGTTCAGCATGAAAGTTGACTGCATTCTCTAAAAGCATCTAAATAGGTTTAGCCCAGATTGAACGGTCTGTTTGAGCTCTTTTTTGCCATTTTTTTTTGGCAAAAAAAGCGAGTAGTGAAAGCTGGAAATAGCTACAAAAAAAAAGAGAAGCCTTTCGACTTCTCTTATCTTTATTTCTGATACTAATTAACCTTCGCAACTAGCACATTCTTTCTTTTGTTTAAACTTCTGTGCAGCATTCATACTGTGTTGGTAATACATAGATTTTACACCTAATTTCCAAGCATTAATATATACTGCATTTACATCTTTAATTGGCATATCTGGATGCACCATAATATTTATAGATTGTCCTTGATCTATATGGTTTTGTCTGTTTGCCGCTTGATATACAATTACATTTTGATCTATTTCTGAGTACGTTTTAAAAACGTCTTTTTCTGCTTCTGTTAAAATATCTAAATGTTGTACAGAACCATCGTTATCTCTAATGCTTTTCCAAACATCTGATGTATTGTGCCCTTTTTCTTCTAAAAGTTTTTCTAAAACAGGATTCTTAATTGTCGTTTTAATTTTTGCAATATCTTTTACATAAATATTAGACCAAATTGGCTCTATACCTTGTGATACTTGTCCTAAAATAAATGCTGATGATGTAGTTGGTGCAATTGCATTTAAGGTTGCATTACGTCTGCCATATCCTTTTAAAACTTCTGGTTCTCCATACATTTTTGCCATCTCTTCTGATGCTTTGTATGATTTTTCTTTAATTACCTTAAAGATTTCACTGTTTAAAGAATATGCTTCTGCACTATCAAAGGCCAACATTTTAGATTGTAATAAAGAGTGCCATCCTAAAGCACCTAAACCTAATGCTCTATTTTCTCTTGCAAATTTATAGGCTTTTTCCATAAAACGAAACGTAAACTGATCGTCTCTATCTGCAGAATCTCTATATACTTCTAACTTATTGATAAATTCTTGCATTACTGCATCTAAGAAATATGCCAATGTTTCTACTGCATCTGTATCTTTCCACTCGTCATAATGCACTAAATTAATAGATGATAAACAACATACAAAAGACCAATCTTCATTAGATGGTAACATGATTTCTGTACAAAGATTACTTGCATAAATTTCGTGGTTTTTGTCTTTGTAAACATCTACCGTTCCGTTATTTGCGTTGTCTCTAAAAAGTATATAAGGGTATCCTATTTCTCCTCTTCTTTGTAATATTTTAGCCCAAATACTTCTCTTTTCTACATCTCCATCAATCATTTCTTGCATCCATTGGTCACTTACTGTAACACCATGGGTTAATTCTTGAATTGGATTTCCTTCTGTACCTATTTCTAAAAACTCTTTAATATCTTTATGATCTACTGGTAAATATGGAGAAAAACGACCTCTTCTTACCGAACCTTGACTTACAACATCAACCATTTTTTCGAACAATTGCATAATGTGTACAGACCCTGACGATGAACCATTATTTTTTACATCTGCTCCTCTTTCTCGTAACTTACCAAAATAACCAGACGTTCCGCCTCCTAATTTAGACATCATACCAACTTCTGATTGAGAGAATAAAATATCTCCCATATCATCTGCAACATGACTTCCAAAACAACTAATAGGCAAACCTCTTTTTTTACCAAAGTTAGACCAAACTGGCGATGCTAAAGAATAATATCCGGCAGCCATGTATTTGTAAAACTTATCAGAAAAACCTTTAATTTTTAAAATCCCTTCTGCATTGTCTGCTATTTCTCGTATTCTTTCTTCTGGAGTTGTGTTTCCTGTTAAATACCCAGACTCTAAAAATTTACGACTATTTTCTGTTAGCCATGTAATTTCTGGTTCCTTAGTATCTTTAAGCATTTCTTTCCTAGCGGCGTTTCTTGCTTGAATTAATTTTTCGTGTTCTGTTAATTTTGATGTGGTGGTTGTCTCGTTCAGGTTCATAATTTAAAATAGGTCGTCGCTAGTTATACTTTTAGTTCTTTTACTGTAGTTAATAGATCTTTTTACAAAGAAATCACCATGTTTGGTTCCAATAATTTCATCATCAAACCAATCAGTTTCTTTTAATAATACTTGGTCTACATCAAATACTTTTGATATACCAATACTCTCTAAAGAATTATTAAATCTATTTTTAATAAACTCTTTAATAACGTTCTTAGGAAGAAAATCTAATTCTCCTTTTTCAAAAATCCAGTCTATAATTTTACTTTCAGAAAGAAAGGCTTCTTTACAAGTTTCTTGCACCAATAAATTATTACCTTCATCAAACCAATCTGGGTTTTCTTCTTTTATAATTTTAATAAGATCAATACCAAAATCTCCATGAATTTGCTCTTCTTTAGAAGTAGCTTCTACCACATTAGAAATACCTTTTAAAACATTTTTATGCTTATTAAAGGCCATGATAATTAAAAACTGAGAAAATAAAGATACGTGCTCTATAAATAGAGAAAATAAAATGATAGATTCAGAAAACTCTTGGTTATCTTCACTATTTACATTTTTTAACGCGCCTTCTAAATAGTTAACACGTTTCATTATAATAGGATTTTTCTTTAAGTTTTTAAACTCATTATTTAATCCTAAAATTTCTAATAAATGAGAATACGCATCATGATGACGTACTTCACTCTCTGCAAATGTTGCGCCAACAGAACCAATTTCTGGCTTCGGCATTTTTTTATAAATGTCTCCCCAAAAAGTTTTAACAGCTACTTCTATTTGAGAAATGGCTAACATGGTATTCTTTATAGCATTTTGCTCTACATCAGTAAGAATTGCTTTAAAATCTTGTATATCGCTTGTGTAATTAAATTCTGTATGTATCCAATAAGAGTGTCTAATAGCATCTACATATTCTCCTAAAGCAGGATAATCGTAAGGTTTTAAGTTTATCCTTTTCTCAAAAATATTAGGCTTTCTACTTCTTGTTTGTTCATCTCTATATAAAATGTACGCCTTTGCCACATCATGAAAAGGGCTGTCCATTAATTTATACTCTACAATATCCTGAACCTGTTCTACCGTGGGTGTATAATCGGGTTCATTTAACCTTCTTTCTAATAAAGTACCATGTACAATGTTAGAAATTGCAATAGCGTCGTTTCTAGAGCCATTATTTACAGTAAGCATTGCTTTTTCAATAGCATTAATAATTTTCTCTAACTCAAAAGTGGTTCTTTCAGAGTCTCTTTTTATGATGTGCGTAATCTCCACGGTAAATTGGTGTTATTTGAAGGTTAATTTGTTGTTAAGAACAAGTCTTACAAAGATTGCTTTTTTTGTTCCAAAAAGAAAGTTATACTTATTCACAAATCCCTTGAAGTTTTTAACAATAGCCGTTTTTTTTTCAAGTTTAAAGAAAAATAACACTTTTTCAATTAAATGAAAACCAACATCTTAAAACATAAAAAACGGCTAAGTCATTGCTACTGTTGACATTCTTAAAACACTGCTAACAAAGAATTATTATGACCTTTTTGCACCCACAATTTTCATTTTTAAAACCTCATTTTTTTATAAAAAAAAGTAAAAAAATTATTTAAAACAGCAATTAGGTAAAACCAATTAATATAATCTTATATTTGCAGTATTATTAACATTTATATTATATTATTTTGAAAAAAGGAACAGTAAAATTCTTCAACGAATCTAAAGGATTTGGATTTGTAACAGAAGATGATTCAAACACAGAGTACTTTGTACATGTATCAGGATTAATTGACGAAATTAGAGAAGGTGACGCAGTAGAGTTCGACCTTAAAGAAGGTAGAAAAGGTTTAAATGCAGTAGACGTTAGAGTTATCTAATTCTATTCTTTTAAATTTTTTAAAAAGAACAAGTCGCTTATTTTTTAAGCGGCTTTTTTTTGTCTTATTTTTGCAGAAATAATATTCTTTTATGAAAAGTAGATTTCCAAAAACTGTACAAATTGCTATCATATCTGTCTACTTAATTTTTTTAGCAGGTGCTGTTGTTAGAATGACTGGTTCTGGAATGGGCTGTCCCGATTGGCCTAAATGTTTTGGCTATTATATTCCGCCAACCGCAGAAGAACAAATTACCTGGAAACCAAATACCGAATTTAAAAAAGGATTTATCATTATTAAAGATGAAGCTTTATATGTTGCAGAACACACCGTTAAAACGGATTCTGAATTTAAAATTGATAATTGGAAAAAATATACCAAACACGATTACGCTAAATTTAATAAATACCACTCTTGGACAGAATACATTAACAGGTTAAGTTCTGTTTTAGCTGGTTTTGTTTTCTTATTCCTTATATACGGGGCCACAAAATTCTGGAAAACAGACAAACGCGTTCCGTTATTAGCTTACACAGCATTCTTTTTAATGTTGGTAGAAGCTTGGTTAGGAAAAACAGTGGTAGACACCAATTTAAAACCAACAATTATTACCATTCACATGGTAATAGGCTTAATTATTATTGCTCTTTTATTACAATTAAAATTTATTACTTCGGATAAAAAAAAGACCTACACTTACAATTCACTCTTTAGTAAATTACTAATTGTTTCTGCTGCTTTTTCTTTGATACAAATTGCAATGGGTACCCAAGTAAGACAATTTATAGACGAACAAGTAAAACTTTACGGTTTCGAAAACAAAGATTATAGTTTAATGAATCCGAGTTTTAAATTCTATTTTCACAGATCCTTTACCATAGCAATTGTACTAATTAATTTAGCTTTATTTTATCTAAATCAGGCAAAAAAACTAGGCTACAAACTTGTAAATTGGGTAGTTGGTTTAATTTTCTTAGAAACCATTACAGGTATTTTAATGTATTATGCAGAATTTCCTTTAGGCACACAAGCAACACATTTATTGGCGGGTGCTATTTTATTTGGATTGCAGTTTTACTTATGGATCCAAAGCAGAAAGGCAGAAAGTAGTAAGCAGTAAGCAGTAGGCAGTAGGCAGTAGGCAGTAGGCAAGTAAAAATACTTCCACAAGCACAGTCTTACAATCATTAAAAGTTACCCGCTAGCGCGAGCTTCCCGCTCGTGCAAATACAAATAACATGCGGAGGAATTTCCACGAACTTATTCTACAATGTTTTAAGAAAAGATACGAGCGAAACACTCGCAACAGCATTGGCTAAAAACACCTCCACAAGCCCCCGCTAGCGCGAGCGTCCCGCTCGTGCAAACACCAATAACATGCGGCGTAATTTCCACGAACTTATTCCTACAATGTTTTAAGAAAAGGTACGAGCGAGACGCTCGCAACAGCATTGGCTAAAATTTTTGACTGCAAACTGAATACTGAGAACCGCCAACTAAATTACGGATGTGCATTTACCCAAACCTCACCATCTGCAAAGTATTCTTTTTTCCAGATTGGCACTGTTTCTTTTAGGGTATCAATAGCAAACTCACAAGCTTCAAAAGCGGCTTTTCTATGTTTAGAAGAAGTTGTTATAATTACAGGAATTTCACCAACCTGCAACATTCCTTCTGCATGATGAATGGCTATTTTTTTAATATCGAATTTCTCTAAAGCCATATCTGCAATTTTTTGCATTTCTTTAATTGCCATTGGTTTGTAAGTAGAAAAATCTAATTGCAACACCTCTTTTCCTTGTGTATCATTTCTAACTGTACCTACAAATGCAGAAATTCCGCCACAAGCATCATCTTCTACAAAATTGTAACATTCTTGTAAATCTAATTTTTCTGATGTAATTTTTATTGAAGTTCTTTCCATTCATCAACAAAAATAGGAAAACAAAATTGTATTTTCGCAAAAATAAATGAAACGTCATTACGAGGAGTTTTCCACGAAGTAATCTCTTAATTTAAACAGATTGCTTCACTTTATTCGCAATGATTAATACCTATAAAATGAAAAACATCTTTAGACTTGTAAGCATCTTAGAAGGGATTTCTTACTTATTATTGTTATTTATAGCAACACCAATTAAGTATATTCAGGGTGATGCAACTTATGTAAAAATGTTAGGAATGCCTCATGGTATTCTTTTTATGTTATATGTTGTTTTAGCTATTGTAATTAAAAAAGAAATGAATTGGAGTAACAAAACTTTAGGAATTGTTTTAGTTGCCTCTGTAATTCCTTTTGGTACTTTTTATATTGATAAAAAATATTGTCAAAAATAAGTATCTCTATTTTTTCAGAAAATCATACAAGCTTGTTTCTTCCCTTCGGGGGATAAAAAACAGGCTTTTTACCCTCCGCTAACTGGCGGAATTACAGCAATTACATCGCCTTCTTTTAAGGCTAACTCATCTGCCGCATAACTTTCATTTACGGCAATAGCATAAGAATTGATATTTTTTAACTCCGGATATTCTTCCTTCAAAAAATTCTTAAAACCTACAACTGTTAAAGCATCAGTAATTTCTAAATCTAAATTTGAAGCACCTACTAAATCTGTTGTAATCCCGAAAAAAAGTATTTGAATTTTCATCTTTCAAAAATAATTAAAACATAGTCAATCGAAACAACAAACCGTTACTTTTAATTCCTGCATGAAAAGATTTTACATAATCTATTCTTAACAAGCGCCATTTCCCTATACCAATATTATCTAATCCTACAGAATATTCTGTATACGGTTTTTTATCGGCCATAATTAACGTTTTTGCTCCACCCACTAAGTGAAAATTCAATTTATTTAGCAACGGAATTTTACCTAAAATTGCTCCTTTAAAGTTATGTTCTACATGCGCTTCTGCATACCTATCATTTGTATAAAACTTATAATACTCTAACAAACCAAAACTATTTAACTCTCCATCTAAAGGAAATAGCAAACGATTTCCATTAGCTTGCAACAAATCCATAAAAGGAATATTTTTCTTTTCTAAAAAAACACCTCCTTTTACATTATACACAAACTTTCCGTAATTTCCGGCATCAATATCTTGCCTCACATTAATACGAAACAAATCTGAATTCAACTCAGAGTTAGTCGCTTCAAACTTTTTAGTATAGGTAACACTAACAGTCGGAAATTTAGGATTACCTACATTAAATTTACTATCTGGATAAGACAAATACTTCTGCCCAAAAACAAAAGTCCCTTTTACATTTAGAGTCGCCATTTTGTGCGCTGTAAATGCTGCATTATCAAAATCATTTCTATCTAAAGGATTATTAGATTTATAGCCTCCATTATTATCTTTCGAAGCAAACGAATAATCTGTAGTATTAAATAAAGGCTTTCTATTTGCGTATTCTAAAGATGATGACAGATAAAAACCATTTTTAATTTCTTCTGAATAACTTATTTTAGCAAACTCTTTTTCATAAATCTTTAAATAATTTAACCTCCTTACTAAAGAACTAATAGTATTATTTAACTTCATGATAGGGTTTCTATCATTAAACTGAGCAGTAGTAACTCCCCCAGAAATAGTCATTCTTGGTCTCGAAATATCATTCCATTTTTTAGTAAAAAAGAAGGTTGGTCTTAAGCGTTTTTCTGACAAACCATAATTAGCCTTTACACCTGCATTCCACCATTTTCCTTTATCATTTTGTTCTTTAAAAAAACTCACCCCTAAAGAGGTGTTAAAACCTTGCACGGTATTAAAGCTAAAATCATCTATTAATCCATCATAAGAAACAGACCATTTTTTATAAGAATTTCTATGAGTATACCCCATTATTGGTGACAATAAATTAAACTTATTTTGCTTTTTATCTACAGAATCTAAATGCTTTTTAGATTTTCTAACAAGTTTTAAACTGTCTTTAAATTTATAATCTAATGTTTCTTCTAACGTTAACGGAACCGGTCTTAAGGCATTCCAATACACCGTATCTTTTTCTGTTGCTTCTTTTTCAAAGGATAAAACCTCATTAGTAAAAGTGTCTTTATGATACGTAGGATTAAAATTATAATCGGAATATCCAGAAGAAAAACGACCATCTAACTTAAAACCAAAACCATCTACTTTAAAATCGATACTTTGGCTAATTAAAACCCAAGCATCATTTTCTGAGGAATGATTATAATTTTGCTTTAAATATAAAACATCTACAATAGGGATATTTACTTGCGCACCCGTTACCGAAACATCGGCACCATACAAAGCCCAATCATCCTCTACAATATATAAATAACCATTAAAAACTCGGTCATTCTTTCTTTTAGGAATAATTTTTATTTTGTTGATTAGTTTTCCGCTTTTTTCATAAAAAGTACCTTCTAATTGAAATTTGTAATAACTAAAAGCATTGGTAGAAATGGGTGAAATTAAATCGTTACCAAACGTTACACTGTTATTATAAAAATTGATATTGGCATCTTCTGCCCTGTTAAAACTAATTCCGTTATCTTCTCCACTAACTTTAGAAGCAATAATTTTTTCTTTAAACTTTTTAGGTTTTTTCTGAAAATGGATTTCAGAAACAGTTTCCGAAAGATAAATAATTCCGCTTCTAGTAGAATCTAATCCACCACCAAAATCACCCAAATTCTGACCTAAAAATTTTTCTGGTGCATCCTTTATTTTATACAAACCACGAGAATAAAATTTAGCCGTATACTTTGCATACTTATCTGTATTCTTCTCTTTATTAGCTATTACATTTTTAATAATTCTATTTGCAGGATTGTCTTTTGTAGAAATAGAAAACTCCGCTAATTGTACATCTTCTTCTTCTAATTGAATATTTAATTCAAAAGGAAAAGCAGTAATATTCACTTTCTTTTTTACGGTTTTATACCCCAAAATTTGAAAAACAATTGTTTGCTTTCCTTTTTTAGTAACATTTAAAACATACTCTCCACTATCATTAGAAGTTGTGCCTGTTACCGTTTTATTTAAATAAATACTTACAAATGATAAAGGGTTGTTTTTGGTATCGGTAATCCTTCCTTTTACTTGTGATAAAGCCGATAAAGAGGTAAAAAAAATGAGTAAAAAAGCAAAATATTTCATAACGTAATTTTGGTTGATAAATACAAACATAAACTATAAGTTCTATTTATCCTTTTAAAGATTTGTTAAACAAGGAGTAAAAATTATTTTTTAAGGCACCACATTAGGATAAAAGCTTTTTTTAATAAAAAAATAACCACTTAAAAGAATAGAAAATAAATTTTCTCTTCCGCTGAAAATCATATATTTGTAAGCTTAAACAAGCAAAGACTTAATATCATGAGCGATTCTAGAAAAAGACACGAAGCTTTATTATATCACGCAAAGCCAAAACCAGGAAAAATAGAAGTAGTTCCTACTAAAAAATACGCTACTCAACACGATTTAGGACTGGCATATTCACCAGGTGTTGCAGAGCCTTGTTTAGAAATAGAAAAGGATAAAAACAACGCATATAAATATACAGCAAAAGGAAACTTAGTAGCTGTAATTTCTAACGGAACTGCCGTTTTAGGCTTAGGTGATATTGGTCCAGATGCCTCTAAACCTGTTATGGAAGGAAAAGGACTACTCTTTAAAATATTTGCAGATATTGATGTTTTTGATATTGAAGTTGACGCAACTGATGTAGAACTTTTTATACAAACAGTAAAAGCAATTGCCCCTACTTTTGGAGGCATCAACTTAGAGGATATTAAAGCCCCAGAAGCTTTTGAAATTGAAAGAAGATTAAAGGAAGAATTAGACATTCCTGTAATGCACGATGACCAACACGGTACGGCAATTATTTCTGCTGCAGCATTAAAAAATGCCATAGACATTACAAACAAAGATATTAGCAAAGTAAAAATTGTTGTAAATGGCGCTGGAGCAGCGGCAATTTCTTGTACCCTATTGTATTTAAAACTAGGTGTAAAAAAAGAAAATGTTGTCATGTGCGACAGTAAAGGAGTTATTAGAAAAGATAGAGGTAATCTTACTCCACAAAAAGCAGAATTTGCAACAGACAAAGACCTAAATACTTTAGAAGAAGCCATGCATAATGCAGATGTTTTTATTGGGCTATCTAAAGGAAACGTTGTTTCTCCAGAAATGCTTTTGTCTATGGCAAAAGACCCAATAGTGTTTGCAATGGCAAACCCTGTTGCAGAAATAGAATACGATTTAGCGGTTGCTACAAGAAAAGATATTATTATGGCAACAGGTAGATCTGACTACCCAAACCAGGTGAATAATGTACTTGGATTTCCATTTATTTTTAGAGGTGCTTTAGATGTTAGAGCTACTAAAATTAATGAAGAAATGAAAATGGCTGCAGTACATGCCTTAGCAGACTTAGCTAAAAAATCTGTTCCAGAGCAAGTAAATATTGTGTATGATGAAGTAAGTTTAGCTTATGGTAGAGAATATATTATTCCAAAACCTTTTGACCCAAGATTAATTTATGAAATTCCACCAGCCATTGCAAAAGCAGCGATGGATTCTGGTGTTGCTTTACAACCAATACAAGATTGGCATAAATACCGAGAAGAATTAATGGAACGCTCTGGTTCTGGAAGTAAAGAAGTAAGACTTTTACACAACAGAGCAAAAAGTAATAAAAAACGCATTGTTTTTGCAGAAGCAGACCATTTAGATGTTTTAAAAGCAGCACAAAGGGTGCACGATGAAAAAATTGGTAAACCGATATTATTAGGACGCAAAGAAGTAATTTTAGCATTAAAAGAAGAAATTGGTTTTACAGCAAATGTGCCAATTATAGACCCAAAAACCGATGAAGAAACAGAACGAAGAGAGCGTTTTGGAAATATTTATTGGAAAAACAGAAGACGTAAAGGACGTACTCTATCCGAGGCTACAAAATTAATGAGAGAGCGTAACTACTTTGCTGCAATGATGGTAAATGAAGGAGAAGCAGATGCATTAATTACAGGGTATTCTAGACCTTATCCAACAGTTCTAAAACCAATTTTAGAATTGATTGAAAAAGACAAAGGAATTACCAAAATTGCTGCAACCAACTTAATGTTAACGAAACAAGGTCCGTTATTTTTAGCAGATACCACCATCAATGTAAACCCTTCTGCGAAAGAATTGGTTAAGATATCACAAATGACAGGTAACTTTGTAAAGATGTTTGGTATGTCTCCAAATATGGCAATGGTTTCTTTTTCTAACTTTGGATCTTCTAGTTCTGAAACTTCAAAGAAAATTAGTGAGGCGGTTTCTTATTTACATCGTCATTTTCCAGATACAGTTATAGATGGTGAATTACAAGCAGATTTTGCTTTAAACCCAGAAATGCTAGCAAAAGAATTTCCATTTTCTAAACTAAATGGTAAAAAAGTAAATGTTTTAATTTTCCCTAACTTAGAATCGGCAAACATTACCTATAAATTATTAAAACAATTAAACCACGCAGAATCTATTGGCCCTATCATTTTAGGATTAAGTAAACCTGTACATATTTTGCAATTGGGTTCTAGTGTAGATGAAATGGTAAATATGGCTGCTTTGGCTGCTGTAGACGCCCAGGAAAAAGAAAAAAGAAACAACAAATAATATTTACTACTTTAGTCGCAAAGAAAAAAAGAGCTATGATTACACAAATTAGAGGGAGGTTGGTAGAAAAAAATCCAACAGAAGTTGTAGTAGATTGCAACGGAGTTGGTTATTTATTACATATTTCTCTAAACACTTTCTCTAGTTTACCAGATGATGAAGCGGTTGTTTTATACACACATTTATCTATAAGAGAAGATGCACACACCCTTTTTGGATTTATTTCTAAAACAGAAAGAGAAGTTTTTAAACTATTAATTTCTGTTTCTGGCGTTGGGCCAAGTATTGCAAGAACCATGTTATCTTCTATGACATCAGAAGAAATACAACATGCAATTGCATCAGAAAACGTACCATTAATACAATCGGTAAAAGGAATTGGTATAAAAACAGCACAAAGAGTAATTGTTGATTTAAAAGATAAAATTTTAAAAACTTTTAATATTGATGAAGTTTCTACATTTACAAGCAATACCAGTAAAGATGAAGCGTTATCTGCTTTAGAGGTTTTAGGTTTTAATAAAAAACAGTCTGAGAAAGTAATCTCTAACATTTTAAAAGAAAACCCCGAGGCCACCGTAGAAAATTTAATAAAACTAGCCTTAAAAAATTTATAATAATTTTGAGAAATTTTTTAAAAAAAATAATCTTATTTCTTGCTTTTGCTTTTATAGCAAACATTTCCCTACATGCGCAAACAAATAAAAATACAGATTCTATTACCGTAAAAAATGATACTTTAAAGTTAAGATATAACTTTAAAAAAGATCAAACCGGAGGTTTGTTTTTAGACTATTTAGCAGAGAAAGAAATTATCTTTGATAAAGATTTAAACAAATATGTAATTATAGAAAAAATAGGCGATTATTACACTAAAACTCCTATTTATCTAACTCAAAGAGAATACGCAGATTATCGCTTAAAAAAAGATATGACGCAATATTATAAAGACAAAGTAAGCGCTACAAATTCTAAGAAAAAGGGTTCTAAAGACGCTCAAAAAGATTTACTGCCTACTTATTATGTAAATTCAGATTTTTTTAAAACTATTTTTGGTGGAAGTGAAATTAAAGTAACTCCTACAGGAAGTTTAAATTTAAAGCTAGGTTTTATTTATCAGAATACAGAAAACCCACAATTATCAGAAGAAAATAGAAGTAGTTTTACGTTCGATTTTGATCAACAAATTAATGCAAGTATTCGTGCCCAAGTTGGTACACGTTTAGATTTCACTGCAAATTACGACACACAATCTACTTTCGATTTTCAGAACTTAGTAAAAATTGGTTACGAACCTACCGAAGATGATATTTTACAAGGAATAGAAGCAGGTAACGTTTCTATGCCCATTAAAAACTCTTTAATTAACGGTGCGCAAAGTTTATTTGGTGTAAAAACACAATTAAAATTTGGTAACACAAACATAACTGCGGTCTTTTCTCAGCAAAACTCAGAAAGTAAAACTGTTGTTGCAGAAGGTGGAGCATCTATACAAGAATTTCAATTACAGGCAACAGATTATGATAATGATCGTCACTTTTTCTTATCACAGTATTTTATAGACAACTACGCAAATTCTCTTAAAAATTATCCGTTAATCAACAGTCAAATTAACATTACAAGAGTAGAAGTTTGGATAACCAACAGAAATGCTAGTACAGAAGATTATAGAAGTATTGTGGCTTTAGCAGATATTGGAGAATCTGATACAGATGTTTTGGTAAATCAAACAGGAGAAGTACAACCCACAAGTCCGCCAACAACTACGGGTGGAAATATTCCTGCAAATGAGTCTAATAATTTATCTAACTTACTAACTACAACTAGCGGAATTAGAAGTATTTCTACCGTAAATAGCACGTTACAGCCTTACAACATGAGTGAAGGTACAGATTATTCTGTGTTAGAAAATGCCCGAAAATTAAACACAAGTGAATACACCTTAAATGCTCAATTGGGTTTTATTTCTTTAAATAGAAGATTAAATGATGGTGAAGTTTTAGCCGTTGCTTATGAGTATACCATTGCTGGAGGTGTTACAGGAAGCACAAAAAACTCTTTTAAAGTTGGTGAATTTTCTAATGACGGAATATTAGCACCTCAGGCTTTAGCTGTAAAATTATTACGTAGTGAGATTTTAAAAACAAAAAGAGATAGAGTTGTTGGTGGAGTTACTATTGAAGAATCTTTTCCTACATGGCGTTTGATGATGAAAAACGTATACGCTTTAGGTGCTTTTCCGCTAACGCAGGATGGTTTTCGTTTCGAAATTCAATATAGAGATGATCAAACAGGAATTCCTTCTAACGTTTTACAAAATGCTAAAACTGCAGGAATCGCTAATTTACCTTTACTACAAATTTTAAAATTAGACCAGTTAGACCAAAGTCAGTTTAGAGAACCAGACGGATTTTTCGATTATGTAGAAGGCATCACTGTTAATTCTCAAAACGGATTTATCTTTTTCCCAGAGCCAGAACCTTTTGGTAATGATTTAGCAGATGAACTAATAAATACAGAAGATGCTACTTACTTATTTAAAGAACTTTATTTAAATACCAAGGTAAATGCACAAAACAACTATCAAAATAAAGATAAATATTTCTTAAAAGGATATTTTAAATCAGAAACTTCTGGAGGGATACCAATTGGCGCATTTAATGTACCAAGAGGATCTGTAAAAGTAACCGCTGGTGGTAGACAATTGGTAGAAGGTGTAGATTATGTGGTAGATTATCAACTTGGTCGTGTACAAATTATAGATACAGGCTTGCAAGCATCTGGAACACCAATTAGTGTGTCTACAGAAAACAATGCCGTATTTAATCAACAACGAAAAACATTTATGGGTGTTGATGTTGAACATAAATTTTCTGATAAATTTATTGTTGGTGCAACTGTTTTAAATGTAAATGAAAGACCTATTACTCCTAAAGTAAACTTTGGTTCAGACCCAATAAACAACACCATGTTTGGGGTAAATGTAGATTATTCTACAGAAGTGCCTTATTTTACAAAATTGGCAAATAAATTACCTTTTGTAGATACAGATGTGCCTTCTAACTTATCAGTTAGAGCAGATATGGCCTACTTACTTCCTGGTACACCAAGCGGAATAGACGTAACAGGTGCAGCAACTTCTTATATAGATGATTTCGAAGCTTCTCAAATACCAATTAGCATCTTATCTCCGTTAGATTGGCACCAAGCAAGTACTCCTAAATATTTCCCTGGCTTTAATGGTGAACAAGAAGATTTATCTTACAATTACCAAAGAGGAAGATTGGCTTGGTATAATGTAGATCAAATTTTTTACGGAGCAGGAGATACTCCATCAAACATAAGTGCAGCAGAACTTTCTAGAGCAGAAACAAGACAAATTAATTATAGAGAGTTGTTTCCTAATATTCAATTAGACATTACGCAGAATTCATTAATAAGAACCTTAGATTTGGCTTATTTCCCATCAGAAAGAGGTTCTTATAATTTTGATACAGGAATCAATGTAAATACAGATGGTACTTTCTCTGATCCTGAAAATAGATGGGGAGGCGTTATGAGACCTTTAACAACCAATAATTTTGATCAAGCAAATATAGAGTATGTACAATTTTGGGTGATGGACCCTTATGAAAATTATTCAATTAGACCAGAAGAAGGTTTACCTGCAGGAATGAATCCTGACGATGTTTCAAACCAAGTAGGAGATTTATACATTAACTTAGGTAATGTATCCGAAGACATCTTAAAAGATAGTCGTAAAATGTATGAAAATGGTTTACCAGAAACGGGTGGCGATCTAAATACAGCTCCGACAACTTGGGGTAAAGTACCTACAAACCCATCTATTATTTATGCTTTTAATGAAGATGATGAGGCAAGAGCTAACCAAGATGTTGGTTTTGATGGTTTAAATGATACTGATGAATTTGCTAAATACAGTACTACTCTTTCTAACTTTAGTAAATTAAACCCAAATGACCCTGCATCAGATAACTTTCAATACTTTAGAGGATCGCAATTAGATGCTAATAATGCATCAATTATTACTAGATATAAAAACTACAACAACACACAAGGCAACTCACCAACCTTAAATCAATCTCCAGAAACGTATCCAACATCATCAACATCGTATCCAGATGTAGAAGATATTAATAAAGATCAAACCATGAATACCGTAGAAAGTTACTACGAGTATAAAATTTCTATGAATAGAAATGATTTGGTAGTAGGAAAGAATTTTATTGTTGATGAAAAAACAACAGACGTTACTTTAGAAAACGGTGTAAATCAAAAAACAACGTGGTATCAATTTAGAGTTCCTATAAGAAGCGGAACACCAGTTAATGGTATATCAGATTTTAATAGTATCCGTTTTATGAGAATGTTTTTAACCAATTTTAAAATACCTGTTGTAATTCGTTTTGGAGAATTAGACTTGGTACGTGGAGATTGGAGACGTTACACAAAAACACTAGACGAAGACCTAACAACTCCTATAGATTTAGATGATAATCAATTAAAAGATTTTGAAGTTGGTGTTGTAAGTATCGAGCAAAACGAAGGAAGCTACATACAACCTCCAGGAATAGAAAGAGAGCGTTTGCAAGGTAGTACTAGTGTACAACTGCAAAACGAACAATCTGTTACCTTAAAAGTAAACAACCTGCCTGCAAATGAAGCAAGGGCTATTTACAAAAATATTAGTATGGATTTAAGGCGATTCAAAAATTTAAAGATGTTTATGCATCTTCAAAAGAATGAAGGCGCTCTTGCCATAAGTGACAACGACTTTTCTGCCATTATAAGATTAGGTACAGATTTAGATGACAACTATTATCAAATAGAAGTTCCATTAAAAGTTTCTACAAACGGTACTTCTGCCTTAGATCTTTGGCCAGAAGCAAATAATTTAAACGCTTTTTTAGAAACTTTCGGATTAGTAAAATTAGAAAGAGATAGAGCTGGAAGTGCAATTACAGATTTATACACCTCTATAGAACAAGATCCAGAAATTCCGTATACAATAGCTGTAAAAGGAAACCCAACATTAGCACAATTAAAAACAATTGTTTTAGGGCTAAAAAACAATACAACATCGCCAATAAGTGGAGAGGTTTGGTTTAATGAATTACGTTCTTCTGGATTTGACAACCAAGGTGGTTGGGCTGCAGTATTAAATGCCGATGCCAATTTTGCGGATGTAGCAAATGTATCTTTATCTGGTAGTATGTCTACCGTAGGTTTTGGTAATGTAGAAGAAAGGGTAAACCAACGTAGTTTAGACGAAACAAAACAATATGATGTTGCTACAACCATTAATTTAGGAAAAGTCTTAACTCCAAAAGATTGGGGAATTCAGTTACCTATGAGTTATAGTGTTGGTGAGGTTTATATAGACCCTAAATACGATCCTCAATTTCAAGATGTAGAACTAGCAGATGCTTTAGGAGAAAATGAAAACAGTGAGTTTTCTAGAGATTATACTAAAAGAACTAGCATTAGTTTTACAAACGTAAAAAAGAATAGAAACCCTAATTCTACAAAAAAACCTAAGTTTTACGATGTAGAAAATTTAGCAGTTTCTTATGCACATAATAAAGAATTTCAGAGAAATTACAACATCAAAAAACGTATTAACGAAAGTGTAAGAGCTTCTGCATCTTATAACTTTAGTTTCGATTCTAAACCAATAGAACCTTTTAAAAACTCATCACTCTTTAAAAGTGAATATTTAAAGTTGATAAAAGATTTTAACTTTAACCCAATACCTAAAACATTTGCCGTTAATTCTAGCATCAATAGAAATTATAACGAACAACAATCTAGAAATTTAGTAGAAGGATTATCTCCACAACCAGAATTAAAACAACGTAGGTTCTTATTTGATTGGGATTACACAATTGGTTTTGATTTAACAAAATCGTTGCAATTAAATTTTAATGCAACCAATAGTTATGTGTATGATACTTTTAATAGTAATGATGAGATTCAAGTATTTGATGATTTCTTTAACACAGGAAGAGCAAACCAATATCATCAAACATTAAACGGAACCTATAATTTACCAATTGATAAAATTCCGTTTTTAAAATTTATTAAAGCAGATTATGCATACACGGCAGATTTTGATTGGCAAGCGGCACCACAAAACACTATAGATGTTGATGGCGCTGATGTATCTTCTGTAGATTTGATTGGAAACGTAATTCAGAATGCTAATACCCACAATTTAAATACCACTTTAAATTTTGATAGCTTTTACAAAGGCCTTGGTTTCGAAAAATTATTACTAACCAAGAGTCAACGTAGAAGCCTTAGAGAAGCAAAAAAATCGAAAGGATTAAAAGGTGCTAGTTTACCTAGAACTCCTGGAAGAAGCACAGCTGGAATAAATAAAAAGAAAAAACTATCTATTGGTAAAACAATTCTAAAAGGTACTTATGATATTTTAACATCTATAAAACAAGGTAAAATTAGCTACTCGGAAAACAACGGACAATTATTACCAGGTTACACAGAAGATGTTGGCTTTTTAGGAGGCGCACCTACTTCTTTTGCCTTTGGTAGTCAAGTAGACATTAGAAACAAGGCCTTAGAAAATGGATGGTTAGTAACACCAAGAGATGCTGATGGAGATTATTACAATAAAACCTACAGTAAAACACATTACAACAAATTAGATTATACATTTACCTTAAAACCAATTAAGGATTTAAATATAGATGTTAGGGGTAATAAAATTAAAACAAGAGATTTATCTCAACAATTAGATGTTATAAATAACGGAACTGAGTTTGGCGAGTTAGATCAAAATATTGCTGCTTTTGAAACAGGAAACTTTAGTACTAGTTATTCTATGGTTTCTACGGCATTTTCAGACGGCGATGAATTGTTTCAAAAATTAAGAGACTATAGAAGTATCATTTCTAACAGACTTGCAAACGAAAATGGAGTTCCGGTAAGTGGTTTTGGTGCAAATAGTCAACAAGTATTATTACCTGCTTTTATGGCTGCATATTCTGGGCAGAGCCCTGATAAAGTAAACACAGGTTTATTTAGAAATATTCCAATTCCTAACTGGACACTTAGATACAATGGGTTAATGAAATTAAAATTCTTTAAGAAAAACTTTAGCAACTTTGTAGTATCACATGGTTATAGATCTTCTTATACCCTATCTAGTTTTACAAACAACTTGCAGTATGATGGTAATAATCCGTATGCAAATATAAATGTAGCTAACAATTATGAACCAGAATTATTAGTAGCTGCTGCCACTTTAGTTGATGAATTTTCTCCACTAATTAAATTAGATATGAAAATGAGAAACTCTTTCTCACTTAGAGGAGAAGTAAAAAGAGATAGAACCCTTACCATGAATTTTAATAACAGTACTTTAACTGATATTAAAGGAACAGAATATGTTTTTGGAATGGGTTATGTATTTAAAGACGTAAAGTTTAATACCCGATTTACAGGAAAAAAACAAACTCTAAAAGGAGATATAAACTTAAGAGCAGATGTATCTTTAAGAGATAATTTAACACAAATTAGATCTGTAGATGAAGATAATAATCAAATAAGTGGTGGACAGAAACTTTTTTCTATTAAATTTACCGCAGATTATAGATTAAGCAATAGCCTAACAGCATCATTTTACTATAATCATCAAACATCTAAATATGCAATCTCAACCACTTTTCCGAGACAGTCGATTAATGGAGGATTTAATATTATTTATAACCTAGGAGGAAATTAACAATAACACTATAAAATTAATTAAAGAATGAAATTACCATTAGAGTTAAAATACACAAAAGATCACGAGTGGATTAAAATTGAAGGAAATACTGCAACAGTTGGTATTACAGAATTTGCACAAGGAGAGCTAGGAGATATCGTTTATGTAGATGTAGACACCTTAGACGATACTGTAGAAGAAGGAGATGTTTTTGGTTCTGTAGAGGCGGTTAAAACTGTTTCAGATTTATTTATGCCTTTAACAGGTGAAGTAATTGAATTTAATGAAGCTTTAGAAGACGAACCAGAACTTGTAAATTCTGATCCGTATGGTAAAGGTTGGATGATTAAAATTGAATTATCAGACACTTCTCAAATAGAAAATTTATTAGATGCAGAAGCGTATAAAGAACTTATTCAAGGATAATTTTTATATCATTGCAATACTAATAACAATTACAATTGCATATTTAAGTTTAATGAGAATGCCTAAGCTTAAAGAAAGTTTTAATAACATAGACAAAGTATATCACCTGTCTGCATACTTTGCACTTTCTATTTGCTGGTTGTTCTCATTTTATAAAAAAAAATCACTAAAATATGTTATCGTAATTAGTTGCATAATTTTTGGCATAATTATTGAAGTTTTGCAAGCAACATTAACCGTATACAGAACAGGCGATTACAAAGATGTACTTGCAAATACCCTAGGTATTTTATTAGGATTGTTCGTTTTTAATCAAATATTAAAAAAAATTACAGTTAATTCATACTAAGACTTGTATATAAACCAATAATTTAATTAAATTAGCGAACTATTAAAAACTCTTTACAATGGAAATTAAAAAACACCCAAAATCAAATTTAGAAAATTACAGTAAAATTTTTATGCAAATAGGTTTGGTTTTAGCATTATTTGTAACCTATGCTGCAATAGAAAAGAAAACATACGATAGAAATATTGGTGATTTAGGTACTGTAACGATGAATGCCGAAATGGAAGAAGAAACTGTAATTACTGAAAGAGTAGAGCCAGTGAAACCAAAAACGCCACCACCACCAGCACCAGAAAAAATTGAAATTGTTGAAGATGAAAAGGAAGTTGAAGAAACTGTAATTGAATCTACTGAAACAGATGAAACTGAAGCAATAGAAGTAGAAGAAATTGTAGAGGTAGAAGAAGTAGAAGAAGTTGTAGAAGATGTAAGTTTTATGATTATTGAAGATGTACCTGTATTTCCTGGATGTAAAGGAAGTAAAAATGAGTTAAAAGCTTGTTTTAGTAAAATGGTACAAAAGCACTTCTCAAGAAAATTTGATGCAAATTTACCTAACGAACTAGGTTTATCTCCAGGTAGAAAAAGAGTATTTATTGGTTTTAAAATTGATAAAAACGGAAATATTGTTAACGTAAACGCTAGAGCACCACACCCAAAAATTAAAAGTGAGGTTATTAAAGTGATGAAACAATTACCTAAAATGAAACCTGGTAAACAAAGAGGAAAACCAGTAGGTGTAAAATATAGTATTCCATTTACATTAATTGTAGAGTAATAGAGTTTACAACACAAATAAAAAAACCGTTTAGAGCATGCTCTAAACGGTTTTTTTATGAGCTTAAATAAAGCCTTCTTAGATTACTTTAAACCTACAAAGTATATTTTCACTACTAAATAGTAAAGTACAATAAGACCTATATAAACATCAATCCTTTTAAATATATACTCTATAAATTAAGTAAAACAACTTTTAGTTATACAAACTAAACAAATTCTATAAACATAACAAGTAACAGAAAGACATTTAATAATGCCATTTATTAAGGAAACATTACTCCATAAAAAAACTCCAAAATATATTATTTTGGAGTTTAATATAGCCTTAAAAACTACATAAAGTATTTTTTATTTATTAGAAGCTAACTTTGCTTCATGCTTCCATAAATTTACATCAACAATTGCATTGTTATCATAATTAATTTCTCTTAAAGAATCATCGTTCCAAACAAACCATTTGCCAACTTTTTTACCGTCTTTATAATTGGCTATTTGAACTTTATTACCTTCTTTATCAAAACGAGTCCATTCTCCGGTTAATTTTTTATCATTAAAGTAACCTTGAGTACTTATTGATCCATCTTCATAGTAATAAGTAGCTTTTACCAAATTACCTTCTGCTGTATAAGTTACTTCTTTATCTTGAGAATATCCTATTGCTGCTACACAAAGAACTATAAGTGTTAGTATTTTTTTCATGATTTTATTTTTTAGGGTTCATAATATATATACAAATATACATAATAAGTTACAATTAAAAAACATTTTGGTAACATTAAATTAACATTGAGTAAATAAATATTAATTTAATACCTTTACTAGATATTAACTAAAAAATAAGATTATGGCAGTTATGAAAGTTATTGAGGTATTAGCAAACTCAGAAAAAAGTTGGGAAGAAGCAACAAGAAAGGCAGTAAAACAAGCCTCTAAATCGGTAAAAAATATTAAATCTGTATTTGTACAATCGCAAAGTGCTGTTGTTAATGGAGATGAAGTTACCGAGTTTAGAGTTAACTTAAAAATTACTTTTGAAGTAAATTAAAACATAAAAAGAATTATTTAAAGGCGATTTAATGTAAAATTAAATCGCTTTTTTATTATATAAAAACAACTACAACATTAAACTCTATGTCTAATTATTATAGTTGTTAATCTTTTCGTTCTTCAATAAGAAACCATTATTTTTGCAGTTAATTTATAACAAAAAATAAAAAATGGATAAATATCTTGAATATTTAAAAGGATTAATAATTGAGTTTACACCAAAAATATTAGTTGCATTAGCAATTCTAATTATTGGGTTATTAGTTATCAAACTAATTGTTAAAACATCTAGAAAAGTAATGAACAAAGGTGGAATAGACCTTACGCTTCAAAAATTTTTAGGGAACTTAATTGGTTGGGGACTAAAAATATTATTAATCATAGCTGTTATCTCTAAACTTGGGGTAGAAACTACTTCTTTTGCGGCTATTTTAGCAGCAGCAGGTTTAGCTGTTGGTTTAGCATTACAAGGGTCTTTAGCAAACTTTGCTGGAGGAGTTTTAATTATGATTTTTAAACCTTTTAAACTTGGTGACTTAATAGAAGCACAAGGTGAAATTGGTGTTGTAAAAGAAATTGAAATTTTTACAACAAAGCTTACTGGTTTATCTAACAAAGAAATTATAATACCAAATGGTACATTATCAAACGGAAATATTGTTAACTATACTACAGAAGGTACAAGACGTGTAGATTTAACTATAGGCGTTTCTTATGATGCAGATATTAAGCAAACAAAAGAAGTTTTAATGAATGTGTTAACTTCTCATCCAAAAGTATTAAAAGACCCTGCCCCAGGAGTTACTGTATCTGAATTAGCAGATAGTTCTGTTAATTTTGCTGTAAGACCTTGGTGTAAAACAGAAGATTACTGGAATGTATACTTTGATGTAACAGAAAATGTAAAATTAGCACTTGATAAAGCAGGAATTGAAATTCCTTATCCACATCAAGTTAATGTTAAAAAGTAGGTTTCTTTTTCTTTTCTGGAATCACTACAAAATCTTTTAAATAAAAAGGTTCAAAATAAGCGACATCTTCGATGTCGTTTTTTTTGTACTTATCATAAGATAATTGCGCCATTTCTTTAGCAGAAGGAAACTTATCATCAACAAAAACAGCATTTTTATGAGTAATTACATCTTTGCACTTGTGAGCACCATCACCTAAAAAGGTAACCTTACCAGCTTCTAAGTATTCCGCAAAAGAGTTTTCATCAATAATCTCTGCTTTAATATCTCTTACCTGGTCATGATTTTTGTTAAAAACAGCAGCATACACTTCCATTCTTCTTGCATCTAACATCGATATTATTACGCCTTCATCAACAGAAATAGCATACGCTAAAGATTCTAAGGTTTTAATAGATATCAACGGCTTATCAAAAGCAAAACAAAGCCCTTTTGCAGCCGAAACACCAATTCTTAAGCCCGTATAAGATCCTGGTCCTTTACTTACCGCTACAGCGTCTATTTGATTAGAAGTAAGATTTGCTTCATTTAAAACATCTAAAATAAAAGGATGCAGTACTTCTGCATGGGAATACTTACCATTATTTAATTCTTTAAGCGCAATAACTTCACCATTTTTTGCAATACTAACAGAGCAATTTTTGGTTGCGGTTTCTATGTTAAGGATAATTACCAAGTTCTATATTTTTTATGCAAATATAAGTCATCCAAAAAAGAAAACCTCGCAAATTTGCGAGGCTTCTAAAGTTCATCTATATTATATTTATTCTAAAATAAGTTCTCCAGAATAAAATTGTAACACTTTTGTTTTAAAAACATAATCATATTTAGAACGTATCATGGCTCCTTCTGCATTAACCAAACGGGTTCTAACTAAATCGAAATCGAACAACGTCATTACCCCATAATTATATCTTTCTTGTGCATTTTTAAATGCTTCTTTTTGTGCTTCTAAAGAAATTTTAGCAGCTTCATATGCTTTTAAAGATGATTTTACATCTAAAAACGCCTGCTCTATAGTTTGTTTTAAATTTAATTTTTCACTTTCTAATCTAGTTTCAAAAATTTCTTTATTTATTTTAGATCTTTTTACACTAGCATCAGTTTTAAAACCATTAAAAATAGGAACGCTAACATTAAAACCAACTCCATAACCTAAATTACCATCTAATTGATCGAAGAAGTTTCCTGTAGAAATACCTGTTGGTTTTATAATATATCTATAATTTGAATTAGCAAAAACAGAACTGGTAATTGTTGGTAAATAGCTTCCTTTGCTAATTGCAATAGCTAAATCTGCATTTTCTATTGCCAATTTAGCTCGTTTAATTTCTGGCATTTTTGTTAAAGATTTATCATAAACTGCAGATGAATTTTTATACAACAAATCAGATGAAGGTGATTGAACATCTAAGGAGGCAACATCAAAATTATTTACCGGAACCTGTAATAATTGTGCTAAATTTAAGAGCGCAAGGTCTAATGCATTTTCTTGAGTTATTACACTTTGTAAATCATTAGCAGCGGTAGATTTAAAGTTTAATAATTCTCCTTTTGCAATAGTACCGGCCTCAAACCTATCATTAGCAGCACTTATCTGTTTTTTGCTTATTTCTGCCTGAACTTTAGCTACTTCTAAATTTTCTTTGGCAAAAAGAACGTTTAAATATCCATTTACAACAAACAGAGAAACATCATTCTCAATTTTTGCTAAATCTAATTTACTTGTTTCGATACCTAATTCTGCTTGCTTGTATAAGTTTAAATTTCTAAACCCATTAAAAACAGTTATACCTGCACTTACCCCAACATTACCACCAAAAAAAGTTGTGCTTGCAGATCTGTTGTTTGTAACAGGATCAAAGTTAGAACCTGCAGAAAGATTACCACCAGAATTGGCACTAACAGTAGGTAAAAAATTTCCTTTAGAACTCTTTAAATCCGTTTTTGCAATTTCTAAGTTTAATTTATTCTGTTGAATAGAAATATTTTTATCTAAAGCTTGATTAACACACTCTTTAAGAGTCCATTTCTTTTGTGAAAAAGTAGCAATTGCAGTAAAAAAAGCTACAAATAGGATAAGTTTAGTCTTCAAAACGTATTTTTTTTGGGTTGATATAAAATAATGTAATCATCAAAAAGAAAAAATTCTTATAATGTTTCAATAAGACGACTAAAAGTAAAATTTGTTACAAGATATCAATCTTATATAAATGTTAATTTTTAGCATTTTTTTTATACCTGTAAATTACAAAAAATAAAACACCTACCAAGAGATACGGAAAAACCATTAAATAGGTTATTCCATTATTAACACCTTGCGCCATAGAAACATCGCCATTTTCTACTACAGCTTTACACATTGCACATTGAGAAAATGAAACCTGTGATGTAAAAACCATCAACAACAACCATATAATTACTCTTTTTTTATACATAATAAGGAGATATCATTAAATAAACAACAACACCCGTAATGGCTACATACAACCATAAAGGAAATGTAAGTTTTGCTATTTTTTTATGTTGCGGAAAATTACCCAACTTTGCTCTCATAAAAGTGGTAAGTACAAGTGGAATTATAATAATTGATAAAATTATATGCGTAAATAAAATAAAATAATAAATATATTTTATAGCACCTTCACCACCAAATTTAGTAGAATCAGATGTCATGTGATACCCAATATACAGTAATAAAAAAACTAAAGAACAGGCAATTGCAAATGTATTTAACTGCTCATGTAACTTTCTATTTCCTTTTTTAATTGCAATAACTGCTGCTATTAAAACAACTGCAGTTATACCATTTATAGATGCATAAATAGGAGGTAAAAAAGTTAAAGGCGCTACATTAAAACCTAATTTTCTTAAATTAATACCAAATAAAGCTGCCACTGCCAAAGGAATAACAATGGATAAGCCTGTAATAATTTTCTTATATTTTTTTTCTTGTGCTAAATTACTCATTCAACAAAATTTTAATATCTTTTTTTAATTCTTCTACTTGGTCAGGAAAACCTTGTTCACTTAAAGCTCTGTAATACATAATTGGATTACCAAACTCGTCTGTTCTAGATCTAATATTTCCTTCTTTATCTACTAAAGCAAACAAACCAGAATGCTCAAAACCTCCATGATCTTCATCTCCTTTACCTGCATATAATTTAAATCCTTTATTAGCTAAATCATAAACAATTTCTTGATTTTGACCTGTTAACAAATGCCAATTTTTATGCGTTATTTGATTTTGTAAGGCATATTCTTTTAAAACTTCTGGTGTATCTATTTCTGGCGTAATAGAAATAGAAACAATACCAAAGTTAGTATTAGAAGAGAATTCATCTTGAATAGTAACCATCTTTTTATTCATTAAAGGACAAATAGTTGGACACGTAGAAAAGAAAAATTCTACAACATAAACTTTTCCTTTGTAATCATTATTGGTAATTATTTTTCCGTTTTGATCTACAAACTCAAAATCTGGAACTTTATTAAATGTATATAAACCACTTTTTTTACCAGATTTTTTGTCAATTCTATCCAATCGATCATGTTGCACAAGATCATTATCATTTATTCTTCTATCTAAATTTCTAACAACATAAATTCCGAATAAAAGGATAACAAATGATACACCTATGTAAGAATACTTTTTGTTCATAACCCAACTTCTTTTCTATCTGCTTTATTTTCGTTTTTTTCTTTAAATGCAGCATAATACTCGTAAAAGAGTACTAAAACATCATCTTTTAATTTAGCATTTAACTCAGAAACAGAATTCATATTGTAACCAATAAGTTTTCCATCTTTACTATCTGCGTCGGTAAGTCTACCTCTAAGATTACCGTTTTTATCAATCAAAAAAACGTTAGATGTGTATAAATTAGATAATGCATTACCAGAATTAAAACTACCATGTAAAGTTACTATTTCTTCTTTAGAACCGGCAACAAAATTCCATTTTACCATATCTGTAAAAGCACTAATTTCTTTTTTAAGCTGTTTAACTTCTTCTTCTTTTCCTTTGGGATAGATAGCAATTACCTGAAATTTCTTATATTCTATAAATTTCTTGTAAATTTTCTCGTTAAGATTAAAGAAACCGCCTTTTTGTGTATCTATATCGTTACCTAAAAAGCAAACAATAGAAATTCTATCTTTAAATGTTTGTAAGGTATCTAAGGTAGAAACATCAACAACACCTTTAGTAACAACAGGTAATTTAGTAAAGTTATTTTTTCCGGTTGATAAAATTAAAAAACAGATTAATGGAAAAATAAATAGTAAAAATAATACAACTCTTTTTTTAGTAAGTTTCATCATCTATTCTTTTTAAGGTACTAAAATTAATTTCAGTATATAAAAAAAGGTGGTTAAAACCACCTTTTAAATTTTTTATTTTACCATTTTACAAGTGGTCCTAAAGTGTCATATAAATAACCACCTTCTATTAAGAGTAATGTTACTAGGTAACAAATTAGAAAAACTGCGGTCCAAACTATAGATCGTCTAAACCATTTTTTTTCTCCCTCTAAATGCATAAAAGCCCAAGCAATGTAATATGCTTTAACCAATGTTAAAATGATAAATAACCAGTTTAAAGGACTTGTACCTAAAAAGCTTGTAAGATGTAAAGAAGCTGGTTTAACAATACCAAATGCAACTTCTACAGTTGTTATAACGGTTAGTAGTATTAAAACTACCCAAATTCTCTTTGTGTTTGATTCGTGTGCGTGTGCCATTTTAATATTTTTTAGATTCCCGCTTTCGCTGGAATGATAATTTTAACAGAAACCTTTAGAATTTACCTAGAGGTACTCTTTTTAATTATACTAAGTAGAAGAATGTGAATACAAATACCCAAACTAAATCTACAAAGTGCCAATATAAACCTACTTTTTCTACCATTTCATAATGTCCTCTACGCTCGTAAGTACCTAGAACAACATTAAAGAAAATAATGATGTTAATTATAATTCCTGACAATACGTGAAAACCGTGAAAACCAGTTATAAAGAAAAAGAAATCGGCAAAAATAGTATTTCCATACTCATTTACATGCAAGTTAGCTCCTTCTACAACCAATTTTGTTTTAGCCAATTGAGCTAATCCTTCTTCTCTAGAAAGAATTATTTTTTGTTTTGTTGCCGGATCAATCAATTCAGAACGAATTTGTATATCTGGATTTGCTTTAAAAGAACTTTGAATTTGAGCTATCGAATAGTTAGCAATTGTTTCTTCTTTCTCGAACCACAATCCATTTTCTCTAGTTTGTTGTACTCTACCGTCTGCTCTTTCACCTACTACAAAATCTGACAATGCAATTTGGTGTCCGTCTTTTACAAATTGTAAAATTCTTCCATCAGTAGTTTTTACAGCACCATAAGAACCAGAAATAAAGTTTTTCCATTCCCATGCTTGAGAGCCAATAAAAATCATTCCAAAAATAATAGTAGCAAACATATACCATGCTACTCTTTTTTGTTTCATTTGATGACCTGCATCTACAGCTAATACCATTGTTACAGAAGAAACAATAAGTATAAAAGTCATTAATGCAACGTAATACATAGGTGCATGTACACCATGTAAACCAGGAAAGTGAGTAAATACCTCATCGGCAATTGGCCAAGAGTCTATAAATTTAAATCGTGTTAAACCGTAAGCTGCTAAAAATCCCGAAAAGGTTAATGCATCCGAAACGATAAAAAACCACATCATCATTTTACCATAACTTGCTCCAAATGGTTTTACACCACCACCGCTCCAAGTTTCTTTACCATCTGTAGGTATAGCAATATTTGCTTCCATATAATAATTTCTATTAATTAGTGTTCTTAGTTAGTGCGCCAAAAATAGCTATTTTTCATCACCTAATAAAATAGAAAAAGAAAAATAGATAAATCCATAGTATATCTACAAAATGCCAGAAGATTGTACCGAGTTCAAACCCAAGCATATTGTCTGATTTGTATTTGTATTTAAAATGATTATAAATAACAACTAATAGCACTATAATCCCTGCTAACAGGTGTAAAACGTGCATAAAAGTGATTCCTATAATAAAAGATGTTGATACCGTACTTTCTGGACCTGTAAAAAATAGGCCTACACTTTTTAGTTGATTAAAACCAACATATTGCTGCCAAACAAATCCTATTCCTAATAATAAGGTAACAACTACAAGTATTAAAGATAGTTGTCTTTTATCTTCTTTTAAGAATTTTTGCGACAAAAAAAGTGTTATACTACTTGCTACGATTAATACTGTACTTACATAAAATGCCTGAGGTAAATCAAAAGAAACCCAATCATCTCTTTCCATACTTATTACGTATGCACTTGTTAATCCTGCAAAAAACATCACCATACTAATCATGGAAATCCACAACATAGGTTTTGCAGATTTTCTCTTAGCAACCTTTAATTCTTGTTCTAATGTTTGTTCTACTATCATTATTAATGTAAAAATTTATCTACTACGTAGATTATTTGCACTAGTGTAATATACAAAACACTTGATAGCATTAGTTTTCTTGCATCAATGTTTTCTTCACTTTTATGTAATTTAATTCCAAAATACAACATATATATACCTAATAAGGCAACAATTACTGCTGTTGCAGGATATATATAAAATGCCCCAGATAGTTTTAAAACAGGCGAAGTAGATACTAATATCATAATTACCGTGTAAAAAATAATCTGTTTTACAGCTCCTTTATCTTTTAATCCCATAGGAAGCATATTAAAACCGGCTTTCTGATATTCTTCATGTTGTAACCAACCAATTGCCCAAAAGTGTGGGAATTGCCAGAAAAACTGAATCATAAATAAAAACCCTGCTTCCATACCAAACTGATTGGTAGCAGCAACCCAACCTAACATAAATGGGATAGCTCCTGGAATAGCACCTACAAAAACAGATAAAGGTGTTACAGATTTTAATGGTGTGTAAACACTTGTATATAAAAATATAGAAATAGCACCAAATAAGGCTGTTTTAGCGTTAATACTATATAAAATTGAAAGTCCAAAAATAGTAAACAAAATAGCAACAGTAAGTGCTACATTTACAGACATTCTACCAGTTGGTAAAGGTCTGTTCTGAGTACGTTTCATAATAGCATCGGTATCTTTTTCTATAATTTGATTAAATGCATTAGAAGCACCAACCATAAAAAAACCTCCTATTGCCAACAAAATAAGGGTAAAATAATCAATAATTTCTACACCCAACAAATAACCCGCAACAGAAGAAAACACAACACTTAGAGACAAACCAACTTTTGTGAGTTGCTTAAAATCTGAAATTATCGCCTGCATAGATATTTTATTGTCTGTAATTACTTTTGTTTCCATTTCTCAAAATAGTTTGCAAAGATATTTGATAATTATGACTTTACCACCATTTAATTAAGCTTTTAACTTTAAATAAAAAACCCACTCAATAAATTGAGTGGGAAAATTGCTATGAAAAAGAAAAAGTGTGACTTAATTAAAAATCACACTACAAAGATATATATAATATCGTTTATTTTTCACAAAAAAATATTAAAATTTAAAAATCGAAGTACCAATTAAATAAATCTGCTCTTACTCCTATAGAAAACCAAACATTTCCTCCTGATGGAAAACTCGTTAAAGGCGTATCTGAAGAGAAGTTTCTATAAGACAAACTAGCAAAAAGACTTGTATTGTTAGAAGGATTAATTAAATAATTACTTTGTACATCTGCAATAAAAATATTTGCAGTATTACCTTGCGCTATTTCTACACCTGTATCTCCTACACGATCATCATAAGATTGATAAATATCACCACCGTAACTTATTACTTGGTCTTCTAAATCAAATCCTTTTTTACCTACAATAATTTTAGCACTACCACTCCATCTGTCTTTTTTATATCTTGCAATTGCAATTGCTTCCCAAAAGTTAGCTCCCCACAAATGCCCAAGAGGTTGACTGTAGTTTCCGTAATTTAAAATGGGTGATTTATGTGCAAATGTGTACGGACGAGCACGATTGTACTCTAACTGTAAAAATAAGTTTTCAACCTTAAAGGCATCAAAATATTTTACACCTAATTGATAGGCATATTTATGTCTCCAATCACTTAAATCGCTAATATTTCCTACAGAAAATTCATCTACCACTAATTGAGAGTATAAAGAAACATTATCATTTAATTTATACTTACCTGTTAAACCAACAATGGCATTACCGGCATCTTCTCCTCTATTAAACTCTAAAGATCTATAAAATAAAACAGGGTTTAAAAAACCTGCATCTATTCCGTTTTCTCCTGCAGATATTGCAGTTTCAAAAAGACCTATATTTAACTTATCTGTTAGGTTGATACTTAAATAATGAGCTGCCACATATTTTCTTGCGTGTTCATTTGGGTCTGAAACTGCACTTAAAGAGGGCTCTGTATTCCACATCCAAATATTAGTGTATTGTATTTTCCAAAAATCAACCTTCATTTTTAAATACGTAGATGGCGAAGAAACATCTGATAAAATAAAAGATCTATATCCGTCTCCAATAAAGTTTTTACCATTACCAAACTGAAACTGCATGTACTTATTTGGTGTGTATGCTAAATATGCTTCTGCAACAGGATAATCGTGAGCATCTGTTTTAAAACCTTTTGTTTTACCTCTACCAGGAACCAATCCTTCAGAATTTTTAGGTCGTACATTGGCTGCTGTATTGGTTATAAAACTATTTACATATTCTGCAAACCTACCTTGACTTTCTGAATACGTGGTAGAAAATGAAAAATTCTTTCCAATCTCTCCGTTTACATTTACAATTCTAGAATTATTAAAAGTGTACGCTACATCAGAATTATCTTTTCCCATTTGAACATCAAACAATAAATCTACTGTTAACCAATAATCTTTCTTTTTTACTTGTAATAAATGTTCATTCCAAACTTTTTTACCCAACCAAGTTTCTTTATTTGGTTTTAAAAATTTTTTCTTCTCTTTGGTTAAGTCATAATACGGCATTATTTCATTGTACGTATAAGGTTTAGAGGCCGTATGTGTACCTTTTGCTTTGTGCAACGCATATTCATAATCTACATAACTTCTATGTGTAAATGGAATGTTTAGTTTACTATTATGTTCTAAAAAGGTAGAATCTGCAATTCTCTTTTTTTCTACAACATCTATTAAACTTTCTTTTTTAATTTCTAAGCGATAACTAGAGCTATCTACAATAGAATCATTAGATACTTTATTGACAGGAAATTTAATAGGCAATTCGAACTTCATTTCTATTGGATGATTATTATACCAACCAGGAGTAATTTTTGGTAAAACCATAAAAGCTCTTTTTACTTCTTCTCTTACTTCATTAAACGGCGTATTTACGTAGATTAACTTAAATTCTCCTTCTGCTGTAACTGCAAAAATAGTATTGGCAGTTCCTTTAAAACTTTCGTTTTTTGCAATTTCTGGAGTTTTAAATTCTGCAAAAAACAATTTTCTTGTTTGCGTATAGAAACAATCTTTTAACGATTGAATTTCTACACCTTTACAGGCCTCGAAAATTGGATATTTTTCTTCTTGAGCAAATAATATTGAGGGAAATAATAAAACTAGAAATACGTATTTTTTTATCATTCTATAACTTTATAATGGTGTTGTTTTTTAATTGATATTTTTGATTACTTTCTTTACAGATAGCAATTCCGTTTTTATTAAATTCTAACCGATGGCCGTACTCACTTACCCAACCTATTTGTTTAGAGGGGTTGCCAACTACAAGTGCAAATGGTAAAATTTCTTTAGTTACTACAGCTCCAGCACCAATAAAAGCATACTCGCCAATAGTATTACCGCAAACAATGGTGGCATTTGCACCAATACTTGCGCCTTTTTTTACTAAAGTTTTTTGATATTCATTTTTTCTTTTGATAGCGCTTCGTGGATTAATTACGTTTGTAAAAACCATAGAAGGACCTAAAAAAACATCGTCTTCGCAAATTACGCCTGTATAAATAGAAACATTGTTTTGCACTTTAACATTTTTACCTAAAATAACTTCTGGAGAGACTACTACATTCTGACCAATATTACAGTGATCACCTATAACACAATTAGACATAATATGACTAAAATGCCAGATTTTGGTATCTTTACCAATACTGCAATCGTTATCTATTACAGCCGTTTCATGTGCAAAATATTCTATCAAAATTAGTATCCTGAATTGCTGTTTTGTTCTTTATTAACTATTTCTTTAGAAGATGATGTACCTATTCTATCTACTCCTAAATCTATCATTTTTACAGCGGTTTCATAATCTCTTACACCACCTGCTGCTTTTACTTTTAAGGGTTTTGCATTTTCTATAATTAATTTCATAGTTTCAAATGTGGCCCCATTTGGTAAATTGTTTTCGGTTTTAAAAAACCCTGTTGATGATTTTACAAAAACATTTTCTGCATTTTCTTCACCAAAAACAGTAAAAACAATACTTTTAATTAACGACGAAATTACAACTATTTCTTTATTGGTTAAAGCAGCAACTTCAATTATCCACTTTACAACTTTATTGTTATCTAAAGCAAGAGCTATTCCCTTTGTAATTTCATTGGTAACTAAATCTATTTCGCCTCTTTTAAAAGCTTCATAATTTACAACAAAGTCTAACTCATCTGCACCTAAACTAATAGCTTCTTTAGCTTCTTTAATTTTTTCGTCTAATGAATAAGTTCCTTCGTGAAAGCCAATTACAGTACCTATTAAAGTTTTAGAAGAAGCTTTACCTAACATTTCTTTGGCTAAAGGAATGTATTTAGCACGAATCATGATTAATTTATAATCGAACAAAATAGCTTCTTTAATTAAATCGATCACTTTTTGTTGATTTTCTTCTTCCGTAAGATTCGCCTGACTTGCTGTTTTTAAGTAAGTAGCGTCTAAATATTGATTCATTTTCATTTTACAAAAATAATAAATAATAAAACGGATTCCATAAAAAACCCAACCTTTTGGTTGGGTTTTATTTTACTCTAAACGAAAAGCTATTGGTAAATTATATCTAACCTTAACCGTTCTACTATTTTGTTTACCAGGTTTAAATTTGGGTAACTTTTTAATAACTCTTAAAGCTTCTTTTTCTAAACCTTTATACGCTGTTCTAATCTTCACATCAACTATATCTCCTTTATCATCTATTACAAACTGCGTCTGTATTTTATGTTTGCCAGAACGTAAACCTATTTCAGTTGCCAACCCTACATCAAAATTACGTTGTACAAACTGTTTCATTTTTTTATCAAAACAAATCTTATTTTCTTTTTTTGATAAATTTTCACATCCTTTAAAAACAGGTGCATCTTCTATACTTACAAAATCTACATCTTCAATAAAGTCATCAATAACATAAACCTCAACAACTTTATCTATATTAATTAAAACAGGATCTTCTATTGGAGTATTATCAATAATTGTTTCAATAATAGTATTATCTCCTTTTATAACCTCATCTACAATAAATGGTGCTGCTTTTATAACCTTTACTTGAGGCACAACTTTAGGTTGTTTTGTAAAAAAAACATCTACATCTGGTTCTACATAAACAATTTTGTTTTTATCTGGTTTAAGAACAACTATTGTTTTCTGTTCGGTTTGGTATTCTAAAGTCACAAAGACTATAAAGAGTACTAATACAAGCCCTAACTGCATAAAAAGGTTAGAGAATTTTTCTAATTGTTTGGTTGGTAGTTTCTTGGTGTTTTTCATAATTAGAAAGTTTTTAAATGTTAAAACTTTGTTAAAACAATTAGCGTGCCACAAAAAAAAGCATCAAATTTCTTTGATGCTTTTAGGGTAAAATACTCTTTGTTGAGTAACTACATATTTTTTAAATGCTTTTCGGCAACTATTTCTAATTCATTATACCAATCTTGTCCAAATTTTCTTATCAAAGCTTGTTTTACAAACTTGTAAACAGGCACTTGTAATTCTTTACCCAACGTACAAGCATCGTCGCAAATTTCCCATTTATCATAATTTACAGCAGAAAACTCACTGTAGTCTTTTATTCTAATCGGGTATAAATGACAAGAAACTGGTTTTTTCCAATCGATTTCTCCTTGGTTATATGCTTCTTCTATAGCGCAAAGGGCTGTTTTCTTTTCATCAAAAATAACATAAGCACAATCTGCACCATTAATTAAAGGAGTTTCTAACTCTCCCCACTCACTGGTAACCCAAGTACCTTCTTTTTCAATAACATCAATACCTTCTTTTCTTAAAAAAGGTTTTACTTTAGGATAAATATCTTCTAAAATTTTTGTCTCTTCTTTTTCTAAGGGAGCACCGGCGTCGCCATCTATACAACAAGCACCTTTACAAGCAGATAAATTGCAAACAAAATCTTTTTCGATAATATCTTCTGAAACTATAGTTTTTCCAAGTTGAAACATATCGCAAAAATAGTGTTATTTTTTTCTATAACTTTACGTTTTCCTAAACTAAGTTGCCTAATTTTGCAAAAATTATAAAAATTATGAATTTTATTTTTAAAGAAGCCTTTACTGCATTTATGGTTTTGTTTGCTGTGATAGATGTTATTGGTAATATTCCTATTATTATAGACTTACGAAAAAAAGCAGGTCATATTCAGTCTGAAAAAGCAGCTATAATTGCAGGGATTATTATGATTATTTTTTTGTTTTTAGGACAAAGTTTATTAAAATTAATAGGAATTGACGTACATTCATTTGCTGTAGCAGGTGCCTTTATACTTTTCTTTATTGCTTTAGAAATGATTTTAGGAATTACGCTTTATAAAGACAATGAAGACGACGTAAATGCTATTACGGCCTCTGTTTTTCCTTTAGCTTTCCCTTTAATTGCTGGCCCAGGTAGTTTAACAACCTTACTTTCTTTAAGAGCTGAGTTTCATTTAGAAAACATTATAGTTGCTGTTTTAGCAAACGTTCTTTTAATTTATTTTGTATTAAAAACATCTTCTAAAATAGAACGTATAATAGGTCCTAACGGAATTCAAATAATTAGAAAGATTTTTGGTGTAATTTTATTAGCTATTTCTGTAAAATTATTTGCAGCAAATATTAAAGTCCTTTTTATTTAAATGATTTTTGATGTTTTAATTATAGGAGGAGGCGTTTCTGCAATGCAATGTGCGTTGGTATTAGGTTCTGCAAAAAACAAAGCTTTTGCAGCCGATAAAAATATTGGAATTATTATGCACCAAAGAGCGTCTCATTTACAAGACGCATTATTTAATAACGTACTAGGTTTGCCTCCTAAAACTTTAGGAAAAGATATTCTAATTAAAGGTAAAGAACAACTTGCTACCTTATACCCAGATGTACAACAAATAGAAAACGAAAAAGTTTTATCTGTCTTAAATATTAAAAATGGCTACCAAATAACAACCAACAATGCTACTTATTCTAGTAAAATTGTAATTGTTGCTTTAAATTATTCTAAACCATTTACAATAGAAGGTTTAGCTACTTTTATAGAACCTCATGGTAGTGCAAACACTTCTAAAGATAGAATTCAACTTAAAAATAAAAACCATCTTATAAAAGATGGCTTATACTGTTGCGGTACAATAGCTGGTTGCAGAAGCCAGTTTGCAATTGCTGCCGGTAGTGGTGCAAGTGTAGCTACAGAAATACTTACTATTTGGAACAATAACATCCCTACAAAAATACACGACAAAGTATGATGAAAATCATATTTTAAAGTCCTTTTAATTTTTAATTTTACAATAGAAAATCAAATTCCTGAGAATTTGATAATTCTAAAGCTATTTTTAAACAACAAAGTAAAAATTACACAATTTAAAAGGATTTCAAAATGGACGTTAAAAAAAACCCAAAACAACAGTTAGAAAATTATAGCAAGATTTTCTTACAAATAGGGTTAGTGCTAACCTTATTTATTACCTACACTTTAATTGAATATAAAACATATGAAAGGAATGATTTAAAAAGCTTAGGACAAGCCAATATGATCGATGATATGAAAGAAGACATTCCTATCATAGAAATGCAAGAAGTAAAACCACCACCAAAAAACACACCTCCACCAGTTGTAGAACAAATTACAGTTGTAGAAGATGAAAAAGAAATAGAAGAAACCGTTATAGAATCTACAGAAACAGATGAAACAGAAGGTGTAATTGTAAATACAGACGATATTGTAGAGGTAGAAGAAGTAGAAGAGGTAGTAGAAGATATCCCTTTTATCTTAATTGAAAACGTACCTGTTTACCCTGGATGTAAAGGAGATAACAAAGCCTTAAAAGACTGTTTTACAAAAAAAGTAACTGAGTTTTTTGGTAGAAAGTTTGATGTTAATTTAGCTAACGAATTAGGCTTACAACCTGGTAAAAAGAAATTATTTGTAATTTTTACAATTAACAAAAAAGGTAAAATAGCAAATGTTAGAGCTAGAGGACCACACCCTAGATTAGAAAAAGAAGTAGTAGAAATTATTAGTGCCTTACCTACCATGACTCCTGGAAAACAAAGAGGAACTCCTGTTGGTGTTAGTTACAGTATCCCTATTACTTTTGAAGTTAGAATTTAAAAAATAAGGCCCAGTTTATAACTGGGTTTTATTTTTTTTCTTTAAAGAATTAAAAACTAAGAAATTCACCTATTGAAGAGCCTTACAATGTTATCTATATTTGTAGTGTAATCTTTAACAAATATTATATCTTGATTTTAGATTATTTTAAAAATAAATTAGTGTATTTAGTCCCCCATAATTATATTAATAAAAAGCTAAACTACCCCCTTGTCGTTTAGCTTTTTTTTATGCATTATTTTTTATAATAAATAAAACACTTCTTATTCTTAAGCATTTGTAATTGCTTCAATTAACTGATCGAAATCTTTTGTTTTATCAAAAAAAGTACAGACTCCGTATTTTAAACAATAACTTTTAAGCTCTATACTTACAGAAAAAACAAACACTTTTGTTTCTATTTGTTTTTCTTTAAGCATTTTTAACAACTCAATACCGTTTCCATCAGGTAATTTTAAATCGAGTATAACTAAATCGTAATTAGTAGTAGAAAAAAGAGCAATTGCTTCTTGTAAAAATTCTGTTAAATGAATGTGTTTAATACCTTTATTTTTCTTAGCCGCATTAACAATACTCTTTCCTATAAAAGAGTTGTCTTCTACTATTAATAAATTACTTAAAGTTGATTTCAAGATAGGGGTATGATAGATGAATTAAAGGCAAGATAACTGCTTTCAACAGATATAAACGTAAGCAAAATGCTTATCATTTAATTATTTAAACCATCATTAGACTATAACAATTATCAAAAAATATACTTTTAATCATTAAAAAATAAGAAAATTACCTATTGAAAAAACTTACACTCTTATATATCTTTGAAGTGTAGTTATTTAAAATTTGTAAATCGTAAGATTACATAAATTAATAAAACTATTTTTGATAAAAATATTAATGTATTAAGCCCCCCCATAATGTATTAATAAAAAAGCTAAACTCCCCCCTTTGACGTTTAGCTTTTTTTATGCCTAATTTTTAAAAAAATAAGAAAATTACCTATTGAAAAAACTTATAATCTACTGTATCTTTGAAGTGTAGTTTATTTAAAATTTGTAAATTATAAGATTACAGGAATTAATAAAACTATTTTTGATAAAAATATTAATGTATTAAGCCCCCCCATAATATATTAATAAAAAAGCTAAACTCCCCCCTTTGACGTTTAGCTTTTTTTATGCCTAATTTTTAAAAAATAAGAAAATTACCTATTGAAAAAACTTATAACCTACTGTATCTTTGAAGTGTAGTTTATTTGAAATTTTAAAATAAACAAAAACTATTTTTGATAAAGAATATTAATGTAGTTACTCCCCCATAATTATATTAATAATAGAGCTAAACCACCCCCTTGTCGTTTAGCTTTTTTTATGCTTTGTAAAAAATAAAATACTTTTTTTTGGGGGGTTGGGTTACACGTTTGTAATAGCTTCTATTAATTTGTCAAAATCTTTTGCTTTATCAAAGAAAGCCAATGCACCATATTTTAAACAAAAAGTTTTAAGCTCTGTACTTACAGAAAAAACAAAAACTTTAGTTTCAATTTGTTTTTCTTTAAGAATTTTCAAAAGCTCTATTCCATGTCCATCTGGTAATTTTAAATCGAGTATTACCAAGTCAAAAATTGTATCCTCAAATAAAGAAATTGCCCCTTGCAGAGATTCTATTACATGAATATCTCCAATACTACTAATTTCATTAGCAGCATCAGTAATACACTTTCCTACAAAAGAATTGTCTTCTACTATTAATAAGTTATTTTTTATTGATTTCAATATAGGGCAAATATTTACAAAAATTACCTGGAGGGAATTCAAATGTAGGCCTTTTTTATAAGTATTTATGTAAGCAATATGCTTATCATTTAATTATTAATAAACAAACTAATGTTCTAATCAGTTAAAGATCTAATGAGGTTAAGCCTTGTTGAATGGCATATTTTGTTAACTCTGGAATTGTATGTAAATCTATCTTTTTCATAATATTATTTCTATGAACATCAACCGTTTTAGGGCTTAAAAATAATATTTCTCCTGTTTCTTTAGACGATTTACCTTCTGCAATTAACTGTAAAACTTCTTTTTCTCTAGAACTTAACTGTGTTTTTTCTAAAGCTTTCTTTTCTTTAAGCACTGTAAGAAACTCTTGATTAATGTCTCTTGAAAGGTATTTTTTATTTTGCATTACTGTAGAAATTGCGGTAATTAACTCATCTGCATCTCCATCTTTTAATAAATAACCAAAAGCCCCTGCTTTAAACATACTCTGAATAAATTGCTTACTAGAATGCATAGAAAGGCCTATTATTTTTATATCAGAATTTTCTTTATGAATTTGTTTTGTAGCCTCTATACCATTTAAACCTGGCATTGCCACATCCATAACAATAACATTTGGAGCTAGCTTTAAACATGTTTTTATAGCCTCTCTACCATCAGAAGCCTCGCCTATTATATGCATATTAGACCTTTGTTCTATAATGTTTCTTAAACCATCTCTTAGCAATTTATGGTCATCAACTAATACTATTTTAATTTCTTTTAGATAAGTCATTTAGATAAAGGTATAAAAATTTTAACACTTGTTCCTTCATTTATTTTCGATTTTATGGTAAATTTTCCTTGGATGTTTCTAATACGTTCTTGAACCGTAAATAAACCGAAGCCAGAACCAGAATGATTATGGTGGTCATTTAAGATAGAAGTATCAAACCCAACACCATTATCTGTAATAAAAATATCTAGCCCAAGCTTATTTCTATCTAAATCTAAAGTAATTAAAGTAGCATTAGCATATTTTATGGCATTCATTAACACTTCTTGTATACTTCTATACAATAAAATAGATTTTACTTCATTAAGTCTTATACTATCTATATTACTATTAATTACACACTGAATTTTATGGGTTGTTTCTACATTATCAAATAACCAATTTAATGCTTCAATAATACCTAATTGATATAATACTGGTGGCGATAATTCATAGGTAATTTTTCGGCTGTTTTCTAATGCTTCAGAAATATGTGTTTCAATAAACTTTAAATCATCATCAATCTCTTTTAATTGTGGTCTTTTCTTTAACTCATTAATTTTCATTTTAGAAATAACCAAAGACTGACTTAAATGATCATGAATATTGGTCGCAATTTCTTTTTTCTGTTTTTCTTCTATCACAGTCATTTCTGTGGTTAATTTTTGAAGCGATGTTTGATATTCTTGAATTTCTTGTTTTGCTAAAATCCATTGTGTAATATCCCTTGCTGTTGATATAAAGGAGTCAATCTCTTGGTTTTTGTAGACAGGAGATGATAAAAACTCTAACCAAATATAATATCCTTCTTTATGGAGCACCCTACAAACAAAAGCATCAATAACCATGCTACTAAACATTCTTTGATCCATTACCTTTTTTAAAGATTCTATGTCTTCTTCATGAACAACACCAAATACTTTTTTACCTAAAAGATCTGATTGTTCATAACCCAAAATACTTTTTATAGAAGGGCTAATGTATTTAAAGGTACTGTCTTTATCGTGCAAACAAATTAAGTCATTAGAGTTATCTGTTAATATACGATACATCTCTTCTGCTTTTTCTATTTCAGTTCTTATTCGCTTCTGTTCTGTTATATCTTGGTTGGTCCCTTTTAAAATAACAACTTCTCCGGTATCACCTAGTACTGGTTGGCAAAGACCTCGTAATGTTTTTTGGGTTCCATTAGGAAGAAGAATTCGAAATTCAATATCAAATGGTGTTCCTAACCGAATAGCTTTATCAACAGAACTATTATGCAACTCTAAATCGTCTGGATGAATCTGATTTAAAATTGTATCAAACTTAGGGTTGCCTAATTTTGGGTTTATACCCCAAATGTGAAACGTTTCTTCTGACCATTCTGACTCTTGGTTTAAAGGATTAAATATCCAGCTTCCTACTTTTGCTAATTTCTGAGCTTCTTTTAATTTGTTAATAGACTCTCTTTTTGCCGATTCTGCATCTTTTATACTCTGAATACTTTGAATACTAACAGGAACTGTTTTTTGTTCTATTTCTGTTTGAGGAATAGGAATTGAAATGATAGCTGCAAACTCATCGCCCTTTAGGGTTTTGTAATTTACTTCTGATGTAAATGTTTTTTCATTATTCCACATAGACACAATAAACTCTCTAAATACTTTGTGAGCGCCTTTACCAAATGTTTCTTGCATTTTTCCTGCTAAAAAGTCTTTATCACTTTCTCCTTTAAATAATTTTACGGTTGCCTTGTTAACTTTATTTATTTTTATTTTTTGAAGTATTGAAAACAATACATCAGGATGCTCTTCTAAGTATGCTCTAATATTAGATATCTTTAGCTTTCTAAGTTCTGCTAATTGTTGTGCTACTAAAGTTAAATCTCCGTTCCAAATAGATATTGTTGCACTATCAAATAGCTCTCTATACCTGTTTGTAATTATTAAGTTTTTTTCTTCAATTAATTTTCTCTCTGTAATGTTTTGCGTAATACCTCTTCTTCCAATAATTTCGTTTTGTTGGTTGTATACCGGTTGCGCTACATTACGTACCCAAACTTCTTCGTTTCTTTGATTAAGTAGCTTTAGTTCTAAATCATAAGGAATCCCTTTTGTATCAAGTTCTTTAGTTGCTTGTATTATTATTTTCTGTGAATCTTCATTAAAAAACTTTAAAATTTCATTTCTTGATGGAACTCGGTATCTAGGATCTAATCCAAAAATATAATAGAGATACTCAGACCACATAAAAGTATCTGTTTCAATATCATATTCATGATAACCAATTTTAGCAACTTTACTTGCCTCATCCATAGAATACTTTCTTTTTTCTAAAAGATTTAAAGAAGTTTGAATTTTTTGTTTAGAAAGTTCTAATTCGAAGTGTGCTTTTTTAGAAGCTGTAATATTCTGTGAAACACCTCTTCTACCAATAACTTCATTATTTTGATTATAAATAAGCTGGGTTATATTACGCACCCAAACCTCTTCTTTGTTATTATTTACTAATTTTACCTCAATATCAAAAGAGCCTCCATATAAACTAAGTTCTTCGTTAGCTTTCATTAATTTTTCTTTAGACTCTTCATCTAAAAAATTAAGAATTTCTTTTTGAACTGGTGCTTTACCTTTAGGGTCTAATCCAAATATTTGATAAATATACTCAGACCAAATATATGAATCTTCTAAAATATTATACTCCCAATACCCTATTTTAGCCATCTTACTAGCCTCATACATAGATCGTTCCCTTATAGCTAAAAGCTTAAGAGAATCTTCAATTTTCTGTTTAGAAACTTCTAATTCTAATAATGCTTTTTTAGATTCTGTAACATTATGCAAAACACCTTTTCTTCCTACAATTTCATTTTGTTTATTGTAAACAGGATGGGCAATATATCGCAACCAAACCTCTTCTTTTTTGGTATTAATAAATTTCAACTCAATATCAGTTGCAACTCCTTTTAAATCTACCTGTAAAGCAGCTTGTGTTATTTTCTTTTGAGATTCTTCATCAAATATTGATAAAATTGTACTTAAAGGAGGTACCCCTTCTTTTTTATCAAATTCTAAAACCTGATACATATAATCTGACCATATATATGTATTGGTTTCAATATCATAATCCTGATATCCTATTTTAGCTACTTTACTCATTTCATTTTTAGAGTATTCACTTCTTTTTAACAACTCTAAAGAAGTTTGTATCTTTTCTTTAGAAAGTTCTAATGCAAATTGTGCTTTTTTAGATGCGGTAATATCTTGCATAATACTTCTTCTACCCACAATTTTATTCTGTTCATCATACACAGGCTGAGATACATTTCGTATCCAAATCTCCTCATTTTTTAAAGTAGTACACTTTAACTCAATATCACAAGGTATTCCCTTTAAATCAATATCTAAAGAAGATTGTTGTATCTTTTTTTGTGATTCTTCATCAAAAATTGATAATATTTCTTCTCGTGTTGGTATTGGTTTCTTTATATCAAACCCTAAAACATCATAAATATAATCAGACCAAATATAAGTGTCTGTAGCAATATCATATTCTTGATATCCTATTTTAGCTATTTTACTTACTTCTTTTAAAGAGTATTGACTTTTCTCTAAAAGGTCTAAAGAAGTTTGAATCTCTTGTTTAGAAAACTCTAACTCTAATTGCACATTTTTAGAAGCTGTAATATTTTTTAACACACCTCTTTTACCTACAATTTCATTTTGTTTGTTATAAACAGGTTGGGCAACATTTCTTATCCAAATCTCTTCATTTTTTAGGTTAACACACTTCAATTCAATATCATAAGGAATCCCTTTTAAGGTAAGGTCTAATGTAGCTTTGGCTAACTTTTTTTGAGATTCTTTAGTGAAATTTTTTACAACCTCCTCTTGCAATGGAATTCCGTTTTTAGGATTTAATCCAAATATTTGATAAACATATTCAGACCACACAACAGTATCTGTAAGAATGTCGTGTTCCCAATACCCAATTTTAGCTACTTTACTAGCCTCGTCCATAGAGTATTTTCTCTTTTCTAATAGCTCTAAAGAATCTTGAATTTTTTGTTTAGAAAGTTCTAATTCTAGTTGTGCCTTTTTAGAAGCTGTAATATTATGCACAACACCTGTTCTTGCAATAATTTTATTTTGTTGATTATAAACAGCCTTAGCCACATAACGCACCCAAACTTCTTCTCCTTTTAAGTTAATGCATCTTAACTCCACATCACAGGGAGTACCTTTAGTAGTAAGTAATTCTGATACTTTTTTTATTTTTTCTTGCGATTCTTCATCAAAAATTGATACAATTTCCTTTATTGATGGAAGCTCATCTCTAGAATCTAATCCGTAAATATCATAAACATAATCAGACCATTTATAAGTATCTGTAGTTACATCATATTCTTGATACCCTATTTTAGCTACTTTACTAGCTTCTCTTAAAGAACTCTCACTCTTTTCTAATAGTTCTAAAGATGTCTGAATCTTTTTATTTGCAACAACCTTATGTGTAATATCTCTTGCTGATGTTACAAAATAACTAATCTCTTTTTCTTTATACACAGGAGATGATAAAAACTCTAACCAAACATAATGCCCTTTTTTATGACGAACCCTAAGAGGAATAGCTTCAGAAATTAAATCACTACTAAACAGTTTTTGCTCTAACACATCTTTTAAGGTTTTAATATCTTCTTTATGAATAATAGTAAAAACTTGTTTGCCTATAAATTCTGATTTTTCATAACCTAATAACTTTTTTATAGAAGGACTAATGTATTTAAAGGTAGTATCTGGCTTTTGTAAAAAAATTAAGTCGTTAGAATGCTCTGTTAATATGCGATGCATTTCTGCAGTTTCTTTTATTTCTTTTTCTGCAAACTCAAACTTTTGTTTATACGTTAAAGGCTGAAATACGTCTTTTATATTAAGAATATGTGTTAAAGGCTCGCTAGCATCTAAAAATTGCAAATACAAATATAGAAGAACACTATAAAACAATGTAAATACTCCTTTTGATATTAATCCTGATATTAAAATTGTAGTTAAGTTATCTGAACTCCAAAAAACCAAGGTTGCAAAAAATAGTGTATCAAAAGCCACAACAATTAACATTGTTAACAAAATTTGCAAGAATAAGAATGGTATTTTTTTAGATATATATTCAAACAAGATTATTATTAAGAAAGCATCTAAAAATAATGTTATTGTACCAATAAATAATTCCCATGAGTTAACCTTAAAAAGGGTAGTTGATAAATTAAAAGGATTGTGTGCAGACGATTCTGTAAAATGCCAACCAAATGTTTGCACTAGAATAGCCATTACTACGTTTACAAGAAACAACGCATAAATTGTTTTTTTTGTTTCACTTGCATCTTCCTTTATATACACCATAAGTAAAACAAAGAGTGTTGCTGTAAAAAAAACTGCAGATCCTGGAGAAACTTTAAAATCGTTTGTAACCGACACATAAACAGTACTATACAGAAACACCTGTACAAACTGAAACAAACCTAGGCAAGCATACATAACACCAATACCTAACTGTCTTCTAAGACGAAATAATAAGAGTATTACCGTGGCAACTATAGTACCTTGTAAAAACAAGATGGCTATTTGATTATAATTCATAACTTTAGATTACCTAAATATAGACATTAAATTTTATATCTGCTGATAATTTATTTTCTATATTGAGTATATTAAAGTCTAATATAAGCATAATTTTATTTTATCATTTATAGATATTTTATCAATGAATAAATAAAGATTCTTTTTTTTAACAAGTACTTGTTATAATAGTAGTTTACTTTTTTTTCTAAAAACAAAAAAACCCAGCTTATCGCTGGGTTTTTTATATTGTAAATTATCAAAAATTATTCTACCGTAACCGATTTTGCTAAATTTCGAGGTTGATCTACATTTTTTCCTAACATCACTGCAATATGATATGATAGTAACTGAAAAGGAATTGTTGTTAACAAAGGAGATAACGCTTCTTCTGTTTCAGGAATTTCAATAACATGATCTGCTATTTCTCTAACCTGTACATCGCCTTCTGTAACAATTGCAATAATTTTACCAGCTCTAGATTTTATTTCCTGAATATTACTAACTACTTTTTCGTAATGACCTTTATTGGTTGCAATTACAAAAATTGGCATATTTTCATCAATTAAAGCAATAGGTCCGTGTTTCATTTCTGCTGCCGGATACCCTTCTGCATGAATGTAAGAAATTTCTTTTAATTTTAATGCTCCTTCTAATGCTACCGGAAAATTAAAACCTCTACCCAGGTATAAACAATTTTTTGCATCTTTATAAACAGCAGCTATTTCTTTAACTTTTTCATCAATTTTTAAAAGAGCTTCTACTTTTGCAGGAATTAATTGCATTCTTTGTAGAAACGTTCTAAGTTCTGTTTTAGAAATTGTTCCTTTTTTAGAAGCTAACTTTAAAGCAATTAAAGTTAAAACAGTAATTTGTGTTGTAAATGCCTTTGTAGAGGCTACACCTATTTCTGGTCCTGCATGTGTATAAGCACCAGCATCGGTTTCTCTTGCAATAGAAGAACCTACAACATTACAAATTCCAAAAACAAATGCGCCTTTAGATTTTGCTAGTTTTATTGCAGCAAGTGTATCTGCGGTTTCACCAGATTGTGAAATAGCAATTACAACATCTTTTGAAGTAATAATTGGGTTTCTATATCTAAATTCCGAAGCATACTCAACCTCTACAGGGATACGAGCTTTGTCTTCAATAAGGTATTCTCCAACCAAACCAGCATGCCAAGAGGTACCACAAGCAACAATGATAATTCTTTCTGCATTTAAGAATTTATTCATGTGGTTGTCTACACCTGCCATTCTTATAATTCCTTCATCAGCAAGCATTCTCCCTCTATAGGTATCTATAATAGCTTTGGGTTGTTCATGAATTTCTTTTAACATGAAATGATCATAACCCCCTTTTTCTATTTGATCTAAGCTCATTTTTAGTTGCTGAATATTGGCATCAACCATCGTATCGTCCTTAATCTTACGAACTTTAATCCCTTTACCAATTTTAATGATCGCTAATTCTTCATCTTCTAAATAAATAGCATCCTTAGTATATTCTATAAAAGGTGAAGCATCTGAAGCTACAAAAAATTCTTTATTTTCTTTTCCTACTCCAATTGCAATTGGGCTTCCTAAACGAGCAATTACTAACTCGTTTGGCTTTGTTTTATCAAAAACAGCTATAGCATAAGCACCAATAACATTATTTAACGCTAATTGTACTGCCTTACCAAGTTTACAGTTTTCTTGTTTTTTTACTTCTTCAATTAAATTAACAAGTACTTCTGTATCCGTGTCACTTTTAAAAGTGTATCCTCTAGATATTAGTTCTTTTCTAAGAGAATCATAATTTTCTATAATTCCGTTATGAACAATTACTAATTCTCCAGATTGAGAAATATGTGGATGAGAATTAACATCATTAGGAACACCATGTGTAGCCCAACGTGTATGACCAATTCCTAAATTTCCTTTTCTTCTTTTTTCTTCTTTACTTGTTATTTCTTCTAAATCAGAAACTTTTCCTTTAGTTTTAGAAAGATGTATTTCTTTACCATCGTACAGCATCACTCCTGCACTATCGTAACCACGATATTCTAGCCTTTTTAAGCCACTTATCACTATTGGGTAAGCTTCTCTAAAACCGATATAGCCAGTTATTCCACACATAACAATTATTTTTTTATTTAGTTAGTTCTTCTTTTCTGAATATGAAATCTTAAACTCTGCTCTTTTAGCTCCGTTTATAGCAGATTGATTTAAAAGCGTAACCGCTTTTGGATTCCAATTATAGTTCTTAAAAACAGTATCTGTAACCGTTTGTAAATCTGTTGAGTTAATTACTTTTAATCTTAATTTTGGCGAATAATCCGTTTCATCACTTAAGATATCTGAAATATAATCTGTAATTTTAAAAGTATATTTCTGTACCGTTTCTTCATTAATAATCTCTTTTTCCAACACACCTCCAAAAGAAGTTATTCCTTCTGTGTAAACATCTTTTATTTGGCTATAAACAGGGTTCGCTACATCTTCATTACTTTTATAAAGATACAAACGATAAGGAAGTGCAGTTACGTCTGCAGATTCATTAATATAAAAAGTTAAAGAAGCATCATTTATTAATAAATTTCTTTCTCTTAATTCTTCAATCTTATCTGCTACTCCATTAGCATTGGTATCTTCTCCAAAAAGATCTATTACTGCTTCACTACCCGCTGCTCCTTGTACTACAATATTATCTACAGGATATGTTTTATCTTCCATTTTATAAATACTAGATCTTACTCCTGATAATAAAAAACTATCATTCTTGTAAATAGTATCTATAGCTACACCACCAGTAACAACTGTGTTAGTGTAATAAACCTCTAAAGATGGTTTAACAGTACCATTAAAATTAAAAGAAATTAAAGATCCTTCATCTCCCGAAGCTTCTAAAATAAGCCCTCTAAAATAATTATTAAATGCAGCTTGGGTGTTAAATTCTGATGACTCATATTTATCTAAAAATATTTTTTTAATTTCAGCTTCATTTAAAGGTATTGCTGCAAAAGGAAGAGGAAGCGTAGAAGTTGAACTTAAATAAGTTACCGTATCTTTTGTTGCCAAAGCACCAGTACTTAACCATCTTTTAACTACAATAGAATCTGTTAGTGATGGTAAGAACTTAAAGTTAGCAGTAGCACTTAGTAAACTACCTGTTTTTTCAAAAACATCATTAGATTGGTAGCTATTAAATTTTGATGGTTCTGCAGGATTTAAAGTACTTAAATAAGTGCTAGTTTGATAAACATTTAAATTAAACGCTTTCGTTTGATCTCCTATTATAGAATCTAAAACATATGCCGTAGCATCATCATTTAAAACTACTTGATATGGTAATTTTATAAAAACAGTATCAATCGTTGTAACAACAGTAGTATCTGAAGCATAAACATTTGCATCATCAACCACCTGTAAACCAGAACTTAAAGCTAATTGAGAAACAATAGATGCTTCTATTTTTTCGTAAGCATCACTGGCATGTACTCCTAACAGATATTGCCCTGGATCTATAGAAAGATTATCTGAAGTTACACTTGTAACAGGACTATTTTCAATAGTAATTTCTCTAACCGTTAAGGTATCTGTGTTAAATTTTGTATTACTAACAATACTAGAACCAATATCTGTAAAATCTTTTTCACAAGATATAACAGCTGTAAATACCAATATTAAAACAACAATATATGTGCTTTTCTCTAAAAATTTCCTCACCTTATAATATAATTAATTGGCTGCAATTAAATCAGCATAAAAATTTAAATAACTTTCTTTTAAGTCTTCAGATTGATACTCTAAAACCGGAATTTCTTTCCCTTCTATAAAAGAAGTTAATTCCTCTGAAATTTCTTCACTACCATGTATAATTGCGTCAGAATTTTCTATGGCACTTTTTAATATATTAGTAAAATTTGGTGTTTTAATTGTTGCTATTTTATCATCACTTATACCATCAAACTTTACTTTATCTGCTAAAGTTTCATCTAAATTTCCTTCAAAAGGATTGTTGTATAAAGACGTAATAATTTTACTTTCTGTAAACAAAGGCTCTTCTTTATAAAATTCTTTTAAATAAAGAGGTAAAAGAGAGGCCATCCATCCATGAACATGAATAATATCTGGCGCCCAATTTAATTTTTTTACAGTCTCAATAACTCCCTTTGCAAAGAAAATTGCACGTTCGTCATTGTCTTCAAACAATTCATCGTCTTCATCTGTAAAAACGGCTTTTCGTTTAAAATATTCTTCATTATCTATAAAATACACTTGCATTCTTTCTTTAGGAATAGAAGCAACTTTTATAATTAATGGCATATCCATATCATTAACAACCAGGTTCATACCCGATAAACGAATCACTTCGTGTAGCTGATGTCTGCGTTCGTTAATTACGCCATATCTTGGCATGAAAATTCTTGTTTGTACTCCTTTAGAATGTGCGTTTTTTGCAACATTAAAGGCTGTAGATGATAACTCTGTTTCTGGTAAGTACGGAACTACTTCGGATGAAACAAATAATATTCTCTTGTCCTTCATTAAATCAAACTCTTTTATAAGAAGCGCAAAAATACAAATTATTATGCTAATATCGTGTTAAATTGGTAAGTTTGCAGTCTTTACTTAATTTTTTAGGATGAAAATTTTTAATACCAAACAAGAAATAAAAGCGTATTTAACCTCTCTAAAAGAGAAAAATAAAACCATAGGTTTTGTACCTACAATGGGCGCATTACACCAAGGTCATTTATCTTTAATTACCAAAGCAAAGAAAAAAAACGACCTTGTTGTGGTTAGTATTTTTGTAAATCCTACGCAGTTTAACAACCAAGAAGATTTAATTACCTACCCAAAAACAATAGAAAACGACACCAAATTACTAGAAAGTGTTTCTTGCGACGTATTGTTTTTTCCTTCTGTAGCAGAAATTTATGCAGAAAATATTACATCAGAAAATTTTGATTTTGACGGACTAGAACATCAAATGGAAGGTAAATTTAGAGAAGGGCACTTTAACGGAGTGGGCACCATTGTAAAAACACTTTTCGAGATTGTTACACCAGATAAAGCCTATTTTGGTCAAAAAGATTTTCAGCAATTGCAGATTATCAAAAAAATGGTCAAAAAAAATAACCTGCCCGTTAAAATTAAAGGCTGCCCAATTTTTAGAGAAGAAGACGGTTTAGCAATGAGTTCTAGAAACACAAGATTATCTTTAGAACATAGAGCAGCTGCACCTTTTATTTTTAAAACACTTAAAAAAGTACGTAAAAAATTTGGCACAGAAAATGCTACTAAAATAACCGAATGGGTAGAAAATCAATTTAAAAAACACCCTTTATTAAATTTAGAGTATTTTACAATTGCTGATGAAAAAACATTAGAAACCATAAAAAACAAAGAATCTAATAATAAATACCGCGCTTTTATTGCAGTATTTGCAGGAGAAATAAGATTGATAGACAACATTCAATTAAAAAAATAATAATCAAAAAAAACAGTATTTTTGCTGCATGTTAGTACAAGTTGTAAAATCAAAAATCCACCGTGTAAAAGTTACAGGTGCAGATTTAAATTATATAGGAAGCATCACCATAGATGAAGATTTAATGGATGCAGCCAATATTATTGAAGGCGAACGCGTTCAAATCGTAAACAATAATAATGGAGAGCGTTTAGAAACCTATGCTATTCCTGGACCTCGTGGAAGTGGAGAAATCACATTAAACGGAGCAGCTGCAAGAAAAGTTGCTGTAAATGATGTATTAATTCTTATCGTATACGGATTTATGGATTTTGAAGAAGCTAAAAACTTTAAACCATCCTTAGTATTTCCTAACGAAAAAGACAATACACTTACCTAGTTTGAATATTAAAAAAATCTTAAAAACCATACTACCTCTCGCTTTGGGAGGTTTTTTAGTATGGTATTCTCTCTCAGGTATTTCTCTAGAAACATTAGGTACCTACTTTAAAGAAGCCAATTACAGTTATATTTTTCTTGGGCTTTTCTTTGGTATTTTAAGTCATCTTTCTAGAGCCTACAGATGGAAGTTTATGTTAGAACCATTAGGTTTTAAACCTAAATTTACAAACAGTGTTTTGGCTGTTTTAGTTGGCTATTTAGTAAACCTAGCGCTACCAAGAGCAGGCGAAATCTCTAGAGCAACCGTAATGGCAAATTACGAGAAAATTCCTTTCGAAAAAGGGTTCGGAACCATTGTAGCAGAACGCATTGCAGATTTAATAATGATGCTTTCTATTGTTGCAATTACCCTTTTTGTTCAGTTCGATTTTATTTACGAACTCCTCACCAAAAACTTCGATCCTTCTAAAATAATTATTGGTTTAGTTATTCTAATCATTGGTTTCTTTGTTTTCACCTCGTTTGTAAAAAAAGCGACATCTGGCTTTTTATTAAAAATTAAAACCTTTGTTTCTGGTTTAATAGAAGGCGTTACAAGCATCTTTAAAATGAAAAACAAATGGGCTTTTATTTTTCATACCGTATTTATTTGGGTAATGTATGTAGCTATGTTTTGGGCAACAATACCTGCAATTAGCGGCTTAGAAGTACCTTTTGGCGGAATTTTAATTGGCTTTATAGCAGGCGGATTTTCTATTGCTGCAACAAATGGCGGCATCGGTTTATACCCAATTGCGGTTGCCGGCGCATTGGCTTTATTTAATATTCCTACAGAACCTGCAACCGCTTTTGGTTGGATTATGTGGACCGCACAAACAGCAATGATTATCGTTTTTGGAGGTTTAGCCTTTTTATTTTTACCAATTTACAATAAAGATAAATAATATTTTGGGCGTTCCCTAAAGGTCGCGCTTTACGTTATATCTTTTTTGGGGTTTGTCATTGCGAGGAAAGTTTTTTTTACTTTCTGCGGCAATCTTACTTTATAAAAACAGATTGCTTCGTTCCTCGCAATGACGCCTATCAACAAAAAAGGATGCCACTTCAATCGCTAACGCAACTATTTGCTAATAAATAGAAAATCTTATTTTTATTAAATATTTAAAAGTTATCAATCTATAAACTTTGTAACTTTGTTCCTTTTCAAACCTTAGAAACTCTTTTTAAATGGCTAAAACCAAAACAACTTTTTTCTGTCAGAATTGTGGAACTCAACATGCAAAATGGGTGGGACAATGTGGAGCCTGTAAAGAATGGAACACCATTGTAGAAGAAGTAATACAAAAAGAAGAAAAACGCGTTTGGAAACAATCTACAACCGCAAAACAGACGGTAAACAAGCCATTAAAAGTTGCAGACATTCAGCTAAACCCAGAAGAAAGAATTGTAACCAATAATAACGAATTAGACACCGTTCTTGGTGGCGGATTGGTAAAAGGCTCGGTAACACTTTTAGGAGGAGAACCTGGTATTGGTAAATCTACTTTATTATTACAAGTTGCCTTAAACATCAGCCAAAAAGTATTGTATGTTTCTGGAGAAGAAAGTCAGTCTCAAATAAAAATGAGAGCAGAAAGGTTAGAAGCCAACAACTCTAACTGTTTAATTTTAACAGAAACCAATACTCAAAATATCTTTAAAAGCATAGAAGAGACCATGCCAGAAGTTTTGGTAATCGATTCTATACAAACACTACACACAAGCTCCATAGAAGCCTCTCCCGGAACTATTTCTCAAATAAGAGAAACCGCTGCAGAATTGATTAAATATGCCAAAGAAACCGCTACCCCGGTTTTATTAATCGGACACATCAATAAAGACGGAAACATTGCCGGACCCAAAATTTTAGAACACATGGTAGATGTTGTTTTACAATTTGAAGGAGACAGAAACCATACTTACAGAATATTACGAAGCCAAAAAAACAGATTCGGCTCAACATCAGAATTAGGAATTTACGAAATGCTTTCTAACGGATTAAGAGAAATCTCTAATCCGTCTGAAATATTAATTTCTAAGAAAGACGCAGATTTAAGCGGAACCGCAATTGCAAGCACTTTAGAAGGTATTAGACCTTTAATGATAGAAATACAAGCCCTGGTTTCTACCGCAGTTTACGGAACACCTCAACGCTCTACAACAGGTTATAATTTAAAAAGATTAAACATGATTTTAGCGGTTCTAGAAAAAAGAGCTGGTTTTAAATTAGGTGCAAAAGATGTCTTTTTAAATATCACCGGAGGCATAAATGTAGATGATCCGGCAATAGATTTAGCTGTTGTTGCTGCAATTTTATCTTCTAACCAAGATGTTGCCATTAACCCAAATGTTTGTTTTGCTGCAGAAGTTGGTTTGGCAGGAGAAATAAGACCTGTTTCTAAAATAGACCAAAGAATTACAGAAGCAGAAAAATTAGGTTACAAAACTTTAGTTGCTTCTAAATACAATAAGATTTCTTCTAAAAACCACGGAATAAGATTGGTTTTAGTTGGTAAAATAGAAGAAGCTTTTGCTACTTTGTTTGCTTAAACATCATTATTTACTTCTATCCAATACCCATTTGGGTCTTGAAAATAGATTTGCTTTTTGCCATCTTTTCTAATAAAAATTTCATTAGGAACATCGTGCCAATCTGTATATTCAATATTTAAATTTTCTATTTTTTTTACAAATAAATCAAAGTCTGATGTAGACAAAGCAAAATGAACAGCTTTATTTGTTTTGATTTCAAAATTTGGACGAGGAATTAAATGCAACTGTTTGCCTTCGTTTAACGACAACCATCTCGTATTAGAATTTGATGCTTTATTTTCAATCTCTTTTAATTGAAATACCCTCTGATAAAAAGCTACAGAATCATTAACATCTTTTACAGAAAGTGCTATATGGTTTATAAAAAATGACATCTATTCTTATCTTTTTATTTTCCCTGAGGTATTACCACCCATTAAACTAGTTACATTTTCTACAGAAACCATATTTACATCGCCTTCTACCGTGTGTTTTAAGGCACAAGCAGCTGTTGCAAAATTTAAAGCGTCCATATCATTATCATAATGTAACAATCCGTAAATTAAACCAGACGCAAAAGCATCCCCTGTACCAACACGATCTATAACATGTGTAACATCTAATGTTTCTGCTTTTATAAACTTTTTACCAGTCCACATTTTACCTTGTATTTGCTGATGAGAAGCACTGATAGATTTTCTAGTTTTCCCTACAACTTTATCTATTCTTGGAAATTTTTCCATTAATAATTTAGCTGACCCACTGAATCCACCTCCCAACTCTCCAAGACCAAAGATTTCATGTATACCTCGATTACTAGAAATTACAATGTCTGTGTTTTTTACTAATTCTGGCATTACTTCTTGCATGGTTTTACCGTATTTCCACATATTTTTACGAGAATTGATATCACCAGAAACCTTAATTCCCATTTTATTGGCAGTTTTAATAGCTTCTAAACAACACATAGCTGCACCTTCTGAAATGGCTGGTGTAATCCCTGTCCAATGAAACCAATCTGCACCTTCTAGCACTTCTTCCCAATTAACCATTTCTGGTTTTATTAAAGAAAAAGCAGAACCTTCTCTTTCATAAATTACTTCACTGGGTCTATGTACAGCGCCTTTTTCTAGAAAATATTTACCTAACATATCATCGCCATAAATAACATTTGCTGTACCTAACCAATGTTTTCGCAAAAATTGAGTTGCCGCTTTACCTAATGCATTATCCGGAAAACGGGTAACGTGTGCTGCTTTCATTCCTAAATAACCACAAGAAATTGCCACATTAGCTTCACCACCTCCATACACCAAGTCGAAAGAGGTTGCTTGAGAAAATTTAGAATATCCTGGAGGGGATAAACGCATCATTACTTCACCAAATGTTATCAATTTTTTAGTCATGCTACTCTATTTTTATTTGTTAAGATATTCTCATTGAAGGTATTTAAAAAATACGAAACCCACAATAATATTAAGAGTAAAAATCTCACGATAAAAAATATTATAAATCAAAAAAACCGAACATTTCTGTTCGGTTTTTATCTATTTTATAGAGTATTCTAAATTAGTTTTAGAATACTTTATTTCTTATTTACTGCTTTAATATACTTATCTAAAGCCATTGTCATAGAAGGTGTTTCTGGTGACGGTGCTTCTATATCACACTTAAAACCAGCTTCTGTTACTGCTTTTACAGTAGAATTACCAAAAGCAGCAATTCTAGTATTGTTTTGTTTAAAATTTGGAAAATTTTGTAATAATGATTCTATACCTGATGGACTAAAAAACACTAATACATCATAAAAAACATCTTCTAAATCAGACAAATCACTAACAACAGTTCTATATAAATCTAAACGTTTCCAGTTTATACCTAATTTATCTAATTCTTCTGGAATTAAAGGTTTTAACTTATCTGAACTTGGTAATAAAAATTTTTCAGTTTTATGCTTCTTAATTAATTTTGTTAAATCTAGAAACGATCTAGTACCTACATAAATTTTACGTTTTCTATACACTACGTATTTCTGCAAGTAATAAGCCACGGCTTCTGACTGACAAAAATATTTCATTGAATCTGGCACTTTAAAGCGCATTTCTTCTGCAATTCTAAAAAAATGATCTACAGCATTTCTACTCGTTAATATAATAGCTGTAAACTTATTTAAGTCTACTTTTTCTCCTCTTACTTCTTTAACAGAGATTCCTTCTACATGAATAAAAGGTCTAAAATCTATCTTAACTTTTTGTTTATCAGACAAGTCAAAATAAGGAGATGTTTCTGTCTTTGGTTCTGGTTGTGATACTAAAATCGTTTTCACTTTCATATGCTTTCATTTTGTAGTTAAAACAGCAATTTAAACAGTATAAATAGCGGTGCTATTTCGAAGGCGCAAAGGTACAAAATAAAATAAAACAACTCGCTAAAAATCAGCTTTTTATTACGAACCCCATGAAATATAAAACGAATTGAAAATAATACCCCAGAAAAATAAACCAGAAATTGCGTGTTTAATGGTGAATACTCCTCTAAAACCAAGGCGATAAGCAGCAAAAAAGAAACAGCGTACAAATAAATAGACTTAGAAACTAAAAAAAAATCTAGCTTTTTATGAATCAAAAACAAAGAAGAAAGTAGAAACTCTAACAACCTTTTTACAACAAAATAAGAGAAAACAACTCCACAAATTTTTAAAAAAACATAAAAACCTTCAGGAGAGTAAGGAGTGAAATGTAGATAAATTTTATAAATTAACAGCGAAAGTACGAATACAGAAAAAATAAAAATCACGCTTTTAAATGAGTTAAAAAACGACGAATTTTCTTCAATTTCAGTTTCAACAAAAGTTGGATTTATTAAAGAATAAACACTACCTCTTAACCTTACAACGCTTATACCTCTTAAAAGAAAAACGCAGGCGAATAAACATACCAACAATATGGTAATCCAACTATTATCAACGACTGCTCTGTCTAATGCTTGCACCTTTTTCTGTTTTGGTAAGATTAACACAAAATTAGTAATTAAATAATGTATATTTGCCTACTTACCACATGAAATTTTATTTATGTCAGACGCGTTAGTCATTATACCTACTTATAACGAAAAAGAAAACATAGAAGTTATCATTAGAACCACTTTTAATCAAAAAAAAGAATTTCATATTTTGGTTGTGGATGATAATTCTCCTGACGGAACTTCACAAATTGTAGAAAACTTAATTTTAGAATTTCCAAATAGACTATTTTTAGAAAAAAGGTTAGGTAAAAATGGGTTAGGCACTGCTTATATTCATGGTTTTAAATGGGCGCTAGCAAAAAACTACGACTATATTATTGAAATGGATGCCGATTTTTCTCATAACCCAAAAGATTTGGTTCGTCTTTACAATGCTTGTAAAAAAGAAGGAGGTGATGTTGCTGTAGGTTCTAGGTATGTAAACAACCAAGTAAACGTAGTAAATTGGGACATGAAAAGATTACTTCTTTCTTATTTTGCTTCAAAATATGTTCGTTTTATTACAAGAATTCCACTTTTTGACACTACCGCTGGTTTTGTTTGTTGGAACAAAAAAGTACTAAAAACCATACAGTTAGATAAGATTAAATTTGTAGGATATGCTTTTCAAATAGAAATGAAATTTAAAGCATGGAAACATGGTTTTAACATAAAAGAAGTCTCTGTAATTTTCACAGACAGAACCTTAGGCACCTCTAAAATGAGTGGTAATATTGTTTATGAGGCTTTGTTTGGTGTAATAAAAATGAAGTTAAAAGGATTGCCTAAATAGAAACAACATGAGTAAAATTTCTATAAGAACGGCTAACCTAAACGATTTAGAAACTTTATTAGAATTTGAGCAAGGAGTTATAAAAGCAGAAAGACCTTTAGACCCTTTTTTAGGTGATGGTAAATTGTTTTACTACAATATTCCAGAATTAATTACCAATAAAAACATTCATTTAATTGTTGCCGTTTCTAACAACCAATTAGTTGCTTCTGGTTACTTAAGGATAGAAAATTCTAAACATTATCATAAAAATCCAAAACATGGGTATATTGGTTTTATATTTGTAAAACCATCTTTTAGAGGAAACAGAATTAGTAATTTAATTTTAGAAGCCCTAAAAAATTGGGCTAAAGAAAAAGATTTAAAAGAATTAAGATTAGATGTTTATAGCAACAATTCTGACGCTATAAAATCTTACGAACGCTTTGGTTTTACAAAGGGTTTAGTAAATATGAAAATGGATATTTAAGAAGAAAACATGGCAAAATCAACTTTAATAAAAAACGCAAGAATTGTAAATGAAAACAACACTTTTTTAGGTGATGTTTTAATTGAAAACGAATTGATAAAAGAAATTTCATCAAACATAAAAGCAACAGAAAATGTTGAAGTTATTGATGCGGATGGTAGATACTTAATTCCTGGTTTTATTGATGATCAAGTACACTTTAGAGAACCTGGTTTAACACACAAAGCTAATATTGCCACAGAAAGTAGAGCTGCTGTTGCTGGCGGAATTACTACTTTTATTGAAATGCCAAACACCGTACCACAAGCTACGACTCAAGATTTATTAGAAGATAAATTTACAATTGCAGCCAACGATTCTTATGCCAACTATTCTTTTATGTTTGGTGGCACCAATGATAATTTAGAAGAATTATTAAAAACAGATCCTAAAAAAGTAGCCGGAATTAAATTGTTTCTAGGCTCTTCTACAGGAAATATGTTGGTTGATAATGAAGAAATTCTAGAGAAAATTTTCTCATCAACAAAAATGATTATTTCTGTACATTGTGAAGATGAAGCTACCATCAGAAAAAACACGCAAGAGTTTATAGATAAATACGGAGATGACATTCCTGTAAAATACCACCCAATTATTAGAAGTGAAGAAGCTTGTTATTTATCATCTTCTAAAGCAATTGAACTGGCAAAGAAAACGGGCGCTAGATTGCATATTTTTCATTTATCTACTGCCAAAGAAACTGAGCTTTTTAGAAATGACATTCCTTTAGAAGAAAAGCAGATTACTGCAGAAGTATGTATTCATCATTTATGGTTTTCTGACAAAGATTATGATGAAAAAGGAACGCACATAAAATGGAATCCTGCTGTAAAAACAGAAAAAGACAGATTAGGTTTATGGGAAGCCCTTTTAGATGACAGAATAGATGTTTTAGCAACAGACCATGCTCCTCATACTTTAGAGGAAAAAGATAATGTATACACAAAAGCACCAAGTGGTGGACCTTTAGTACAACATGCTGTAACTGCCGTTTTAGAAAAAGTAAAAGAAGGTGTCATTTCAATTGAAAAAGCGGTTGAAAAAATGAGTCATAATCCTGCTAAATTATTTCAAATTGAAAAACGTGGCTTTATAAAAGAAGGCTATTTTGCAGATATCGTTTTAATTGATACCAACAAGTCGCAAACTGTTTCTAAAGACAATATTTTATACAAATGCGGTTGGTCTCCTTTTGAAGGCACCACATTTTCATCAACCATAACCCATACATTTGTTAATGGAAATTTAATCTACAACGAGGGGAAATTTAATGATAATATTAAAGGAAAACGCCTTACTTTTAATCGCTAATATGAAAAAATTAAGCTATTTACTTGTTGTTCTTTTTTTAGCTTCTTGTACCAGTAACACTATTTTTAAGAAACCAGAAGACCTGATTCCTAGAGATACAATGACGCTATTAATTAAAGACATGATGATTGCTTCTTCAGCTAAATTTGTGAAGAACAATAACGATCAAAAGAAAATTAATTACATGGCATTTGTATACGATAAGTATAAAATAGACAGTCTACGTTTTCAAAACAGTAATTTCTATTACACTTCTAAAATAGATTTGTATGAACAAATATTACAGGATGTTCAAAATAACTTAGACGAAAAAAAGGAATTTTATAGTGAAATAAGTGCTAAAAACGATTCTATTAGAAAAGATTCTATTAAAAAAGCAGCCGTTAATTTACGAAAATCAGATTCTATTAAAAACTCTGAAAACGAGTAAAATTATTGCAAACTCTTTTTATAACAACTTCTATTTTTTCAAACTGAAAAGATAAACTCTTTTCTACTTTTTCTGATGAATATTTAGATACTGAATGAGCACTTCTTGCAGAGTATTTACTTAATAAAGGTTCTTTTCTGGTAATTAAAGACAAAAACCAAGAAAACCTCCAAAAAATACCCGTTTGCCAAGGTTTTATGTTTTTTGTGGGTTGTTTTTTACCAAAATACTGAGCAATAGAACAAAGAATTTCTTTAAATGATTTATTTTCTGACACCAAAATAAAACGCTCATTTTTAATACTAGAATTCATTAATTGAATCATCACCTCAACGACATCTTTTACGCCAACAAAACCAGTAACTCCTTCTGTGTAATATTTGAAACCATTATAGACTTGAGAAAATAATTTACCCGAACCCGCTGTAAAAAAACCACTTCCTAAAATAACACCAGGATTTACAATAACCACATCTACTCCTTCTTGGCTTGCACGCCAAATTTCCATTTCTGCACCAAACTTTGTTATCGAATATCCACTATTATCTTCTTCCGGATTCCATTCATTTTCTTCGGTAATCAAACTTCTGTTTAAAGAATTCCCTACAGAAGCAATAGAACCTACAAAACAAATCTTACTCACTTTTGCATCAATAGCAAGATTTACAATAATGGCAGTTCCATGAATATTTACTTTTCGCATTTGTCTATAATCTCTCGGATTAAAAGAAATAAACGCAGCACAATGATACACTTTATCAACATCTACAAAAGCAGGAATCATAGCAGGTACCTCTGTAATATCAGCTTTAAACCATTCTATTTTAGAAACCAGCGTTACATCATCAGAATACAAAGAAAAAACTTTTTTTACGGCTTCTATTTTTTCTTCAGATCGATAAATAGCACGTACTTTTTCATCATTTTTAACTAAATGATACAATAAATGCGCGCCTACTAAACCTGTTCCTCCGGTAACTAAAATCATAGGGCGAATTTATGATTTTTTCATTGATAAGTTTATCTTTGCACAATGAAAATAGCAAATAATTAATTGCTAAACATGTCAAATTCAGCTTGTCGAAATTGATGATTTACAGTATCAATACAAAAAAACTTCGACAAGCTCAGTTTGACATTCGTATTTTGAATTGAATTAATTTAGATTTATAATGACAAATTTTGTTGAAGAATTACGCTGGCGTGGATTATTGCATGATATTATGCCAGATACAGAAGACTATTTATTAAAAAATAAAACTGCGGGTTATATTGGTTTCGACCCAACTGCAGACTCTCTACATATTGGTAGTTTGGTACAGATTTTCATTTTGAAACACTTTCAAAATGCGGGCCATAACCCTATTGCATTAATTGGTGGTGCTACAGGTATGGTTGGTGATCCTTCTGGAAAATCTGCAGAACGTAATTTGTTAGACGAAGCTACTTTAGCTAAAAATATTGCTGGAGTGAGAGAAAATTTAGAACGTTTTTTAGATTTTGATGCTACCGCAGAAAACAAAGCAGAACTGGTTAACAATTACGATTGGATGAAAGATATTTCATTAATCGATTTTGTAAGAGATACAGGTAAACACATCACTGTAAACTACATGATGGCAAAAGATTCTGTAAAAAAACGCTTGAGTTCTGAATCTTCTGTTGGAATGAGTTTTACAGAATTTACCTACCAATTATTTCAAGGATACGATTTTTATCACTTATACACAGAGAAAAATTGTAAACTACAAATGGGTGGTTCTGACCAATGGGGTAACATTACCACAGGTACAGAATTAATTCGTAGAAAAGCGCAAGGAAAAGCCTATGCAATTACTGTTCCTTTAGTTACAAAAGCAGACGGAACAAAATTTGGTAAAACCGAAGGTGGAAACGTTTGGTTAAATGCAGACAGAACTTCTCCTTACAAATATTACCAATATTGGTTAAATTCTTCGGATGAAGATGCAGAAAACTTTATTAAAAAGTTTACATTTTTAGACAAGGAAACCATAGAAAACTTAATTGCAGAACATACAGAAAACCCGCATTTACGTTTATTACAAAAGAAACTAGGAGAAGAAGTAACTATTTTAACACACGGAAAAGAAGCGTATGAAAATGCCCTAAAAGCTTCTAATATTTTATTCGGAAAATCTACAGCTTCCGATTTAAAATCTTTAGATGAACAAACTTTTTTAGATGTTTTTGATGGTGTGCCACAAGCAACTGTTGCCACCGTTGATGTAGAAGAAGGCTTAGATATGATTGGTGTTTTAGCCGCAAAAACAAACTTCTTAAAATCTAATGGAGATGCTAGAAGAGCTTTAAAAGAAAACGCAATTTCTGTAAATAAAGAAAAAGTAAAAGAAGATTATTCTATTACTAAAGAAGATTTAATTGCTAATAAATATGTGTTATTACAACGTGGTAAAAAAACATATTATTTACTAGTTGTAGAGTAACATTAACTTTATAAAACAAACAAAAAGAGCTGAATATTAATTCAGCTCTTTTTTTGTTACTACATCATTCACAATGTCCCCCGACAATGCTTTCAATCTTCATTCTTTATTAATTTTCAACCAGTTTTTATCTGCTTTTTCTTTAAGCTCCTCAGCGCCTTCTTTTTGCCATAATTCTAAAGTATTTGTACCCCAAGAATTGTAAAATAAATACAATTTACCATCTCTAATTTCAAACGTTTTTGGATCGATAGAAACCTTTTCGGCTTTAGCCCCAATAGCATAAGCACAATAACCACCGTAGGCAGGTATGTATTTTTTGGGTTCTTTTTTAAACGTTTCTAAATGTTCTTTTGATGAAAACTTAAACTGCACACCATCGTATATTGTACTAAATTTTTTATCTCCTTTTTCAGCTTTATTACCAAAATAAGAAACTACATCATACCCTTGGGCAACAAAGCCTTTTTTAATATTATAATCATGCTTTTGTCCGAATGCAGTAACTGATATCAGTAAAAAAAGAATCCCAATTTTTTTCATTATTTATTTTTTTTATATTTTAAAACTTCCCAATTCTCATCACCTTTCGCTTGTAATTCTTTGGTATTTCCTTCTTTCCAATCTTCTAACTTATTCCAAAAAAAAGAACTATAAAATAAATATAGTTTACCATCTCTAATCTCATAAGCTTCTGCATCTATGTACATTTTTGTGTTTTTTTCAGCAACAGCATACGCACAATATCCACCATATTGAGGCACATACTTTTTAGGGTTTTCTGTAAACATTTTTAAATGCTCATCAGATGAAAACCTAAATTTAGCACCGTCATAATTTGTTTGAAATTTATTTTTTCCTTCTACAGGTTTTTTATCTACAAAATAAGAAACTACATCGTACCCTTCGGCAACAAAGCCTTTTTTAGTATTATAATCTACCTGTTGTGCCGATAAAGTTGTTGAAATTCCTAAAAATAAGAATAATAAAAAATGCTTCATTCTATTAAATTTTATTGATAGTCGAATAATTACTCAACACATTACAGTAAATAATAAGAAAACCGTTAAGTTTAACAGTTTTTAAGAAAATATTTTAAAGTAATAATCAATTCTTGCGTGTTTTCAATATGACTCATGTGTCCGTCAGGAAAAACCACCAACTCCGCATTAATTTTTTTAGCTTCTACTTTAGAGATTTCTAAATCTAAAACAGGGTCTTTTGCCCCCATAATAATCATTTTTTTAAATTGACTATCTGCTAAAAAAGCATTCATATTCTCACGTAATTTCATACCTTCTTGCGCTGCAATATACCCTTGTAGCGAAGTTTGTAATGCTGCTGTTTTTACAGCTTCTATTTCTTCTTTAAATTTTGATAAATTTTCTTGATTAAATAAATTTGACACGGACATTTTAACCATGTTTTCAAAATTATTTTGCACCAATTTATTTGCCCTTGTTCTTATTTTTTTTCGCTCTTTAGAATCTTCATTAGAAGTTGAATTTAACAAGCACAATCCCTTTATTCTAGTAGGATTCATTTTGGCAATCGCTAAAGAAATATAACCTCCCAAAGAATGGCCAACCAAAATAAATTTTCTAATTTTTAAGTGCTTTAAAACCGCTTCTACAGTTTCAGAAAACAACTCCATAGCATGTACATAACCTAAACAATCAGACTTTCCGTGACCTAGTAAATCAATTGTAATTACTCTGTTTCTTTTGGTTAATTCAGGAGTAATTTTATCCCACATCGTGGCATTTTCTAAAAAACCATGAATTAGAACTACGGCAGTTCCTTTACCTGCATCAGTATAAGAAATCCTAGCTTTTTTATAATCTAAAATCATCGTCAATAAATTCGAAATTATTTAACCCTAACAGGGTTTGAAACCCTGTTAGGGATACTTAACAAAACCATATTATTCTAAATGTTTGACCATTTTTCTATAATAATACTATCAATTTTTTATTGGTGCGAATCTATAAAATTTTCTTTTGTATCAAATTGATAAATTACTTTATCTTTTTCAATCGCAGAATTTTTATCTGAAATTATAGAAAAGTAGGAACTCCAAGGGTAATCAGTCAATTTTTTAACAAAATCATGCTGAATAGGATTATTATGAATATATAAAATCAAATTCTTTAGATAGGTTTCATCTTTTAATTCTATTCTTCGAAATGGTTTTTCTAGCAAAGAACCATGCCGTTTATTTTGCTTATTAATAGCTTGTACATAGGCATTAAAAAAATGAGAAAATTGTTGAGATGGTTTTTTAGCTGCTTTTTCTGTATCAATAGAAAAGTAAGCACAAATTTCTGATTCAGTTCTAATTTTTACTAATAAATGAAAATGATTTTTTAACAAGCACCAAGCAAAGGTTTCCGCAACAGGAAAAATATATTTTTTATATAATTTTAAAAAATAGCGATAGTTTTCATCAGAATAAAACAAATCTTCACCATTAATTCCTCTATTATAAATATGATAGAAATAATCTAACTTAATGGTTTCTAATTCGCGCATTTTTTATTTTTATTCACACTAGTCTAAACTCCTTTTAGGACTCCTATAATATTTATAAAATATCATCTTTAAAGATATGAAAAATATGTATATTTCAAGGATAAAAATCACCTCAATAATGTACAACTTTAAACACGCAAGTATCTCCATTTTAGTACTATTAATAACCTCTTTTACAACCATTAATAGCAACGCACAAATACCAGAAAAAAATCTCGACAACTTAATTGAAAAAACCTTAAAAACCTTTGATGTACCGGGTATTTCTGTCGGAATTTTAAAAGACGGAAAAATAGTGTATGCAAAAGGACACGGAGTTCGTTCTTTAACTAATAAGAAAGACATGAATGAGAATACCTTAGTTGGTATTGCATCTAATAGTAAAGGTTTTACTTGTTTTGCTTTAGCAATGATGGTAGATGCTGGGAAATTAAATTGGGACGATAAAGTAAGAAAACACATTCCGGAATTTCAATTATACGACGCTTGGGTAACAGAACAATTTACCGTGAGAGATTTGGTAACACACAGAAGCGGAATGGGTTTAGGCGCTGGAGATTTAATGTTTTTCCCAGAAGGAAATGATTTTCATGTTGCTGATGTAATTAACAACGTAAAATACTTAAAACCAGAAACATCTTTTAGAAGCAAATTTGCATACAATAACAATATGTTTATTATTGCTGGTGAAGTTTTAAAACGTGTAAGTGGTCTTTCTTGGGAAGAATTTATTGAAACTAAAATCATGAAACCTGTTGGCATGAACAACAGTAAAGCATCTTACAATAGAGTTACAAATAGAACAAATATTATTGATGCACACACAAGAGCAGAAGGAAAAGTAATACAAATTCCGCACGATTGGAGCGAAACTGCAAATCCTGCTGGCGGAATTATGAGTAACGTAAACGACATGCTTACCTGGGCACAATTTTTAATGAATGATGCTGTTACAAAAAACGGAACACGTTTGTTAAGCGAAACTCAATTTCACGAACTTTGGCAATTACAAACACCTTTAAAGGTTAGAAAAAATGATACTTATAACTCTAATTTTAGAGGTTATGGTTTAGGATGGTTTTTAACCGATGTAAAAGGCGGTTACAAACAAGTATATCATACAGGTGGTTTATTAGGTACCGTAACTCAGTTTACGATGATTCCAGATTTAGATTTGGCAATTATTGTTTTAACCAATCAAATGAATGGAAGCGCTTTTAATACCGTTACAAACACAATTAAAGATGCTTATTTAGGTTATAACGATAGAAACTGGTTAAACAAATTAGGCACAAACAACACCAAGTATTTAAAATATAACGATAGTTTAAAAACAGCTATTTACAGCAAAGTAGAACTAGCTAAAAAAGACCTAAGCTTGCCTAAACCAAGTCAGATTGTTGGTACTTACAAAGACAATTGGTTTGGAAATATTATAATTTCTAATGACGGAACTTCTTACACTATAAAATGTGAACGTTCTTCTAAATTAGTGGGACAATTATTACCTTACAACCAAACTACCTACGTTGCAAAATGGAACAACAGAAGTTTTGATGCAGATGTTTTTGTAAACTTTACTTTTGATGAAAAAGGAAATGCAACAAATGCAACCATGAAACCTATTGCACCTATAACCGATTTTAGTTTCGATTTTGGTGATTTACATCTTAAAAAAGCAAACTAAATTGAATAAGACAAAAGAAATTTGGATTGCAGGTTTTGCATTATTTTCACTCTTTTTTGGAGCAGGAAATTTAATTTTACCAACATCTTTAGGCGTAAAAGCAGGACCCGATTGGTGGGTTGTTGTTTTAGGTTTTGTAATAACAGCCATTGCTATTCCTATTTTGGCAATTTTTGCACATGCAAGACTACAAGGAACTTTGTATGATTTTGGTAAAAAAGTTTCTCCGTTATTTAGCACCATTTATTGTTTTTTAATTTACATCATTGCCATTGCAATTCCGTCTCCAAGAACCGCTGCGGTAACACACGAAATAGCCATTCAGCCCTTTTTTGAATCGTCGGCATTGGTTACAAGTGTAATTTACTTTGTTTTGGTCTTTTTATTTGCCGTTAATCGCTCTAAAATAATTAGTTTAATTGGTCAGTTTTTAACGCCAATTATTGTACTTATTCTATTAATAATTATTGCAATTGCTAGCTTTACTTCACCTGGCACCATAAATCCTGCAGTATTTAAACATCCTTTTGTAGACGGAATCTTAGAAGGTTACCAAACTTTTGATGCCATTGCAGGTGTTATTCTTGGGGCAGTAATTGTAATCTCTTTACACTTGCGCGGGCATACCACTTTTGATGCAAAAAAAGAACTTGTTACCAAAGCAGGAATCATTGCAGGAGCAGGTTTGCTATTAATTTACGGAGGCTTAATTTTTAGCGGGGCTTTATTCTCATCAACTTTTGCTGAAAATGCAACAAGAATTGAAATTTTATCTGGATTAAGCACACTAACTTTAGGGCATTTAGGAAGCACTTTTTTAAGTGTTTTAGTTGCTTTAGCTTGTTTTACTACAGCAATTGGAGTTATTACAGGAACCGCAGATTATGTAAGAGGAATCTGCAATAATTCTAACACAGCTTATACAATTACCGCTGCTGTTTCTGCAGTTATAGGTATTATTGTTGGTAGTAACGATGTTGGTTTTATTATTGATGTTGCTGTACCTGCTTTAATGTTTGTATACCCTATAACAATTGTATTAATTCTACTAAATGTAGTGCCAGAAAAATATGCTTCTAAATTGGTTTTTAGAGGTGTCGTAATTATCACTTTTATTTTTAGTATTCCAGATTTTTTAGGGTTTATCATTCCTAGAGAAAACTTAACCGGAATTAAAAGCATCATCCCTTTTGCCGAACATAGTTTAGGTTGGGTATTGCCTGCTTTGTTGGGTTTTTTAGTTTTTAACCTTATTGTTTTTTCAAATAAAAAGCGTCTAAAGAATAGTTAAAAAAATAGCAAGTAATTTTTTGTTTCTATTTTTATGATTATTATAATATTTTTTATGCTTTGTGTAAAAAAAGAACGAGTTATACGACAGAGTTTTTATGAACAAGTATATCTTAACCTTATTCTTGGTTACTTCTGTTTTTATAAGTTGTAACAACGAAGATGATTCTTTTGACCCAAATGCAAAACGACTTCCTCCAGTTATTACTGCTCCAATTAATTTTGCAGACCCTAATTTAAATCAACAAGGTGTAGATTTATATAATAGATTAACTAATCTAACTCAAAAAGGCATAGCCTTTGGCCAACAACAACCTTTTGGAACAGGAAATAATTTTCCTGTTCTAAATAAACTAGAAAACGATTTTTTTGAAGTAGCAGGAGACCATCCAGCAATAGCAGGTTTTGATTTAGAATTGATAGGATTACAACCCGATATACAATCTAATACTGCTTTTCTTCTAGATGAATTTATAAATCAATTTACAGCGGCCATTATAAAAGCTCATGAAAATGGGAGTATTATAACCATAAGTTGGCATCACGTAAACCCTAACGGTTTTGGCACACCTAATGATGGAAGTTTTAACGATGTTGTAAAAGGTTTTTTAAAAGGAGGAGAATTTAGAGAAGTTTACATTAAGCGTCTTGCAAGAGCGGCAAGATTATTAAATAAATTAGTAGATGCTAATGGAAATTCTATTCCTGTATTGTTTAGACCTTGGCATGAAATGAATGGCGATTTCTTTTTTTGGGGAGAAGGTTTTAGAACTACTGAAGAATACATTCAACTCTGGAGAGATACTGTTCAGATTTTATCCGAAGATTTTAATGTTCACAATCTATTATATGTATATTCTCCCAATTTTGTTGCAAATCGTTCAGAATATTTAAGAAATTATCCCGGAGACGAATTTGTAGATATTTTAGGTATTGATATTTATGATTTTCAAAACAGAAAATTCTTATCTACTGCCTTAAGAAATTTAGAAATTGTAGAAAATATTAGTATTGAAAAAAATATGCTTTTTGCATTAACCGAAACGGGGTTAACCAATGTAGTTGATAACACTTGGTGGACAGAAAGTTTATATAAAGCTATTAGAGCTAGCAGTATTTCTTATGTTATGATTTGGCGAAACGATATGACTTCTTTTTTTCATGCACCTTTTTTAGGACATCCATCAGAAAATAATTTTAAAGAGTTTTTAGATAAAGAAGTGATACTTTTAAGCAAAGATATTTTATAAAGTAGCCTAAAAAGCATTTCCTATTTATGACAAAATTTACTGTACTTTTACTAATAATGAAAACCAAATAAATGGCAGTTCAAGACATTGTAAAATATTCCTTTAAAGAAACCTTTTCTGTAAGTACCGTTCAATTCGAAAAAGCATGTACAATAGATCATTCTGTACAACAAAACGCCTATTCTATTTATTGGATTCAAGAAGGAAGTGGCACCTACAATATCGATTTTGAAAGCTATACGTTTAACGACAATGTGTTGTTCTTTTTATCACCCGGACAAGTTTTTACAGTAGATTCCGAACAAATAAAAACAGCCTACAAACTTACCTTTGTAAGAGACTTTTATTGCATACAAACCCACGATACAGAAGTAGCTTGCAACGGAATTCTATTCAACAATATATATGAAACGCCGTTTGTAAAACCCTGCGAAAAAGACACCAAAAAACTCAACTTTATTTTAGAGGGTCTTATAGAAGAGTTTCAACAAAACGAAACTGCACAGTACGATATGTTGCAATCTTATTTAAAGCAATTTATTATTTCTTCGGTTCGTGTAAAAAAGGAAAACCATGTAATTAAAGAAGACACCGAAACCCGTCTTTTTAAAGATTTTAGTTTGTTGGTAGAACAGAATTTTAAAACCATGCACTCGGTAACAGACTACGCAAACAGATTGGGCCTTTCGCCAAAATCTATTAGCAAACATTTTCAGAAGTTGGGTGCAAAAACACCATCAGACTTTATTAAAAACCGCATTTTGTTAGAAGCAAAACGTCAGTTAATTTACACCGACAAAACGGTAAAAGAAATTGCTTTTGAGCTTGGTTTTAACGATCCTGCGTATTTTACGCGCTTCTTTACAAAGGCCATTTTAAAATCACCTTTGCAATTTAAAAAGGAATATTAGCTGGCTATTTATTTCCCTTAGCTTCATAAAACACAAAGTAACAAGATTGGTATTTTTTTATCCAGCTTTGTCATTTCGACCTTTTGAAAGAAATCTCATAAAGTTTGGTTGGCGCTGTGGTATCAACACTATGAAAATTCTTCTGAAACATGAACCAATAAGGTTTGTATTTTTTTATCCAGCTTTGTCATTTCGAACCTTTTGAGAGAAATCTCATAAAATTTGGTTGGCGCTGTGGTATCACTGTTATGAGATTTCTCCTATTGTCGAAATAACAAGTTTGTGGTTTATTGTTTTAGCTTCACTCAACATTTTTTAATTTTCTTGGGCGCGCCCTTATCAGGTCAGGCTTTCGCAACTCGCTTTTTAAAGTTTTATCAAACTTTAAAAGAGCTCAAACAACTTGCTCTATCCTTCACGCGTGCATTTTTGCTAACTTTTTTTGCCTTGTCCAAACAGTAGGAACTTTTGTCCATTTTTAAACCTCCATCTCGGTTGCATCTTTGCAGTGTGTAACAATAACAACACAACAACAAGATATAAATCCTGCTTTAGCAGCAATTAAAAATAAGAAAAAATGGAAATTCAATTAGAACAAACAGACTTTAACAATGTTATAGAAAATAACAGCAATGTATTATTAGATTTTTATGCAGACTGGTGTGGACCTTGTCAAACATTATTGCCAACCATCAACAAATTAGCAGACGAGTTACAGGACAACATTACCATTAAAAAAGTAAATGTTGATGAATACCCAGAAGTAGCAGCAAAGTTTAATATTAGAAATATACCAACATTAATTTTCTTTAAAGACGGAGCACCTGCAGACAGGCACACAGGTTTAATTACTGAAAGAAACTTAAGAAGTAAAATAGACCGCTTAAAATAAGCACTGCAATCATCAAAAAAAAAGACAACTTTTTAACGAGTCCAAATCAAAGGAACTTTTGTCCAATTTTTGAAGTCACTATCGGTTGCATCTTTGCAGAGTCAATTAATAACAACAAAAAAACAACAATTATGAAAACTATAGAAAACACACAATGCCCAAACTGTTGGGGATACCAAACATACGACGATCAAAACCCAGAACAACAACTTTGCAAATGCGAAGCTTAATATAAAAGCAACACAAAACAGTAATAATAAAACATTTTAAAAATAAAATTATGAGCACATTTAACGTACCAACAAAAAACGAAGTATCAGCAAATAACCAAGCAATTTTTACACAGTTAGAAAAAGGATTAGGTTTTGTACCAAATTTATACGCAGCATTTGCACACAGTGAAACTGCATTAGGTAACTTTTTAGCAATCGGAAACGGAAAAACTAGTTTTTCTGCAAAAGAAAAAGAAGTAATAAACCTAGCAGTAAGTCAAGTAAACAATTGTGTTTATTGTTTATCTGCACACACAGCAATTGGTAAAATGAATGGTTTTACAGAAGAGCAAATCTTAGAATTAAGAGTTGGTAAAGCATCTTTTGATACAAAATTAAACGCTTTAGCTAATTTTTCTAGAAGCGTAGCAGAAAACAGAGGAGCAGCAACACCAGAAGCAGTAGAAAACTTATACGCAGCAGGATATACCAAAGGAAACTTGGCAGATGCAATTATCTTAATAGGAGAAATTACCATTACCAACTACTTTCATAAAACAACAGATGTTGCCGTAGATTTCCCTGTAGCACAAGCATTAGAAGTAGCAACAATTTAATAAACAATCAATTTTAATAATAATTAGTAATACACAACAATCATGAAAAAAGTAATCGCAATTTTAGTAGTAGTTTTAGGTTTTGCATTTAGTACAAATGCACAAGAAGCAAAAACAGTTTCTTTAGAACAAACAAAAGGTGAGTTTACTCAGAAACAACTTACATTGTCTGAAGGGACTTATATTTTTGAAGTAGCAAACAACAATGTTGGTCATAATGTAGGTTTTGTTTTAGCTCCAAAAGCAGATGTAAAAGCGCACATTAAAAACGCGTATGTAACTGCACAAGTAAAAAACAACACAAAAGAAACTTCTAAAGAAGTAACACTTACAAAAGGAGAATATGTTTATTTCTGTCCTTTAAACCCAACACCACAATATACGTTAATAGTAGAATAATTTCTTTATTCAAATTAGGGGAAGGGCGAGCAGAAATGCTCGCCTTTTTTGTGTTTATACACTAAAATTTTTCTGGCACAAAAGTTTGATAATCCATAGGTGGCCTAACATACGCTTTACCATCTGGTAACGGTGGAAGCTCTATAGGTTTTAAATCCATTTTTTTATACGGAATTTTACTTAACATATGACTTATACAATTTAACCTTGCTCTCTTTTTATTCTCGGAGTTTACCACAAACCAAGGCACTTGCTTGGTATCTGTATGCGCAAACATTTGATCTTTTGCCTTAGAATATTCTAACCAACGAGAACGAGATTCTAAATCCATCGGGCTAAATTTCCATCTTTTTAAAGGATTAGAAATACGGTTTTTAAAACGTCTTTCTTGTTCTTCATCACTTACAGAAAACCAGTATTTTAAAACAATAATTCCAGATCTAACCAACATACGTTCAAACTCTGGGCAAGAGCGTAAAAACTCATCATACTCATCATCGGTACAAAAACCCATTACTTTTTCTACACCTGCTCTATTGTACCAACTTCTATCAAACAACACAATTTCTCCTGCTGCAGGTAAATACTGCACGTAACGCTGAAAATACCATTGCGACTTCTCTTTTTCTGTAGGCACACCCAAAGCAACCACTTTACAAATTCTAGGGTTTAAAGGCTCTGTAAAACGTTTTATAGTTCCTCCTTTACCAGAAGCATCTCTACCTTCAAAAAGCACCACTACTTTTAAACCTTGGCTTTTAACCCATTCTTGCATGTGTACTAATTCTGTATGCAAAAGGGTTAATTCTTGTTCGTAATTAAATTTCTTTTTTTTACCGTTAGATGAAGTTTGTTTTTCCATTTAGGCAATTTACAAAATTTTTAAAAAAATGAAACAGAATTGTTTTTAGGCGGCTATTTTAAATTAATTATAAATAATATTTAGGCACAAAAAACGTTTTCTTTTTCATCAAAAATAAATACCCTATTTTTGCGTTTCACATAATTACGTAAAAAAATAAATTTTTGTTAAACTACTACTCATATCCACATACAGAATCTAAAGAATGGGTAACTTTTGTTCATGGAGCAGGAGGCAGTAGTTCTATCTGGTTTAAACAAGTTAGAGATTTTAAAAAACATTTTAATGTGTTAATTTTAGACTTACGTGGTCATGGAGATAGCAAACCAACCTTAAAAGATACTTTTAAAGCAAAATATACTTTTGATTCTATTACGGCAGATATTGTAGAAGTAATTGATCATTTAAAAATTAAAAAATCTCATTTTATTGGTATTTCTTTAGGAACCATTCTTATTAGAAATCTTGCTGAAAAAAGACCAGAATTGGTAAAAAGCATGATTATGGGAGGCGCTATTATAAAAATGAATTTCCGCTCTCAAGTATTAATGAAAGTAGGTAACATTTTTAAGTCTGTAGTACCGTATATGCTTTTATACAAACTCTTTGCATTTATTATCATGCCAAAGAAAAATCATAAAAACTCTAGATTGTTGTTTGTAAACGAAGCTAAAAAATTATATCAAAAAGAATTTTTACGCTGGTTTAAATTAACCTCAGAAATTAACCCACTTTTACGCTTTTTTAGAACAAAAGATATTAAAATTCCTACACTATACGTAATGGGAGCCGAAGATCATTTGTTTTTACCTTCTATAAAAAACATTGTTGCCAAACATGTAACTTCATCACTTTTTGTTATAGAAAATTGTGGTCATGTTGTTAATGTAGAGCAACCAGAAATGTTTAACAACCAAACAATTCGATTTATATCCTCTTTAAGAGCATAATTAGCTGTTCATTTTCTTTTATTATACAAATTTGATTTTAACTTATTTTACTTAAAATTGGTTAACCAATTGACGTAAATATGGCTTTTTTATTCAGTTTTTATTTTTATTAAAAGAGCTGTTTAAAAATCAAAACAGCTAAAAACCCTTTAATACAAAGGGATTAACATTATTACATCTTCAATAATACCTCAATATAATTAAAATAAAACAACGCTTTAATTCTTTTATATAAAGTATATTTGTTTTATAAAATCTTTTATTATGAATCAGATAATTACATTTGGAGAAGTTTTAATGCGAATTTCTCCTTCAGGAAATAAAAAATTTATTCAATCTAACCAAGTAGAATTTTATTTTGGTGGTACAGAATTAAATGTTGGTATTTCTGTATCAAATTTTGGAGCAGATGTAAAACATATTTCATGTGTTTCTAATGATTTTATAGGTGATACAGCAATTTCTTTTCTAAGAAAATTTGACGTTAGTACTTCTGCAATTGTTCGTTCTAATAGACCTTTAGGTGTTTATTTTTTAGAAGTTGGTGCGGTTATGAGACCTAGTTCTATTTCTTATAACAGATCTCACTCTTCTTTTTCTGAAATTCAACCAGAAATGGTTGATTGGGAAAAATCTTTAAAAAAAGGAAAATGGTTTCATTGGACAGGGATAACACCTGCGCTTTGTAAAGGTGGTTATGAAACTTTAAAAGAAGGATTAATTCTTGCTCAGAAAAAAGGTATGGGAATTTCTGCGGATCCAACGTACAGAAGTGGTTTATGGAAATGGGGTGGAATTCCAAAAGAAATTTTATCTGAATTAGTTAATTATTCTACCGTTTTTATTGGGGGTGTAAATGAAATAAATGAACTTTTAGACACCAATTTTTCTTATTCTAATGAAGATTTTATTGAAGCTAGTAAGCAATTAATGGAAAAATATCCTACTATAGAAAAAGTGTTCGACAAAATAAGAACTTCTATTAATTCTTCTTGGCATAAAATTAGAGCAAGAATGTGGAATGGTAAAGAGTTTAAAGAAACCCAAGATTTAGACATAACACATATTGTAGACAGAATTGGTACTGGTGATGCTTTTGCTGCTGGAATAATTCATGGTTTACAAAAATTTGATGACTTTAAAACTATGGAATTTGGTAGTGCAGCTTGTGCTATTAAACATACCTATTTAGGCGATATTAATTACGCAAACGAAAAAGAAGTAATGAGTATTTTAGAGGGAAATACTACTGGTAGATTACAGAGATAATAACAAGCAATATATATCTATACAAAAAAAGACAAACTTATACGTTTGTCTTTTTTTTTGTATAAATTAATTATTTAAATTAAAGTTTAAATAAAGAGAGAATGATTGTTTTGGAGTTACATTTCCACCAAATAAATCATGAGTTATTGGTGCTGTATAATTTGCGCCAAAAATAAAATCTTTAGTCGTTATTTCTGCTCCAAAAGTACCATTAAAGATGTTTCCTTCGGTTTTATCAATCTTTTCGCCATACTGCTCTATTTTGTTATAAACATTGCCAGAAAGCCCTACAAATGGCAAAACCATGTATTTTTCTTTAGAAATTGCATAAAAGAAATTAGACGCATAACTAAACTGGTTTCCAAACTTATAATCATTTTTATTTTCTCCTTTTAAATAATACGTTAACGTACTATTTATACCAAACTTATCTGCACCATAACTGTGAGAAAGTGCCAAAATTCCATCAAAACTTCCAGATCCTAATTGAAAACCTGGGTTTACTCTATCTGTAAGCACTTGTTGAAATTTACCTGTAGGGAGCTTGGTACCCAAACCAATTTCTAAAGAATGACCAGAAGGTTCTTTAGCCACAACGGTGTATAGTTTTTCTTTTTCTTTATCCTTTTTTTTATAAAATCTAATTTTATACCACCCCATAATTGTAGCATCTCCTAAACCATTTATATGCTCATTTCTATCTGTAAATGCTCTATTTAAATCTTGATAAGGCAATATGGCACTCACATAAAAATTTTCACTTACAGGGACTCTTCCCCAAAGTTGATACGTATGAAAGGTTTCTTTACTTACAGGTGAGTTGGTAAAAATACCATCTTTAGATTCGAAACTTTGATAAATATAACGCAACCCAAAAAAACTAGCATTATTTAAAGTTCCTAAACCAAAACTACCACTTGTTGTAGAACAGCCGCACAAATCGCAAGCATGCGTTGCTTTAATATTAGAAAATAAAATTAAAAAAAGAGCAATTATAAGTGTTTTGTTTTTTATGTTAATATTCTGCAAATCGTTCATCATTTAAAAATGTATTGTCTGTTAATGTTTTTAAAAAAGCAATTAAATCTTCTTTATCTTTTGTAGTTAAATCGATCCCCAAACTACCATCGGCTTTTATCAATAAAGGGTCTACCACACCTCCGTTTTCTGTTATTCCATCCGTATAAAAATTAAGAACATCTTCTAAAGTACCAAACCTACCATCATGCATATACGGAAAAGATTTTTCTACATTTCTTAAACTAGGCACTCTAAATTTATAAAGATCTTCTACAAAGCCAGAAACGCGTTTTCTACCTTCTTCTTCTGGATATCTTGGATTTTCTGGAATTCCGTTATTTCGATATGTTTTATCAGAAAATAAGGCTCCAGAATGGCAAGCAGCACATTTATTTTTAAAAATTTCGAATCCGTTTTTTTCTGAATCTGTAAATTCTACATTATCTTCATTTCTAACTACTTTATCGTATTTAGAATCTCCAGAAATCATCGTAACCATAAATTGAGAGAGTGCTTTTAACATTCTTTCTGAGGTTACTTCGGCATCGCCAAAAGCATTGGTAAATAAAGTATTATACTCTGAGTAAGAATTTAGTTTTGCTAAAATAGAAGGAATGGTTTCATTCATTTCTACCTCGCTAGTAATTGGTATTATAGGTTGCAGATCTAAATGAATTGCTGCTCCATCCCAAGTAAACTCACTAAAAAAAGCTAAATTTTGAATAGGTTGTGCATTTCTAAAACCAATTGCACCATCAACACCATGACTAACCGTATGACCATGATGTGTAAAAGCAGAAGCTTGTTCATGACAAAAACCGCACGCAATAATTCCGTTAGAAGACAATCTTCCTTCATAAAAAAGTTTTTTACCTAAAGCAACACCTTCTTCTGTTAAAGGATTTTGCTCTAAATTATATGCTATTTCAGGAAAATTACTCGGTATTTTTAAAGCTAAGTTTGTAGGGATTGCCACATATTCTTCCTCATCGTTAGAACAAGAAACAAATAAACAAACCCCAAAAACAAGTAGGATTATTTTTTTCATACATAAATGATAAAACGCAACTAAAAATTTTCTAGTTACGTTTTATATAAATTAGATTAATTATGCACGTGATCTACCGTAAACATACCATTAATATTGGTTGCAATTTGTGGCGATTTTACACCATCTACATGAATCTGAGGTGCATCATCTAATAAAAATTCTGTAGTGCCAGATAACACCTTAGAAACATTTGCTATAAAGTGAACCTCTGGAGTTAAATCTGTTCTAACTCTTGCTGTATTAGGCAAATCTAGTGTAACCTCTTTATAATTATCTAAAGAAGTACCGTGGCTACCCATATGAAAAGCAAAAGCAGTTGCTGTAGTTGTTGTTTCTGAAGTATATGCTCCTTCATAAACAAAAAACTTATACCCAGCTTGCCAGCTCCACATCATACCTTCTTCTTGAGCTATTGTTAAGAAATCTCCTTGTCCGGTTGCTCCTTCTAAGTATTTTTCTTGATCAACTCCAATTCCAAAAGTTACTTTTGTGTAATTTGCAGCAGGAACATTTGCTAAGTTTACAAATTGAGAAGCTACATCTTCTTCACTTACTATAAAATAAGAATCGTTTTTGGGGTAGGTAAAAACCGTTCCGTTTTCATCTTCTAAACGAATATTACTAACAATGTATTTTACTTTAGAAATGGTAATATCTTCGGTTGCATTAGCATCATAAGTAGTGCTGTTTATTAACAAATCAGACGTATTATAAGCATTGTCAAACTCTAAAATTAATGCTCCTTCTCCACTAATAAGTTCTTCGTCATTATTAGACGTACATGATGATAAAGTTACTGCTACTAAAAAAGCAGCTATATATTTTGTGATTTTCATTATATTGGTTTTTAGCGCCTTATATTTAAAGCACTTGGTTTCATAAATAAATGATAGCATAGTGTATTTGGTAGTAATTAATACAATTACCACAAAAACACATTACTAAAATGATTGTAATGTTTATTGATTGTTTGTTATTTATGAAAGAAAATCAGGTGGCTCTTCTAAAGAACCAATAAGCGTAATTGGATGTAAAGTGGTTAATTTCCAATTATCTTTTATTTTTATAAAAAGAAGTTTTTTAATAGAATAGCTGTAGTCATTTTCTTTAAAAACAGGAAAAAATGCTTCCGTTATCATGTGTACACCTTTTGTTTCTCCGTTATCAAAATCTACCTTGGGTGCAATTTGTTTTGCTAAATGACATTTTCCGTTACACTGTAATTCTGGCTTGTCTTTATTTACACAGTAGGTTTCTATTATATAATTAAGATTTAGCTCAAAATAGGCTATATAACCAATAGAATATATTGGCCTAAAAGCAAAGGCTATAAAAATTAATATGCAAACTGTTTTTTTCAGAAAATTCGACTTTCGGCAAATATAATATAGGTTTCTTACAATTAAGAATATTTGTTATAAAATTTAAACCATAAAAAAAGCGAGTTGTACAACTCGCTTTTAAATATTAATATTAAGAATTAACCTTGCATTAAATCTTCTATCTCTTCTGCATCTATAGGTATGTTTCCCATTAAGTTAAACGGTTCTCCTTTTTCTTGCACCACCACATCATCTTCTAAACGAATTCCAAAACCTTCTTCTGGAATATAAATTCCTGGTTCTACGGTAAACACCATATTGGCTTCCATTGGCTTGTGTAACAAACCATAATCATGCGTATCTAACCCCATGTGGTGCGAAGTTCCATGCATAAAATACTTTTTATATGCTGGCCAGTTTTTATCTTCATTTTGCACATCTGCTTTGTCTAACAAACCTAATTTTAGCAATTCTGCAGTCATAATATCACCAACCTCAACATGGTATTCTTTCCACAAAGTTCCTGGTACCAATAATTTTGTAGCTTCTTTTTTAACATGGTGTACTGCGTTATAAACAGCTCTTTGTCTATCAGAAAACTTACCAGAAACAGGTACTGTTCTAGATAAATCACTTTTATAATTTGCATATTCTGCCGCAATATCAAACAGAATTAAATCGCCAGCTTTACACTCTTTATTATTTTCTATATAATGTAAAACATTTGCATTGTTACCACTTGCAATAATTGGCGTATAGGCAAAGCCTTTAGACCTATTTCTTACAAACTCATGTAATAATTCTGCCTCAATTTCATATTCCCAAACACCTGGTTTTATAAAAGGTAAAATTCTACGAAATCCTTTTTCTGTAATATTACATGCCTTTTGTATTAAATCTAACTCAATAGTATCTTTTACAGAACGTAATTTATGTAAAATAGGACCACTTTTTGCAACACCATGTGCAGGATATTTAGCCAACAACCACTTTGTAAAACGATCTTCACGAGTTTCTGTTTCTACATTTGCTCTATAATGCTCGTTTGTGTTAATGTAAAAAGTATCTGCATATGTAGAAAGTTCAAATAATACTTTTTCTAAATCTTGCAACCATAAAACTGTTTTAATACCACTTGTTTCAAAAGCAGCTTCTTTAGTTAATTTAGCACCTTCCCAAACCGCAATATGGTCATTGGTTTCTCTAACAAATAATATTTCTCTATAAGCTTCGTTAGGACAATCAGGAAACAAAAACAATACACTTTCTTCTTGGTCTACACCACTTAAATACAAGATATCTCTGTGTTGTTCAAATGGCATTGTACTATCTGCACTAATCGGATAAATGTCATTAGAATTAAAAATTGCCAAACTATTTGGTTGCATTGCAGCCATAAAGTTTTTTCGATTTTTTATAAATAATTTTGAGTCTATTTTATCGTATTTCATACTGATGAATTTATGTTTACTAACAAAGGTAGCAATATTTAGGTAGCTACAATTTCACTATTAATAAAATATAAAAATCTCTTTCTATATTTTATTATGCTCAATTGTATTTTACATCAAAAAGACTAAAATAATATATTATAATTGTTGTTTTTTAGGCGTTCAAGCGGGCTTGTAATTTATCTTGAGCGAAGTCGAAAGGTTATATCTTTTTGCTAAAAAAGCAAAAAGGATGTCATTGCAATCCCTAACGCAAATTCCGTTAGCTTAAAAAAGACATCATAACCAGTCACTTCGAAGCATTGAGAAGCCACATAACAGTGATAACAAAACAATAAACAAACAATATGAGATTTCTCTCTACGCTCGAAATGACAGACTTTGTGGTTTTTGTTCCTAAAAGGAAGTAGTAAAGGTTCTTTAAAAGTAAAAATCCTACAAGGTTAACAACCTTGTAGGATAATAAAATTTGTCTGAATTAGAGAAATTAGTGTCTAAAAACGCTTCTTTTTAGGTGCTCCCGTTCTTCCTCTTCCAGAAGTAGCTCCTGCTGGTTTATTTCCTTTAAAATGAGGTTTCTTTTTTGGTCTGTCTCCTTGAGAAGCACCTCCATTTGTAGGTCTTTTTTTCTTACCAAAAGAACCTTTACTTTGTGTTGCCGCTCTTTTAGGTGCTGCAGTATCTGTAGGCTCAAAACCTTCTACTACTGTAGAGTTTAATTTCTCTTTTAGTAATTTTTCTATTTCACTTTGGTATTCCGTTTCTTCACTACAAACTAAAGAAATTGCTTCTCCAGCTGCTCCTGCTCTACCAGTTCTACCAATTCTATGTACGTAATCTTCTGGCACATTTGGTAACTCAAAGTTAATTACGTGCGGTAATAAAGGAATGTCTAAACCACGTGCCGCAATATCTGTAGCAACCAATGCCTTAATAGTATTTTCTTTAAAGTTTCTTAATGCTTTTGTTCTTGCACCCTGACTCTTATTTCCGTGAATTGCAGCAGCAGAAATTCCTGCTTTTATCAATTTCTCGGTTAATTTATTTGCCCCATGTTTGGTTCTTGTAAAGATTAAAACCTGGCTCCAGTTTCCGTCTTTTATCAACTTAATGGTAAACTCAGTTTTTTTACCTTTATCAACCTGATACACTTTATGTGTTACTTTTTTAGCGGTTGAATTCTGTGGTTCTGCTTCTACAGAAACAGGATTATTTAAAATACCCGAAGCTAATTTTTTAATATCCGCAGAAAAAGTTGCAGAAAACATTAAGTTCTGACGTTTTGCAGGCATAAAACTAATCAGTTTATTTAGGTCTCTTGCAAAACCCATGTCTAACATTCTGTCTGCTTCATCTAAAATTAAAACATCTATTCTGTTAAAAGACACTGCTTTCTGACTGTGTAAATCTAATAATCTACCTGGTGTTGCTACTAAAATATCTACACCACTTCTTAACGTTGCAATCTGTGGTTTTGCATTAACTCCACCAAAAACTACGGCAGATTTTATGTTTACATACTTACTGTATTCTCTAACGTTATCATAAACTTGCGCTGCCAGTTCTCTTGTAGGCGTTAACACTAACGCACGTAATGGTCTGTATTTTGGATGCTTTGTTTCTGCTAAATGTTGTAAAACTGGTAAGGTAAAACCTGCTGTTTTTCCTGTACCTGTTTGTGCAGATGCTAAAATATCTTTACCTTCTAATATATGTGGTATTGCTTTTTCTTGTATTGGTGATGGTTTGGTGTATCCTTTTTCTTCTACTGCTTTTACCAAAGCGGGAGATAAACCTAAATCTTTAAATGTCATAAAAGTTATTTTTGAAAGCAACTTTATGTAGTTGTTTCAGCCTGCAAAGATACGTTGTTTAAAATTGAGGATGAATTTTTCTTAAAATTCCTTTTTATGTTAATTTTTTTGGTATTGAAAATACAATTGGTAATTTCATCATTTTAAACCAAACCACATCTTTTATGAAGTTTATTTTCCGCTTTTTAGCCTTCTTTTTTTCTATTTCTTTACTTGCACAAACAACAACAGATGCAAATAGCATTCAACAATCTTTAGAACAGAAATCTCTGATGATGAATTCTTCTTTAGTAAAGAATATTGAATTTATCAATATCGGTCCAACCGTAATGAGCGGACGTGTAGTAGATGTTGCTGTAAACCCAGAAAACACCACCGAATTTTATGTGGGTTATGCTTCTGGTGGACTTTGGTACACCAACAATAACGGAACAACACTTACTCCTGTTTTAGACAATGCCGCAACTTTAAATATTGGTGATATTGCAGTAGATTGGAAAACCGGAACTATTTGGGTAGGTACAGGAGAAAATAATTCTTCGCGCTCTAGTTATGCAGGTATCGGAATTTTAAAATCTACGGATAAAGGTCAAACTTGGCAAAATGTTGGTTTGCTAGATACACATCATATTGGTAGAATTTTAATTAACCCTAACAATCCTGATGAGGTTATTGTAGGTGCCATTGGTCATTTATATTCTTCAAATAAAGAAAGAGGAATTTTTAAAACTACAGACGGAGGAAAAACATGGGCAAAAACCTTGTTTATTAATGAAAACACCGGAATTATAGATGTTGCCGTTGCGCCAGAAAATTTTAACGTAATGTATGCTGCTTCTTGGCAAAGAGAGCGTAAAGCTTGGAATTTTGATGGAGATGGAGAAAATTCTGCTATTTACAAAAGTACAGACGCAGGGAATTCTTGGACAAAAATTGCCGATAACAGTGGTTTTCCAACAGGAAACGGAGTTGGTAGAATTGGGTTAGCTGTTTTTAATGAAAATACCGTGTATGCTTTGCATGATAGCCAATACAAAAGAGAGCCAAAAAGTAAAAAAGTTACTTCTTATAATTTAACCAAAGAGCAATTTAAAAACTTAACGTCTGCAGAAGTTTTAGCACTTAGAAACAAAACATTAGATACCTATTTAAAAGAATATGGTTTTAGAGAAAAATTTAGAGCAGAAGGTGTAAAACAATTATTAAAACCTGGCGGAATGAAGCCAAAAGAATTAATGACTTTTTTAGACAATGAAATGGCCGTTGCTTTTGAAGAACCTGTAATTGGTGCAGAAGTTTTTAAAACTACAAATGGTGGTAAAAATTGGAAAAAAACACACACTAATTATTTAGACGGTATTTATAGTTCTTACGGATATTATTTTGGTGAAATTAGAGTGGATTTACAAGATGAAAACAGCATTTATGTGCTAGGTGTTACTATTATAAAATCTAAAAATGGTGGTAAAAATTTTACTTCTATTAGTAAAGAAAATACACATTCAGATCATCAGGCATTGTGGGTAAATCCTAAAAAATCGGGTCATTTACTAGAAGGTAATGATGGTGGTTTAAATATTTCTTATGATGATGGAGAAAATTGGGAAAAGTTAAACAACATTCCGGTAGGTCAATTTTATGCTGTAAATGTAGACCATGAAAAAAACTATAATGTATACGGGGGTTTACAAGATAATGGAGTTTGGTTTGGTCCTAATAATGCAAGAATCGATAAAAGTTGGAAACAATATGGTCAAAACCCGTATCAATCTATAATGGGTGGAGACGGCATGCAGGTTCAAATTGATGATAGAAATTCTAACATTGTATACACGGGCTCTCAATTTGGAAGTTATTTTAGAATAGATAGACAAACGGGGAGCAGAAAATACATACAGCCTAAACCCGCTAAAAAAGAAAAACCGTATCGATTTAACTGGCAAACGCCAATTCAGTTATCTAAACACAACCAAGATATTTTATATTTAGGAAGTAATAAATTACACCGATCTTTAAACCAAGGTGATACTTGGGAAACAATTTCTGAAGATTTAACGCATGGTGGCAAAAAAGGAAATGTTGCTTACGGAACGTTAACCACAATTTCTGAAAGTCCGTTTCAATTTGGATTGATTTACACAGGTTCTGATGACGGAATTATCAGTTTAACAACCAACGGAGGTGGCAGTTGGACAAAAATTTCTGACAACCTTCCTCAAGATTTATGGGTTTCTAGAGTAATTGCATCAAAATTTAAAAAAGCGCGTGTGTACGCCACCTTAAACGGTTATAGATTTGATGATTTTACGCCTTATATATACAGGTCTGATGATTACGGACAAACTTGGATAAACATTGGTAAAGAAATTCCGACTTCTGCAGTAAACGTCATAAAAGAAGATTCTGAGAACGAAAACATCTTGTATTTAGGTACCGATAATGGCTTGTACGTTTCTTTAAACCAAGGAACTTCTTGGGAAGCATTTAGTAACAATTTACCCAATGTGGCTGTACACGATTTAGTGATTCAACCAATAGCAAAAGATTTAATTGTTGCCACACACGGACGCAGTTTATACAAAACAAATATTGCTGCATTACAAAAAATAAACGACAGTATTTTAGCGAAATCCGTTGCTATTTTTAAAGTTAAAAACATTACTAAAAGTAAAAGGTGGGGAAATTCTAGAAGCCCCTGGAGAGCAGCTAACACACCGCAAGTAGAGGTTCCGTTTTACGTAAATGCTGATAAAAAAATAACGATTGATGTATTTTCTGGAAAGGTAAAAATAAATTCAATTTCTATTGATGCAGATAAAGGTTTTAACAAGGCTATTTATGATGTTTCTTTTTCTGAAAAAGGATTAAAATCTTACAAAAAAGCAAATAAGAAAGCAGCCATACAGAAAGCAGACAATGAAAGCTATTATTTACCAAAAGGGAAATACACTCTTAAAATTGGTGATGAAAAAATAAGTTTTAAAGTGGAATAAAACTACATCAGCAAGAATATTTTAACAGTGATGGAATTGCTGTTTTTTTGGTGAAATAAAATGTATCGGGAACTATTGAAAACTGAATTACTTCTCGATACAATTTCCTCCTATCGTCGGAAATCACTCGAAGTGACACTATTTATAACTTATAAAAATTGAAGATTTATTTCAGTATTCTTTTCTAAATCTATCATATGATTAAAAAACACTTTTTGTTCATTAAAATCTGCTTCTATTAACCAATAAGAACCTTTAAAATAAGAGTTTAACGCGGTTGCTTTTAATACTGAATTTTCTACAATTTTTATTTGATGCGGATATAATAACTCCTTTTTATTATTGATGGTTAATTCGTTTACATCATCGAACAAGGCAGCAACATATTTTTCTTTTGGATTGTTGTAAATCTCTTTTGGAGCATTGTTTTCAATAATCTTATTATCTTTGATGATAATTAGCTTATCCGCAAAAGAAAGTGCATCATTTTTATCGTGGGTTGCAATAATGCAGGCAATATTTTTTTCTTTTAAATAACTGAAAAGATTTCTTCGTAAAGAGTTCTTTTTAAAATTATCTATTTGTCCAAAAGGTTCATCTAACAACAATAACTGAGGTTCTTTTGCCAAAGCTCTTGCAATGGCAACACGTTGTTTTTGTCCGCCGCTTAAATTTTTAACTTTAGTATTAGCAAAAGCGGTCATTTGTATGACTTCTAATAACTCTTGTGTTCTTAGTTCGCTTTCTTCTGGATAAAAGCGAGATAAGAATTTTTTAATATTTTCTGAAACAGAAATGTAAGGCATTAAATCGAAATCTTGTGCTACGTATTTAAAGTTTTCGAAACCGGGAACAAGGTGTTTTTCTGGTCCAAAAATTTGGTCTTCTTTCCAAAATATTTTTCCTTTATTTAAATCTACTAAACCGTAAATGGCTTTTAATAGTGTCGATTTTCCGCAACCACTTTCTCCCATAACACACAAGTGTTCTCCTTGTTGTAAAGTGAATTTAAAATCGTTTAAGATTGTTTTGTTTTTACGATAAGAAAAAGAAATAGTTTCTACTTTTAGCATTTTACAAAAATAAGATTTCTATTTGATTTCTTATAGCTAAAAGACGGCAAGTATGCTGCGTTAACGATTGAACGGCTTGTTTGAGCTCTCTTGCTTTTTAGCAAGAAGCGAGTAGTGAAAGCGTGACCCTTGTGGTAACGCCCAAAAAAAGAACCGACACTTTCGTATCGGTTCTTAAGTTCTAAAAAGTAATTTCTATAAAAAATTACATTGATAAAACAATTGGGGGACTACCAAATTTTCACTCTTTCTTCTGGTTTTAGATACATTTTATCTCCTTCTTTAACATTAAACGCTTTGTAAAAAGCATCTACGTTTTTAAGTGGCATATATGCTCTGTACATTCCAGGAGAATGTGTGTTTGTCATAATTAAATTTTTAAGTGCTTCGTCTCTCATTTTAGTTCTCCAGATGGTTCCCCAAGAAAGGAAAAAACGTTGCTCTGGCGTGTAACCATCTATATCTGCTGGTCTTCCGTTCTTTTGTAAGAAAATTTGTAAACCTTCATAAGCCGCTTGTACACCTCCTAAATCTCCAATATTTTCTCCTAAAGTATATTCTCCATTTAAGTGCATGCTGTCTATTGCAATAATATCGCTGTATTGCTTAATTAATTTTCCGCCAATTTCTTTAAACTTTACAGCATCTTCTTCTGTCCACCAGTTTTTAAGGTTTCCATCACCATCAAAACGAGCACCAGAATCATCGAAACTATGAGAAATTTCGTGCCCAATAACAGCTCCAATTCCACCATAATTTACAGCTTCATCTGCTTTATAATCATAGAAAGGAGGTTGTAAAATTGCTGCTGGAAAAACGATTTCATTATTTACAGGATTAAAGTAAGCGTTTACTGTTTGAGGAGACATGCCCCATTCTGTTCTATCTACTTCTTTCCCTAATTTTGCCATTTCTTTGTTGTAGTTCCATTTGGTAACATTAATAGCGTTTTCAAAGTAAGAACCACCTTCTTTTAATCCTTTAACTTGTAATTCTGAATAATCTTTCCAAACATCTGGATAAGCTATCTTAACGGTTAATTTGTGTAATTTTTCTAAGGCTTTTTCTTTGGTAACTTCACTCATCCAAGGTAATTGTGCAATTCTAGCTTCGAAACCTAACATTACATTGTCAATCATTTCTTTGGCTTTTTCCTTTGCTTCTGGTGGAAACATTTTTTCTACATATAGTTTTCCTAAAGCTTCACCAACAGCACCATTTAAGCTACCTAAAGCACGCTCATCTCTTGCACGTTGTTTTTTAGCGCCACGCATTTCTTTAGAATAGAATTCCCAGTTTGCAGTTTCTAAATCTGTAGAAAGAGAACCTAAAGCACTGTTTATCGTGTTCCAACGTAATAATAATTTAATATCTGCAACAGACGTTTTTGCAAAAACATCGCTTAACGCTTTAAAATAACCCAGATCTGTTACAATAACTTTATCTAAATCTTTTACACCAACACCATCTAAATGTGCTTGCCAATCTATTGCTGGAGATAATTTTTGCAATTCTGCAACCGTCATAGGATTGTAAAGCTTACGAATATCTCTGCTTTCTTCTTTAGACATCATTGGTGTTGCTAAACTAGTTTCTAAGGCAACAATTGTAGCTGCGTTCTTTTTAGCAGTAGTTGCATCGTCTCCAAATTCTTGTAACATTTTTGCTACAAATTCTTGGTATTTTTCTAGCTTGTCTTTTACTTTAGCATCTACATAATAATCTCTAGATAAACCTAAGCTTCCTCCGCCCATATAACCTGCATATTGGCTGCTGTTTTTTAAATCGTTATAAACACCAAAACCATAAAAACCTCCACCACCATAAGGTGCCATGTTTGTTAAATATGTTTCTACGTCTTTCTTCGTTTTAATTTCGTCTACTTTTGCTAAATAAGGCATTACTGGTGCTTTACCCTGGGCATTTCTAGCAACCGTGTCCATTATGGTTTGGTAATAATTTACCGCTTTCTCTTGATCTGAATCTATTTCGTTTCCTTTAGCATCTTTTACTTTTGGGAAATTTCTTTCTTCAATTGCTTTGTTTAAAATAGTCAAAACGTCTGCATCTGTTTTTTTACGAAGTTGATTAAAACCACCCCAAGAAGTTTGATCGTCTGGAATTTCTGTTTTATCGATCCAAGTTCCATTTACATGTCTAAAAAAATCGTCTGTAGGTTTTACAGTTTTATCCATATTTTCTAAGGCAATACCAGGGGCTTTTTCTTCCTTAGGTTTGTCTTGTTTACAAGCTACTAAACCTAAAGAGGCAATAGCCGATACAAAAAACACTTTTTTAATTGTCTTCATGATTTTTTGATTTGATTGAGTTTAATTGATACAATTAGTAACAACAATTACAAATTGTTACAGCTTTTAACTTTTAATTCTCTTTTTTTGCTGATTCTGTAATTTTTTAATTCCATATCAAATATAAAGAATTAAAAAATTGTAACTCTATTACATCCGTTTTAGATGCCTATGAAGCTAAATTTATTTTGAGCGATTATAGCTAATAATCTTGCAATTAGCGAAGTACTAAGAAATATTAAGTATAACAAATTCTTTATTTTTTATGATTTTTTAGAATTTGGTAATTGCTTAAAACCCATATTAAACAATGTAAAGCCAAAAATATCTGCATATTGCGCTATTGTTTTTGCAACAGGTGTTCCTGCTCCATGTCCCGCATTGGTTTCTATTCTTATTAAAGTAGGATTATCTCCTGTTTGTTTTTCTTGTAATTCTGCAGCAAATTTAAAACTATGTGCAGGCACTACTCTATCATCATGATCGCCTGTGGTTATTAAAGTTGCAGGATATTTTACACCTTTTTTTATAGTATGTACTGGCGAATATCCTTTTAAATATTCAAACATTTCTTTGCTGTCATTTGCGGTTCCATAATCATACGCCCATCCTGCGCCAGCAGTAAACGTGTGATAACGCAACATATCTAAAACACCAACAGCAGGTAAAACTACTTTTGCCAATTGGGGTCTTTGCGTCATGGTTGCACCAACTAAAAGTCCGCCATTAGAACCACCACGAATTGCTAAATATTCTGACGTAGTATATTTTTTGCTGATTAAAAACTCGGCAGCCGCAATAAAATCGTCAAAAACATTTTGTTTTTTTAATTGCGTTCCGGCATCGTGCCATTTCTTTCCGTATTCTCCTCCCCCTCTTAAATTTGCAACTGCGTAAATTCCGCCTTGTTCCATCCAAACTACGTTTGCAATACTAAAAGCAGGAGTTAAACTAATGTTGAAACCTCCATAGCCATATAAAATAGTTGGGTTTTTACCGTTTAGTTCCATTCCCTTTTTATGCGTGATAATCATCGGAATTTTTGTTCCATCTTTCGATGGATAAAAAACTTGCTGACTTACATAATCATCTGCATTAAAAGCTACTTTTGGCTTCCAATAAGATTTGTAATTCCCTTCTTTAGGGTTGAATTTATAAGACGAATTTGGTGTGTTATAATTGGTAAATGAAAAATACAATTCTTTGGCTTTTGTTTTTCCGCTGAAACCACCAGCAGAACCAATACCTGGTAAATTAATTTCTCTAATAATTTCTCCAGTAAAATTATACTGAAAAACCTTAGAAACCGCATCTACCATATAATGTGCAAACAGATAATTAGAACCTGTAGAAATACTTAAAACATTTTCTGTTTCCGGAATAAAGTCTTGCCAATTTTCTGCCGTAGGATTTGTAAAGTTTACCGTAACTACTTTTTTATTTGGTGCATTTAAATTGGTTACCAAAAACAGTGTATCATTTCTATTATCAATAACATAAGTATCACTTTCTACTGTTTCTATAATTGGTTTTAACTCATTATTTTTATCAGATAAATCTTTGATAAACAATTTATTTCCAGAAGTAGAAACTTGTGCGGTTATTACCAAGTATTTAAAATCTTCGGTTAAGTAACCACCAACATATCTGTGTTTTTCTGCAGGAGTTCCTCCAAAAATAATGGTATCGTCTTTTTGAGAAGTATCTAATTTGTGATAATATAATTTGTGTTGATCTGTTTTGGCAGATAACTCGCTTCCGGTTGGCTTATCGTAACTAGAATAGTAAAAACCTTCGTTTTTGTACCAAGAAATTCCCGAGAACTTTACATCCACCAAAACATCTTCTTTTGTGGTTTTGGTTTCCACATCAATAATAATAATTTTACGCCAATCAGAACCTCCTTCAGAAATAGAATAGGCAGCTGTTTTACCATCTTCAGAAAAACTTAAAGCACCTAAAGAAGTGGTTCCGTCTTCAGAAAAAGTATTTGGGTCTAAAAATATTTCAGGTTCAGAATTTCCTTTGGTTCTATAAATTACATTTTGATTTTGTAATCCATCATTTTTAGAAAAATACGTGTAATCGCCTTCTATAAAAGGAGTTCCTATTTTTTCGTAGTTCCATAATTTAGACAAACGTTCTTTTAATTGTTTTCTGTACGGAATTTGATCTAAATATTTAAAAGTAACTTGGTTTTCTTCTTTTACCCAAGCTTTTGTTTCTGGACTTTCATCATCTTCTAACCATCTGTAATTGTCTACAATATCGATTCCAAAATAAGAATCTACAACTGGTTTTTTGTTTGTTTTTGGATACATCAACTTTTTTTATTGTTTCTTTAGAAGATACTAAAATAATACATCCTTTGTAAGCTTCTCTACTTTTACCTAATTATTAACATACTGTAATTTAAAGTATATAAAAACGACTACTTTTGTATAAATAGATTCTTGCTTAGGCAAAAAAGACAAATTAAATATTTTCGATTTTAATCGAAAGAAAATAATATTATTATGACAGAAAACTTAACAAAAGCAGCCTTTTTAGAAAAGGTGTTTAATTTTGAAGAAAACAAAGAATGGAAATTTGAAGGGAAAAGACCCGCTTTAATAGATTTTTATGCAGATTGGTGTGGACCTTGTAAAGCAATTGCACCTGTTTTAGAACAATTATCTAATGAATATGAAGGTAAAATTGACATTTATAAAATAGATACAGAAGCAGAACAAGAATTATCTGCTGCTTTCGGCATTAGAAGTATTCCTTCGATGTTATTTTGCCCTGCAGAAGGAGATCCACAAATGGCAAATGGTGCTTTACCAAAAGCAGAATTAGAACGCATTATTGCTGATGTTTTAAAGGTAACAAAGTAAGATTACCATAATAAAAAAAGTGTTTAAACTATAATAGTTTAAACACTTTTCATTCAGCATAATTAACGAACTCTAATTTAAAATTTTAATTTCTATTCTTCTATTTTCTTTGTGCTCTTCTTTACTACAAGAATTACATGGAGAACAATAATGCAAAGGAGAATTTTCTCCGAGTCCATTTACAAAAATTTGAGATTTTGAAACTCCGTTTTTTATGAGGTAATTCTTCACAGAATTAGCTCTCCTTTCAGATAATCTTTGGTTGGAATCTAAATTCCCTAAACAATCTGTATACCCTGTAATCATAAACTTTTTGTTAGGCATCTTTTTAACCACTGAAACAGCATTATTTAATACAGAATAAAATTCTGTTTTAATTATAGCTTTTGATGTATCAAATTGAATACCTCTTAAAGAAAGGTTTAAGGCATCTAGTTCATTTTCTTGAACTATTTTTTTAGACACTTCACTTGAGCAACCATTATTTTTTTGTTCTCCTTTAACCAAAGGACATTTATCAATACCATCAGCTACACCATCATTATCTGTATCTAATGCTCTTCCGGCACCATCCACCACTGCGTTACTTAAAGTGTTTGGTTCTTTATCAAACTCATTGACTACACCATCATTATCATCATCGTTTAAATCTAAAATTTTATTAACTGGTTTATTTAATTCTTGTTTACTTAAAGCATCTTTTAACCTAAGTTCATAAGGGTCTGACCAAACTAATTTTTCTTTTGTTCCGAAATGATAAGTTATACCAATACTTGCTGTAAGTAGTCTTTCTTCAGAAACAGAAACGTTTGTTTTTTTAACGCCATCAAACATATCTCTACCTGAATGTAAAAAATTGGCTCTTGCAGAAATATCGAATTTCTTGTTAAGTTTTCGAGATATAATAGCACCACCTTGAACGTATAAACCTCGCCAAGGACCATCATTTTTAAATTCTGTAGTTATATTGGTTTTTGTATTAGTTACCCTAGATGTAAAATCCATTATACCTAACCCAGCATAAGCATACAAATTCCATTTTCTTTTACTTTGTAAATCGCCTCTTCTAAAAACTGAATTAAGATTTATCAAACCATTTACAGAAAGACCTACATATTTAGTATTCCCATTCATGTTTCGTGTTCCATTTGTCTGTTTTGTTTTACCAAATTGCAGTAATGTTTCTAAACCAAAACCATGGTTAAACCATTTTGTAGCTCCTATTTGTGCATCAACACCAAACTTAAAAGCAGTTTCATCTGTTCTTAAATCTCCGGTATAAATAGAACTAGGGCCAACAAAGAGGCTTAATGCCCAAGAATCATATTGACTTTCTCCATTCATAAATTTGTTTTCTTTTGTTTGCGCATTGGTAACTCCCAATGTTAAAATAAATAAGTAAGTGTAAAATTTTTTCATTTTCATAGCATGTTTTTTATTGATTACAAAAGTGTGTGTAATTATAAAAACACCTACAAGGATAAACACTATAAATTAAAAAGGAAATAATACATAAGAATTTTATGTATAAGAAAATTATGTATATATTTGTATTTAAGAAATTGTCACAACAAAGAACAAAGCAATCTGTTTTTAATGATAAGATTGCTTGGTAAACTTGCAATGACAATTAAACAAATAAACAGTTACACGATTACACGTCAATAAAATGGGAAATCAGAAATTATATAAAGGGTCTTTACAAACCATCATTTTAAAGTTATTAGAAACAAACGATAAAATGTATGGTTACGAGATTACTCAAAAAGTAAAAGAATTAACCAAAGGCGAATTAAAAATTACCGAGGGTGCCTTGTATCCTGCATTACACAAACTAGAAGCCGATGGTTTGTTAGATGTAGAGGTTGCAAAAGTTGGTAACCGACTTAGGAAATATTACAAGTTAACAGAAATCGGCACCAAAGAAACAGCCAACAAGTTGGATGAAATGCAAGAGTTTTTAAAAACGATGCAACAATTGGTGAATCCTAAATTTAGTTTGGAGTAAAAAAATTTAGCTATGGAATTAAACAAAGAACAACTACAAAGAGTAGAACATTATTTAAACCTTAAAAACATTACTTATATTGATGTTCGTTTAGAGGTTTTAGATCATATTGTTTCTGATATAGAAACGAAAATGACAGAAGAAAATCTTGATTTTGAAACCGTCTTTTATAACGTTACAAATAAATGGAATACCCAGTTAAAAGAAACTTCTAGTTGGCTTTTTGGTGTAGGTTTTTCTGCTCCAAAAATAATATTAGAAAAAGCAAAAAAGAGTTTTAAAAAATGGTTTTTCTTGATGCCAGCATCTTATTTACTATCATATTTTTTAATAAATAAAATGGATTTTCTATATTCTATAAATATAGAAAATAGCCTCAATTTAGTTTTTCAAATTGTTACTGTTTTAACTGTTGTATTGTTTGTTTTTCTATTGATTTCAAAAAATAAAAAAAGAACAACTTATAGTTTTATCTTAAAAACTCAAGGTTTAAATATTTTATTAGGAGCCATTCTTTTAATAGACTTCGATTTTTTTAATAGAAAAGGACATCTTAATCCCTTTCAAGTTGGACTTTTATTCTCTTTTATTTTGGGAACTTATATTTATTACCATTTCTATAAAAAACACCAAGAAGCTATTCAAAAATATAAAATTTCATAACTATGGAACTTTCTAACGAACAACTCTTACAAATAGACAATTACATTTTTTCTTGCGGAATAAAATACTGTGATGTTAGAACAGAAATTGTAGACCATTTTGCTAATATCTTAGAAGAAAAATTAGCTAAAAACCCTACTCTTAATTTTAAGCAAGAAATTAAAAATATACATAGAAATTTTTCTGATAAAGGTTTTAATAAATTACTAAAAGAGAAGACAAAATCAGTACATAAAAAATTCTACAAACAATCTTTTAAGCATTTAATTACTTTTTTTAAACTACCTAAAATCATCATTACGGGTGTTTTATCTTACGGGTTATTTTTGATAATGAATTTTATTAACGATAAAGAGAATTTTTTCTTTTGGACTTATACTTTTTTACTATTTCTAATTGTTAGAATTTTCTACCAAAGCTTTAAAACTAAAAAACAACAAAAAGAACGCTTCTTAGTTTTAAACAAAACGAATAACTTTTTACAATTGTTTAACGTCATTTTTATTTCTTTTAATTTTCTAACGAATCTTAGAAGTGATGAAAGCTTTTTAAACCCGATACATAATAACATTCAATTAAGCGTTTTTATATTGTTATTGTTGTTTTATTGGTCTGGAGAAAATATTTTTTATCAGAATAAAAAAATGGTAAAAGAGCAATATCCAAATGTAAGTATATAAACTATGCAGTTAACCCAATCTCACATAGAAGAACTCTACAAATTCACCAGAAAACATTATGTATATCACTACGATGTGCAAACAGAATTAGTAGATCATTTAGCAAATGATATTGAAAGTATTTGGGTGGCGCAGCCACAACTATCATTTGACGATGCTCGGGATGCATCTTTTAAAAAATTTGGCATTTTTGGTTTTATGGATGTTGTAGAAAGCAGACAAAAAGCAATGAATAAACGCTATTGGAAAATAATTTTACGTTTTGCAAAAGAGTGGTTTACAGTACCTAAAATAGTGGTTACTTCCGCTATTTTTTTAACTTTTTACCTTGCTTTATCACTACCTTTTTCAATATATGTTTTGATGGCTGCTATTTTAGGTTTGGCTATTCACGAAATGATCAAAACAGCTATTACAAGAAGGAAACACAAAATAAAAGTCAAGAAAAAAGAAAACATCTTTTTACTAGAAGCTATGATTGGAGAAACAAGAAGTACTTTTACTTTAATAACATTTGTTAATCTTTTTAATATTATTAACCTTACTCAAATAGATTTTAATACGTTAAATAATTATTGGTTGCTCTTTATTGCCGCCTTAGCAACTTTCTTTGCTATTACGTCTTACATTACCTCTATAATCATTCCTCAGAAAGCAGAAGAATTATTAAGAGAAACGTATCCAGAATATAAAATATCTTAAATTTCTGTAACAAAATCGTTTTATAAACTACTTATTATCAATCGAACTAATTAACCAACTTATGATTTCACACTTTTTAAAATTAGAATGGAAACAATTTACACGGTCTGCTTCCTTCGGTAAAAGTATTGGCGTAAAAATTTTGATGGGCTTTTTTGCTCTGTACTTTATTTTAATGTTTTTAGGTTTAGGGATTGGAGGCTTTTTTATGGTAAAAGAACAATTTCCAAATCAAGATCCTTTAGTGGTTGTAAATAGTTTTTTACTCTTTGCAATTACAGGAGATTTAATTTTTAGGTACCTAATGCAAAATTTACCAATAATGAATATTAAACCATTGTTGGTCTTACCCGTTAAAAAAAATACCATTGTACATTATGTCTTGGTAAAATCGTCTTTTTCGTTTTTTAACATTATGAGTTTGTTTTTTTACATTCCGTTTTCTCTAGTTTTAATTAAAGAAGGCTATGTAACAGAAGGCGTTTTAGGATGGTTATTACTAATGCTTTTATTAATTCAATCTGCTAACTTTTTAAATTTTTTAATCAATAAAAACAATGTTGCTTTTGGAGCTTTATTGGTCATTTTATTAGGTGGTTTCTTAGTGCAGCGTTATGAAATTTTTAATATAGCAGGCTTTATTGGTCAAGGTTTCGATTTTATTTATCACAACCCAATTTATAGTTTTTTAGGTTTTATTTTACTTGCAGTTTTATATCAACTAAACTATAAACAACTAAGAAACCAAGTCTATTTAGACCAAGCAGTTGCAACCAAAGTAAAAGAAGCAAACTCGTCTGATTTATCTTGGGCGGATAAGTTAGGAGATGTTGCGCCATTTATAAAAAACGACCTGCGCTTAATAACAAGAAATAAAAGAACAAAATCTTCCTTTTTTATCTTAATTATTGGTTTGTTGTATGGTTTATTCTTTTATCCACAAGCTGCCTATAAAGACATGGCTTTTATGTATGTTTTGGTCGGAATCTTTTCTACAGGAACATTTTTAATCAATTTTGGACAATTTATTCCTGCCTGGGACAGTGGTTATTACAATCTTTTAATGAGTCAGAATTTTAAATACGAGCGTTATTTAAAATCAAAATTTACGCTGATGACCGCTAGTATTATCATTTTATTTCTTCTTGGTATACCTTATGTATATTTTGGATGGAAAATTTTAGTAGTACATTTTGCAGCCATGATTTACAATATTGGCGTAAACACACATGTAATTTTATACGGAGGTTCCTTTAACCGAAAGAAAATAAATTTAGATGAAAAAGCAGCTTTTAATTATCAAGGAACAGGAGCAGTACAATGGTTAATAGGTATTCCTTTAATGTTTGTACCCATGGGACTTTTTGGTTTGATAAACTGGTTAGTTAGCTTTGAAGTTGCCGTAATTGTTTTAGCAGGCCTAGGCTTTATAGGTGTTGCTTTACATAAAAAATTAATGGCAGCAATCACCAAAAAATATGTTGCATCAAAATACATAATGATTCATTCTTTTAAACAAGAAAATTAATTTACAAAACAATGATACAAACTACACAACTTTCAAAAAAATACGGAAAAGTAGCAGTACTAAACATAGATTCATTAGAAATTCCAACAGGTCAAAGTTTTGGTTTAGTAGGAAATAATGGCGCAGGAAAAACCACTTATTTTAATATTCTTTTAGATTTAATAAGACCTACTACAGGAGCAATTGTAAATCATGATATACAAGTAAACCAAAGTGAAGACTGGAAAAACTTTACAGGTTCTTTTATTGATGAATCTTTTTTAATTGGTTACTTAACCCCAGAAGAATATTTTGAATTTGTTGGTGATTTAAGAGGCATGAATAAAGCTGACATTGCTACCTTTTTAACTCAATTTAATGATTTTTTTAACGAAGAAATCATCGGTAAGAAAAAATATTTAAGAGATTTAAGTAAAGGAAATCAGAAAAAAGTAGGCATTGTTGCCGCCTTAATGGGAAACCCAAAAGTGGTTATTTTAGACGAACCTTTTGCTAATTTAGATCCAACAACACAAATACGCTTAAAAACAATCATTAAAACACTAACCGAAAATAGAGAAATTACCGTTTTAATTTCTAGTCACGATTTAACACATGTAACAGAAGTTTGCGAACGAATTGTAGTTTTAGACAAAGGAAATGTAGTGAAAGATATAGAAACATCTACAGCAACTTTAAAAGAATTAGAAAGCTATTTTTCTGTATAAGCGTTCTATTCTTATTTTATTACTATTTTTACACAATGATTTATACTATTTTTAAAAGAAAATAGTTGTAAATAAGAGTATTTAATACTCTCAACCTTTAAAAATTGTGTAACCAAATATTTATTTGTGTGAAATATACTAAAAAAATAGTTTTACTTCTTTCTGTATTTACAGTTTTATACTCTTGTAGCACAAGAAAAGATACTTTAATTAGTAGAAATTGGCACGCTCTAAACACAAAATTTAATGTGTTATTTAATGGTCAGGAAGCTTTTAAAAAAGGTGTTAAAGAAATTAATGATGGTTATAAAGATGACTGGTTTCAACAATTACCTCTAGAACCTATTAAGTTTGAAGAAGATAAAATTATCATTCCTAATTTAAATTCTGGAATGGGGTCTGGTTTTAATGACAACAAAAAGGAAGAATCAAAAGCAACCACTCCTTTTGGTATTGCAGAAGAAAAAGCTGTAAAAGCAATCCAAAAACACGGAATGAATATTAACGATCTAGAGCGCAATAGGCAAATTGATGATGCTTATTTTTTATTAGGAAAGGCTCGTTATTACGAGCAACGTTTTATTCCTGCTTTAGAAGCTTTTAACTATGTAATAGCCACCTATCCTGATGCAAACTTAATTGCAGAAACTAAAATTTGGAGAGCAAAAACAAACATTAGAATCGATAATGAAGAGTTTGCTATAGAATCTATGAATTTACTTCTTAAAATAAAAGACACTTTAGAAGCAGATTTACCAGAAGAAACGAAAGAACATGGTTACACAACCTTAGCCATGGCGTATATAAAAGCTGATAGTATACAAAATGCAAAAAAATACTTAATTAAAGCTACAGATATTTTAAAAGACAGAAACCAAGGAGCAAGAAACTTGTTTGTTTTAGGTCAGATTTATAGTTCAGAAAACAAAAAAGACTCTGCTTTATTGGCGTTTAACAAAATCATCAACTTTAAAAAAGCACCTTACAAATATAAAATGCATGCCCATATTGAGCTGGCAAAAAACGCTACCAACGATTCTACTTCTGCTGCTATATTAGAAAAAATGTACGCATTAATTAAGGAAAGAGAAAATAGACCTTATTTAGACGAACTGAATTACCAAATTGGTTATTTGCACGAACAAAATGACAGTATAGAGTTAGCTGTAGATTTTTACAACAAATCTCTTAGAGCCGAATCTGACAATATAAAACAAAAAACATTTACATACGAAAGACTTGGAAACATCAATTTTCAGAATTCAGAATATCTTGCAGCAAGTGCTTATTACGATAGTATTTTAAATATTGCTGTAGATACCCTAAATTTAAGATTTAGACGCATCAAAAGAAAACATAGAAACTTAGCCTCCTTAATTGATTTTGAAAAAACAGTTTCTAAAAATGATAGTATTTTAAGAATTGTATCACTACCTAAATCAGAACAAGAAGCCTTTTTTCAAAAATATATTGATGATTTAAAAAAGAAAGACGAAGAAGCTGCCCAATTAAAGTTAAACCAGCAAGCTTTTGGAGATACTTTTGGTGGAAATATTTTAAAATCTAACAAAAAAGGAAAGTGGTATTTCTACAATACAGAATCATTAAATTATGGGAAAGCAGAATTTCAAAAAATTTGGGGAAACAGAGCCTTAGAAGATGATTGGAGATGGTCTTCTCAAATAAATTCAAACATTACAGATAACGATTCTATAACGGTAAACAAAAAGAGTTCTCGTTACGATTTAGCAAGTTATTTAAAAACAATTCCTACTGAAAAAGAAAAAATTGACTCCTTACACTTAGAAAGAAACGAAGCATTGTATCAATTAGGAGTAATTTATAAAGAACAATTTAAAGACACTAAATTAGCAATTAATCGCTTAGAAAGAGTTGCTTCTTTAAACCCTAATAAAGAATTAATTTTGCCAATTAACTGGCATTTATATCAAATATACACCAATTTAAATAATGACATAAAGGCTGCAAAACATAAAAATATAATTCTAACAGATTACTCTACAACAAAGTTTGCACAAGTAATTAAAAACCCAAACAAACCTATTAAAGAAGAAATAGCTGTTAATAAAATTGAAGAATTGTACAAAGAAATGTACTATTTATACAAAGAAGATAAGTTTGATGAAACAGTTACAAAAATAAATGAAATACTACCTACCATTCAAAATTCGAAATTAATTCCTAAATTCGAACTTTTAAAAGCATATGCTATAGGTAAGTACAAAGATAAAGAAGCTTACAAAATTGCGCTAGATTTTGTAGCTGTTAGCTATGGAAACACAGAAGAAGGAAAGAAAGCAAAAGAAATAGTTAACCAATTAAGTAAGTAAAATGTTTAGTAGTAAAACAAAAAAACCGCAAAAGAATAAAGTTATGGAAAGAAATGTTATAGCTAAAAACACAACAATTGTTGGTGATATTAAATCTGATGGTGATTTTAGAATTGATGGATCTTTAGAAGGAACTTTAGTAACCAACGGTAGAGTTATTATTGGTGCAGAAGGTTTTATTAAAGGTAAAGTAGAGAGTGGCAACGCAGATATAGAAGGTAAATTCTCTGGACAACTTTTAGTATCGAACATTTTAACCGTAAAAGCAACTGCTAACATTTCTGGAGAAGTAGTAATTTCTAAACTTTCTGTAGAACCAGGCGCTTCTTTTAATGCAACTTGTACTATGAAAGGAACATTAAAAGAATTAAAAGCTAGTAATGAACAAAAAAGACTCTCAGAAAAGACCGCTTAATAAAGCCATGCAACTCTCTGGAGCAGGTTTGCAAATGGGATTAACTATTTACCTAGGATTTTTGTTAGGGGAATGGTTAGATAAAAAAATAGAGACTTCTTTTTTAAAAGAAACCATCACTTTATTAGCCATCTTTTTGGCCATGTATTCATTAATAAAACAAGCCAACAAAATTAATGATTAAAAGCATACTCGTATTTTCTATTGTATTCTTTACACTTTTTTTATTAAGCTTTACAATACATAGTTATTTTATAGAAGAACAAACCATTACATTGCCATACTCATTAAAAAAGGTATACTTATTCCATTATGCGTTCTCCTTATTAATATGCACAAATTTCTTGTTTTTTTCTAGAATTCCTAAAATTTTTGAGCAATTAGGTTTTATTTACCTTGGTACAATACTCTTAAAATTAACACTATTTAGCATCTTGTTTTACACATCCCTATTTTCGGAAAACGAATTAACTTTTTCTGAAAGATTATCCTTATTCATTCCGGCAATTGTTTTTTTATTAATAGAAGCCCTATTTGTAGCCAAAATATTGAAGAAAAAATAATAATAATTAAATACCCGAAAAAAAGGTTTGTAGTTTTGAATTATTACATATCTTTGCCGCGAATTTAGAAAGCGTATTTTAACAATGAAGATTGCACAAAAAACAATCAAGTTTCTTTTAATAGCAGCAGTATCCCTCTTTACTTCAGTGGGATTTGCATTAGAATCTGATAAAAAGCACGATGACCAAAGTGATGGTGGTCGCGTAAATACGAAAGAAGAAATAGAAGCCTATGTGTTACATCACATTAAGGATTCTCATGATTTTACTTTGTTTTCATACACAGGTGATCATGGAGAAAGAAAACATGTTGGTTTTCCTTTACCAATAATCTTATGGTCTAGTGAAGGTTTGGTTACATTTATGTCATCAGAGTTTCATCATAATGATGACGGTCATGTAATCGTAGAAAAAAATGGGTTAAAATTTGCGAAGCTTCATTCTAAGATTTACGAATTAGAAAAAGGTGCTTCAGCAATCTCTTTTGATGAACACCACCATGCAACAAATGCTCATAAACCTTTAGATTTCTCTATGACTAAAACAGTTGTAGGAGTTCTTTTAATAGGTTTATTATTATTGTTCTGGTTTTCTAGATTGGCAAATCAATACAAAACAAAAAAAATACCTACAGGTTTCTCTAGAGTTTTAGAGCCTTTAGTATTATATGTTAGAGATGAAATAGCTAGACCAAATATCGGTGAAAAGCACTACAGAAGATTTACAGGATACTTATTAACTGTATTTTTCTTTATTTGGGTTTTAAACTTAGTAGGTTTAACTCCGTTAGGATTTAACGTAACAGGACAAATAACAATTACATTATGTTTAGCGGTATTTACATTTGTAATTTACACAGTAAGTGGTAATAAAGGATACTGGATGCACATGATTTGGATGCCAGGTGTACCATACTTAATTCGACCAATTTTAGCAATTATAGAATTAGCAGGTGCCTTTTTAATTAAACCATTTGCATTATCAGTACGTTTGTTCGCAAACATTTCAGCAGGTCATATTGTGGTAATGAGCTTAATAGCAATTATGTTTACTCTAAAAGAATCACTTGGTGTGGTTGGAGCAACAGGTTTGTCTTTTGCCTTATCATTTTTTATAACATTAATTGAGGTTTTAGTAGCTTTCTTACAAGCATATATCTTTACAATGCTTTCAGCATTATTTATAGGTATGGCAGTAGCAGAGCCTGAGCATCATTAATACAAATTTGTTTAATTTAATAAAAATACATTTATTATGTACAATTTAATTGGAGCAGGATTAATCGTAATCGGAGCAGGAATTGGTTTAGGTCAAATTGGTGGTAAAGCAATGGAAGGTATTGCTCGTCAACCAGAAGCAACTGGAAAAATTCAAACAGCAATGATTATTATCGCTGCATTATTAGAAGGTTTAGCATTTGGTGCATTATTCTTAGGAAAATAATCCAAACAAAAACAAAAAATAGTGTTCTGTAACGGTTGGTTACAGAACCTATTTTTAAACTCCCATCGCATGGGAAAACTAATTTTAAAAGAAACATAAAGGAGTTCTTTTAAATTAAACAAAAAAAGAAATAAAAAATTAATTAGTTTATAGAATGGAAACCTTATTAAACGATTTTTCACCGGGGTTATTTGTAGTTTCATTAATCCTATTAATAGCGTTAATCGCTTTAATGGTAAAATTTGCTTGGAAACCAATTTTAACTTCTTTGGAAGAAAGAGAATCTGGTATAGAAGATGCTTTAGCAGCTGCAGACAATGCACGTAAAGAAATGCAAAATTTACAAGCCGATAACGAAAAGCTAGTAAAAGAAGCAAGAGCAGAAAGAGAAGCAATGATGAAAGAAGCAAGAGATATTAGAGATAATATGATTGCAGAAGCTAAAGAAGATGCTAAAGAAGTAACTACTAAATTGATTGAAAATGCACAAGCAGCTATCATTCAAGAAAAACAAGCAGCTTTAGCAGAATTAAAAAAGAATGTTGCAGAATTGTCTATAGGTATTGCAGAATCAGTTATTAAAAAAGAATTATCTAATAAGAAAGATCAACTAGAATTAGTTGAAGGAATCTTAAAAGATGTTACTTTAAACTAAGTTAGGGCATGAAAAACGCAAGAGCAGCAATACGTTATGCAAAAGCAATTTTAAACCTTGCTAAAGATTCTAAAGAAGAAACTGCCGTAAATGACGATATGTTATTTATAACAAAAACAATTTCTGAAAACGCTGAGTTTGAAGTAATGTTAAGAAGTCCTATTGTTAAAGCTACTGATAAAAGAAATGTGTTAAACGCATTATTTGAAGGTAAAGTTAACAATATTACTCTTGGGTTATTTCATTTATTACAAGATAATAAAAGAATAGCAATGCTTGCTTCTATAGCAAAACAATATGCTCTAATTTATGATTTTGATAAACACATGCAAGTTGCTAAAGTAACAACAGCTGTTCCTTTAACTGCAGATATCGAAAAACAAATTTTAGAAAAAATTGTTGCCTTAACAGGAGACAAAGCAAATTTAGAAAACGTGGTAAACCCTGCTATTTTAGGAGGATTTATATTACGAGTTGGAGATGTGCAATATGATGCAAGTATCTCTAATTATTTAAACGAATTGAAAAAGGAATTTGACAACAGTCATTACATTCCAAAAATTTAATTATACATCAAATCATAAAAGATGGCAAGTATTAAACCAGCTGAAGTATCAGCAATTTTAAAACAACAGTTAACAAATTTTGAAGCTAAAGCAACTTTAAATGAAGTAGGAACTGTTTTACAAGTAGGAGATGGAATTGCTCGTGTTTACGGTCTTTCTAATGTTCAATATGGTGAATTAGTAGAATTCGAAAACGGATTAGAAGGTATCGTATTAAACTTAGAAGAAGATAATGCAGGAGTTGTATTATTAGGAGCCTCTACTTCTATTAGAGAAGGTTCTACTGTAAAACGTACAGAACGTATTGCCTCTTTAAGAGCAGGTGAAGGCGTTGTAGGACGTGTTTTAGATACTTTAGGAAATCCTATTGATGGTAAAGGACCTATTAAAGGTAAAACTTACGAAATGCCACTAGAGCGTAGAGCTCCTGGGGTTATCTTTAGAGAACCTGTAACAGAACCTTTACAAACTGGTATTAAATCTATTGATGCAATGATTCCTGTTGGACGTGGACAACGTGAGTTAATCATTGGAGACCGTCAGACTGGTAAATCTACAGTTGCTATTGATACCATCTTAAATCAAAAAGAATTTTTTGATGCTGGTGAACCAGTATATTGTATATACGTAGCTATCGGTCAAAAAGCATCTACTGTTGCAGCAATTGCTAATATGTTAGAAGAAAAAGGAGCTTTAGCCTACACTACAATCGTAGCAGCAAATGCATCAGACCCTGCAGCAATGCAAGTATATGCACCATTTGCAGGAGCTGCAATTGGAGAATACTTTAGAGATTCTGGTAGACCAGCTTTAATTATTTATGATGATTTATCTAAACAAGCTGTTGCATACCGTGAGATTTCTTTATTATTAAGAAGACCTCCAGGACGTGAGGCATATCCTGGTGATGTATTTTACTTACACTCTAGATTATTAGAACGTGCTGCAAAAGTTATTAATGATGACAAAATTGCAAGTGAAATGAACGATTTACCAGATTCTTTAAAAGGAATTGTAAAAGGTGGAGGTTCTTTAACTGCATTGCCAATTATTGAAACACAAGCAGGTGACGTTTCTGCATATATTCCAACAAACGTAATTTCGATTACAGATGGACAAATTTTCTTAGATGGAGATTTATTTAACTCTGGTGTTCGTCCGGCAATTAACGTAGGTATTTCTGTATCTCGTGTTGGTGGTAACGCACAAATTAAATCTATGAAAAAAGTATCTGGTACTTTAAAATTAGATCAAGCTCAATACCGTGAATTAGAAGCGTTTGCAAAGTTTGGTTCTGATTTAGATGCAGCTACAATGAGTGTAATTTCTAAAGGACAACGTAACGTTGAAATTTTAAAACAAGCACAAAATGATCCTTACTCAGTAGAAGATCAAGTAGCAATTATCTATGCAGGTTCTAAAAACTTGTTAAAAGATGTACCAGTAGACCAAGTTAAAAAATTCGAAAGAGATTATATAGATTATTTAAACTCTAAACATAGAGATACTTTAGATGTATTGAAATCTGGTAAATTAACTCCAGAAACAATTACAGTATTAGAAGCAGCAGCTAAAGAAATTTCTACTCATTTCGCATAAAACATAGTTGTCATTCCCGCGAAAGCGGGAATTTCAAAATTCCAATAGAATGGCAAACTTAAAAGAAATACGTAATAGAATTACTTCTATTAAATCTACAATGCAGATTACATCTGCCATGAAAATGGTATCTGCTGCAAAGTTGAAAAAAGCACAAGATGCAATTACGGCAATGCGCCCTTATTCATCTAAACTAACTGAATTGTTGCAAAATTTAAGTGCAACTTTAGATAGTGATGCAGGTGGTGTATATTCAACTCAAAGAGAAGTTTCTAAAGTTTTATTAGTTGTAGTAACTTCTAACAGAGGTTTATGTGGTGGTTTTAACTCATCAATAACCAAAGAAGTTATTAAAACGGTAAAAGAAAAATATAGTAATGTTGAAGTAGATTTACTTACTATTGGTAAAAAAGGTGGTGATGTTTTGGCAAAACAATTTAATATTGTTGAATCTAGAAATCATATCTACGACGATTTAACTTTTGATAATGTTGCAGTAATTGCAGAAGAGTTAATGAGTTTTTATGCCAATGGAACTTATGATAGAATTGAAGTTTTTTACAATCAATTTAAAAACGCAGCAACTCAAATACCTCAAATAGAACAATTTTTGCCAATTAAACCTATAGAAGGAGGAGATGCTGATGCAGTAAACTCTGATTATATATTTGAACCTTCTAAAGAAGAAATTGTAGAAGCTTTAATACCAAAGTCTTTAAAAACACAATTATACAAAGCTATTAGAGATAGTTTTGCTTCTGAACACGGTGCACGTATGACTGCAATGCATAAGGCTACAGACAACGCAACAGAATTAAGAGACGAATTATTATTAACTTATAATAAAGCTCGTCAGGCAGCAATTACTAATGAAATATTAGAAATTGTTGGTGGAGCAGAAGCTTTAAATAACTAAGATTAGTTTTTTATAAAATATAAAGCGAACCAATTTGGTTCGCTTTTTTTTATTTATTGGCATAGAATTTGAAAAATTTATTTTAAATTACACTCCTATGAAAACTATAAAAATAATTTTAACGCTCTGTATTGCATTATTTTATTTACAATGTGCCAGTTCTCATTTAGAAAAACAACCACCTTTTTCTATTTTATCTAGTACTTATTACAGTGCTTTAAGCAACACAACTAAAGATACGTTTTCTGAAATTCATATTAAATATACATCAAAAAATAATATCAATTTTGATAGTCTATATTTCAGAAAAAATAAAATAAAGCTTAAAATTAAAGATATAAAAGGAAATAAATACGCATATGCCACATTTAAAAAAAATAATCTTTTAAAAGATTTTACGCTAGATGCTAATCCCATTAAAGAATTAGAAAACCCAATTCCTATATCAGAACAGTTTCCATTTAATTTAAAAGAAAATGAAGCTGTGATTAGTTATCAACATAAAGGAAAAACAAATTATTATAAAATTAAAAACGTAGAAAAAACAGATACAAATATTCATTAAAAAGACACATTTAGACAACCTATTATTATTTTGGCACGTATTTTGAAATCAGTTAAGCGTAACCAATAAATAGAAGCTTATGAAATCGATAAAACTACTTTTAACAATTATCATTACAGGAACACTTTTATCTTCTTGTTCTACAGTTTATCAAGATTCATTTGACGACGGTTATCAAAATCAAGTTTCATTAGAACGAGTAATTTCTAATTATGATTTATGGTATGTAGATTATAACCAAACTACAGGAAATGGAGATATTCCTTATGTTTCTAGAGCATTTACATTGTCTTTTATAAATGGTGTTTTATATGCAAATAACAATATTACCGATATTGGCAGAACAGGAGATGGTTTTGGTATTGATGTTGGGACGTACAATACTTTCAATGGAATATTAAAAACCAACCATGATATAGATGGTATTAGCGATTTTGAAGTTACAGTGCTTTCTAATAATGAAATTAAATTATACAATTACAGACAAAACGTTGATTACTATTTAATTGGATATCAGGTAAATGAATTTGATTACGATAAATTGTTTTACGAAAACATAGAATACTTTTTACAAGAATATATTGGTTGGGAAAAAGTATCGACTAAAGGTGGTGTACCAAATGCTTTTGATGATGAAAATTATTTAGCTTTTACACCAGAAAATATAACAACTTTTTATAGTTCTCAAGATTCTTTTGGCACACAAATTGATAATATCAATTGGGATTATGTAGGTGGGTATGAAATATTTGACGTGACAGGTTATGACGATCTAAAGATTTTAACATTAAATTATGATGGAGGAGATATTGAAGAATTTGAGTTGACCGTTATTAATGATGGAAGAATAGAGTTATATAACGTAAATTCTGAAACCACATATAATTTTTTAGGAAGAGGATTTGTACAATACCTAAAAGGTGAAAATTCTAAAAAAGATTTAAAAGAAGTTGTAAGGAATGAAAATAGAAAACGTACTAAGGTAATAAGAAAACAAAAGAATAGAAGAAATTTAAAATAAAGTTTGGTTAGTTGATTTTTGATTGGTTAGTTACCAATTGAAAGATAAACCGTCCTGAGGAGGACGGTTTTTTCTTTGTTAATAATTTGATGAAAAAATAATACTTAAAATACTGACAACCAACAGATGTTTTCATAATTTTATAACCATATTTAACGTTCTTACAGCGTTTAAACAATCGTCATAAAAAATAATGAAACAAACAGCATTTATAACCGGAGCAACTTCTGGAATAGGAAAAGCAACAGCAGAAATTTTTGCAAAAAATAATATTCGTTTAATTCTTTGCGGAAGAAGAACAGATAGATTAACAAAGCTTAAAGAAGAATTAAGCAAACTTACCGAGGTAACCACTTTACAGTTTGATGTTTCCGATAGAACATCTGTAGAGACTGCCATAAATTCATTACCAGAAAATTTTAAGAAAATTGATATTTTAATAAACAATGCAGGAAATGCACATGGTTTATCTAGCATACAAGATGGATCTATTGATGATTGGGATGCAATGATAGATATTAACGTAAAAGGTCTTTTATACGTTTCTAAAGCTATCATTCCACAAATGACGGATAGAAACAACGGTTTTATTGTTAATATAGGCTCTATTGCAGGAAAAGATGTGTATCCTAACGGAAATGTATATTGTGCTTCTAAACATGCCGTAAATGCCTTAAATAAGGCGATGAGAATAGATTTAAACAAACATAACATTCGTGTGTCTGCAATTCATCCTGGGGCAGTAGAAACAGAATTTTCTGAAGTTCGTTTTAAAGGAGACACCGAAAAAGCAAAATCTGTGTATGCTGGTTATAAAGCTTTGCAAGCTGATGATATTGCCGATATTATTTACTTTGTTATATCTAGACCTTACCATGTTAATATTGAAGATTTAGTGGTATACCCAACAGCACAGGCAACACCTACAATTTTGAATAGAAATTAAAAATGATAAACAAACGCTTACTTATTAAAAACTTACTTTCTCATAATGATGAGAATAGTTTTTACGATAAAAAGCAAAAGTTATCTTTAAATTCTAAAGAAGGTAAAGCAAAGTTTTTAAAACATATTTGTGCACTTTCTAACTCCAATCCAGAAAACAACTCTTACTTGGTAATTGGTATCGAGGACGAAGAAAACAAGATTATTGGTGTCGATTTTTTTGATGATAGCAAAATTCAGAATTTGGTAAACGCGTATTTAAAAAACCCACCAAAAATAGAATATGAAAATGTTCCTTTTCCGAGGCTACCGCGTCATAAAGTAATTGGTTTGGTTACTATTTATCCGAATAATAAAATTACATCTCTTTTAAAAAATACTTGGAAATATAGAAAAGGAAACACGTTTTACAGACGAGGAAGTAACTCAATACCTTCATCTGGCAATTTTGAATTACGAAACACCAATAAGGAAATTGTTGAAGCAATAGAAAAAAATGCACGTAACAATATAGAACTAACGTTAGACGGTGTTTTTGATTTCATCAACAATCACAAACCAGCATACAACCCACAATACAAGGTTTTTAATGAGCAATTTGTGTTGTGTTGGGCAGGAGAAAAGAAAATTATAAATGGGGAAGAATTCTTTTCTAGAGTAGATATTGAATTAATTAATGAACAAGTAAAACTATTTTTTTCTGCTTTAGATGATGTACAAATTAGTTATAATAATCAATCTTTTATTATTACTGAATACATTTATTTAGGTTTAGAAAAGCAAGAAAAACTGTATCCTTTAGAGAAAACAATTATCAATTTTAAAGAAAACGGAAAACACGTTATTGTAAAAGAATTTTTATTTGTTCCTCCTAAGTTAGATGTTGGTATTATGCTACACATTTATAAAAACAACAAAGCTATTATACAAAAAATTGAGAAAGAAATTCCGCTTTCTGATATAGAAAACGAAGCTGTTTTACGCTTACCTACAAACTACCTTATTTGCTTTCTTCATGGTTTTATAGATGCTGCAGATCAACTAAAAAAAGCAAAAACTTATATCAGAAACTTAGAAGATAAAACCACTTATATAAAATACAAAGAGGCCATGCGTGTTATTAGAAAAGTACAGTATAATTAGAATTCTTCTAATTATTTAAACAAAATAACATTAGTTAATGCAAAGGTCTTTTTTTAATCATCCCTCCTTTTATATCCTTTATACTATTCATAATGATAAAAGCATTTGATTCTATTTTTTCTATTTCTGTATTTAGTTTATTTACCTCTAAACGTGTAATTACGGTGTAAATAATGTCCATTTCTTTACTAACACCATGTTTAGCGTAACCACCTTCTCCTTTATAAATAGTAACAGCTCTACCTAGCTTTTCTACAATCATTTCTCTTATTCTATTACTTTGTGATGAAATAATAGTAACGCCAATGTATTCTTCGATTCCTTCAATTATAAAATCTAAGGTTTTTGAGGCTGCCATATAGGTTATCATAGAATAAAGAGCCACTTCTATAGAAAGTAAATAGGCTGCAAAAGAGAAAATGAAAACATTAATTAATATAATGATATCGCCAATGGTTGCACCAAACTTTCTACTTAGGTAAATGGCTAAGACCTCTGTACCATCAATTACTGCACCCCCTCTAATTGCAAGTCCTATTCCTGCTCCAAGAAAAAAACCACCAAAAATTGCAACCAATAAATCATCATCTGTAACATTAGGAAAAGGAACAATTGCCACACAAAGAGCTAGCCCAGTAATTGCCAAAGCTGTTTTTATAGCAAATTGTTTTCCCATAATTTTATATCCTAAAAACACAAAGGGAACATTAATACCAATAATGAGAATATAAAGCGGAATTCCGGTAACGGCAGCTATTAATAAAGAAATACCCGTAGCACCACCATCAATAAAATCGTTTGTTAGCAAAAAGCCTTTAAAACCAAAAGAGGCAGAAAAAATACCAATTACTATAAGTACTACATTTTTAAAATTCCGTTTAAAGGTTACCAAAAGTTCTCTATATCTTTTGGCTAATTTATATTCAGAAGGGCTTCCTTTTGGATATTTTTTTTTGTCTTTAAACTTTAACGTGGTTTTAATAATAATGTTTGCTAAAAATGCTTTCATTTATTTCTAAGTTTTTTCCGGTTATAGGGGAAATGATAATAAGATAAATCTATCAGGACTTAGACGAAATTAATGGTTTTTTTAACAATAGCAAGCATTAAACAAACCCCAATTTAGAAAATGATTTATTTAAAATAGCTACATCATCTACTTGTAGCCATTTGTCTAAAATAGTTGCGTAAATTTCTCTAAAATCTATCTCATATGTAAGGTTTCCATTTTTATCTAAGTTTCCTAAATCTGGCAAATCATTATACAAACCTTGTTTCTTTAAGTTTTTTCCCATTACAAAAACATTATTTGCGGTACCATGATCGGTCCCTTTAGATTCGTTTTGTTTTACGCGTCTACCAAATTCAGAAAAAGTAAGAATCAAGACATCATCAAAAGCATTATTTTTTTGCAAATCATTAATAAACACCTCCATACTTTCTGCATATATTTTTAGCAATCTTTCTTGTGTGCCTGCTTGGTTTGCATGTGTATCAAACCCACTTAAACCTGCATAATAAACCTGTGTTTCTAAACCAGAATTTATAAATTGAGATATGGTTTTTAGTTGTTTTCCAAAAATATTTTTTGGGTATTCTGCAAATGTGTTTTTGGTATTACTTTGCTCGTAAATATGTTTTGCAGATGATTTTGCATCAATCATGGTATTGTACAAATACCCCAAGTTGTGCTCACTTAAATGTGCATCTTTATAATTAGCAACCACGTTATTAAAAAATGGTGCACGCATAGAATTATAAAACATTTTTGGATCTGTAATTGCCAATCCATTTTGGGTTTTTCCTTTTAACATTAAAGACAAACTTTCATCAACTTCAATTGCACTATAAGGATTTCCTTTGGTGTAATCTAAATAACGACCTACCCAACCATTTTGCAAATACTCATTACTATCACTAGCGGTTTGCCAAATGTCTGTAGCTCTAAAATGTGATAAATTAGGGTTTGGATACCCAACATTGTTTATGATGCTTACAAAGCCTTTATTGTACAAATCCTGCAAAGGTTGTAGACTTTTATGCAATCCAACTTCATCAGAAATTTTAAATAAATCGTTTTGTTTTATGGCGATGTTACTTCTTTGTTGATAATAAATATCGTTGTTAAAAGGCACAACCGTATTTAAACCATCATTCCCTCCTTTTAACTGAATAATGACTACTTTCTTATTGCTAAAAGATTTCATAGAATTGTTCTCGAAAGCCTTTAAAAACTGAGGCACAAAAAACATCCCCGAAGCAAAAGTTGTCTGTTTTAAAAAATCTCTACGTTTCATGTGGTCGTTTTTATTTTTTTTTGATGGTCACATGTTGCTTTCCAAAATTAAATAGAAAAATCATCATGTATTTGTTAGTAGAAAGGTTCATGTGTTTTTATTTAGCAAAGTTGATATTCTGGCAAACTCATTAATTGTACAACAAAATCGTGTTTAGAAAGTTGCTGATTTCTTTCTAACATTTCTTCTGTTCCTTTATTTATTTTTGAAGTAATTATTTGATGCACCAACTCTTTATTAGAATTGTTTTTATAGTTTTCTTCAAAAGAATTCCAATCTGCACTTACTTTTATAAAAGCCTTTCTACGAAGTTTTCTTTTCTTAAAATTGGTAATCATAGTTTCTTCATCACCAATTTCAGAATAGGCAATTTCAGCATTATTTAGCAGTACAGAGGGCAAACGTAAACGTGTAACAATGGTATTGCTATCAATCCAATTTCTACCTGTTTTCCATCCGGAAACATTTGGCGGACTCATTAATATTTGACCTAATAATCTTTGAACCAGAATAATTTGTCTCGTTTTCTCTATTTTATAAGGCACAACGGTATTAATGCCTACCAAAAATTCTATGGGCGATTTTATTTTTGTTCCAATATTTTCATCCTCATAAAACCATTTAGAAAGCAATACAAAACGCATTAATTTTTCGATGTTGTAATCTTTATAAAAAACAGCAACCATTTCATCAATATGTTTTTTATTGATATTTTCATTTACAAAATAAGTGTAAATTTTTTCTGAAATAAACCTTGCACATTGTTCCTTTTGTAGAATAATGTCTATAATATCATCCCCATTAAAATTACCCGATTTACCAAAAAAAGTTTTTTCTTTATTGTCGTGCTGTTTTTCTTTAAAAGTAAATTGCCCCCTAAAATTATGATTATACCCTGTAAAAGACCTTGCAGACTCTTTTATATCTTGTTCTGTATACTGATCTTGCCCCAAAGTAAATAGCTCCATTAATTCGCGAGCAAAATTCTCATTCGGACTCTTTTTTTTATTTTGTTTGTTGTTTAAATATGCCAACATTGCTGGTTCTTTAGAAACAATTTTTGTAAAATCTCTAAAATTACCCAAAGCATTTTTACGCAATGCATTATTGTAACTCTCTACAAATAAGATGTTTTTACTCTCACACACAAAATGATTTGCCCAAAACAAGGTCATTTTTTCACGTAAAATTTCAGAAGGATTATTTAATCTTTGAAACCAAGCTGTAGACAATTCTAAAACTTTTTTTCTACTAATTTTTTGAAGCTCTTTCTTCTGCTCTTTATCTTTAAAATCTTTATACGTTTTACCTTTTAGAAAAGAAATATCAACCTTTAAAACTGTTGTTTTATTAGAGGCAGTAAATAACTCGTTTACCACATTTTTCTTACTTTTTTTAGATAAACGTGCAAGTTCTTTTGGTGTAATACCAAAACCAATTCTATTATATAAGTGTTGTATATGTGCTGATTTCATGACCTTTAGACTTAATAACTTAAAGATAGTTTAATTTATCAATAAAAAACCCAACTCTTACGAATTGGGTTTTTATATAGAATGATTAAAATGTATCTCTTATAAATCGAATTTTATGCCTTGAGCCAAAGGTAACTCATCAGAATAATTTACGGTATTTGTTTGTCTACGCATGTATACTTTCCATGCATCAGAACCAGATTCTCTACCTCCACCCGTTTCTTTTTCACCACCAAAAGCTCCTCCAATTTCTGCACCAGAAGTACCAATATTTACGTTTGCAATTCCACAATCTGAACCCGAATACGATAAAAACTTCTCTGCTTCTTTTAGTTCATTGGTCATAATTGCAGATGACAATCCTTGGGCAACCCCGTTTTGTTGATCAATTGCATTTTCTACTTCTCCACTATATTTCATTAGATATAAAATAGGCGCAAAAGTTTCATGTTGTACAATTTCAAAATGATTTTCGGCTTCTATAATTGCTGGTTTAACGTAGCAACCGCTTTCGTACCCTTTACCTTCTAAAACACCACCTTCAACTAAAATAGTACCACCTTCGGCTTTTGCTTTTTCTATAGCAGCTAAATACGTATTTACAGCATCTTTGTCTATTAACGGACCAACATGATTGTTTTCATCTAAAGGATTCCCTATTTTAATTTGTTTGTAAGCGCCAACAATTGCATCTCTTACTTTATCATACACAGATTCGTGAATAATTAATCTTCTGGTTGATGTGCAACGTTGTCCGCAAGTACCAACAGCGCCAAAAACAGCACCAGGAACCACCACTTTTAAATCCGCCGTAGGCGTAATAATAATGGCATTATTTCCGCCTAATTCTAATAAGAATTTTCCAAAACGTTGTGCAACGGTTGCGCCAACAATTCGTCCCATTTTGGTAGATCCTGTAGCAGAAATTAATGGAATTCTTGTGTCGGTAGTCATCATCTCTCCTACTTTGTAATCTCCATTGATAATGCAAGAAATTCCTTCTGGTAAATTATTTTCTTTTAAAATTTCAGTAATTATATTTTGGCAAGCAACGGTACATAAAGGTGCTTTTTCCGAACCTTTCCAAACGCAAACATCACCGCAAATCCACGCTAAAGCGGTGTTCCAAGCCCAAACAGCCACAGGAAAATTAAAGGCAGATATTATACCAACAACGCCTATTGGGTGCCATTGTTCTCTCATTACATGCCCTGGTCTTTCAGACGGAATTGTTTGTCCGTTTAATTGACGAGATAAACCTACAGCAAAATCACAGATGTCTATCATCTCTTGCACCTCACCTAAACCTTCTTGGTAACTTTTTCCCATTTCGTAAGAAACTAATTTACCAAGTGCTGCCTTCTTTTCTCTTAATTTATTACCAAACTGACGAATAATTTCTCCTCTTTGTGGCGCAGGAATATTTCTAAATGATAGAAATGCTTTTGTGGCAGCTTCCATCACTTTTTCATAATCTTCTTTTGTAGTTGTTTTTACTTTTCCAATTAACTTTCCATCAACAGGAGAGTAACTTTCTATCAATTCGCCACTAGAAAAATTATGAGATCCTGTAGAAGTCCCATTATTGATAGCTTTTAAACCTAATTCTTGTAAAGCTTCTTGTATTCCAAAGTCTGTCATTTTGCTATTCCGTTTTTGTTGTTTACATTCGAATGACCAATTTACGAATAATTTTAATTAATTGTAAATTAAACAAAAACAATAAATTTTGTTTAATTATAAACACTTAGCTATGAAAAATGCCTTTTTTATCATCTTGTTAGTATTAATTTCTGTAGGATGCAAACAAGAAACAGTACCATCATCCGAAGAAAAAAATACAACGAAACAACAACATGAATTTGCAATTATAATTCATGGTGGTGCAGGAACAATTTTAAAAAAGAATTTATCTGATGAAAAAGAAGCTGCTTACAAAGCAAAACTAGAAGAAGCTGTAAAAGTAGGTCATACTATTTTAAAAAACGGAGGAACAAGCCAAGAAGCAGTCATGAAAACAATACAAATAATGGAAGAATCTCCTTTATTTAACGCTGGTAAAGGAGCTGTTTTTACACATGAAGAAACTAACGAATTGGATGCCTCTTTTATGGATGGAAAAACTTTAAATGCGGGTGCTGTTGCTGGTGTAACGAATGTAAAAAGCCCTATTGAATTGGCTATAAAAGTAATGACCGATTCTGACCATGTGATGCTTTCTGGTAAAGGAGCTTCTATTTTTGCAAAAGAAAAAGGCTTAGAAATTGTAGACCCAAGTTATTTTTACACAGAAAAACGTTTTCAATCGCTGCAAAGAATAAAAAATAAAACAAAAACCGAATTAGATCATAACGATAAAAAAGCCGCTTTTTATGATGCTGATATTAAAAATGCAAAATTTGGAACAGTAGGTTGTGTTGCATTAGATAAAAATGGAAATATTGCTGCAGGTACTTCTACAGGAGGCATGACAAATAAACGTTGGGGAAGAATTGGAGACGCGCCAATTATTGGTGCAGGAACTTATGCAAATAATAAAACCTGCGGAGTATCATCTACCGGTTGGGGAGAATATTTTATAAGAGGTATGGTTGCGTATGATATTTCTGCTCAAATGGAATATCAAAATAAATCTTTAAAAGAAGCTACTACAGATGTTATTAAAAACAAACTAACAAAACTTGGAGGAACGGGTGGTGTTATTGCTTTAGATAAGAATGGAAATATGTCTTTTGAATTTAATACAGCAGGAATGTATAGAGCTTCTATGAATGATAAAGATGAATTGGTTGTTAAAATTTACAAAGAATAAGCCAACCATTTTTCTGGAATAGGCTCTAAATCTAATTCTATTTTTTTAGATTTTACAAGTTTTTTATAACCTAATCTAGATACAACAGGCACCGATAAATTAATATTATTCTTTTTATTAATAATTTCTAAAACCTCTTGCATAGATCTTTTTGTACATAAAACTAAACTATTCATCATAGCATTAGATTCTTTTTCTAAATCGTAAAAATCTACAAAATACGATGGTTTATTATCTTTATAAACAACCCATTGCGTTGCTTTTTTTTCTAATGTTTCTATAACTTCTTTCGTTCCGCTTAACGTTCTATATGTAGTTGCTAAAAATGTCATATCCTATCTAATTATTAATTTAAGAGCTTCAAATTAACCAATTCATAAAACAAACGCTTAAACCTTGATAAATATACAAAAAACTCAGTGAGTAAAATTAATTAATTAAAAGTTTCTACTTGTTTTTTTTCGATTAATGAACAATAAAACTCGTTAAACGCACCTATTTAAAGACACTCCTTAAAATTTATATTTAATACCAGAATATACCCCTAAATTAAAAGGAGAAAAACCATTAACATCTTCACTAAAAGTATGCAATTGCGCTTTAAACATTGGGGTTAAATTTAAAGACCACTTTTTATTTAAAGAATAATTAAGATCGAAACCTAAGTTTCCACTAAAATTAATGTTATTTAAATTTTTAGATTTACCTGATGTAGAGATAATGGAAGTGGTAAAGTTTACAGTATTTTTATTTAAAAACAAAGAACTAAACCCCACAACCACCTGTGTATTAAATTTTTTAGTGTTTAAAAAATTATATTTTAACTCTAAAGGAATTTCTATGTAGCCATAATTTTGACTTAAATCTCCATTTAAACTGGTTTTATTTAATGCAGAGTTACTTATAAAATCTGAACTTTGTGAAACCTCTTCCTCGTTAAAAGAAAAAGAATCTCCATTATTAAATACAACTGGTAACGAACTTTTTGAAATTGAAGGAACGGCAGTTACTTGATTGTTTTTAAAACCCATTTCTTGTAAATGAACACCAGATTGAATGCTCCACCTTTCAGTAATTTGATATCCTATTTTAAAGCCATAAGAAAAAGAACTTTTACCTTTTGTAGAGTTAGATAAGTGCTCGTTTATAGGCGAACCGCTTGAAAAAGAATTAGATTTTAACACCGCAAAAACAGGTGCAATAGACCATTTCTTTTTTAACGATTTTGTAGAAAAAACGCTGTCCTTTTTTTCTATAAATTTATTTAAATCAACTTTATTTTTAAGGGATTCTTTATCTATTTGCGTAACTTTTTTTTCAATACCTGTATTCTTATTTTCGGCAATCACTACATTGTTTTCATCCAGAATAATCTGCTTATTCTTTACAGAACCTTCTGTTATCTTTGTAAATTTATCAGCTAAAAAATTCTTTTTCATAGCGTTTTTTGTGCTAACTAAATTGTTTTTATTCTCGGTATTTTTACTAGTGTTTCTTTTAGGTTTTATTGAGCTAGCATTTAATTTTTTATCAACAACAAACATTTCTTCTTTCCTTGTTTCGTTTTTAATTACAGCATCTACTTTAAAGTTATCTATTATCTCTAATTCCTTTTTTGGGCTTTCTGTAATTATAATTTTAGAATCCGTTTTAATAGCATCTGTTTTATCATCAGAAAAAGGAAATAAAAACAATCCTAAAAGCAACATTGCAGCAATGCCACTTGCAAACCACCAAAAAGGTACTACGCGCCTCTTCTTCTTTTTAAGTTTAGACTCAATATTGTTCCATACTCTTTTATTTGGAGTTGCCTCCAAATTATTAAGTTGTTCTTGAAACAATTTATCTAAATTATTCTGATTCATTTATGAGTATTTTCTGTTGTTTATTTTGATAAATTTCTAACTGATCTCTCAAGATTTTTCTTGCTCTAGACAAGTTAGATTTTGAGGTTCCAACAGAAATTTGCAACATTTCTGCAATCTCTTTATGAGAATAATTATCTAAAACATATAAGTTAAATATTAATCGATACTTATCTGGAAGTTGCTGAATACACCTCAACAAAACATCAATACTAAAATTATATGTTTCTAAACTAAGTTCTTCTTCTTCTTCTACCTCTTCAGAAACTTCTTTTACAAATTGTAAAGGAGATTTCTTTCGGTACTTTTGTAAAACAGTATGTATGGTAATTCTTTTTAACCACCCCTCAAAAGAACCTTTATTTTTATATTGTTCTATTTTGCTAAAAATAGTCATAAAACTATCTTGTAAATTATCTTCTGCATCTTGATAATTTCTTGAATATTTTAAACAAACAGCAAAGAGTTTATCAGAAAAAATCTGATAAACCTTTGCTTGCGCTGCTATATTTTGCTTGCAGCATTCCTTTATGAGTTCTTCTTGTTTGATGGGTCTAATTTACAGGAACTATTACTTCCTCAAAAATATTTTCACCATCACTATCTTTTCCTTTAAAAAATTTAAACACATAGTCTTCTTCTTGTGTTGCTTTTACGGCAATCTTTTTTTCTTCTTGTACAATAGCTTCTGTACAGATGTCGTCTAATTTTACAGCCGCAATAATTGCAATAGTTCTTGTAGAATCTTTTGGTTGGTAATAAATTTGATCAAAAGTAAAACAGCTATTTGGTAAAGAATACTTTACTGTAATTGTATCTATTTGACCGAGAGTAAAACTTGCAGGCGTTATGGCAGAATCTATTGGCACATACTCAAAAGTGTAATTTGGCGAATCATTGTCGCTATTTAAACAAGAATAAAATACAAGTAATCCAAATAAAAGTAAGGCAGTTTTTTTCATTTTTTTTGTGTAATTAAGTTAATATTTAAGTGTTGGATATCCGTTTTGGCATACTACAGAAATTGGTGCTTTTGTTATAGAACAGTCTGAAATTATGCCCCATTTAACGTTAAACTCTTTTTCTGCTTGTGTATAAGTTGCTATTTTATTTAAAAAAGAACTAGTGTCTATTCTAGAGGAATACGCAATATAACCTTGCGCACCTCCACAGGCTTTCGCTCCATAGGCTGTAAACAACCAATTACTAGCGTTTGAACAAGAAACACTGTAAGACCACTCCTGAATTTCATTAAATAAATCCATTAAATTTCTGTGCTCAATTTCTTGTGCTGTAAGCTCTCTTTTTACCACCAATTCATTTTCGGTAAGCGATATTATTCTCCATGCATAATCTGTAGGATAGTTTTGTGTAGAAATACGAACAAGTGTATTATCTAACTCAAAAGACCCCTCAATATTAAAGTAAGATAAAGGCGGTGTACCACACCAACCAGAAGTTCGTTCTACCAAATTACCGTTTTCGGTAAATGAAAGCCCATATCCATCATTTGGTAAAGCGTTGGCTCTTTTAAAAGTGGTAGTTTCATCATTATAAACAGGATTTACCCAGGTTCCTAACAATAAATTATCTGCATCTATAGCAACATCATTCTTTTCGCAAGAAAAAAGTACAGTTACAACGAGTAAAAGGAAAAGGTTTTTTAAATTCATTTTTAGCTGTTTTTAATTGGGTAAATTTTCTGATGTTTTTTCTATCTTAGAAATAATACGTATCAATTTATATTCTATTGATGATGCGTCTGCTGGCGGATTTTCTAATTCTTTTTCAGAAATTAAAATTTCATATTCGAAACCTGCTTCATACGTAAAACCGATTATTGAATCATAAAAAAAGTGCCAATCTTGTTTATCTACTTCTCTTACTAAAAAACATTTTTGAGGAGAAATACCCACACAATCTACTTTTTCTGATGCAATTACAAGTGTTTTATTATTTAACCCAAAATCATTTTTTTCGCATGAAACCATCAAAATAAAAATTGCTAGCATTATAGTTTTTAATTTCATTATTGGGTTATTTCTTATAAGATGCAGAAATTTTAAAAAGGTTGCGTCTAATAATGTTATTTTTGCAAAGTATATGGAAAACAATATTTTTAACATCCAAAATCAAGAAGATTTTAAGCAAGTTGCTTTATCCGTTTTTAAACATCAATTTAAAAATAATAGAGTGTACCGATCTTTTTGCGATTTATTATATATTCATCCTTCAGACGTTACAAAGGTGGATGAAATTCCGTTTTTACCGATTCAGTTTTTTAAGAGTAGAGAAGTACTTTCTTCTACCAAAGAGATTCAAGAAACTTTTACAAGCTCTGGTACCACAGGTAGCCTAACAAGCAACCATTATGTAACAGACATTAAGCTTTACGAGGAAAGTTATTTAAAAGGATTTGCTCATTTTTATGGCAATATAGAAGACTATGTAGTTTTGGCGTTATTACCAAATTATTTAGAAAGAAATGGTTCTTCTTTAGTCTATATGGTAGATGATTTAATTAAGAAATCTAAAAACTCAGAAAGCGGATTTTATCTTAATAATATAGCAGAATTAGCCAAAAAACTAACAGATTTAGACCAAAAAGGACAAAAAGTACTTTTAATAGGTGTTTCTTTTGCTTTGTTAGATTTGGTAGAAATGCAACAATTCTACCTAAAAAATACCATTATTATGGAAACAGGTGGTATGAAAGGGCGTAGAAAAGAACTCATTAGAGAAGAATTACACGATATTTTACAAAACGGATTTGGAGTTTCTAAAATTCACTCAGAATACGGAATGACAGAATTATTGAGCCAAGGATATTCTAACGGAAATGGTATTTTTGATACGCCTCCTTGGATGCAGATTCTTACCAGAGACACAGAAGATGCCTTAACCATTCAACAAGTTGGAAAAACAGGCGGAATTAATGTAATAGATTTGGCCAATTATAATTCTTGCTCTTTTATTGCTACGCAAGATTTAGGCAAGGTACACCAAAACGGAACTTTTGAGATTATTGGTCGTTTTGACAATTCTGATATTAGAGGTTGTAATTTAATGGTATTGTAAAAAAATAAGCGATGAAATTTAAATTATTAGAAGAATTTAAAGAGTTTGCCGTAAAAGGAAACATGATAGATATTGCTATTGGTGTTATTATTGGCGCTGCTTTTAATAAAGTAGTTAGTACCTTAGTAAAAGAAGTTTTAATGCCTCCATTAGCGTTTATAACAGATGGTACAAAGTGGGAAAACAAAAAAATTATATTAAGAGAAGCTGTTCTTGTTAAAGAGAAGATTACTGTTGAAGAAATTGCCATTGGTTATGGTAAACTATTTGAAGCAGGCATCGATTTTTTAATTATTGCTTTTACCGTTTTTATGGTTGTAAAAGCAATGAATGCCATGAAAAAGAAAGCAGACGACCCAAAAAACAAAGCTATTGTTACTCCTAAAAACATTGAGTTGATGAACAAAACCAATGAACTTTTAGAAAAACAAAATGAATATCTATTAAAGGTTTTAAATGATAAAAAATAACTATAAACTCGTTTTGTAAACTTATTTATAAAAAACGACTTACTTATTTTTAACCTCTGCATTAAAACCGCTTAATAGTTTTATCAGATAATTAGTAAATCGAAAATTATGAATATTAAAACAACACTTTTTTACCTATTTCTTTTTTCTTTTATCGGTTGCCAATCCGGACAAACCAATACAGCTCCCCAAGTAACTGTAAATAAAGAAAACAACGCACTTTCTATAAACGATGCATTTAATAAATACTGGTATTCTGGTAAAGCAGAATTAAGTAGTTATACTTTAAAACAAGCTAGATACGGTGAAATACGCGATGGTGAAGTTGTTTTAGTTTTTGTTACAGAACCTTTTTCTATAAGCAAACAAGTTAAATTAGACTACCCCAAAAAGGCAGGTAACGACAACGTTTCTGTAATGAAATTAAACCATGTACGTAAGTTTTATACTGGTATTTATGATTATTCTATCATCACCTCTACTTTTACACCTGTCAACACTACAAAGCATCCCTTTACATTAAAATCATCTACAAGTATACAAGAATGGTGCGGACATACTTTTACGCAATTAAACCTTGGTGATAACGCATATAATTTTAAACAATTCTCTTATTTTGAACCTGAAGGCGACGAAGAAAAAACAATAAAAAAAGTCTTTTTAGAAGAAGATTTAATGACCCGAATTCGTATTAACAAAGGGCAATTACCAGAAGGAAAAATAGATTTAATTCCATCTACTATTTACAGTCGTTTTAAGCATAAAAAAATGGACGTAGAAAAAGCAATCATCAGCAAAACAACAACAGACAACACCTTAAATTATCAAATAAAATACCTAAATATTGATAGAATAGTTTCTATTGATGTAGAAAAACAATTTCCGTTCAAAATTTTAGGTTGGTCAGAAAGTGATGAAACTAATTTAATAACAACAGCTACACTAAAAGCAAGTAGAAATGAACCTTATTGGGAACAACATAAATTAGCAAACAAGCCCAAAAGAAAAGAGCTAAAGTTAAATTACTAATAGCGTCTTTTTTCTCTTAAAATCGATATATATTTAATTATTTTACTGATAAATTTTAATTTCCTTACAAAACGATTCTAAGCGTTAAATTTTGATAAAATAAATTAAAATACTCAACCTTACCAATGCTTAAAATTTTTATAAAATATTTACAACTCAATCATTAACTTTGAATAAAAAGATTGGACTTATTTAAAACAAGAAAATACAGCAGAAAAAAACAATACCTAATAAGTGTTTTACTTATTACAATAACGGCTGTATTATGTTTTATATCTATTAATATTATTGGTTACAGAGCTGTTGCCCTTATTTTGCTTTTAGTAGTTTCTGTTAATGCCATTCTTTTTGACATTTACCCTGTATTACTTTCTTCAATATTAAGTGCCTTAATTTGGAATTTCTTTTTTATTCCGCCAACATTTAATTTACACATTGGCACAGCAGAAGATGCATTAATGTTTTTAATGTATTTTGTTATTGCCTCTATAAATGCCGTTTTAACTTACAAAATTAGAGAAGTAGAACGAAAGGAAAGAGATGAGGCTGAAAAAGAAAAATCTATTAAATTATACAATACTTTACTTAATTCACTTTCTCATGAACTAAGAACCCCCATTGCAACCATAATTGGTGCAATAGACACCATTAAAGACCCCCAAACTAACATTTCTGAAAACAACAAAAATGAACTTTATACAGAGATTGAAATTGCAAGCTTTCGGTTAAACCAACAAGTAGAAAATCTTTTAAGTATGAGCAGGCTTGAGGCTGGTTTTATTAAACCCAAAATAGACTGGTGCGATTTAAACGAACTTGTTTTCGCTGCAATTAAAGACAATGCAGATGACGCTAGCCAGCATAACATTAAGTTTTTAGCAAATGAGCAGCTACCACTTTTTAAAATAGACAACGGTTTAATACAACAAATTCTTTACAACTTAATTCATAATGCTATTCAGCATACACCAAAAAACACTACTATATCAATTGAATTAGACTATAATGAAACACATTGTATTATCTCTATTTTTGATAATGGAAAAGGATTCCCTGACAATGAAATTGATAATGTTTTTAATAAATTTTACCGTTTAACAAGAACCTCTACTGGCGGAACTGGTTTAGGCCTTTCTATTGTAAAAGGCTTTACAGAAGCAATGAACGGAAAAGTTTATTTAGAAAATTTATTGCAAGGTGGCGCTAAATTTAGAATTGAAATTCCTTGTGAATTTTCACTAAACATACATATAGAAAATGAATAAGGCAGAAATACTCATTATTGATGATGAACCACAAATAAGAAAATTACTTCAAATAAATTTAGAAAGTAACAATTATAAAGTAACCCAAGCCAGTACCGGAAATGAAGGCTTAATTTTATCTGCCAACCATCCACCAGAGTTAATTTTACTAGATATTGGGTTACCCGATAAAAGCGGCCACGACATTTTAAAAGAACTAAGAGAATGGTATAATAAACCTATCATTATTCTATCTGTACTAGACAATGAAACCGATATTGTTTCTGCGCTAGATAATGGTGCAACCGACTATTTAACCAAACCTTTCCGCACAGGCGAACTTTTGGCTAGAATACGTTCTGCAATAAAACGAAGTCAAAATACCGAAAATAATTCTGTTATTATTTGTGGATCTATTATCATTGATTTAGTAGCCCGCATTGTAAAACGAAATGATGAAATTATAAAACTTACATCTACAGAATATAATTTATTGGCCTTATTTGCTAAAAACGAAGGCAAAGTTTTAACACATCAATATCTTCTAAAAGAAATTTGGGGTTACAGCTATCAAACCGAAACGCAATACCTGCGTGTTTTTGTTGGTACACTTCGTAAAAAAATTGAAAAAAACCCAAATAACCCACAACATATTATTACAGAAAGCGGTGTTGGTTATCGTTTTCAATAGTCTTTATAAAATCTTTATAGATACTGTCTAATTATTAATTTTTTACTTATCCCTTTCAGCCCACCTTTGTAGTATCAAAAAAAACAAAGAAATGAAATGGGATATTTTTTATAATGAGGATAATGCAAAACCATACCAATCTATTAAAAATTGGCATAAAGATATAGCGCATTTAATTATTCCTACAATTATAATGGTGGCTTTTGTAATTGCCATTTATCTCTATTTCTCTTTCTAATTTTATACTATAAACCTTGTTAAATAATAAAATTAAATAACATGAAAAAGATTACAAAAACATATCGAAAATTTCAATTATCACTAACTCCCCAACAAAATCTACTTTATGGTTTTTTAACTTATACTATAATAGGTTGGGCATTGCTGTGCGTCCCGTTTTTTCACAAGCAAACCATTTCAATAGTAGACAATTTGTTTATTGCCACATCGGCTATTTCAACCACCGGATTAGTAACTGCTAGTATTTTTGACACTTATAATGGCTTGGGTCAATTTATTATCATGTTGCTTTTTCAAATTGGTGGTATTGGGTATATGACTTTTACTTCCTTTATATTACTATCAAAAAAGAGTCCGTTAACACATTGGCATCACCGTGTATTAAATGCAGAATTTACCATGCCTAAAGGTTTTGAATTGAAAGATTTTTTAAAATCGGTCATCATTTTTACATTTATAGTAGAAACCATTGGTGCATTGTGTTTTTACATTGCCTTTAGACAAGAAGGAGTTGAACATAATTTTGCCATTTGGAGCAGTATTTTTCATAGTGTTTCTGCTTTTTGTACTGCTGGTTTTGGACTCTATAACAATAGCTTTGAACAATTTTCTGGTAACACTTCTATAAACACTATTATTTCTGTATTAGCCATAAGTGGATCATTAGGTTTTATTGTAGTTACCGATATTTGGAATAGAATTGTTGGTAAAACAAAAAATATCACCTTTACAACCAAAATTATTTTCGGGGCAATTATTACACTACTATCCATTGGTACAGCAATGATTTACTTTTTTGAACCTTCTGTAAATCATTTAAGCGAAAACAAACTTATGATTTCCTTTTTTCAATCTATGACTGCCTTAACTACAGTAGGTTTTAACACTGTACCAATAGGTTCGTTTTCTTTAGGTATTATGCTAATAATTATCTTTTTAATGTATGTGGGCGCTTCTCCGTCTGGTACAGGCGGTGGTTTAAAAACAACCACTTTAACAGCACTAATTGCTATAATGTGGAACAGAATTAGAAATAATAAACAAGTTACTTTTTTAGGAAAAGTAATTCCGTTAGAACGTTTATATGTAGCAACTTCCATTTTTATGTTGTATGCATCTGTTATTTTTATTTCTACCTTTTTATTAGCTATCACAGAAAATTTACCTCTTCATCAAATTTTATTTGAAACTACATCTGCTATTAGTACCGTGGGTTTAAGTACAGGCATAACTGGTAATCTAAGTACCTGGGGAAAATTGGTAATAATCTTTGTGATGTTTATAGGCAGGTTAGGCTTGCTAACTTTTGGTTTAGCTATTTTAGCTAGAAAAAACAAACTTAAAACCATTGAAGATGAAAGCGATTTGGCTGTTTAATAAAATAATATCAATTTTAAAAGCACTCTTCTTTTAAAAACATAAATTAACAGGTGTAGTTAAAAAGAGAATATTTAAAGTTAAATTATTAACAAACTCTTTGGTTTTCTATTCAGTAAATTAGTTTCTTCTATTGTAGAATTATAAGCAGTTATGACTTTTTTTTGTTAATAGTTTACATTTTATTTAAATTTGATAGGTATTAATTTTTACAATAAACTATGGTATTCTACAACAAAGTAAAATGGGTTCTTGGTATTTTAATGGTTTTTATATTAATTATTGCAACAAATCTTATTGATAGAAACAATTTTTCTAGAGTTAAAGATTCTGTTGTTGCAATTTATAAAGATAGACTTATTGCAAAAGATTTAATCTTTAAAATGTCTAACTCAGTACAAGAAAAAGAGTTGGCTGTTGTTGCTTCAGATTCCGTATTTTTTTCAAACAGAAATAAAAAAGTTAGCCAAGATATTCAAGATTTTGTTAAGCTGTTTGAACAAACAAATCTAACACTACAAGAGAAAAAAATATTTAGTGATTATAAAAATAATTTAGAAATATTAAAAAGCTCAGAAACCAATTTCATCCAGTCTAAATTTGCTGATAAAACACCTTTAATCAATCATATTTCATCAGTAAAACTAAATCTTAATGATTTGTCAAAAATTCAGTTAGATGAAGGTAAAAGACAAATGTTTTTAAGTGAAAAAGCCATTGATTCGGTAGAGCTTTTTACAAAAATAGAAATTTATATATTGATTTTTCTTGCAATTCTAATTCAAGTAATTGTTATTTACAAACCAAAAGAAAACTAAAATTTAAAGCATCTATTAATTTTCTACACACAGAATAATAAAAAGCATTCGCTTTATAAAAAACACAAAACCTAAATTATAAAGCATTAAATACTCATTATTCCTCGGACTATTCTTATTACAAATCGTTGATGATTCTCAATCTGTTGACGCAAATATTGGCATTAAAAATGTGAAATCTACCCAACGTACAAGCTAATACACTATTATAAAAAATAAATCAAAAGTAACTTAAGCCGTGTATAATTAATGGTTTAAACACGCCAATAACCAAACACCTTTAAAAAAACCTTTAAAAAAACCTTTAAAAAAACCTTTAAAAAAACCTTTAAAAAAACCTTTAAAAAAACCTTTAAAAAAACCTTTAAAAAAACAAAAAGAGTGAAAATTTTAAAATTTTCACTCTTTTTGTTTTAATCCTTCCCTACAATACCTCAACTTTATTTCTTACACAGTTCTTAACCCTAAATCTACCTTTCAATTCCCTGAATTTAAATCACTAGAAACAGAAATTCATCAACAGTTAAAAGTAATATTTCTTTAACTATTTTATCTCTTCGAAAAGAAAGCGAAAACACGTACAAAACACCCCTCTTTTTTAATCCGTTAAAGATCAAATTCTTATAAATTTTATAATAATCTGATTCTTAAGCACTTTTTTAAATTTAAAAAACATATATTTGGGTACCCAAACTGGTTAACCAAAATTATGCTTCAAAAAAAATCAACAATTATCTTTATTATGGGAGTTTCTGGGGTTGGTAAAAGCACCATAGGAAACTTGCTATCAGAAAAATTAAACATTCCGTTTTTTGATGGAGATGATTTTCATCCCGAAGAAAATATTTTAAAAATGTCTAAAGGAGAGGCATTAAATGATAATGACAGATTGGGTTGGTTACAAACCTTAAATAAACTTGCCAAAGAGCAATTAAAAAAAGGCGGTTGTATTATTGTTTGTTCTGCTTTAAAAGAAAAATATCGCGATATTTTAAATGCAAAAATAAAAGAAAATGCAAAATGGGTTTTTCTAAATGGTTCTTTCGAGCAAATAAAAGAAAGAGTAAACAATCGTAAAGGGCATTTTATGAGTTCTGATTTGTTAAAATCTCAATTCGATATTTTAGAAACTCCCAAAAACGCCATTGATATAAATATAAATTTAACACCAAATAATATAGTAGAAATGATTAGTAAGGAAATCTTAAAAAAGTCAGAATTTGGTTTATTCGGATTAGGGGTTATGGGTAAAAGCCTTAGTAGAAACCTAGCAAATAAAGGGTTTAACATATCTCTATTTAACAGACACATTAAAGACACAGAAGAAGATGTTGCAAAAAACTTTAAAAATGAATTTAAAGAATTGTCAACAAGTCTTCCTTTTGATAATATAGAAGCATTTGTAAATTCTCTAGAAAAACCCAGAAAAATCATGTTAATGGTAAATGCTGGTAAAATTGTAGATGATGTTATAGAAGATCTTTTGCCGTTTTTAGATGCTGGAGATATTTTAATAGATGGTGGTAATTCTAACTACAACAAAACAAAAGAACGTTTTGATTATTTAAAATCTAAAAACATCCATTTTGTTGGTGCCGGAGTTTCTGGTGGAGAAGAAGGTGCATTAAAAGGTCCTTCTATTATGCCTGGGTGTCCTAAAGAAGTTTACAAAAATGTACAACCTTTTTTAGAAGCCATTGCCGCTAAAGATGCTAATAATTTGCCTTGTTGTACTCATATAGGAACCGAAGGAAGTGGCCATTTTGTAAAAATGGTACACAACGGAATTGAGTATGTAGAAATGCAATTATTAGCAGAAGTGTTTGTAATGTTAAAAGCATTAGGTAAAAACCCAGATGAAATAGCTAATATTTTAGAATCATGGAAAGCAACTACCAACAGTTATTTATTAGAAATAACTGTTGACATCCTAAGAAAAAAAGAAGGAGATGACTGGTTAGTTCATAAAATAATGGACAAAGCAGGCAATAAAGGAACAGGAAACTGGACCACCATTGCCACTGCAGAATTAGGAGTGCCTAGTACCATGATTGCTTCTGCATTGTTTGCGAGATACACTTCTTTTTATAAAGAGGAACGTGTGAATGCTAGTGAAAGCTTTAAAGAAAATACGACACAAAATTTAAACTTAACTACGGGTGATATTTTAGAAGGATATCAATTTGCAAGAATTATAAATCATTACCAAGGATTAAAATTAATTCAAGAGGCTTCTAAAAGTTATCATTGGGATTTAAACTTAAGCGAATTGGCTAGAATTTGGACAAATGGTTGCATCATTAAATCTGACTTAATGGTAGAATTGGTTACGGTATTTAAATCGACCGATAATTTATTGACGGATAAAAGCATAATTCAAAAGATAAAAGCATTAAAACCAAGCATCAAAAAAGTGGTTTCTGAGGGTGTTTTAAACGAATTAGCAGTTCCTAATTTTAGCGAATCTATTAATTTCTTAAACAGTTTTGCAGTTGCAAATTCATCAGCAAATTTAATACAAGCACAACGCGATTATTTTGGAGCGCACACCTATCAAAGAATTAATGACGATTCTAATAAATTCTATCATACAGAGTGGAATAATTAACTAAATAAAAAACAATTAACTATGACAACAACCCAAAATAAAAAGTCATTTCTAAAAAAAATAATAGCAGTTATTTTAGGATTTGGCCCTGGGATTTTCGCCATTGGATATACCATTGGCACTGGTAGTGTAACTTCTATGATTGTTGCAGGTAGTAAATTTAACATGCAATTATTATGGGTGTTATTGTTAAGTTGTATTTTCTCTGGAATTTTAATGTTTGCCTACGGAAATTACGCTTTACTAACAGGAGAAACTGCCCTTTACGGATTTAAAAAACATTTAAAATATGGTAAAGTTTTAGCCATTTTAGTTATTGTGGGTATTACGTTTGGTCAATGGAATTCTCTAATGGGAATTTTAGGTATTTCTGCCAATATTATTTTTGAAATACTTGCCGTAAATTTTGAAGGTTTAGCTGCATATAAATATGAAACCGTTTTAATTACAGCCATTATAATTATAATTACTTTTTACTTATTAATGTTGGTCGGTAAATATACTTTCTTCGAGAAAATACTTGTCATATTTGTAACCTTAATGGGATTCTCGTTTATACTATCACTATGTTTTGTACAACCTTTACCATTAGATGTTGTAAAAGGATTAATACCAACCATACCAAACGTTGTTGGTGGTAAAATGTTGGTGGCCGCCTTTGTAGGTACCACTATGGCATCGGCAACATTCTTATCGAGACCATTATTTGTAAAAGGAAAAGGCTGGACTATTAAAAACTTAGATCAACAAAAAAAAGACTCTATAACCGCCGCTATTTTAATCTTTATTATTAGTGGTGTTATCATGGCAGTGGCTGCAGGAGCTTTGTTTTACCAAGGTAAAGAAGTTACACAAGTATTAGATATGGCAAATACTTTAGAACCTGTGGCAGGTAAATGGGCGGTTTCTATTTTCTTTTTTGGTGCTTTAAGCGCAGGTTTGTCATCAATTTTTCCTTGTTTGTTAATTGCACCTTTATTAATTGCAGATTATCAATCTGGCAAGTTAGATACCAATTCGCGTCAGTTTAGAATCATCACTGCTATTGCTTGTTTAGTTGCATTAATTGGGCCAGCATTTGGTGCAAATCCTATAGAAATTCAAATTTTATCGCAAGTATTTAATGTATTTGTATTACCCATTGTAATCCTCGGAATTATATTAATGTTAAGTAGCAAAAAAGTAATGAAAGACTATAAGACAACTTTAGGTGTATACATTGGTTTGTTTGCTGCCTTGTTCTTTTCTCTAGTAATTTCTTACAACGGCATATTGGCACTTTTAAATTACTTTTAAACAACTAAGAGCGGTTTCTAAATGTATTTAAAAAAGAGAGTATCATCAATTAAAACAATCAATTAAAGTGAAAATAAGTTTAATAAATGAAAATTCTAACAGAATTGTACAGAATGATGTGATCTGTAAAATTCGTGATTTAATTAACGCTAAAAATTTAGAGCGTGGAGATAAATTGCCTTCTGAGAGAATGATGTCAGAAAAATTTAATGTAAAAAGAAACCATATTAGAGAAGCCATAAGAAAGCTAGAGTTTTACGGAATCTTAAAATCCATGTCTCAGAGTGGTACTATTCTAGCCATAGGGTTAACTGGGTTTAATGGCATGGTAGAAGAAATAATAGCGCTAGATGCACCTACTTTTAATGAATTAGTAGAAACCAGAATCTCATTAGAATTAAAGACCGTAAGATTAGCGGCAGAAAGAAGAACAGAGGTAGATTTAAAACGAATAAAAGACACTTTAAATGCTTTTAAAGAAAAAATTACTATTGGAGACGATTATTTAGAAGAAGACTTATTGTTTCACTTAGCAATTGCAAAGGCTAGCCAAAACAGTACAATGGTTTCTCTAATGCTTTTAATAACGCCACCTATTTTAATTACTTACGATAGAGCAACTGTATGTGAAGGTGATAAAGTAATTTCTGAAATTAAAAAACACGAAGATATTTATTTAGCAATAGCAGCTAAAGACGTAGAACTTGCTTCAAAGATGATGAATGATCACTTTTTTAAATTATCAAAACACATAGAAAACGAAGAAACAATTAAACCTAAATTATAAAAAAATGAAAAATAATAAAATAACATCGGTAGCTGCATGCCTAATTCTTGGCGTTTTTCTAACCCTTAACAGTTGTTCTAAAACCGCTAAAAAGGAAGAAAAAAAAGAAACAGAAAAAACCGTTTACGCAAGTGACGTAATTCCGTTTTTTGATCATTGGAAATTAATTTTAGGTGATGGATCTAACGCTGGAGTTGCAAATAATTTTGAGCATAAAGACTTCTTTTTTACTGCAAATGAAGGTAATGAAAATTGGGTTGTTTTTAAAACGCCAAATGCCGGACATACACACGGAACCTCTAACAATACAAGAACAGAATTAGCACAATCTAAAAAATGGACGCCTAAAACCGATGCCAATTTAAAAGCAACTTTAAAAGTAAAGAATGTATCTGTTACTGGCGATGCTCGTGTAGCAGCATCTTACTCGGTTGTTGTAGGTCAAATTCATAGTGCCGATGGTTTAGAGAATGAGCCATTAAAAATATTTTACAAAAAATTTCCTGGTCATACCAAAGGTTCTGTTTTTTGGGATTACGAAATTAACACCGCTGGTGATGACAATGCTGGAAGATGGGATTTTTCTACAGCTGTTTGGGGATATGATTTATCTGTTGTAGGTAGCGATGTAAGCACATATCCAGAAGAGCCGAAAGACGGAATTGCTTTAGACGAAGAATTTAGTTATGAAATAGATATTAAAGATGGTATTATGACCTTAACTTTTACAAGTGAAGGACATGAAACGAAAACATTTACAAAAAACATAATCGTTTCAGAATACACAACAAAGGCAGATATTCCAGAGCAAACTCAAAAATTATTTGTATCCATTGGTCAAGACGGAGTAGAACGTCCAGAGGCATATACTGGTGAAGGCTGTTTCTTTAAACTAGGAAACTACAACCAAACAAACGGAAAATCTCCTGAAATAAATAAAAACTGGTGTTCTGGTGCAGAAACTCATGGAGGAGACATTCAAAAACAATACGCAGACGGAAATTATACAGAAGTTTGGTTTAAAACAGCCAACATTACCATAAGTGATGATGCTTATTCTAACGATGGTTATTTTGCTAAAAATGATTTCTTGTACAAAAAACAAGCAAAACAGTAAAACTTAGCTACAATATAGCATTACACTTTTTAAAAACAAAACACCTTATAGACACAGAAACATCATGAAAATCAATCATAAATTAGCAGGTAAAAACGTACTTATAACTGCTGGAGCACAAGGAATTGGAGAATCTATTACCAAACATTTTATAGATAGTGGAGCCAATGTAGCTATCCATTATTTTTCGAGTTCAGATACAGCCAATCAATTAGTAGCAGATGCAACTAGTAAAGGAGTAAAAGCAATTGCTATTGCTGGTGATTTAACAAAAGAAACCGATGCAATTACAATAGTAGAAAAAACGATAGCCGCGTTTGGAAGTTTAGACATCCTTATTAACAACGCAGGCTCACTTGTTGCTCGTAAAATGCTAAACGAAATGGAAGCTGAATTTTGGCACAAGGTTATGGACATTAACATGACCTCTATGATGTTTGTTACAAAAGCAGCAGCGCCACATTTAGCAAAGAACAACACTAGTAGTATTGTTAATTTGGCATCACTTGCGGGGCGTAAAGGTGGTCATCCAGGATCATTGGTCTACGCTACAAGTAAAGGAGCTATTTTAACATTTACAAGAGCATTATCTACAGAATTAGGTCCTCAGGGAACTAGAGTAAACGCTGTTGCCCCAGGTTTAATTTTAGGTACTTCGTTTCATAACACACACACAACAAAAGAATCTGCAGCTGCAACAACAGCAGGTATACCAATTCAAAGAGCAGGTAATGCAGCAGACGTAGCAAGAGCAGTTTTGTATTTAGCATCAGAATACGATGGTTTTATTACCGGAGCTACCCTAGATATTAATGGAGGTGTTTATAATATGTAATTCATAATTTTTTAAAATATAATTTTATGCTAAAAACTCCGATTATACACCCAACAATTATGGAAACACTTGCGCGTTCTGGTCATTTTGCGCAAGTGGTTATTGCAGACGGTAATTTACCTGTTGGCGCCATGACAGGTCCTAACTCTACAACGGTACATCTTAATTTTAAACCAGGATTGTTAGATGCACTTACCGTACTAGAAGGCATCTTAGAAGTTTGCCCTGTACAAGGAGCAATCGTTATGGAAAAACCTGCCGAAGCAAATGCAGAAATACATGATGCTTATAAAAAATTACTAGGAGATGTAACTTGGGATGAAATGGAACGTTGGGCTTTCTACGATAAAATTAGAGACCCAAACACCACTTTAATTATTCAAACAGGAGAACAGCGTAGATTTGCTAATTTAATACTAACTGTTGGCGTTGTAAAAATGGCAGAAGAAAGTGGATTTTAGGAAATTGAACACCTTATTTTATTTATAAAAAACAAACAAAATGAATATAAAACTCACAAAAGCATTCGTACAACCATTTTTTTTGATAGGCGTTGCTTTATTAGTTAGCAGTTGTTCTAACACACCCAAAAAACCGACTGTTAGAAAAGAAGCAACATCAATAACATATCCAAGTGATGTTATTCCGTTTATGGATCAATGGAATATTCTTTGTGGAGATGGAAAGAAAATTAAAAACTTAACAAACAAAGAACATAAAGACTTTTTTTATGTTGCTAATGATGGAAAAACAGATTGGGTAGTTTATAAAACACCTAATTCTGGAATTACTTCTAGAACCTCTAGTAATACAAGAACAGAACTAGGACAAAATAAAAAATGGTTAACTGAAGTTGGAGGTAAGTTAACAGGTACCGGAAAAGTAATGCATGTTTCCACCTCTGGTGATGCAAGAGTTGCCGCTTCTTATTCGGTGGTTATTGGACAAATACATGGAAATGGCGGACATGAAAATGAACCTTTAAAAATATTTTATAAAAAATTTCCGGGACACAAAAAAGGGTCTATTTTTTGGAATTATGAAATTAACACCAAAGGTGATAACGCTAAAAGGTGGGATTATTCTACAGCAGTTTGGGGATATGATATGTCTGTAGTTGGAGACACTGCTACTTCTTACCCAGAAGAACCAGAAAATGGTATTGCGTTAGGCGAAGAATTCAGTTATACAATAAACGTATTTAACGGCGTAATGTATCTTACTTTTAAAAGCGAAGGTCACAAAACTAAAAAGTTTACAAAGAGCTTAATCAAATCAGAATTTTCTAAAAAGTCAGATATTCCTCAACAAATTTTAACACTGTACGCAGCAATTGGTCGTGATGGTGTAGAACAAGAAAATGGATATGCAGGAGAACTACAAAACTTTAAGCAAGGTGCCTACAACCAAACAAACGGTAAAGACCCAAAAGACAATATCGTTTGGCATACCGGCTCAGAAACCTATAATGGTGATATTGCAAAACAATATGCAAATGGATGCTATGCAGAAGTATGGTTTAAACAAGCAACCGTTGGCGCGGGTACAAAGCCAAGTGAAGAGTAGTTTTTAACGAGTATCAACTCGTATTTGATAAGAAGCAAAAAAGGTGAAAATTTAAAAATTTTCGCTTTTTTTTTATGTATTTTTTTTGTTTAGGTTACTCAATTATTTAAAGCATTAAAACTCAGAAAGAATTAAATGCTTTTTTTGGATTAAAAGAATCAAACGACATTTTTGTAAATGGATACTTATTAAATAAATAAGTATGCTATTATTAATGAATGTATAAGGGAAATTCAGTTAATAAAAGAGGGGAATCTGTTATTAAAGGATAAAGTATTAAACATAATAATCTGATGAAATATTTTTCAACACAGTTTATAAAAAATTGCTTGTTTAACTAAATCTATGTTTGTTGCTCGTTTGCTAACTTCTAATTTTTCTTCAGAAAATCTTCTTACATAAACACACAACCTACCATATACATTAAAGTTAAACAAACCTTTCTCAAAAAAACACCCTTGACTTTCTCAAAAAAACAGCTAACTTCGTTTAACTTCTGATAAAATGAATTAAAACTCACCTTATCATTTTAGTTGTAAAACATTAAATAAGTCTACCCACTAATTAAGTATACACTTAAAATCTTAATTAACACCTATCACTATTTAATTTATTTGTGTAATTCTTAAATAACGAATACCTTTGTTTAAGTTTAAACATAATTACAATGAAAACATTCAAATCAGGAAATCGTATAAATCAAGGAACTTATAAAAGCTTCCAACCTAATAAGATAAATCAACAATGGGGAATTGAGGATATGGAAGTATTGAACCTTTTAAGTCAAGCCGATAGGCAACTAGGAAGACTTGATATGTATTCGGAATATATTCCAAATATTGAATTATTTATTAGTATGCACGTCTTAAAAGAAGCAACTCAATCAAGTAAAATAGAAGGAACTAAAACGAATATTGAAGATGCTCTATTAGATAAAGAAGATGTAAATGATGAAAAAAGAGACGATTGGGAAGAAGTTCAGAATTATATAGAAGCTTTAAACTCTGCAATAAAAAACCTCGAAAAATTACCGTTTTCTTCACGATTAATTAGAGAAACTCACAAGATATTATTACAAGGTGTAAGAGGGAAACACAAACTTCCTGGAGAATTTAGGAGTAGTCAAAATTGGATAGGTGGCGCAAGCATTAATGATGCTACTTTTATCCCTCCTATTCACTCTAGCATCAATGAATATATGGGAGATTTAGAAAATTTTGCACATAATTCTGAATCATTTTTTCCTGACTTACTTAAAATAGCATTAATCCATTATCAATTTGAAACAATCCATCCATTTTTAGATGGAAACGGAAGAGTTGGACGATTAATGATTACTTTATATTTAGTAGAAAAAGGAATACTAAAAAAACCAATCCTATACCTTTCAGACTTTTTTGAAAGAAATAGAATTCTATATTATGATAACCTTACAAAGGTTAGAGAAAAAGATGACTTAAGTCAATGGTTTAAATTTTTCTTAGTTGGAGTTATAGAAACGACTAAAAGTGGTATAAATACATTTGATAGTATTTTAAAACTACAAAAAGAAGTTGAAATTAAACTTCAAACATTAGGAAGTAGGTCTCATAATGCTCAACTTATTTTGAATCATTTATTTCAAAAACCAATTATAGATGCTCAAAAAGTGAAGGAATTAACAAGCCTTTCTTCTCCATCTGTTTATAAACTAATAGATGAGCTAGAAAAGCTTGAAATATTAACAGAAATAACAGGAGCAAAAAGAGGGAAAATATATTCGTTTAGAGAATACACTAGACTTTTTAAATAAGACTTTTACAACACCATGTATAAAAAATTACTGCTTTTTGCTTTATTCCTTGTTCCATTTTTTTCCTATTTATTTTATTAATTAATCGGAAATTATACGCTTATTTATTCGTAAATTTCCATACACAAACTCGTTAAACGAACCTTCCAAAAAAAAGGCGAAAATTTAAAATTTTCGCCTTTTTTTTATACATTATTTTCACTGAAACTACTCATTTTTTAAAGCATTCCAACCTTGTGCTTTCAATTCAATTTCTTGTGCTGCTCTTGTTACCAAATTTAACCCTTGGTTTTCTGCAGTAATATGACCAATAATAGAAAAATTAGGATTTCCTTTTATTTTATCAAAATCTGCAATAGGCACTGTAAATAACAGTTCGTAATCTTCACCTCCGCTTAAAGCAACCATGGTAGAATCTAATTCAAACTCTTCACAAGCAGAAATTACTTGCGGATCTAAAGGCAATTTATCTTCATACACCTTACAACCTACTTTACTTTGCGTACAAATATGAAAAAGTTCTGACGAAAGTCCATCAGAAATATCAATCATAGAAGTTGGTTTTACCTCCAATTCTTTTAATAAGCCAGCAATATCTCTACGTGCTTCTGGCTTTAATTGACGTTCAATTAAATAAGTATAGCTATCTAAATCTGGCTGATTATTAGGGTCTACTTTAAAAACTTGTTTCTCTCTTTCTAAAACCTGTAAACCTAAATAAGCCGCACCTAAATCTCCAGAAACCACAATTAAGTCTGTTTCTTTTGCGCCATCTCTATACACAACATCGGCTTTTTCTGCCTTACCAATTGCGGTAACAGAAATTAAGATTCCTTTGGTAGACGAAGTAGTGTCTCCACCAATTAAATCTACTTTATAGGTTTCACAAGCCAACTGAATACCCGCATACAATTCTTCTATTGCTTCTAACGGAAACCTGTTAGAAACCGCAATAGAAACGGTAACTTGTTCTGCAACTCCATTCATTGCATACACATCAGATAAGTTTACCATAACCGCTTTGTAACCTAAATGTTTTAGCGGCATATAACTTAAATCGAAATGTACACCTTCTATCAACAAATCTGTGGTTACTAGAGTTTGTTTATCCGAAGCATCTAAAACAGCAGCATCATCTCCAACAGCTTTTACTGTTGATGTATTTTGTACCTTAAAATATTTTGTAATATGATTGATTAAACCAAACTCACCTAGTTCGGCTAACGATGTCTTTTGTGTATTTTTATCTTCTAACATTTTGCAAAGATAGGTACATTCTAAAAAAGGACAGAACTACTTTAATACCTAATATGAATCTTTTTTATATTTTAAATAGTATTTTTGATTTACAGTCTACAACAATAATAAAATCATAAGAAACGTTTCATAGATTCTAAAAGTAATTAAATGTTTAAAAATATATTTTTCTTAGTGCTAATATCCCTTATTTATAGTTGTACAAAAAAGGATGTTTTTGATAGAGAAAACCAAGTTATTATTAATCCTATTGCCAAATGCGAGAATGGTTTAGCCGGAGAATACCCTTGTAATGACTACGATTTATTAACGCATTTTTCTTTAGAAGATATTGGCGGAACAGACACTACAATTTCTACTTGTTGGGGTTGGTCTGATACAGAAACCAAAAAAGAATTTGCTTTAGTTGGCACCAATAAAGGGGTTACGTTTATAGAAATCACAAACCCTGCAGATGCTAAAATTTTGGGTACACTTAAAACAACAGGTACTCGTATTTTAGATATAAAAAGATATCAATCTTTTGCATTTATTGTTAATAATGATGCCACTAATAATTTACAGATTTTTAACCTAGAACAACTAAGAAATGTTGGTACTACGCCAACAGATTTTATAAGCCATAAAGAAGGTGTTTATAATGATAACCCGCAAAGTATTGCTATTAATGAAGAAAGCAACTTTATTTATTTTTTAGGCTCTAAGAATAACAAAGGCGGACCAATATTTTACAACATATCTGTAGTTCCTGAACCTAAATTTAAAGGAAGTTACCAAGAAAACTCTTACGATAATCCTGCAAAAGTGGTCACCTACAACGGACCTGATGCAGCTTATATAGGTCAAGAAATTTTAATAGGAAGTAATGAAGATGAACTTGTTATTTTAAATGTAACTGATAAAGAAAACCCTGTTAAAATAGCGACTATAAGCTACGTAAATAGTAGCAAAACAACCAAAGCATCTTTTACTGAAGATTATAAATATGTTATTATTGGTGATGAAAGCGATGCACAAAACAAAACTGTAATTTTAGATGTATCTGATCTAGATAATCCTGTGCATCATTTAGATTTTGAAGGAACTACAACTGCAATTGACCACGCAGGTTTTGTAAAAAACGACAAATATTACCAAGCAAATACAACTGCTGGCTTACGAGTTTTAGATCTTTCTGATATAGAAAATAAAATAGTAACAGAAAGTGGTTTTTTTGATACTTATCCAGAAAATGATACGCAAGAAACCAAAGGAGCTTTGAATGTTTTTCCTAATTTATCAAGTGGAAACATCTTAATTACAGATACAGAAAAAGGTTTTTTTGTAGTAAGAAAAAGTAAATCGTAACCATAAGCTTATTAATTTTCTAAAAAAAAAGAAGTACTTTTAGTATTCAAATACTTTTAGATATGATTCGTTTTATTGTAGTCTGTTTTTTTATTTTTAGTTGTACCTTAACCTCAACTGCACAAGAATTACAAGAAATTGCAGAAGCGGAAGCTAAATCTGCGGCAACAAAAATTCAGTTTAAAGCAAACCCAAACACCTCAAATTATAATATTACTTATCATAAATTAGAGTTTACTGTAGATCCTGCAATAGCAGATATTGCAGGAAAAGTAACCACAAATTTTACTGCTTTAGAAAACCTAACTACAGTTACTTTTGATTTAGATGATCACATGACGGTAACTTCGGTTACTCAAAACAACAATTCAGTTTCCTTTACTCAAAATTCAAATGACGAATTAGTAATTACACTTCTAAACACTATAAGTAAAGGAGACTCTGCATCTGTTTTAATAGCGTATCATGGAACCCCAATAAGTAAAGGTTTTGATTCTTTTGAAGCTTCAACCCATGGAGAAAACGCTACACCAATTCTTTGGACACTCTCTGAGCCTTATGGCGCTTTAGATTGGTGGCCTTGTAAACAAGATTTAAATGATAAAATAGACACTATTGACGTGTACATTACAGCACCAGAACAATATGTTTCCGTTTCCAACGGATTAGAGCAAGGCACAACAACTAGCTTAGGACTTAAAACAACACACTTTAAACATCAATACCCAATTCCGGCTTATTTAATTGCCATTGCAGTTACAAATTATACTACGTATTCGCATCAAGTTTCTCATAAAGACAACAACTTTCCGATTGTGAATTATGTGTACCCAGAAAACATAGCGTATGCACAAAGTAATACAGGTATTACAGTGGATATTATGAAAAATTTTATCGATTTGTTTGGCGATTATCCTTACAAAAACGAAAAATACGGACACGCTCAGTTTGGTTGGGGCGGAGGAATGGAACACACAACAGTTTCTTTTATGGGAAATTTTGGTAGAGGTTTAATTGCCCACGAACTAGCGCACCAATGGTTTGGTGATAAAGTCACTTGCGGTAGTTGGAAAGATATTTGGTTAAATGAAGGTTTTGCAACCTACTTATCTGGTTTAACAATAGAACATTTAGATGGAGATGCTTCTTTTAAAAACTGGAGAAATACTACTATAAATACGGTAACCAAATCTACAAGCGGAGCCGTTTACCTTTCTGATATAGACACCACAAGTGTTAGCAGAATTTTTGATAGTAGATTAACCTATAATAAAGGTGCCATGGTTTTGCACATGCTTCGTAAAAAACTAGGAGATACTAACTTTTTTAAAGGTGTAAAAAACTACATAACCGATCCTAATTTGGCATACGGTTACGCTAAAACTCCAGATTTAATAGCACATCTAGAAACTGCAAGTAGTTTAGATTTAAACGAGTTTTTTAACGATTGGGTGTACAATCAAGGATATCCAACTTACAACATAAATTGGCATCAACCAACAACAAACACCATAAGCATACAGTTAAACCAAGCGCAGAGTCATCCTTCTGTTTCTTTCTTTGAAGCCAATGTTCCAATACGCTTAAATGGAACAAACGGAGAAGTTTTAGATTTGGTTTTAAACAACTTAACTAACGGAGAAATATTTGTAGAAAATGTAAATTTTACTGTAAGTTCTATCGATTTTGACCCAGATTATCACTTAATTTCTAGAAACAGTACTATAACCTTAGGTTTAGAAAACAATAATTTTACATCAGAAAATATCTCTTTGTTTCCGAACCCAGTAAGTGATTTTTTAACAATTGAAACATCAGAAAATAATACGTTTAAAAATGCACTTCTTTTTAATGCTTTTGGTAAAGAAATACTAAAATCTAGTAACAAACAGATAAACCTTAGTGAGCTAAGTGCTGGTGTTTATTTTATTGAAATTTTTACAGATGTTGGAAACTTATATAGAAAGATTATTAAAGAGTAATTTTTTTAATTGAAATGTTCTAGACACAAAATTTCTGAAAAAGAAATTTCACTCGAACTGACAATAAGTATTATTCAAAAGACTTCTTAAGCGGAAATGACAAAACTGGGTGTAATAAAAACATACAATAACACGTTCAATTTGTCATTTCGAAGTATTGAGAAATCTCATAACAGTGATAACACAACACCTTCCAAACTTTATGTGATTTCTCCCAAAAAGGTCGAAATGACAAAACTGGATGGAAACAAAACTGAACGCAGAAAAAACTAAACGAAAAAAAACACAAAGCTTGTCACTTCGAAATATTGAGAAGTCTCATAACAGTGATACCACAAAATTGTGGTAACAAAAATTGTATCGAGATGTTTTTAATCCCTATCACCAGTTTATAAATTAGTTTTTCTATTTTTACCGATATAAATAAACAACTCCTTGATTTCTATAACAACTTCAGAAAATAAAAAAGTCTATTTTGCATCCGATCAACATTTTGGAGCACCAACGCCAGAAGCTAGTTTTCCTCGCGAAAAAAAGTTTGTTGCTTGGTTAGACGAAGTAAAAAAAGATGCAGAAGCTATTTTTTTATTAGGTGATTTATTCGACTTTTGGTTCGAGTATAAAACAGTTGTGCCAAAAGGTTTTGTTAGAGTTTTAGGTAAATTAGCCGAAATAAAAGATAGCGGAATTCCTATTTACTTTTTTATTGGTAATCATGATTTATGGATGAATGATTATTTCGAAAAAGAACTAAACATACCAATATATCATGAACCTCAAGAATTTTTAATCAACAATAAAAAGTTTTTAATTGGGCATGGAGATGGTTTAGGCCCTGGAGATCATGGTTACAAACGTATGAAAAAAGTGTTTACATTTCCTTTATTTAAATGGATGTTTAGATGGTTACATCCAGACTTAGGTGTACGTTTAGGACATTATATGTCTGTAAAAAACAAACTAATTTCTGGGGATGATGATGCTAAATATTTAGGGGATGATAATGAATGGTTGGTACTGTATTGTAAAGAAAAACTAACCCAACAACATTACGATTATTTTGTGTTTGGGCACAGACACCTTCCTTTAGAAATAAGTCTTAAACAAAATTCAACTTATATAAATCTAGGAGATTGGATTCAATATTTTACCTACGGAAAATTTAATGATTCCGAATTTAAACTGTTAAAATACAATAATAATTCCCTTTAAATTAAACAGAAACTTACGAAATCTTTAACCTACTTTTAACAAATAGCAATATGTTAAAATTGTAGCTTTGTTTTCGTAAAAAATAACACCTAATACAATATTACAATGGATGTAGATGTAAGAGCTATTAATGAAAAAATAGAAAGAGAAAGTGCCTTTATAGACATTCTTACTTTAGAAATGAATAAAGTAATTGTTGGGCAAAAACAAATGATAGAAAGTTTGTTAATTGGCTTAATTGGTAATGGACACATTTTGTTAGAAGGGGTTCCTGGATTGGCAAAAACATTAGCAATTAATACTTTGTCTAAAGCGGTACAAGCTAGTTTTAGTAGAGTACAATTTACACCAGATTTATTACCTGCAGATGTTGTTGGAACCATGATTTACAACATGAAAGAAAATGGTTTCGAAATTAAAAAAGGACCTATTTTTGCAAACTTTGTGTTAGCAGATGAGATTAACAGAGCGCCAGCAAAAGTGCAATCTGCTTTATTAGAGGCAATGCAAGAACGCCAAATTACTATTGGTGATACTACTTTTAAATTAGATGAGCCTTTCTTGGTAATGGCAACTCAAAACCCGGTAGAACAAGAAGGAACCTATCCTTTACCAGAAGCACAAGTAGATAGGTTTATGCTAAAAGTGGTAATTGATTATCCTAAATTACAAGACGAGCAAATTATTATGCGTCAAAATTTATCTGGCGGATTTTCAAAAGTAAATCCTGTAGTTTCTGTAGATCAAATTATAAGAGCAAGAGAAGTTGCTAACGAAGTGTATATGGATGAAAAAATTGAGAAATACATTCTTGATATCATCTTTGCAACTCGTTATCCTGAGAAATACAACTTACCACAATTAAAAGATTTAATTAGTTTCGGTGCATCACCAAGGGGAAGTATTAACCTTGCAAAAGCTGCAAAATGTTATGCTTTCATCAAAAGAAGAGGGTATGTAATACCAGAAGATGTTAGAGCAGTTGTTTTTGATATTTTACGTCACAGAATAGGAATTACCTATGAAGCGGAAGCAGAAAACGTAACTTCTGTAGACATTATCAATTCTATTATTAACGAGATTGAAGTACCATAGATAGTTGGCAGTAAAAACAGTAGCAGTAGGCAGTTGCTTACTCATGTTTTAAAAAACCGATTCAATTACACGCTTCAACAATTAAACAATTACACGTTGCAAACTAAGGAGATACTTAAAAAAGTTCGTAAAATAGAAATTAAGACAAAGCGTTTGTCTAATGATATTTTTGGAGGTGAATACCATTCATCATTCAAAGGACGTGGTATGACTTTTTCTGAAGTAAGACAATACCAATTTGGCGATGATGTAAGAGCCATTGATTGGAATGTTACTGCGCGTTATAACGAACCTTATATAAAGGTTTTTGAAGAAGAGCGTGAGTTAACCATGATGCTTTTGGTAGATGTTTCTGGCTCTGAATTATTTGGTACATCAACGCAGTTTAAAAAAGATACTGTTACAGAAATTGCCGCTACATTAGCCTTTTCTGCCACGCAAAATAACGATAAAGTAGGTTTAATTTTATTTTCTGATGATGTAGAACTTTTTATCCCTCCTAAAAAAGGAAAAAGTCACGTTTTACGAATTATTAGAGAATTAATAGAATTTAAACCTAAAAGTAAAAAAACCAATATTGCTGCCGCTTTAAAATTTTTATCTAGTGTGATGAAAAAAAGAGCCATTGTTTTTATGTTATCAGATTTTATGGATGATGATTACGAAAAAACATTAAAAATTGCGGCAAATAAACATGACTTAACAGGAATTAGAATTTTTGATAAACATGATGAGGAAATTCCTAATTTAGGGATGGTACCAATGTTAGATTCAGAAACTAGAGAAGTTAAGCTGATAAATACAGCATCGAAATCTGTAAGAACAAGCTACAAAGCAAACGCACTACGTTTAACAGATTATTATATAAACATGTTTAAAAGAAGCGGTGCTGGTGCTGTAAATGCTAGAGTTGATGAAAACTATGTGAAAAAATTACTAGGTTATTTTAAACATAAAGGAAGATAGTAACGTAGTTACCCTAAAAATGAAAAAACAAATACTTTACATACTACTATTTATTTCTACCATAGGTTTTGCACAAAACCCAATGGTAAAAGCAGAAATAGATACCACCAATATTAGAATTGGTGAACAGTTTCAATTAAAAATTACGGTAGATGAAACTCAGAATGTTATCGTACCTAAATTACATTTAAAAGGTTTAGAGGTAATAGATTCTACCCAAGTAGATACTATTAAAAATTCTTTAATCAGAAAGTATATTTTAACTGGTTTTGATAGTGGTGCATTTTACATTCCGCAACAACAAATATTTGTAAAGAACCAAGCATTTTTAACAGATTCTCTATTAGTAAATGTAGCTACAATTGCTATTGACACAACTAAGGTGAAGAAATTTCCTATTAAATCTATTAAAAGCGAACCTTATACTTTTGATGATTTTAAAATATACGTTTACATACTTTTAGCTGCTTTGGCAATTATAGGTTTCTGGATTTACTGGTTTGTTATTAGAAAACGAAAAGAAGAGGAAGAAGAACCAACTTACAGAGCATTACCGCCTTACGAAGAAGCTATTTATAGGCTAAATGAATTAGACGAAAAATTATTGTGGCAAAACAATAAAGTAAAAGAATATTATTCTGAATTAACCGAAATTGTTCGTGGTTATATAGAACGAGAATTAAAGGTACCTGCATTAGAAAAAACAACTGACGAAGTTTTAGATATGTTAAAAGATTTTAAAGATGCAGAAACAATTCAGACCTCAGAAGACACCATTAAAAAGTTAAAAGCGTTATTACAAGAAGCAGATTTGGTGAAATTTGCAAAATCGAAACCTTTAGCTATAGAAATTGAAGAAGACAGAAAAGACGCACAAGACATTGTGAGTAATTTAAAACCTAAACCAATTATTGAAGAAAATGATGAATTGGAGTAATTTTGAATTTCATAGTCCGGGTTTTTTGTGGCTGTTAGCAATCATACCATTATTAGCAATTTGGCACTTTTTTATGCGTAAAAAAGATGCCGCAGTTTTAACAATGCCTAGTATAAAAGGTTTTAATACAGACTCTCTTTTATCTAAATTAAAACCCGCTTTATATCTTTTAAGACTATTCGCCTTGGCAGCAATTATTATTGCCTTGGCAAGACCAAGAAACGTTGCTGTAAGTAAAAAAACAAAAACGAATAAAGGGATAGATATTGTTATGGCCATTGATGTTTCTGCAAGTATGTTGGCTAGAGATTTAGAACCAAACAGACTAGAGGCTCTTAAAAAAGTAGCTATAGATTTTGTAGATAGAAGACCTAACGACAGAATAGGAATTGTAGTTTACGCCGGAGAGAGTTTTACACAAACACCAATTACAAGCGATAAAGGGATTGTAAAACGTACTATTTCTGAATTAAAATGGGGACAATTAGAAGGCGGAACTGCCATAGGAATGGGCTTAGGTTCTGCAGTTAACAGATTAAAAGAAAGTACCGCAAAAAGTAAGGTTATCATTTTACTAACCGATGGTGTAAATAACTCAGGAAACATAGATCCTAGAACTGCTACAGAACTAGCCAAAGAATTAAACATTAAAACCTACACCATAGGAATTGGAACAAACGGAATGGCAGATTTTCCTTATAGTAGAGATCCTAGAACTGGTAATTTACAATTTAGAAAGCTACCAGTAGAAATTGATGAAGAGTTACTAAAAGAAATTGCCACAGAAACACAAGGAAAATACTTTAGAGCAACAGACAACGAGTCGTTAAAAGAAATTTATGATGAAATTGACAAGCTTGAAAAAACAAAAATAGAAGAATTTAAGTATTACAATTATCAAGAAAAATATAGAATTTTTGTCTTTTTAGGACTAGGATTCTTATTGTTAGAATTCTTGTTAAGAAATACCATCTTTAAATCGTTTATTTAAAGTGCTCTATTTTTTTTAAAGCTTGTACGTATTTACAAAATAAGGTTAGAAAACACAGTATTAAATAGTTGTATCTAGAATAGAATAACATCTCGATACAAATTTGATAAAAAATCAAATTCACTCGATGTGACAGAGTGAATAAAAATTACAAGACCAAACAATGTATAAAATTGAAGAACCAATTTATTTTTCCCTACTAATAATCGTTCCAGCAATGATTGTTGTTTTCTTGTTGGTTTTATGGTGGAAAAAAAGAACACAACGTAAATTTTCTGATTTAAATTTACTAAAAAAATTAGCACCAAATTCATCAACATTTAAATCGGTTTTAAAACTGGTATTTTTACTTTTAGGAATTACATTTTTAATAATTGCTTTGGTAAACCCTAAAATGGGAACCAAATTAAAAACGGTAAAAAGAGAAGGTGTAGATATTGTTTTTGCCTTAGATGTTTCTAAAAGTATGTTGGCAGAAGATATTGCGCCTAACCGATTAGAAAAAGCAAAACAAATTATCTCTAAAACAATAGATCAATTAGGGTCTGATAGAGTGGGAATTATAATTTATGCAGGAAACGCATATCCGCTTTTACCTATTACTACAGATCATGCAGCGGCAAATATGTTTTTGCAAAACGCAAATCCAGATATGGTTTCTAGCCAAGGAACAGATATAAATGGAGCCTTAGAATTAGCCAAAACATATTATAATAATGACGAACAAACCAATCGTTTTTTAGTAATTATATCTGATGGAGAAGATCATCAAGAAGAAACAAAACAAGTTGCTAAGAATTTAGCAAACGAGGGCATTAAAATTTACACCATTGGTGTAGGATTAGAAAAAGGAGCACCTATACCTATGCGCGTAAATGGCTCTATGATTGGCTATAAAAAAGACAACAAAGGAGAAACTGTTATTACCAAGCGAATGCCAGATGTTTTACAAGGTATTGCAGATGCTGCCGATGGAAATTACATTGATGGTAATGTTACAGAAAGACCGGTTAAGGTTATTGCTGATGTGATTGCAAATGCTGAAAAAAGCGAATTTGAAACCAAACAATTCTCTGATTACAAAGACCAATTTCAGTGGTTTTTAGCCATCGGTTTACTATTTTTATTGATTGATATTTTCTTATTTGATAAGAAAACAAAATGGTTACGAAAAGTAGATTTGTTTAATGAAGAAAAAACAAATAAATAACCTAAGTTACTTCTAAAAAAGACACAATTTTATCAACTAAAATTACATAATATCAAAAGAGCCGATTAAGTTTTAATCGGCTCTTTTGGTGTGAACCCATAAAATTTCAGTTTTAAAACCCTCTTTCCTCCTATTTTTTCATCAACAGAAAAAACTAATAAAACAGATTCAATAAGAAAGTATTCTTTGCTAATAAAGTTGATATAGCTTCTAAATATCAATCCAAATTTATGTATTATAGTTATATCTAAATTCTTATTTCCATCCATAAAAAACTCCCAAAACTTAAAAACAACCTTCTATTTTTTTAAATCTAGTTTCAATTATCAATTGGTAGCTGCTACCTATACTTTTTTACAAGGGTTCAACTATCAAAAACCACAATAAAAAAAAAGTAATCTGCACAACAATAAGGTATATATTTTACACACCAAGTGGGTAAAAATTACACATAAAAACACACTAAAAACTTATAAACACCAGTAAATAGGCACTTATTTCTAACGGCACGCAAATTGGTTTAGATGTATACACAAGATCTAAATAATTTTTAAAATGAAATCAGCAACCTTTAATTTAAAATTACAGAATAACAAATTTTCTATAGAAAATAAGAAAACCTCTCCAATTAATTATAGAGCTCTTATTATTCTTGTAAGTTCATTTGTTATAATGATTGGCGCTGCTTATTCCGTTTATGTATTACAAGATGATTTTTCAAAATTTAATTTTAATAGATTAAATAACAATTTTGGATTTCTATTTTTTACACTAGCAGCTGCACTATTTGTCTTTGGAGCAATGACTTTTATTTACGATGTATACTTGTACTTTAAATACAAACCAATTGCCTCTGTAAGTGATAACGAACTCCCTACTGTTACAGTAATTGTACCTGCATATAACGAAGGAAAACAAGTTTGGGCTACGCTAGAAAGTTTAGCCAAAAGCGATTATCCAAAAGAAAAATTACAATTACTATCTATTGATGATGGTAGTAAAGACGATACTTGGTATTGGATGAAAGAAGCTAAAAGAATTTTAGGAGATCAAGTAACCATAATGCAACAACCTAAAAACATGGGTAAAAGACACGCATTGTACCGTGGTTTTCATATGGGTACGGGAGAAGTTTTTGTAACGGTAGATAGTGATTCTATTGTAAAAAAGGATACCCTTCGTAATTTAGTAAGTCCAATAGTTACAGATAAAAAATGTGGTGCTGTAGCAGGTAACATTCAGGTGTTGAATAATAAAAAAGCCTTGTTGCCAAAAATGCTAAATGTTAGTTTTGTAATGAGTTTCGAATTTAAACGATCTGCAGAAAGCAGTTTAAATTCTGTTTTATGCACTCCTGGAGCATTAGCGGCTTACAAAGCAACTGCCGTATTTGCATGTTTACCAGAATGGATCGATCAAAAATTTATGGGGAAAGCTTCGGATATTGGTGAAGATAGAGCCTTAACCAATATGATTTTAAAACAAGGTTACAGCGTGTTATTTCAAAAAAACGCCTATGCCTATACAAATGTACCAGAAGACTATACGGGCTTGTATAAAATGTTTATTAGATGGGGCAGAAGTAATGTTAGAGAAAACATTGCCATGTATAAATATGTTTTTACCAATTTTAAAGAAGGTAGCAAATTTGGATCGAGATTGTTATTTGTTACGCAATCAATAAAAATGATAATGTCTTACCCTTTTTTAATATTCATGTTCTATTTCGTCTTAACACATCCCGTTTTATTTATAAGTTCTACACTATTAAGTATTTTAATATTCTCTACATTCCCTGTATTATTTTACTCAAAAAAATATGATTTAAAAGAAGCTTTGTGGGCATACTCGTACAGTATTTTATACACCTTCGGATTATTCTGGATTACTCCATATGCAATTGCAACAGCAGGTAAAAGTGGTTGGTTAACTCGTGAACTAGCCGCATAAATAGATTAAGAATTAAGGACAAAACAACCTTTGTAAACATCGGTTAAAGAAGTAACCCCTAATTCTATTGATGAACAGTAAATACTATTTATTGTTCATCAATTTTTTGTTTATAGGTGTTTTATGCAAAGCCATACAAAAACACCTACCTTTTTAGGTAACTGACAGCAAACAACATACCCCAACTACAACCCTAAAAAAACTTTAGTTTTATAGATTATAAAGGTCTTTTAACTAAAAAAGAATGTAATTTTTACACTGTATAAATTATTAAAAATAACAACTTATTAACAAAATACTTTTTTTGAATGCCTTACTTTTGTAATCATTAATTTTTATGAAAAATGATACAGAATTATGAAAGAAATTCAAAATAAGATGAAGAATTTACAATACATCCTTATCGTTTTCTTAATGCTATTTTCATCTAAAGAAATTTTAGCACAAAAAGATTCTATTGCTTTACAACGACAAGCAAGAAAGTTGTTAAGACAAGGAAATGAATTGTACAGTAAAAAGCAATTTACAGACGCCTCTGTTGCTTATCAAAAATCATTAAGTAACAACTCTAATTACGATAAAGCCTCTTATAATTTAGGGAATGCTTTTTATCAAAATAAAAATTTTAAAGAGGCTGTACCTCAATACGAATTAACTGCAAAAACGGCAAAAGATAAATTTACAAAGGCAGAAGCGTTTCATAATATCGGTAACGCTATGATGGAGCAAAAACAATATCAACCAGCGGTTGATGCCTATAAAAATTCTTTAAGAAATAATCCTAATGATGATGAAACTCGCTATAATTTAGCCGTTGCCCAGAAATTATTAGAGAAAGAAAATCAAGATAATAAAGACGACAAAAACAAGGATAATAAAGACAATAAGGATAAAAAAGATAAGGATAAGAAAGACAAAGACGATAAAAATAAAGACAAGGATAAAGACAAAAAAGACGGAGACGACAAGGACAAAAAAGACGACAAAGATAAAGATGGTAAGGGAGACAAGGATCAAAAGAAAAACCAAGATCCTAAAAAAGATGAGAAAAAAGAGCAACAAAAACCCAAACCTCAACAAGGAAAAATGTCTCCGCAACAAATAAAACAATTGCTAGAAAGCTTAAATAATGAGGAAAAGAAAACTCAGAAAAAAATGAATGCTAAAAAAGCAAAAGGTAAAAAAGTAAAACAAGAGAAAGATTGGTAAAAAAATCCCATCTTTACTTCTTCAAAAAAGAAGAAACTCAAACTTTAAGGACTATTTATAGTTGAGGAAAATATAGTTTAAAATAAAATAAGCGTGTTTCTCCCATTTTGGGAGATTTAGAGAAACGAATATGAAGTTGAAATTTTACATAACATTATTTATAAGTTTGCTTTCGCTTACAGGAGTTGCCCAAGAAGCAACCTTATTAGCAAAAGTGAGTAAAAATAAGTTGGGCGTAAACCAACGATTGCGAATTGAATTCTCAATAAACAAACAAGGTGGAGATGATTTTTCTCCTCCTAAATTTTCTAATTTCAAAGTTGTTGGCGGACCAAGCCAATCGGTAAGTCAATCTTGGATAAACGGAAAAGCTAGTTTTACACAGTCTTACTCGTACATTATTCAACCCAAAAGAAAAGGAGAATTAACTATTGGGCCAGCAAGCATTAAAATTGGTGGAAAAACAATAAAATCTGAACCCATAAAAATTATTGTTTCAGATGCTGTTGCTGTACCCAAAAACCCAAATGACCCTAATTATGTTGCACAACAAAACATACATTTGGTTGCAGAAATTTCTAAATCTAGCCCTTATGTAGGCGAAGGAATCTATGTAGAATATAGACTTTATGTAAGCGAAAATGTTAGTGTTTACGATACCAATGTTACAGAAGCACCACAATACAATGGTTTTTGGAATCAGGCTATTAAAATAGATGCGTACCCTGTAAAAATGGGAAAATATAATGGAGAAGATTACAGATACATTGTGCTTCAAAAAGCTTTATTAATACCTACAAAAACAGGAAAATTAGCAATAGATCCTATGAAAATGGATATTGTTATTGGTGTTCCTACAGGGAGAGCAGATTTTTTTGGAAACGTAATTACCAGAAATGTTAGAAAAGAATTTGCTTCCGTAAAAAAAACAATTACTCCTAAAAGTCTTCCTTTAAAAGGCAAACCTACAAATTATAATGGTGCTGTTGGAGATTTTAATTTTGATGTTTCTTTAAATAAAGATGTTTTAAAAGCAAATGAAAGTTCTCAAATTAAAGTAGCCGTTTCTGGAGAAGGAAATTTAAAATTATTTGAATTACCAGAAATTACAACTCCGGTTGAATTAGAAAAATATCAACCAGAAAGAAAAGAAAAAGTTAGAGTAAATTCTGGCGGAATTTCGGGTTCAGTATCCGATTTATACACCATTGTACCACAGTATAAAGGAAAATATAAAATTCCGAATGTTTCTTTCTCTTATTTTAATCCGAAGGAAGAAAAATACCACACTATTACAACCGATGATTTCTATGTAAACGTATTAGAAGGCAAAGAATTAAAACCAGTTACAGACACTAATACAGTTCAAAAACAAACCGTAACTTCTACAGGTAAAAACTTTAGATACATACAAACAAAAAGTAATTTAGAGCTTGTAGACACAAGTGATTTCTTTAAATCGAACTTGTTTTATATTTTATTATTATTACCTCTAATTACAATTCCGATTGGTATTTTTATTGCTAAAAAGAACGAAGAAAGAAGTAACGATCTTATTGGAAACAAACTTAGAAAAGCAGAAAGATTGGCTAAGAAATATTTATCTAAAGCACAAAAACAATTAGGTAAAAAAGAAGCTTTCTACGAAGCTTTAGAACGCGCATTACACAATTACTTAAAAGCAAAATTAGGTATTGAGACGGCAGATATCAGTAAAGAAAAAATTACTGAAATTTTAGAAAATAAAAAGATTGAAACAACCACAATTCATCAATTTATAGAAGTATTAAAACATTCTGATATGGCACGTTACTCTCAAATAACCAACACAGAAATGGAAGCTGAATTTGAAAGAGCTAAACAAGTTATTGTTGAATTAGATAAACAATTATAAAATGAAGAAACTATTTTTTTTATTGTTGATAATTGTCAACTCGGTTACTGCACAAAATGTAGATAGCTTATTTGTATCTGCAAATAATTTATATAAAAACGGTAAATTTAACGAAGCTATTGAGTTATATAAAAAAGTAGAATCGCAAAAATTAGTATCGTCAGAGTTGTATTATAATTTAGGTAATTCTTATTATAAACTTAACAAAGTAGGTCCATCTATCTATTATTATGAAAAAGCTTTAAAATTAAATCCTTTAAATGAAGATGTAAAAAACAATTTGGTTTTTGCAAAACGCTTAGCGCTAGATAATATTGAGGTATTACCAAAAACAGTTTTACAAAAGTTTTCTGTAAATTATTTACAAAAACTATCTTATAACCAGTGGGCAGTAGTAGTTATTGCATGCTCTATTTTAGGTAGTTTGTTATTTTTATTATTTTACTTTGCAGAAAGCCCTTCTAAAAAACGATTCTATTTTACAACAAGTAGCATTAGTTTTATACTTTTAATTGCTTCATTATTTATTACTTATAATCAATATCATTTTTCTATAAATAACAAAGAAGCCATTGTTTTTGCAGAGAAAACAGAAGTTAGAAATGCGCCAACATTAAATTCTGAAGAAGTTTTTACGTTACATGAAGGCACCAAAGTATTTGTTTTAGATGCAGTAGATAACTGGAAAAAGATTAAACTAGCAGATGGTAAATTAGGATGGATAATTGCTGACGAAATTAAAATAATAAGCGATTTTTAATGTTTAATTAACAAGTTTTTAAGATTTGCTTTGCTATTTTTGCAATTCAGGAAAAATAAAAAATATTTGAAAATTAAAATTGCAATCTTATTCGCTATACTTTTTGTAAGTGTTATTACAGCACCAACAATTATAAGTTTTGTTGATGAAAATCAAGATATTTCAATTTTCTTAAGTTTAAATGAAGAGGAAGAAGACAATTACGAGTCAGAAACTTTTAAAGAACTAAAAGTATATCCGCATTCCTCATTACAAGTATTTTTTAGAAAAATTGAAAGAAGAGAAATTGTACGTTTTACATCTAAAGACTACACCTCTTTGTTTCCTAAGATAACTACCCCACCACCTAAGTTTGTACTTTAACCTTCGTACAAAAAAAACAACAATTTATTTAACTTAACAAAAAAACTCTATTCTTATAAGAACGGAGTAAAAACACATTACATATGTTTAAAAACATTAAAAACGATTTACCTGCAAGTATTGTAGTGTTTTTCGTAGCATTACCTTTATGTTTAGGTATTGCTTTAGCAAGTGGGGCACCATTATTTTCTGGAGTTATTGCCGGTATTATTGGAGGTGTTATAGTAGGTAGCCTTAGTGGCTCTAAATTAGGTGTTAGTGGTCCTGCAGCAGGATTAGCAGCTATTGTATTAACCGCTATTGGAACCTTAGGTAGTTATGAAAACTTTTTAGTTGCTGTAGTATTAGCAGGTATTATTCAATTAATTTTTGGGGTATTAAAAGCCGGAGTTATTGGTTATTATTTTCCATCTTCTGTAATTAAAGGGATGTTAACCGGTATTGGTATCATCATTATTTTAAAACAAATCCCACACTTTTTTGGGTATGATGCAGAACCAGAAGGAGCTGATGCTTTCTTAGAAACTTCAGGAGAAAACACTTTTTCTTCTATTTTTAATATATTTGATCATCTTATTTTAGGATCTGTTGTAATTGGTCTTTTAGGGTTAGCTGTAATTTTATTTTGGGATACTGTTTTGGCTAAAAAAGCCAAATTTTTTACGGTTATTCAAGGGCCATTAATTGCAGTTGTTTTAGGTATTATATACCATTTACTTACAAGTAGTAATGAAACATTAGCTATTTCTGCATCACATTTAGTAAGTGTACCTATTCCTGATGATATTGATTCTTTTCTAGGTCAATTTAGTTTTCCTAATTTTGGTGCAATTACAAATCCAGAAGTATGGGTAGTAGCTTTTACAATTGCATTAGTAGCAAGTTTAGAAACTTTATTAAGTGTAGAAGCTTGTGATAAATTAGATCCAGACAAAAACGTTACACCAACCAATAGAGAATTATTGGCACAAGGAGCAGGAAACATCGTTTCTGGTTTAGTAGGAGGTTTACCAATTACGCAAGTAATTGTAAGAAGTTCTGCAAATGTACAATCTGGCGGAAAAACAAAATTATCTACTATTATACATGGTTTCCTTTTGTTAATTTCTGTAATTTTAATTCCAACTTTATTAAATAAAATTCCATTATCCGTACTAGCTGCCATTTTATTAGTTGTTGGTTACAAATTAGCAAAACCAGCATTATTTAAACAAATGTATAAACTAGGATGGAAACAGTTTGTACCGTTTATTGCAACGGTTGTTGGTATTGTTTTTACAGATTTGTTAGTAGGTATTGGTCTAGGATTAGCGGTAGGAATTGTAGTTATTTTATTAAAAAGTTACCAAAACTCTCACTTTCTTCATATTGAAGATAAAAGTAATGGTAAACACAAAATAAAAATGACTTTAGCCGAAGAGGTAACATTTTTTAACAAAGGTGCTATTTTAAAAGAATTAGATAGCCTACCAAGAGATACCTATTTAGAAATAAATCTTATTAAAACAAGGTATTTAGATAACGACATTATAGAAATTCTAGAAGATTTCTTGTTTAAAGCAAAAGAACGAAACATTGAAATAAAATTAATATCTAAACGTGGTACGGTAGAAAATCCGGCAAGTTTTATTCACTTCTTTAATGATAGACCTAAATCTAATTTAAGTTTAAGTTAAAGACGATGGAAAAAAAGAAAAAATATAAAATTTTAGTACTATCAGATCTAAAAGAAAACACGCTAAGTGTCTTAAAAAGCTCTGTAAGTTTAGCTAAAATAATAGATGCAGACATTCATTTTTTTTATGCCAAATCACCTACAGATATTGTAAAAAACGACAATCAATTATCCGCCAAAAGGGCGATAAATGAATCGTCTTTTATAATTGATAAAGAAATTAAAAACATTGTAAATTCGTTTACTAAAGATAATAACGTACCTATTAAATATTCTTTTACTATTGGCAATGTAAAAAACGAAATCGATACTTATTTAAAAGAAAACAACACAGATATTGTTGTTTTAGGAAAAAGAAAATCGAAATCTTTACATTTTCTTGGAGATAATATTACAGACTTTGTTTTACAACAACACAAAGGGACAATTGTTATTGCAGATGAGCATAATTCTTTAGAGCAACCTAAAGAAATGTCTTTAGGTATATTTAACCAGACAAAATCTAATAATATACTTGTAGAGCATATTTTAAGTTCTTCTAACAAACAGTTAACTTCTTTTAAAATAGTAGATAGTTCTAGTCATTTAAAAGAAGAACCTTTATCTAACGATAAAAAAACAACTGAGTACGTTTTTGAAAAAGGAGACAATGCCATGAAAAACATTTGCAATTATTTATCAAAAAGTAGTATCAATTTACTTTTTGTAAATAGAAATCATAGTAACACAACAAAATCAAATATTAAAGAGGCAATTAAAAACCTTAATTGCTCTCTTATTTTAACAACATAAAAAACAAAAAGATTATGAAAGCACATACAAGAGAAACGCAAGCTACAATGACACCAGAAAAGTCATTACAGTATTTAAAAGAAGGAAACCAAAGATTTCAAGACAATTTAAAAGCACATAGAAACTTATTAGAACAAGTTAACGATACCAGTTCTGGTCAATTTCCTTTTGCAACTATTTTAAGTTGTATCGATTCTAGAGTTTCTGCAGAACTTGTTTTTGACCAAGGTTTAGGAGATGTTTTTAGTATTAGAATTGCTGGTAACTTTGTAAACCAAGATATTTTAGGATCTATGGAGTTTGGTTGTAAATTAGCAGGCACAAAACTTATAGTTGTTTTAGGACACACAAGCTGTGGAGCCATAAAAGGAGCTTGCGATAACGCTAGATTAGGAAACTTAACAGCAATGCTTAATAAAATAAAACCAGCAGTAAACGCTATTTCAGAACCAAAAGATCCTTCTTTAAGAAATTCTTCTAACCTAGAATTTGTAGACAATGTTGCTGCAAAAAACGTAGCACTTACTATAGAAAGAATTAGACACGAAAGTGAAGTTTTATCTACCATGGAAGAAAATGGAGAAATTATGATTGTGGGTGCCATGTATAATATTAACGACGGTGGCGTAACCTTCCTTAATTAAAAAAGCACCCTATTACTTAATAAAAGAGACCTTAAAAATCTCTTTTATTAAGTATATATTAATTATATTACCTAGAATATTTAGAACTACTATATGAAAAATTTATTCTCAAATATAAAAGGTGATATTTTTGGTGGTATTACAGCAGGTATTGTAGCACTACCACTAGCACTTGCTTTTGGAGTATCTTCTGGTTTAGGCCCTAGCGCAGGTTTATATGGCGCTATTTTTATAAGTTTTTTTGCGGCACTTTTTGGAGGGACAAGCACCCAAATTTCTGGACCAACAGCACCAATGACCGCTGTTAGTATGGTTGTTATTGCAGGTCTTATTGCAGCAAATGATGGAGATGTATCTAAAGCTCTACCCGCAATTTTAACCGTTTTTTTATTAGCAGGTTTATTTCAAATAGGTTTAGGATTAATTGGCTTAGGAAAATATATTAGATATATTCCTTATCCAGTAGTTTCTGGTTTTATGACCGCAATTGGTCTAATTATTTTACTAACACAAGTATTGCCTTCTGTAGGGTATTATCCTAAAGATGATGTAGAATTTGTAAGTAAATTTAATGCACAAGCACAACAAGTTATTTTAGAAAACATCTTAAAAGATGAAGTTGGAGACGGAGTTTTAGTCATCGATAACTTTAAAGAAACAATTACTACAGCACAAAAAACAACATCTAAAGACATTGAAAAAGAAGCACAAATACTAGCTACCAAAGAAACTTCTGGCGCATTAGGTGCTATTAAAGCAATTCCTAGAGCACTACAAAATATAGATTGGTTAGAACTTTTACTGGCCTTAGGTACCATTTTTATAATCTATGGCTTTAAACGAATTACCACTAAAGTACCAAGTACATTGGTGGCACTTGTGGTAATGTCTGGTATTGCAGTTGCTTTTGGCTTAGAATATAGAACGATACAAGAAATTCCAAGCGGAATACCATCTATTAAATGGGAAATATTTACCGGATTTTCTTTAAACAGCATTACTCCTTATATTTTTACAGCATTAACATTAGCGCTCTTAGGTGCCATAGATTCTCTTTTAACAAGTGTTGTTGCAGACAACATGACCAAAACAAAACACAAACCAAATAATGAATTAGTAGGCCAAGGGATAGGAAATAGTATTGCCGCTTTGTTTGGTGGAATTCCAGGTGCTGGGGCAACTATTAGAACTGTAGTAAACATTAATGCAGGAGGGAAAACAAAACTTTCTGGAATGATTGCTGGTGTTATGCTACTAATTGTAATGCTTGGTTTAGGTCCTATTGCCTCTAAAATACCCGCAGCAGTGTTAGCAGGTATCTTAATTACCGTTGGTATTGGAGTTATGGATTACAAAGGATTAAAGGCAATACCTAGTTTACCTAGAGATATTAAAATAGGTCCTTTAAAATTAAGTTCAGAGGTGTTAATTATGATGGTAGTAATGCTGCTTTCTACTTTTTGGAATTTAGTATATGCAGTAGGTATTGGTTTGATTATTGCATCACTCATGTTCATGAAAAAAATTGGAGATTTAACGGCAGAAAGATCTGATGTAAAATCATTAAAAGAAGAAGAATGGTCTGATGAGAAAGAGTTTCCTTCTATATTAAAAGAAGAAGTGTTTATAAAACACATTAAAGGGCCTTTATTTTTTGGCTCTACAAGCGATTTTCAAGCACTTTATCAACAAATACCTAATACTGCTAAAATAGTAATTATGCGTTTGGGCAGAATGCAATATATGGACCAATCTGGTCTGTATGCTATGGAAGATATGTTGTTAGATTTAAAAACTAAAAACGTAGAGGTTTTATTTGTTGATCTTTTAAAACAGCCTAGATATATGATGGAAAGAATTGACATCATTCCAGATTTTATTCCAAAAGAACACATTTTTAAATCTTTTGATGCCTGTACCAATTGGATTAAACAAAACAGAAAAAACACTAATTAAAACTTAAAAAAATGGATTTAAATAAGGTTTTCAAGAACAATGAAGATTGGGTAAAAGAAAAATTATCTGTCAATAAAAATTTTTTTGAAGAATTGGGGAAAGGCCAAAACCCAGAGTTATTATACATTGGTTGTTCAGACAGTAGAGCTACAGCAGAAGAACTTATGGGCGCAAAACCCGGAGAAGTTTTTGTGCATAGAAATATTGCTAATATGGTTATTAGTATCGATTTAAATGTAATGTCTGTTGTAAATTATGCCGTAGACCAATTAAAAGTTAAACACGTTATTGTTTGTGGTCATTATGGTTGTGGTGGTGTAAAAGCGGCAATGCAATCTGCAGATTTAGGTATTTTAAATCCTTGGTTACGTAATATTAGAGACGTCTATAGAATTCATGCAGACGAACTAAATACAATTGATTCTGAAGAAAAAAAGTATGAACGATTGGTAGAATTAAATGTTAAAGAACAATGTGTAAACCTAATTAAAACTGCGGCAGTGCAAAAAGCATACAGAGATCGTGGCTTAAAAGTACATGGTTGGGTTTTTGATATTCATACAGGAAAACTAATAGATCTTAAGATTGATTTTGAAAAATATCTAGAAGATATTATGAAAATTTACCATCTAGATTAGAAATTAAAAAGGCTGTTTAAAAAGTTTTTTTTGGCAAGCTTTACCCTTTTTAAACAGCCTATTCTTTATTATCAAAAAAACTTAAAATTTCTATAAAGGTTTTTCCGCTTTATCTTCTTTAATTATCGATGGAAAAATAGTTGGTGCTACTTTTTTTACAGGAGCATATAATATAGATGCTTCTAAAGTTTCTTTTTCTATAAACGGAATGGTATCATTCATTTTACCAAAGAAAATAAAAACAACACTTAGTATTAAGCCAATCTTTAAAGCGCCAAAAACACCACCTAGTATTTTATTTAGAATTCCTAAAGAGGCAAAATCAGCAATTTTAGTTAATGCTTTTCCTAAAAGTGCAATTACTACAATTATAATTACAAAAGTAATTGCAAAAGAGGTTAAAGAAATATATTCTGGTTTCCAAGAAACATATTCTTTTAAAAAATCTGAAACAAAATACGAAAAATGGATTGCACCGTACACACCGCCTATTAATGCAACCAAAGAAGCTACTTCTACAAACAACCCTTTTAACAATCCTCTTACAAAACCAAAAAGGAGTAAAGAAGCAATAATAATATCAAAAATATTCATGGAATTAATTTTCTCAAACCTACATAATTTTTAGTCAATTTAAAAATGCCAGTTGTATCTTTACAACTTATAAAAAAAGTAAGATGTCTAAAACACTCACCTTAAAAGAAAAATGGGATTTGTTAGTTGGTAAATTAACAGGTCAATTTGCAGATGGAGACGAATTAAATATGGATGGAATTATCTATTTAATTGGCGTACAAGAATTAGGGCAAGGTCATAGAGAATTTAAGAAAGACGAAAAAGTAAACCTAATGCATATTGCCATTTGTAAGCTTTTAGAACCGTATGGTTATTACGAATTCGATTTTTATGATGATGATGCTTGGCCACATTATAAAACACTTACAGAATTACCAAACTTAAAACCAGGAGAACAAACTGTGTTAATGAAAGAAGCTATTATAAACTATTTCGACACGCTAAATTATTAACAATACGCTAATAACCTGTAATATTGTTTTCTTTTTAGAACCTTTTTATGGAGAGAATTTATTAAATAAATTCCTAATTTAATAGAGAAATAGTACTTTTGGTACGTTTCTTGAAATTAGCTTAATAAGAACAAATCAAACTTAAAAAATGAAAAAAATACTTGCTTTTATCTTCTTAATTTCTTCATTTGCACAAGCACAATACACTGTTAACGGTACAATGTATCCTACTTTAAAAAGTGATTGGGTTATTTTATATAAAATAGAAGGAGCCACACAAAAGTTTGTACAAAATTCTAAAATAGCAATAGATACTGTTACAATTCAAGGAAAAAAACAAGCAATAGGTAAGTTTAGTTTTACACTACCAACAAACACAAAACCGGGTTCTTATAGAGTAACTTATAAATTAGAGGAAGCTGGTTTTGTAGATTTTATTTTTAATAAAGAAGATGTAAGTTTTAGTTTTAATCCTAATTACGGAAACCAAACCGTTTTTTTTACAGCTTCAAAAGAAAATATTTTATATAAAAGTTATTTAGACAAAAGTTCTGCAGCGCAACAAACATTAGATTCTATACAAGTTGTAGGGTTACAAAATAAAAGTTTAAATTTAAATAAAGAATATAAAAAAGCTTTAAAGCAAGTAAATGATATTCAAAAAGAATATTTAGAAACTTCAAACGGCATGTATGTTCAGCCTTTTATTAAAGCTTCGTTAAAAAATAATTCTTCGGATATTTTAAAAACTCCAGAAGAATATATGTCTAGCATGAATAATACTTTTTTTAACAACATAGATTTTGATAATAAAACGCTTTTAAACTCTTCTTTTTTAATCAGTAGAATTACAGACTATGTTTTTTATATTAATTATTCTGAAGACCAAGAAACACAACAAAAATTATATAAAAAATCGGTAGATACCGTACTTTCTAAAATTGAAAATATCACTTATAAAAAAGATGTAATTGAGTTTTTGGTTACTCAGTTTGAATCTTCTATGAATTTAGATTTAATAGATTATTTGTTTGAAACTTATTACAACAAATTACCAGCTAACATTCAAGATAAAAACTTTAAAAAAGCTAAGCAAGCCCTATTTGCTGCTGAAGTAGGTAGAATTGCACCAGATTTTTCTTGGAAAGAAAACGGTAAAGAATTAAAACTTTCTAAGTTAGACGATGCAGAAAATTATTTATTAATTTTTTGGAGTACCACTTGCTCACATTGTTTAAACGAAGTACCACAAGTACATAAATTTTTAAAAGATAATAAAAAAGTAAAAGTAGTTGCTTTCTCTTTAGAAAAAGAGGCTTTTGGATGGAACAGTTTTAAGAAAACACTACCAAATTGGCATCATGTTTTAGGATTAAACAAATGGGAAAACAAAATTGCAAGAACCTATAATATTGTTTCTACACCAAGTTATTTTATTTTAGATGCTAACAAAAAAATTATTGCAAAACCAGAACATTTAAAAGATGTAAAAGATTTTTTTACCGAAAAGTAATGGTAAAAAAATGGGTAGTTATTTTTGCGTTATTTATTAATTATAATGTTGTTAGTCAACAATATTTTAAAATTAATGATGACGCTCCTAGCTTTAAATTATGGCTTACAGATGGTACAAAATTAACCAATAAAGAAATTAAAGAAAAAGTAGTTATTTTTAAATTTTGGTTTACCTCTTGCATGCCTTGTTTAACAGACATTCCTAACTTAAATAACCTTGTAAAAGAGTTTGAAAAAAGAGATGATATTTTATTTATTGCACCTGCATTAGATAGAAAACCAGTAATAGAAAAACTATTAAAAGTACATCCTTTTAACTTTCAAATTGCTTATTCAGCAATGGATGTAAGTCAGAAATTTAACAAACAACAAGTATACCCCTCTTATTTTATCATCAATAAAAAAGGAAAAATTACCTACATAGATAGTGGCAGTAAAAAAACTGATATTAGTGATTTAAGAAAAGCTATTTTAAAAGCTTTAAAGTAGTCTTACTTTTTCTTTGCTTGATTTAAAGAGGTTATAATAATACCAATTACCACTAAAAAGGCTCCAAAAAACTGAAGTAAAGTTAACCGTTCTCCTAAGAAAAAAGACGCTAATATTATGGTAGATATTGGCCCAACACCAGCAACAATAGCAAAGTTAGACGAGCTAATCATTTTAATAGAAGTACTTACTAAAAACGAAGGTATTACGGTTGCAAATATTGCTATTAAAAACCCAAAACCATATACCTGCCAAGGTAGATGAAACAAATCTGTATCACCAATAATGCTAAAGTGAACAAACACACAAAAGCAAGAAACTAACATGGCATAAGCCGTAAACCTTACCACACCAAATTTAGGAATTAACCAGCCGCTACCTACCAAATAAGAAGCATAGGTTATTGCACTTAAAAGCACAAAGAAGCCTCCTAAATACACATTATTACCAGAAATATCAACCTCATCAGAAAAAGCAATTACAATACCTACGTATGATAAAAAGATGGCAAGCGCCTGAAATTTAGTAATAGGTTGTTTAAAGAATAATCTATTTAATAAAATAACAATGGTAGGATATACAAATAAAATAATACGCTCTAAACTTGCTTTTATGTAGCTTAAGCCTTCAAAATCGAAATAACTTGCTAAATAATAACCAACCAAACCAAAAAATACTACCCAATAATAATCTTTATGAGTCGTTTTAATATGCTCATTTTGTTTCCGGTACAAAAACGCAATCACCACATAAAAAGGAAAAGAAAATAACATCCTTAACAATAACATAGTAATGGCATCTACATTATAATTGTACGCCAGTTTTACCATTACAGCTTTAGAAGAAAAAAGGACAATACCTAAAACACCTAAAAGAACACCAAACCAAAACTTTTTTGTAACCATAGAACGAAACTAAAACTTAGGCTTTTAAAAAGATCTTTTATTGAATATTGATTACGATGTTCAGCTGAAAAGGAATTGTTAAAAATGAAGAAAAGCATCTTCTAAATGCTCTATTTTTGTTTCTTTTTTTTGATAGATAATCGCAATAATATCAAAACGGACATCAACATCTAAATCTTTATCAACCACGTAATAATCAATTGCAGACAGTAAGAGTTTTATTTTCTTCGGATTTACAAAGTCTTGCGGATTACCAAAATAATCGGTACTTCTTGTTTTTACTTCTACAACCGCTAAAGTGTTATCTTTTTTAGCAATAATATCTACTTCTGCTTTTAAATAACGGTAATTGGTTTCTAAAATTTTATAACCATTTTTTAATAAAAAATCAATGGCTAATTTTTCTCCTTCTTTTCCAAGTTCATTGTGTTCTGCCATTTTTTTGAGTTTTTAGTCTTCAGTTGGCAGTTTTCAGTCTGTTGTTAAATTGAAAATTGCAGCATGTTAATTTACAAATTATTACTTACTTTTATAATAATGGAAAAAGAAACGCTTATTAAATATTTAGAGTTCTTAAAAACAGAATCCAAAAGACATCAAAATGATAAAATTATTACTGATGATGAGTTAAATCAATTAGAAATTGAAATAAAAAGATTTATACAGAAAGTTAAAGAAAGCTTATTTTCTAAAGAAATAAAATTCATAATATCACAAATAGACTTTAACCTAAATGAAGAAAATCACAATAAACCAAAACACAAATGGCTGAATTTTATTGGTGGTTTTCAGGCTAATGAATTTAAGCAACAAGAAAATCGTAAACAACGGTTTTTAAAACTTTACAATGAGCTAGACGCTACTTTATTTAAAGTAAAATCTATTTTGTAAACTTAACAAAATACTGTCCGTTACCAACAGATAGCTTTATGTTTCGTCCAAAAATCATTGCTCTATTATCTGCTTCATGTCCCGCAGGGAAATCAAAGAAAACAGGAATATCCTCTGGAACAACATCTAAAATTAATTGCTCAATAGTACTTCCCCATTTAGTAGAATTCTTTCTGATAGAAGACATATTACCTATAATTACAGCACTTACATTTGTAAAATATCCGGCACGTTTTAAACTTTGTAACATTCTATCAATAGAATATTTATACTCGCCAATTTCTTCAATAAACAACACTTTACCATCCGTATTTAACTGACTTTTAGAACCTAACATAGATGCTAAAATAGCCAAGTTTCCTCCTACTATTTGTCCTTCTATTATTTCTGATGATGGAATTCTATTATATTTTGATGATGGAATTTTATAAGAAATAGCTGTACCAAACAACGCATTTTTAAAACTCGAAATTGTTTTAATAATTTCCTCTGGCTTCTCCTCTAAACTACTTGCCATCATTCCATGAATGGTTTCTACACCTAAATTATGAATGTGGTTGTGAAACGCAGTAATATCAGAATACCCAATGATCCATTTTGGGTGCTCCATAAACGTTGTGTAATCTAATAAGTCTAAAATTCTTACAGAACCGTAACCGCCTCTTGCAGCCCAAATTGCTTTAATGTTTGGGTTATCTAACGCATCCTGAAAATCTTGACAACGTTCTACATCCGTTCCTGCAAAATGATTGTTTTGTTTGAATACGTTTTTACCTATAACTACTTTTAAACCCCAACTTTCTGCTAATTTTTTAGCTTTAAGAATGGTTGCTTGTCTGTTTTTTAAAATTCCAGCAGGCGCAACAATAGCAATTGTATCTCCTTTTTTTAAATAAGCAGGTGTACTTAGTTTTTCTTGTGCTTTTATCGATGAAAAAATCATCAATAAAAACGTAATAAATAGCATATTTTTCTTCAAAATAGGTGTTGTTTCTTGTTTCTGATTGTATAAAAATCTTATTATGGTAAATGTATCAATTTTCAATGGTTTTTAAAACTCCGTTTTTCGTACTTTTGCACTTCAAAAATCAGTCCACAATTAATACATAGAACACATGAGTGCTCCTAAAAGATATACAATTACTGCCGCTTTACCTTATACAAATGGTCCAATTCATATTGGTCATTTAGCAGGTGTTTACGTTCCTGCAGATATTTATGCGCGTTATTTACGCTTAACTGGTAATGATGTTGCCTACATTTCTGGTTCAGATGAACACGGAGCTGCCATACCAATGAGAGCTAAAAAAGAAGGCGTTTCTCCGCAAGTAATTATTGATAAATACCACGGAATCATCAAAAAATCTTTCGAAGATTTCGGAATTTCTTTTGATAATTATTCTAGAACCTCATCTAAAATTCATCATGAAACTGCATCTGATTTTTTTACAAAAATGTATAATGATGGTGAGTTTATAGAAGAAGTTTCTGCACAATTGTATGATGAGGAAGCAAATCAGTTTTTAGCAGATAGGTTTGTAGTAGGAACTTGCCCTAAATGTGGTTTCGAAGAAAGTTATGGAGATCAATGTGAAAACTGTGGTACTTCTCATAACGCAACAGATTTAATTAACCCTAAATCTGCAATTACAGGTAATGTACCAACAGTAAAAGAAACAAAACACTGGTTTTTACCTTTAGATAAACACGAAGCTTTTTTACGTGAGTGGATTTTAGAAGGTCATAAAAAAGATTGGAAACCTAATGTTTACGGCCAAGTAAAAAGTTGGGTAGAAGATGGTTTAAGACCAAGAGCAGTAACAAGAGATTTAGATTGGGGAATTCCGGTTCCTTTAAAAGATGCCGAAGGAAAAGTTTTATATGTTTGGTTTGATGCGCCAATTGGCTACATTTCATCTACCAAAGAATGGGCTGCAAGAGAAGGAAAAAACTGGGAAGATTATTGGAAAAAAGATGATACCAAATTGGTTCATTTTATAGGGAAAGACAATATTGTTTTTCACTGTATAATTTTCCCTGCAATGCTAAAAGCTCACGGAGATTTTATTTTGCCAGACAATGTACCTGCCAATGAATTTTTAAATTTAGAAGGAAATAAATTATCGACTTCTAAAAATTGGGCAGTTTGGCTGCACGAATATTTAGAAGAATTTCCAGATCAGCAAGATGTTTTACGTTATACATTAACTGCAAACGCACCAGAAAGTAAAGACAACGATTTTACTTGGAAAGATTTTCAGGCTAAAAACAACAACGAATTGGTTGCTATTTTTGGTAACTTTATTAATAGAGTTGTGGTTTTAACTAACAAATATTACGAGGGAATTGTACCTGCACCAAATGATTTTACAGAAGTAGATGAAGATGTTTTAGCAGCTGTAAAAGAGTTTCCGAATATTATTGGTAAGTCTATTGAAAGATACAGATTTAGAGAAGCTAGCCAAGAATTAATGAATTTAGCAAGACTTGGTAACAAGTATTTAGCGGATGAAGAACCTTGGAAAGTTATAAAAGTTGATGCAGCACGTGTACAAACAATTATGTATGTTGCTTTGCAAATTTCTACAGCATTGGCAGTGGCTTCTAAACCATTTTTACCGTTTACTTCGGATAAATTAAAAGGAATTTTAAATATTGATGACTCGCTTTCTTGGACAGATGTTACCGAAAAAGATGTTTTATTACCAGCAGCTCATCAAATAAACAAAGCAGAATTGTTGTTTTCTAAAATTGAAGATAAAACAATTGATGCTCAGATAGAAAAATTAGAAGCAACTAAAATTGCCAACGAGCAAGAAAATAAAGTGCTAGAACCTCAAAAAGAAACTATTGAATTTGAAGATTTTACCAAACTAGATATTAGAATTGGTACTATTTTAGAAGCAGAAAAAGTGGCTAAAACTAAAAAGCTTTTAAAATTAAAGGTTGATGTTGGTATAGATACAAGAACTATTGTTTCTGGTATTGCAGAAAGCTTTTCGCCAGAAGATATTATTGGTCAGCAAGTTTCTGTTTTGGTAAACTTAGCACCTAGAAAAATTAGAGGTGTAGAAAGCCAAGGTATGATTTTAATGACAGATACTCCTGATGGAAAATTAGCTTTTGTAGAGCCAGAAAAAGCCGTTAAAAACGGACAACAAGTAAGTTAAATCTATTTTATTTACTGATAAACTAAAAAAAGTCACTTTTAAGTGGCTTTTTTTAGTTTATCAGCAATTTTACACGACTAAAGATACTCTTTTAATCGACAGATTATTGTCAATAACCGAAAGACACTTACACTTTGTAAGCATTTAAAAAATTACTTTTAGAAACGCTTTATATTTGTATCATATTAGCAATGCCCCCATAAATGTGCTAAATATTGAGTAGCAAGTTAAAAGGTTCCCTAAGAATTTTAACAAAAAAAGTTACTCACATCCAATTGTCAAAACCATGTATTTGGTTTTGGCAATTTTTTTGTTTTAAACTCATTTAAAATTAGCTTAAAATTGAATCTTGTTTTAATTCATTTATAAACGGCTGCTTGTAAATTCTCTTACCTAAAGCCGCATTAATTGCGTTGGCAACTGCCCCACCTGCTGGAGGTAAACCTGGTTCTCCCAAACCTGTAGGAGATAAATCATTTTCTACAAAATGAACGGCGACTTTTGGCGTTTCTTGCATTCTGATTAATCTATATGTATCAAAATTTTTGTGTGTTGGTTTTCCATCCTTTAAAGAAAAATCAGCATACATAGCGTGCCCTATTCCATCTAAAACACCACCTTCTAATTGGTTTCTTGCTCCTGTTGGGTTTACTACAACACCACAATCTACCGCAACAGTTACTTTTTTAACTATAGGAAAACCATCTTTTAAAACAATATCTGCAATTTCTGCAACATGTGTATTATGGCTATAATATGCAGAAAAACCTTGGTAAACACCTTCTTTTGTTTTTCCCCAATTTCCTTTTTCTCTCACTAATTTAATAGTGTCTTGCATTCTTTGTCCGGAATATTCAATTTTTTTATCAGTAGTCCCTTTTACATTTTGCAATAAATCTAAACGTAATTGAATAGGATCTATATTTAATTCTGATGCCAATTCATCAAAGAAACTTTGTTCTGCAAATGCTAAAAAATTGGTATAAGGAGCTCTCCACGCACCTGTTGTAACGTTACTTTTAGAATTGCCTGTTTCTACTTTATAATTAGGAATACATCCTGCAGGAAAAAAATTAGGAATTAATCCATACATATTACTACCAACAGCTGCTTCAATTAAATGATATCCAATTACTTTTCCGTCTTTTAAAGCGGCTTTTATTCTATATTTTACAGAAGGCTTGTAAACTCCTGTAGTCATATCATCTTCTCTTGTAGAAATTAATTTAATCGGTTTTTTTATAACACTAGATATTTCTGCGGCTTCGTATACAAAATCTCCGTAGAGTCTTCTACCAAAACCACCTCCCATTCTTGTCATTTCTACAGACACCTTATCAACATCAAAATCTAACATTTCTGCAACCACTTGTGCTGCAAATTCTGGTGTTTGTACAGGACCTGCTAATTGAATATTTTCTGCAGTTACATTTGCATAAAAATTCATAGGTTCCATACAATTGTGTGGTAAAAAAGGAGAATGATATGTTTTTTCAATCACCTTATCTGCCGTTGCAAAAGCCTTTTTTAAATCACCATCTTCTCTTCTTGTAGTTAACCCTTTACCTTCTAATATCTTCGTTAATGCTTTATTTTGATTTTCTGTAGATTCTAATTTAGAGTCTTCTTTCCAAATTGCAGTAAGTGCTTTTTTTCCTTTAATTGCAGCCCAAGTATTTGTTGCAATTACCACTACTTTATCGGTTTCTGACATTTTAAAAGTCCAGTTTTTCTTCCCAGAATTCAAAAATTTTCTCGCTTTATCGCCAATGGTAATTACATCAATAACACCATTTATTTTTTTTGCTTCAGAAGCGTCAAAACTTTCTAATATTTGCCCAAAAGCTGGAGGTCTTAAAACAGATGCATATAACATACCTTCTGCCTTATAATCCAATCCAAAAAGAGGTTTTCCTGTAATAATTTTATCAATATCTACGTTTACTATTTCTTGACCAATAATTGTAAAATCTTTAATTTCTTTCAACTTTACATCTTCTGGAATTGATAACAAAGCTGCTTCTTTTACAACATCTCCATAGCCTAATTTATCTCCGTTTGCATTTGTAATAATTCCTTTTGATGCTTTACAAGTACTAGCATCTACATTCCACTTTACGGCAGCCGCATTTACTAACAATTGTTTTGTAGTTGCACCTGTTTGCCTTAAAGCATCCCAACCAAAACGTATCGATTGGCTACCTCCTGCAACTTGTCTTTTAAAATTTTTAGTATCTAAATTAGCTTGTACAACACGTACTTTGCTCCATTCTACATCTAATTCTTCTGCAATAATCATAGGCATTGCTGTTTTTACACCTTGCCCAATTTCTGGATTTGGAGAAAAAATAGTAACGTAACCATCATCAGAGATTTTAATAAATGCGTTAAAATCATTAAAGTTTAAACTATCAATATCTACTGGCATTACGGCTTCTGGTTTGCAAGCCGTTAATAAATTAAAACCAACTAAAAGGCCACCACTTGCTAAAACAGATGCCTTTAAAAAGTTTCTTCTGCTAAAATTATTCTTTGATTTAGATTCCATTTTGTGAAGTAATTTTTAGGTTTTCCTCTTCGAAAAATTTGAGGAACCACTTTTTTATATTAAGACATTTTTTCTGCAGCAACTTTTACCGCTTTTTCTATTCTATTATAAGAAGCACATCTACAAATATTACCATGCATAGCTTCTCTTATTTCTTCTTCTGAAGGATTTTTATTTTCTGATAAAAACGCAGAAGCAGTCATTATTTGTCCTGCCTGACAATATCCACATTGTGGTACATCAATTTCTTTCCAAGCCTCTTGTACAGGGTGTTTTCCATCATCAGACAACCCTTCTATCGTTGTAATTTTTACATCATCTAAAATAGAAACTTGCATTTGGCAACTTCTTGTAGCAACACCGTCTATATGTACTGTACAAGCACCACATTGTGCAATACCACAACCAAATTTTGTGCCTACTAAATTTAGTTCATCCCTTAAAACCCATAACAAGGGTGTATCTGCATCCGCAGAAACTGCACGTACTTTTCCGTTAATATGAAGCTTATAATTTGGCATAGAAAGAGGTTTATAATTTAACTTGAAAGTTACAAAAAATTGCCTTTGTTATTTTAACCAGATGTAAAACCAAGAGTATTTGTGATTTTTTTAACAAAAAAAGAACCCGTTCAATAATGAACGAGTTCTTAATTTTCATTGCAATTTTCTGCAGCTTTATCTTAATATTTTACAATAATCTTATTCTACATCTATTATTCGTTTTCCTTTTTCTGTTTTTTTAATTTTTTTTAAAATCTCAAATAAATTTAATTTTAGAGCTCTGTGCTCTTTTAAATGATTTTTAAACAGAACAAGAACTGTTTTGTGTTCTGTTTTATAAGCTTCCTCTTTTTTAGGTTCATCTTTTACGTCTACTAAAACTTCAAGACCATTTTTATGCTTTTTAACCAACTCAATTAACTTGTCATTGGTTTTTTTAGAGTTACTTAAAATTTCGATAAATTCTTTACTTTTAGAATAGGCTTGAAAATCGATTAATTGAAGCGTATTCCACTTTATTAAATCTTCAAAAAAAAGATATTCATCATTTAAAAATTCTAAATCTATAAGCCATTCTTTAGAGTCATTATGCATTTCTTCTGCACTTAACCATTTTATAAAACTTGTATTTACTTGTGCTATTTTCATGATGTTATTTTTAAATCTAATCAGTAGAAAGGAGTTCCCCCGAACTCCTAACTACTTATTAATTACATTTACACAACCTTAGAAGTTACTTTGGTTGCTGTTTTTATATTTTTATAAACTAAAAAAAAGTGATTTTTATTTATAAAAATATAAGGTACTCTTAAAAACTCTTTGTCATCATTAATTCTCGTACCAAATTACGAATAACAAAAAACCCATAAACTGATAATTATCAGTTAATTAATATTTATATTTTTAAAACACTTTCTAGATATTGAAACATTTGAATTTTAAAGGCCTTGCATTTCCTGAAAAAATTATATGTTTTTTCTTCTAACTCATTGTGCTTATTTATAAAGAAATTATCGCACGATAAATCATCACATTCTATTTTATTTGAAATTGAGTTTGAATGTAATTTAATTTCATCTAACAACGCAAAAGCTTCTTTTTCTGTGGTCTTAATATCTTTTTTAAACATTTCTAAGTTCTCAAATAGATTCATAGAGTTTCCTTTAAAAGTAGAGGCTTCTATAAGATTTTGATAAAATTTATATTCAATAAGTTCTTCTTCTATTCTTATTGTATATTGAAGCATATTGTATTTTAATTCTTCAATAGATTTGTTTTCATTAAAACTTTTATAACTTTTGTTTGCTTCCATTTTATTCAATTTTTATTAAATTTCAACTTTCTCAACAGAATCTAGTTTAGGTATCACTGCATTCCAATTATAAGTATCTTTTATTTTAACCCTAAAAGCATCTAAAGCGGTGGGCTCTCCATGAATTAAAAATATTTTTTCTGGAACATTTTTAATGTTTTTCATCCAGCTTATTAAATCTTGCTGATCTGCATGTGCAGATAAACTCTCTATGGTTTTAACTGTTGCTTTTATAGGATAATATTTACCTCTAAAACGAATTTCGTGAGCGCCATCTAATAATTGTCTTCCACGAGTTCCTTCTGCTTGATAACCTACTAATAAAACTGTAGTTGCTTTTTCATCTATTAATTGTTGCAAATAGGTTAATACCCTACCACCTGTTACCATGCCGCTTCCGGCAATTATAATTTTAGATCTTTTATCGTCTATTGTTTCCCATGTTTCTTTGTAAGATTGAACAATATTTACATGATTACACATAGCATTATAATCTTCTACTGGTAATTTATGCCAGGTAGGAAAACGTTTAAAAACATCTAAAACTCTATTACCCATCGGACTATCAACAAAAATAGGGATATTCGGAATCTTGTTTTCTTTATACAGTTTCCATAAAATATACATAAGTGTTTGCAAGCGTTCTACAGCAAAACTCGGAATTATTAGGTTTCCTTTCTTTTGAATAGTTTTCTTAATAATAGTAGCCAATTTTTGCTCTACATCTTCTACTGGATGTAGCTTATTACCATACGTACTTTCTATAAATAAAAAATCTGCCCTTTCTGGTGTTTTGGGATCTTGTAAAAGATAATCATTTTTTCTACCAATATCTCCAGAAAACACAAAACGTTTACCTTTAATGTCTAATTCTATAAAAGTTGCACCAATGATATGTCCGTTCTGTTGAAAACGATATTTTATATTTTCTGATAACAAAAGCCACTCGTTATCTTCTTTTACATCAAACTGCTTGATGGTTTTTTCGGCATCTTCAATAGTATAAAAAGGTAACGCAGGTTTGTGAGATGAATATTCCTCTTCGTTTGCTTTTTCTGCCTCTTCTTCATTAATTTTAGCAATGTCTTTTAATATAATTTTGGCAATGGCTAATGTGGGTGCGGTTCCTATAATTTTACCTTCAAAACCTTGTTTTACTAATCTAGGTAAATATCCAACGTGATCTAAATGGCCATGTGTTAAAAGTACAACATCAATTTTACTAACATCAACAGGTAAATCTTGCCAATTTAGTTCTCTAAGTTCTTTTAAACCTTGAAACATACCACAATCTATCAATATGTTTTTCTCTGAAGTTTCAATTAAAAATTTTGAGCCTGTTACCACTCCAGAAGCTCCTAAAAAATTTATTTTAGCAAAATGTTCCATTTGATTAATGATTTTTACTGTTACACAATTGCTTAATTTCATTTAGAATTCTATCTTTTCTAATGTTAGAAATACCTAAATGATCTAAGTAAAAAACGTCTTCTATTACCTCTCTACATAAAACTACATTTCTGTTTAATAAAAATTCTTTTTCTCTATTTGTTAGTAAGGTAGAAACTGTAATTGGGTACAATCCTAAACGATCTATTTTATCTTTTAAACCATCTCCTTTAGGATAATCCCAACTTAATAAATGCAAACCACAACAGTTACCAAATTTTAATGCATCTTCTGTAAATCTTGTGTTTGTAACAACCCAACCTTCTATTAATTTAGATTCTGTTTGATTGTTTGTGTCCCAATGTGCTTTTACATCTAAGTAACGAGAGTTAATGTATAAAGGCACTTTTACATTACAATTAAAGCCTTGCTCTCCATGAAACTTGCATTCTACAATAATGGTTTCCTTATTCTTTGTTGCAGTTACATCTATTTCGTGTGTAACACATTTACCGTTTAAAATTTTACCAACTTCTACACTGTATCCAGCATATTTAAAAACTGCAGCAACAAACCTTTCAAAAGGAAAACCAGTGGGTCCTAACTCGTAAATTGCTTTCTTTAATTTGTATTTAGAGGCAAAATGACGTTCTTTCTTTTTAAGTAGCGCAAACGCTCTATTATAAATTTCTTTGGTTGAAATACCTTGGTATAACTCATCTCTAACTTTATCTATAATTTGATTTACAATAGCATCTTCTGCTCCGGTTCTTTTTAATGAAGCATAGAGCTTACTTGTAGAAAATTTTACTTTTTTTCCAGAATATTTTATGACATTTATATTAGTATCATCCATATTGAAAATTAAAGAACATTATAAACAAAATTGTAAGATGTAGAAAATTTCTACCCAATGAGCTTACCTAATTATAAGCCATATCATGTACAGCTTAAACAGTTTTTACTTTAGTATCAATACCTTTATAAAAGAGTGCTAATTCTTTTTTAAATTTATTTTTACTTTTACAGGTTCAAAAAACTTAGTTAATGCTTTTTAAGTACTAACTAAGTTCTTTTATTATCATTGCACGTATATGTAGCGTACACTTTTTAAAGCTAACTTTATCTTTACAATAAAAGTATGATATATATCAGCTTAAAAAAGAGTGCTATTTTAGAAGGTTTTTAATGCTAAAATTATAAATAAGGTTTTACAATTCCTTTTCTCTTTTTTAATTGAATTTCTAAATCTGAAATAGTGTTTTTTACAGCAAGTTCATAATTTTTTTCGTTAGAAGAAGCAAATAGTCTTGGTCCTGGAACACTTAATTCTATTTCGCAGATCATTCCTTTATCTTTAGAATCATTTTCCTTTTTAAAAAACACGTTTGCATTTAAAATTTTGTCGAATTTTTTAACCAAACTAGCTAGCTTTTTTTCTGTATAAGCTTCCATAGTTTCACTTGTAGACATGTTAACAAATTGAATATTTATTTTCATCTTTATGAATTTTAAGTTAATATAAATTCCCATTTCATGGGAGAGACAATATCTAAGGAAACCTCTAAAAACATCAAGAGGAATTCTTTTAATTTAAAAGATTATAATGGCATATCCTATATTTAATAGGTAAATACCTACTAAAAAAAGTAGTGTGTAAATTACTTGTACAAATTTAATATTTACAAACTTTAACCAATTGATTGTTCGTTTCGGAAAAATAAAAAGAAACAAACCAATAAGTAATGAAGACCAACCAATTAGGGTTATGATGAGTTTCCAATTAGGCTGCCAAATGTTATGAAGTAGAATATTTATCAACCCAATAATAATTGATAAAAAAGATAGAATAATTAAAAATTTCTGATCTTCTAAATCATTAAATATTTGCCGAATCCTTTTTGGATTAAAGCTTAGAATAACGAAAAATATAAGTAAATAATAACCCCAAAACTTTGCTAAAAAAATTGAATTTTCCATAACATAATGTTTTATTCATGAAGCACTAAAAAAGGAACGTCTGTATGATAACTTATTTCTGCCACTTTGGTATGAAATAGTATCTGTTGAAAATAGTTAAGGTTTTTTGCAACCATAACAATCATGTCTATATTTCTACTGTTTACAAAACACTGTACCGCATCTTCTACTTTTTTATTGGTTAAAAAATGAAAACTATGACTGTAATTGTAAAAGTAATCTTCTAGTAATTCTTTACTTTTTTGTTGATCTGCATTTAATGCAGTTACTTTTTTACTGATATTTAAAACTCTTAATGATGCTTTTTTTTCTTCTAAAATATTTATGATAGGTTGTAATAATTGCAAATCTGTAGACAATGAAAAATCGGTAGGAAATGCAATCTCTTCAATTTTACCAAATTTTGCATTCTCTGGCACTACTAAAGTGGTACATTTTACTTTTGTAATAACATCTCCGGTATTGCTACCCGTAATAAAACCGGCAAGACCACTAGCTCCTTTTGTTCCCATTACAATTACATCTATTTTTTTTTCTTCGATATGTTGTCTTATCGATTCTATAAAAAAGTTGGTATCTGTTAAAGTGACAAATTTATGTTTGGTGTTATTAAAATTTTCTACTATTTTTTGTTGTAGTTTTTTTAATGCTGTTTTTGCGTTTTCTATATTAACATCCACAAGAAGTTCTTGCGTTTGGGCGTAATAATAATCTTCTGTTGCAACGTTGCTTAGTCTATTAATGTGTAATAAATAAAAATTACACATTGAGTCTTTATAAAAATTTAAAGCGTACTCAATAGCGTTCCAAGAATTATCAGAAAAATCTGTAGGTAATAAAATATTTTTCATTGTAATTCGTCTTTAATATCAGACAAATTTATGGCTACAATGCTTTTTAAAAAATGATATTGGTCATATCAACCTACACTTAGTACGTATTAGCAGATTTCTCTTAACCTTTCTAAGTCTAAAATTCTAATAGTTCTACCCTCTATTTCTATAAGTCCTTGTTTTTTAAAATTAGACATGGTTCTTATTAATGTTTCTGTTGCAATACCAGCAACACTTGCTAAATCGTTTCTAGAAATTTTTATTTGATCTTCTGGTTTTCTATTTAATTTTTCTGCAAATATTAAAATTGTTTTTGCCGTTTTTTTACTTACAGAACTGTAGGCCATTTGCAAAAGCTGGTCTTTTACAATTGCCAAATCTTCTGTTAGCAATTCTATTAATTCTAACGTTACTTTATGATTTTTGTTTAAAACATTGGTTAATGCTTTTTTAGAAAGCCCTACCAACTCGGTTTCTTTAATTGCAGTTGCAGATTCTTGATAGGCTAAATTTTGAGTAAAAGAAGTATACCCAAACAAATCGTCTTCTTTATATAAAGCAGTGGTAAGTTGTTTACCTTGTTCATCTAATTTATGGCATTTTACCAACCCTTTATTTATTAAGTAAATATAATTAGAGTTATTACCTTCTTTATAAATGGTTGCTTCTTTAGCAAAAACAAAAGACTCTCCGTTATCTTCAAAATAATTTTTTAGATCATTAAGACTTCTTATATCTTCTGTTTCTTCTACTTTTACTACTTTTTTTTCTCTAATATCTTTTAGTATAGACGCTTTTGCTAATCTGCTTTCTATAGCACTAATCAATTCATCCTCACTAAAAGGTTTTGTTATGTAATCATCTGCACCTAAATCCATTCCCTTTCTAACATCTTTTCTTTCTGTTTTTGCTGATAAAAATATAAAAGGGATGTGTTGTGTGCTTTCATTTTTAGTTAAAGCTTCTAAAACACCATAACCATCTAGTTCTGGCATCATAATATCACAAACAATAATATCTGGTAAAGTTTCTTTTGCTACTTGTACTCCTATTTTTCCATTTGCAGCATTTACAACCTCGTAGTTAGATAATTCTAAAAGTTCTGATGTGTTTTCTCTTAAAACTACATCGTCTTCAATTAATAATATTTTTTTCATATTGCTTTGTTAATAATCTTCATTGTAAAAGTAGAACCGACATTTTCTTCACTTTCAAAAGTAATCGTTCCTCCTAAATTTTCTAAATGACTTTTAATAATATTTAAGCCAATTCCTGTTCCTTGTGTTAATAAAGCATTTTCTGCTCTAAAATAACGATTAAAGATATTTTTCTGATCTGCTTTCGGAATACCAATTCCGTTATCTTTAATATTAATGGTAGTCTCTTTTTTATCTTGTGTTATATTGATGCTAATTTCTGTGTTTTCTGGTGAATATTTAATGGCATTATTTACCAAGTTAGATAATGCTAACTCCACCGTTTTTTCATCTTGTGTTAAAGAAATTTCATCAATGTCTTCTGGATAATTAATTCTTTGTCCTTCTTTTAAAAGCATATTTGCATTGTAAATTACCTCATCTACAACCTTGCTTAATTTAAAAGTATGAAACTTGTAATTTATTTTACCCGTCTCTAATTTTTCTACGGATAAAAAATCATTTAAAATATTATTTAAATAATGTACTTTATTGGTAATTGTTTGTAAATGCTTGTCTCTTTTTTCTTGTTGTTCAGACAGTTTATATTTACCTAATAACATGGTAGAAGTTAAAATACCACTTAAAGGTGTTTTAAACTCATGAGAAACCAACGATAAAAATTTGGTTTTTAATTCATTGAGCTCTTTTTCTTTTTTTAACGCGGCTTTAATTTGGTTTTCGGCTTCTATCCTTTTATGGTTTTCTTCGTCTAACTCTAAATTAACTACCTTTAATTCGTTAACCGTTTTGCTTAGTTCTTTTGTTCTTTCGCTCACCTTTTTTTCGAGCTCTTCATTTAATTTATAGATTTCTTCTTCCTGTTGTTTTCTAACAGAAATATCTATAACTAAAGCCATTACAAAAGTTTTTCCATAAATTTCAAACGGATTTAAACCGGCTTCTAAAGGAAAAATATCTCCATTTTTTCGAGCGCCATATAAATCTCGCCCATTCCCCATCTGCCTTTTTTCTTTATTCTTCATAAAGCCATCAAAATGAGCTCCATGACCGGCATGATAATTTTTAGGTATTAAAATATCTAGCTTTTTTTTAACAAGCTCACCTTTCTCGTAACCAAACATTTTTTCTACAGAAGTATTTACAGAAACAATGTTTTGCTGATCATCTACCACTACAACTCCCTCTGAAACAGCTTCAAAAAGTACATTAAAAATATCTTGCTCTTTGTTTAGCATTATTTGTAATAAATTATCAGATTAATTAAAGGTTTAAAAATACTATATTTTGTGCAAAAGAGACACTTAATAATGACGAATGTCATAATTTAACCGTAAATAATAGTATAAATTTACAAACATTCATAAATCTTTTAATTATGAAACCTTCACAAAACACTATTATTTCTTTTTATGAAAACCTAGGTAAATTATTTTATGCAATTGCTGCCGCCGATAATGTTGTAGAAGAAATTGAGTTTACTATTTTAAAAGAAATTGTAAAAAATAAATGGACAAAAGTAGATCCTGTTGATGATGATTTTCATTCTGATGCAGCCTATCAAATTGAAACTGTTTTCGATTGGTTAAATACCGAAGGTTTTTCTAATTCTGAAACTTGTTATGCTGAGTTTATAGATTTTAAAAAAGAACATCCATCTTTATTTACAGAAGGCATTAAAAGTCTAATAAGCAAAACAGCTACCAAAATAGCAGCTTCTGTAGACGATACAGATCAATCTGAATTTAACTTGGTTAAAAAACTAAATTTAGCATTAGAAAAAACAACATAGTCTGCACAAAAAACACAATGTTAAACTTCTTTTTGGTTTTTATTGATTAATTTAAAAAACTGCTAAAATGATTAGTTATCGGTTTAAAGAACTGATATTTCTCATTTTATCTATAATTTAATTGTACTACTTTTAGTTTTGCTCTAGAAGCTTAAAAAAACAAAAAATGGCAACTGTAGATTATTACAAAATATTAGGAATTACTAAAAGTGCTTCTGAAGCTGATATTAAAAAAGCCTACAGAAAATTAGCACGAAAATACCATCCAGATTTAAATCCGAATGATAAAACTGCCGAAAAACAATTTAAAGAAATTAATGAAGCTAATGAAGTTTTAAGCAATCCAGAAAATCGTAAGAAATACGACCAATATGGTGAGCATTGGCAAAACGGAGAGGCTTACGAACAAGAAAAACAAAGACAACAAGCACATCAAAAAAGATCTCAAAGCAGTCAAGGAAGTTATTCTCAAGAAGATTTTTCTGATATTTTTGGAGACATCTTTGGCGGTGGTGCATCTTCTGGAAGAAGAACAAGTGCAAAATATAGAGGACAAGATTACAATTCTGAAATTCAACTAAATTTAAAAGATGTTTATAAAACCCAAAAACAGGTAATTACTGTTAATGGTAAAAACATTAGAATTACCATTCCTGCCGGTGTAGAAAACGGACAAATCATCAAAATTAAAGGTCATGGCGGTAAAGGCGTAAATAACGGACCTAATGGCGATTTATACATTCAGTTTTCTATTGTAAACAACACTAAATTTAAACGAGACAAAGACAACCTTTATATTGATGTAGATTTAGACGTGTACACTGCTTTACTTGGCGGTCAATTAATGGTAGATACTTTTGATGGAAAAGTAAAATTAACGGTTAAACCAGAAACAGAAAATGGCACCAAAGTAAAATTGAAAGGAAAAGGGTTTCCTACATATAAAAAAGAAGGTCAGTTTGGAGATTTGTTTATCACCTATAAACTTAAAATACCTACCAAACTAAGCCAAAAAGAAATAGAGCTAATTAAAGAATTACAAAAACAACGCTAATTATGGAAACTCAAAATTTAATATCTATACAGCAATTTTGTAAGCACTACAGCATTCCTAAAACTTTTATAAATGAATTAAAAGAATACGAATTAATAGAAGTTATTGTAGAAAATGATAATCATTATATAAAAGTTACTCAAATTACAGAAGTAGAAAAAATGATTCGCTTACACTATGATTTAAACATAAACTTAGAAGGTGTTGATGTAATTTACAACTTATTAAACCAAGTAGATGCTTTAAAAAAAGAAATTACAGATTTGCAAAACAAGCTTACGTTTTATGAAAAAGAGTAAAAAATTAAAATAATTTCTTATTATTTACACTTCACAGCCATAAGATTTATTTAAATATCATCTTTTTTAATTTTAAAAAACTGATTTATATCAGTTTTTAGTTACCTGACTTTAACTACCTTAGTCATACTTTCACTTAAAAACTAGCATCATGGTAACGAATTTAAACGATAATGAATGCGTACAAATTTTATCTAACAACTATGTAGGGCAATTAGGTTATATTTATATAGACAGACCCTTTGTTGTACCTATGACCTATTTTTTTGATAAGGAAAATATTATTATTGGTTATTCTGAAGACGGTCATAAAACAATGGCAATGAGAAATTATAGAAAAGTATCTCTACAAGTTTCGGAAAAACAAAGCAGTACTGTTTGTAATTCTGTTTTAGTACATGGCTTTTATAAAGAATTATCTGGCTCAGAAGCAAAAAAACATTTACATGAATTTTATGCCGGAATTAAAGAGCTTATTTCTAAAAAAGAACATAGAAACTTACACTGTATTAGTGATTTTTCACATAAAATAAACAAAAATAATACACCTATTGTATTTAAAATTACCATTGATGAAATAACTGGTAAAAAGGTTACACACGATAATTCTTAATCTTTTACAAAAAACTATTTGTGCTGAAAACCTAATTGAGTTTTATAAGACGGAACTTCCCATTTTATCATCTCTTTTAAAAATTCATCTACTTTTTCTATAATTAGCTTTGCTGTAATTTCTGTTGGACCATAAATACCTAATTCTAAACTATTGTTTTCTATTGGTAACTGCTCTACGTACGGAAAAAGAACCATTACATATACATCTCCGCTATACGATTGTGAAAAAACCAATGCACCTCCTTGTATAAATTGATATGCAGGTATTTTATTTGTACAATCTATAAGCTCTGCAGGAAAAGAATCGAATATAATATTTACTGCTTCATTATTATTAATCCAATTAAGTTCTTGAACTTTCCACCCAATATTATAGCTTTTAACAGTATTCCGTAAGGTTTTTAATATTAACTTTTTAGTATTAGTTTCCCACTCAGATTTTTTATCAACAACTATTTTAATAGATGCTTTGTAATCATTAATCCGCTCTTCTAAATGTTCTATTTTCATAATAATACATTTTAAAATACTTATGTAAAAGAACTTAAAATTCTATCAATTAGAAATGATATTCATCAGCTAGTTCTATGTATGATGAATATCATTCTATTTCTTTTAAAAAAAGTATAACTTAGGTCTACCAGGTTTCTAATTCGTTGAATTATGAAAAATAAAGTAAAATATTATATCGTTTTAGTAGTACTAATATTCTTTAATATTAGCAATTCTAATGCAATTACATTTCTACAAGTAAACCCTATTTTAAAACATACTTTTATCCCTAAAAAAGTAAAGGTAAAAAAGAATATAACCGTAGAAAATTACTTTCAATTTATAGATTCTGTAGTGATAAAATACGATTCTTTAACAAACTATAAGTTAACAGAACATTTACTGGTTAGGGCAAATCCTTATATAATTGATGTGCTAAAAAATACAGATTATTATCTGATGATTAAAAAGGATTCTTTTGTTTATGATCAGAAAAAAATGATTGTCTTAAAAAAAGGAGATCAACTTATTGTACCCAACTCTAAATTAGCTAAAAAGTTGTCTGATTCTTTTAAAAATACAAGAATTGATGTCAATATTCCTGAATTTAAACTCCGAATTTTAGAAAACTCAAAAGAACTTTATAGTTTTCCTATTAGAGTGGGTAGAAATGAAAAGAAATATCTAAAAATGGCAGGACGCGTTTTAGATCTAAAAACAAAAACAGGAGAAGGAAAAATAGTTGGCTATGAACGTTTTCCTGATTTCTATAACCCAGCAAATGGACATCGATATTATGTAACCAACAGAGATGATAAAAAGGTTACAAAGTTACCACAAGTGCCTTTTATAGAAACCGAAATTAATGGCATCCGTTACGGACAATTAATACATACAACTACCAATCCTAAAACATTAGAAAAAGCCTATTCTAATGGCTGTATTGGCACAAAAGAAGCAGATATTTGGGTTATCTATTATTATGCTCCCGTCAATACTAAAATTACCATTAGATATCATTTAAATGTAAAAGACTCAATTAGCGGAAAAACAACTGTTTTAAAAGATATTTATGGCTATCAAAAAAAATAATGAATGTACATTATAAAAGCATTGGTACTTAAACCAATGCTTTTATTTTTACCAAAAACCGTAAATTTATTTGCCTCCTAAAAGCAACAATTCGTTCACCAAAATTTCTGTTACATATCTTTTTTCACCTTCTTTTGTGTCATAAGACCTATTTGTTAATTTCCCTTCAACGGCTATTTCTTGTCCTTTTTTTACATAATTTTCTACCACATTAACCAAACCACCAGTTATCACAATATTGTGCCAATAAGCACGCTCTACTTTATTACCTGCCTTGTCTTTATAACTATCATCTGTTGCCATAGAAAATTTAGCCATTTTATTGCCATCTTTAAAAGTTACTATTTCTGGTTCTTGACCTAATCTACCAATTAACTGTACTTTGTTTCTTAACGTATTCATAAGATAAGTTTTTAAATTATTATTTTATTGTTGTCAATTCGTTTTGACACCGCAAAGTTGCAACACCATTGCAATTTTATTCGGTTACAAAACAATTACTTTCTGTTGTAATTACTTGTAGTCGTTTGTAAACGGATATTTTTTAAGTATATTTACTCTATGAAATTTCAATTACAAACAAAAAGATTAATTCTTAGAGACCTTAGAATAACTGATTTAGAAGGTATGTTTGAATTAGATTCTAACCCAGAGGTACATAAATATTTAGGAAATAATACCATTAAAACCAAAGCAGAGGCAGAAAAAAATATTGCTTTTGTTAGGAGGCAATACCAAGAAAATGGTATTGGAAGGTTTGCTGTTATAGAAAAAAAATCGGGTAATTTTATAGGTTGGTCTGGATTAAAACTAAATAAAGGTAAAAAAGAAAGTTTAAATGGTTACCAAGATTTTATTGATATTGGCTATCGATTTATTCCTAAATATTGGAAAAAAGGGTATGGATTAGAATCTGCAATTACCTGTTTAGATTATGGTTTTAAAACCATGAGTTATAATATTATTTATGGAGCTGCAGAAACAAGAAATATTGGTTCTAATAAGATTTTACAAAAAATTGGTTTGCAATTTGTTAATGAATTTAAAGAAGGTAATAAGCAAGTAAATTGGTATGAACTAAAAAAAATAAATTATGGAAAGTAGAAAGTGTTTAGAGTGTGATGAAATAGTAAAGGGTAGAATTGATAAGAAATTTTGTTCTGATTATTGCAGAAATGCTTATAACAATCGTGTTAATAAAGACAGTAAAAACCTTATCAGAAATATTAATAATCGTCTTAGAAAAAACTATAAAATTTTATCAGAATTAAATACTTCCGGAAAAACAAAAGTAACTAGAACCAAATTATATGATAAAGGTTTCGACTTTCAGTTTTTTACCTCTATTTATAAAACAAAAACAGGTAATACTTATTTTTATATTTACAATGAAGGTTATTTGGCTTTAGAAAATGAAACCTTTTTATTGATCAGAAAAGAATAATACAGTTTAACTATTCCAAGTATTACCTTTTACACTTATCGCAGCCTTTAAAACATCTTTTTGACTAAGTTGTCCTATTAATTTTCCGTTTTCTACAACAGGAAATCTTCTTCTGTGCGAGGTAATAAATTTAAAAGCAGCATCAAAAATATTCATGTCTTTATCAATCGTATCTACACCTGTAACCATATATTTACCTACAGTATTATTTGTATCAGAAGGCATATTGTAATATTTACTTTCAGAAATATGTTTAATACAATCAGTTTCAGAAATAATACCAATCAATTCATTCTTATCGTTCACAACCGGTCCTCCAGAAATTTTATAAGTAATTAATTGGTTAATTACATGGTCTAAAGTGTCTTCAGCTTTAAAAGTTACCAATTTTGTTGTCATATAATCAGATACTAAAATTTGTGACTCTTCTTTTCCTTGACTTACGTCTCTTTTTCCTTGAAAGCTTTTAATTGCCATAATAGTTTCGTTTTTAGTTCTTTTAAATGTACTGTTTTTTCTGTTTTATGCAACATTTACATTCATTTTTTTTTAATTTCTTATAAATAAAGAATCTTATTTATCAAATAATCATTTAAAAACAATTATTATTCTTCTTTCTGTATTTTTTTTAAATAGATACAACATTAAAAACTTTATTTTCACACAAAAAAAAGCATCTTGACAAAATCAAGATGCTTTTTAAATATTCTTAAAGACTTGTATTTAGTCTATTTCAGAAACTCTTAAGGTATTTACCATACCTTTAGCTTCTACTGGCATAGAAGTAAGGTTAATCATTAAATCTCCTTCTTTAACAAAGCCTTTTTCTTTAGATATTTTATTAATATCTACAACTGTATCATCTGTACTTAAGTTTTTATCGTAATAAAAAGCTTTTACACCCCAAAGTAAATTTAGTTTTCCTAAAATTCTTCTTTCTGATGAAAATGCTAAAATTTTAGCTTGTGGTCTCCATGCAGAAATTTGAAATGCAGTATACCCACTATTTGTTAATGTAGAAATTGCGGTTGCATCAATATCATTTGCCATTAATGCTGCGTGATGACAAACTGATTTTGTTATAAATCTGTTTGTTCTAATATGTGGTGCTTCGTGTGGTACTTTAATCATGTTAGAGTTCTCTACAGCTCTAATGATTTCAGACATTTTTTGAATTACTCTTAATGGGTGTTTCCCTACAGATGTTTCTCCAGATAACATTACTGCATCTGCACCATCCATAATAGAGTTTGCAACATCATTAACTTCTGCTCTTGTTGGCACAGGATTGTCAATCATTGTTTCCATCATTTGCGTTGCAATAATTACAGGAATTCTTGCTCTCTTAGCACGTCTCACTAATTTTTTCTGAATTAATGGCACATCTTGCATAGGTATTTCTACTCCTAAATCTCCACGGGCAACCATTAATCCATCACAATAAGGAATTAAAGCATCTATATTTGCAACTGCTTCTGGTTTTTCTATTTTAGCAATTACAGGTACTCTATAATCTGAATGTTCATCGATTAAATCGCGTAACATTCTTAAATCTTCTGGGGTTCTTACAAAAGAAAGCGCCATCCAATCTATATTTAAACCTAAGGCAAAAATAGCATCTTCTTTATCTTTTTCTGTTAACGCTGGTAAAGAAATAGCAGTGTTAGGTAGGTTTACTCCTTTTTTAGAATGTAAAGGTCCACCAACAATTACTTTTACAACAACGGCTTTATCTTTATCTGTAGAAACTACTTCAAATAATAATTTACCATCATCCACCATAATTTGTTCACCAACTTTTACATCTTTAGGAAAACGTTGGTACGTCATAAATGCTTTGTTCTTGTTACCAACACATTTCTCTGTAGTAAAAGTAAATAAGTCTCCATCTTTTAAAACTACATTTTCTTCCATTACTCCTACACGAAGTTTTGGTCCTTGTAAATCTGCTAAAATGGCTACGTTAAATCCTTCTTCTTCATTAATTTCTCTAATTCTTTGTACGTTTTGTTTTACGATATCGTAATTTGCATGAGAAAAATTAATTCTAAAGACATTGACACCAGCAACGGCCAATTCTTTCATTTTTTCTTTGGTATCTATTGCTGGACCTAAGGTTGCAACTATTTTTGTTTTTTTGTAGTTTTTCATGTTTAAAATATTAAAAAGTCTTTAGACTTTAAGGTGTTTTTATCTATTGAATATGCCGTAATTACATTGTCAATACTTTTAATTCTATTTATCGTTTTCAAAACAAATTCATCTTCTGATACTCCACAAATTTTTAAAAAGAAATCTACTTTTTTCTTTTCTGGAATTAAATATGTTTTTGTTTCTAATGTTAGTAATAATTGATTAGACGCTGTTTGATTTTCTCCTTTATAACTATTTGCTATTAAAAAACAATCGAAATCGAATTCTATATTTTTATATTTATAAATAGAAAAAGAGGATTTCTTTTTTTCTCTAACAAACTCTAAATCTTCTTTTGCTTTATAAAACCTTGCGTTTAGGTTTTTATTTAATAAGTAGGCAAGTTTATAATCTTCTAAGGTAGAATGGATGCCTATTAAAGAATATTCTTCTTCAAAAAAATCGTCCATTTCTAAAGCGTGTACCTGCATAAATTATAACTAATACTCGTTTCTATGAGTTAGCTAAATTACTAATTGTTTACGAATTTTAGTGTTAATTTAACGAAAACGTTATCGTTGTTACTTTAAATTAATGCATTCTTGAAAGAATAAGTACGTTCTATTTTTTGCTTCTTAAAAAATTATTTCAGCTTCTAAAATAACGTTATTTTTTTTGTGATTTCTTATAAAAAAGTACTCTAAATAAGCATAAGAATCAAACCAAAAAAATTATTTTAATTATATATGCAGATTTAGGGTTTTACAAGTATGTAATACACAAAAACCTTAGCTATTTACCCCAAAGAAATCTCTTCCTGAAAAGCAAAATATACTCTTTTAGCTGCTTGTTCTTCTGCTTTTTTCTTAGAAGTGGCTCTACCTTTGGCTATTTGCTCGCCATCTATACTAACCTTTACACTAAAATGCTTAATAGCCTCGTTACCAGAATCTTCGTAAGTATCAAAAGTATATTTCTTCTTTTGTTTCTGACACCACTCTATAATAAGACCTTTGTAACTGGTTATTTTTCCTTCTAGTTTTTCTATATCAACGTAAGGAACAATTACATTTTCGTAAATAAATTTCTGACAGGTATTGTAGTTTTTATCTAAATAAATAGCACCTACTAATGCTTCAAAAATATTACCATGAATATTATCACCAACGTTAGCTTGATCTATATTACTTTTTACAAATCGTATTAAGTCTAAATCTTTACCTAATTCATTTAAATGCTCTCTACTTACTATTTTAGAGCGCATCTGCGTAAGGTAACCTTCACTTCCTGTAGGAACTTTTTTATACAAATAGGCAGCAATTACAGAACCTAAAATAGAATCACCTAAAAACTCTAAGCGTTCATAATTAATTGGTATTCCTTTACTGTCTAGCATTTGCACAGATCTATGTGTAAATGCTTTTTTGTATTTATTAATACTTCTTGGTGAAAAGTTGAGTAATTTTTTTAATTCGTTATATAATTGTGCGTCCTCTTCATTGCGAGGCTTTACTATTTTACGAATAAAATTCATAGAGTATTATTCATCTAATTTTCTAAATGCAACACATGCATTATGACCACCAAAACCAAACGTATTACTCATAGCGACTTTAATATCGCGCTTTTGAGCTTTATTTAAAGTTAAGTTTAATTCTGGATTGATGTTTTCATCTACATTAACATGGTTAATTGTTGGTGGTACAATACTATGTTTCATTGCCAAAATAGCAGCAATAGATTCAATAGCTCCTGCAGCACCTAACAGGTGACCTGTCATTGATTTTGTAGAATTAATATTGATGTTTTTAGCATGTTCACCAAAAACCTCAGAAATTGCTTTTAATTCTGCAACATCACCTAAAGGTGTAGAAGTACCATGTGTGTTAATATGGTCTACATCTTCTGGATTAATTCCTGAATTTTCTAAACAATTTTTCATTACAGCAATTACACCAACTCCTTCTGGATGTGGTGCTGTCATATGATAAGCATCAGAAGACATACCGCCTCCAATAACCTCTGCATAAATTTTTGCTCCTCTAGCTTTGGCATGTTCATATTCTTCTAGTACAATAGCACCTGCTCCCTCACCTAACACAAAACCATCACGTTCTGCATCAAAAGGTCTAGAAGCTGTTTCTGGGCTTTCGTTTCTTGTAGATAAAGCGTGCATAGCATTAAAACCACCCACACCAGAAATTACAACTGCAGCTTCAGAGCCACCAGTTACAATAACATCACAAGTACCTAATCGAATATAATTTAAAGCATCTATCATTGCGTTAGCTGATGATGCACATGCAGAAACTGTAGTATAATTTGGCCCCATAAATCCATTCTTAATAGAAATGTTTCCTGGTGCAATATCTGCAATCATTTTTGGGATAAAGAAAGGATTAAATCTTGGTGTGCCATCTCCTGCTCCAAAATTTATGGCTTCGTTTTGAAAAGTTTCTAAACCTCCAATTCCGGCTCCCCAAATTACACCTACGCGTAATTTGTTAATTTTTTCTAAGTCTAGGCTTGCATCTGCAATTGCTTCATCAGAAGCTACCATTGCATACTGCGTAAACCTATCCATTTTACGGGCGTCTTTTCTATTGATAAAGTCCGTAACTTCAAAGTTCTTTAATTCACATGCAAAACGAGTTTTGAACTTGGCAGCATCAAAACCTTTAATAGGCGCTGCACCGCTAACTCCGTTAACTAAAGCATTCCAATATTCTTCAATATTATTACCAATTGGCGTTAGTGCGCCAAGTCCAGTGACTACAACTCGTTTTAATTGCATATAAATTTACTTTTTTGCTTCTTCAATATAGCTAACTGCTTGACCTACTGTTCCGATGTTTTCAGCTTGATCGTCTGGAATTTGAATATCGAATTCTTTTTCGAATTCCATAATTAACTCAACAGTATCCAAAGAATCTGCTCCTAAATCGTTTGTGAAGCTAGCTTCTGTTGTTACTTCGTTATCGTCTACTCCTAATTTGTCTACGATAATAGCTTTTACTCTTGATGCAATGTCTGACATAATTTTGTGTTTTTTAAAATTTTAATCGTGGCAAAAATACGAATCTTAACAATTAAAACTAATTTTTGCCGTAAAAATGATTCTTAAAAGTAAAGAAAAATATTTAATCTTCACTTAAAACAATCTAATTGTTAATAATTATTCTTTTTTTTGTAGCCTAGAAATGAAGTTATGAAACGTATTGTTATTTTTGCATCTGGTTCTGGAACGAACGCCGAAAACATTATTAAATTTTTTAATCATACTAAAACCGCTAAGGTTACTACCGTATTATGTAACAATGAACATGCCAAAGTTTTTGATAGATGTAAAAATTTAGACATCAAATGTTTACATTTTAAAAAAGAAGCTTTTTTTACTACGGATGAAATTCTAAATCTCTTAAAAGAGCAAGCAGATTATATTATTTTGGCTGGTTTTTTATGGAAAATTCCAACAAAAATTATTGATGCTTTTCCTAATAAAATCATCAATATTCACCCTGCTTTATTGCCAAAATATGGAGGAAAAGGGATGTACGGAATGAACGTTCATAAAGCTGTAAAAGAAAATAAAGAAACAGAAACTGGCATCACTATTCACTACGTAAATGCCAATTATGATGAAGGAGCTATCATTTTTCAAGAAAAAACAGCTCTTTTAAGTGAAGATACACCAGAAAAAATCGCAGAAAAGATTCATATTTTAGAACAACGTTACTTTCCAAGAGTTATTGAAGATGTAATTTTAACTATAAATGAGTAAAAAAAAGTTTTATGTTGTTTGGAACGGACGTAGAAAAGGTGTTTTTACTTCTTGGAAAGTCTGTAAAAAACAAATTGATGGTTTTGAAGGCGCACAATACAAATCTTTTGCCGATTTAAACGAAGCCGAAATTGCGGCTACCAAAAACTATGCAGATTACGTTGGTAAAGACACTAAAAAACCAACTTTATCATCCGCAGAAAAAGAAAAATTAGGGAGACCTATTTTAGAAAGTATTTCTGTAGACGCTGCTTGCTCTGGAAATCCTGGAAAAATGGAATACAGAGGTGTTTTAACACATAATAAGAAACAAATTTTTATAAAAGGTCCTTTTGCTAAGGGAACCAATAATATTGGCGAATTTTTAGCTTTAGTACACGGAATTGCGCTTTTAAAGAGTAAGAACAAAGAGCATATTCCTATTTATTCTGATTCTAAGATTGCCATGAGTTGGGTAAAACAGAAAAGATGTAAAACCAACATGCATTTTGATGCTTCTAACAAAGATTTATTAGACTTGATAAAAAGAGCCGAAAAATGGCTGAAAGAAAACACATATAAAAATCCTATTTTGAAATGGGAAACCAAAGCTTGGGGAGAAATTCCTGCAGATTTTGGAAGGAAATAGTTATCAGTTATCAGTTATCAGTTATCAGTTATCAGTTATCAGTTATCAGTTATCAGTTATCAGTTATCAGTTATCAGTTATCAGTTATCAGAATTTAAAAAATCTATGAGTTATATCCAATAGAAAACATAAAAATTCTTATTAATACATACTACTTGTCACTTCGAAGTATTGAGAAGTCTCATAACAGTGATAACACAAAACTGAATAGCATTATGTGATTTTTCCTATCGTCGAAATGATAAAACTGTATGAAAATAAACTACAAATTATACCCAATACTAAACATGATTATTCTAGGTAAAATAAAGGTTTTACTATCTGATATTAAATAATCTGAAAAACTATTGCTTTGTTTAAACTGTGTATTAAACATATTTTGGACACTTATTTTATAAGACCAAGCAGCATCTTCCTTTTTATAAGACAAAGTGGTATTTGCAATTTCGTACACATTTTTTTGCCCTAATGTTTTATTCTGATAGTTGCTTAACTTATAATCAAAATTAAAAATAAAGCCTTTTAAAAAATCATAATCTACGGTTACAAAAGGTTCTGTGGTTATAAATTTTGAAGTAGTATTACTAGAAATAAATTTACCAATATCTCTACTTACACCAACTTCTATTGTTGGAAAATTATCAAACAAGGTTTCGAAACCTACTTCGTAATTATAACCATTATTTTTATTGGTTTGGGTATTTCCGTTTAATTCTTGTAAGTACTTATTGTTACTAAAACCAACATCAAACTTATATTTTATATTTTTAATACTTTTTTCTAAATGTATATTTCCATGAAGATCTTCAGACGGATTGTCGAACATTTTTACGGTTAAAAACTGGTTAACATCATTAAAATCTACTGTATTTCTAACACCTTTTATTTGTTTACTATAATTTAAGTTTGCAAAAAGCATTAAACCTCTATACAAACTAAAACGGCTGTAATAAATACGCGCTGCGTGATACAAGTTATTTTCTAGCGTTTCATTTCCTTTAAAAACCGAATTATACGATTGTAAATAAAAACGATTGGCAAATTTATCTACATCAGAAAAAGACGTTTTTAAATTGTAATTAATGGTAATTTTTTTGGATTTATTAAACTCAATTTTTGCTAAAAAATCTGGTAAAACAATCCATTTGTTGTTTTCTAAATGGGTTTGTTTATCTAATTTCCATTTATAATTGTGTAATTCAACTCCTTGTTTTAAAGTAAAAATTCCTGCTCTAAATTTATAATGCATTCCTACAAAGAAATCGTTTAGCTTTAAATTTAAATCGTTGCCAAAATCATCCGAAGAAAAATTATTTGTGGTGCCGTTATCTAACTTCTGAAAATCATCACTAACAAAATCTTCGTTTAAAAATTTATTTCCCAACGTTGTGTAAATATGGTTGCTGTTGTTAATTTCCCAAAAGTGTTTAAAAACTGCATCAATATTTTGTTCTTTGGTATTTTTAAGTTGATGAATTCTTAACAAATCTTGATCTGTATCTGCAGGAATTAAACCTTGTAAAATAGCATCTTGTGTTTGCCAATAGTTTGTTTTATCACTTTTATCAAATACATAATTAAAAATGGATGAAAACGTGTGTTTATCATTTTGTCTTTTGTGCCATTCTATATTTTGGTTGATGTACGTTGCTGTTAAATCTCTATCTGTAGCAATAGTATTGGTATTGGCATTTATTAAGGAAGCAACTGTATTTATTTTGGTGTTATTGGTCCTTTTTACTTGGGTTCTTGCATACCATTTTTCTCTATTATTTGGTGTGTACTCTATATTTAGGTTTCCAATGCCTAACAAGTTATCTGTAGCTGTTTTATTAGTTCTTTGTTCTGTAAACGTGGTGTATTCGTTTTGGTTTTCTACAAAACTACTGGTATTTGTATTCGAAAAAATAGCATAACCAGCAATATCTAACTTTGAAGTTGCCGTTTTTGTAATGTTTAAAGCTCCAAATTTTTGGCTACTTGTCTGCAAATCTCTACTTTCTAAAAACTGAGAAAAATCGCCACCTTTCCATTTAAAATTACCACTAAATATAGCATTCATACCGCCAGAAAAACTCATATAATCTCTAAACGTAAATGTTTTTTCGCCTATATTATTAATGTTTCCTATAAAATTGACATTGGTTTTGGGTGAATAATAAAACAAATTTGCGCTGGTTTTATAAAACTCTTTGTTGCCTTTACCTGCTTCTACATCACCAAAAAGAAAGCGTTTTTTATCTTCTTTTAGTTTGATGTTCATTGCCATTTCATCAGAATCTGTTAACCCTTTTAAAAATGAAACTTCGTTATAATTATCGATTACTTCTATATTACCAACAGCATTTGCAGGAATGTTTTCTACTGCCAATTTAGAATTACCACCAAAAAACTTTTTACCATCTACCAACATTTTGGTTACTTTTTTACCCTGCACGGTAACTGTTCCGTTTTTACTTACTTCTACTCCAGGTAATTTTTTTAAAACATTTTTTAGTTTACGTTCTGTTCCGTTTATAAATTTATCTGTTTTATATATAGTGGTATCTCCACGTACAGTAACTGGCATTTCTATAACCACTTCATCTAATTGCTCTGAAGATTGTTGTAATACAAAGTCTTTTTTAGTGGTTTTTAAGGCTATAAATTGATATTCTATAGGTTTATATCCTAAATAAGAAATACTAATTGTTATGGTGTCTCCTTTTTCTAAAAGCAACTTATAATAGCCTTCGTTATCTGTTATGGCAAATTGTAAGTTTTTAGAAACATCTTTGGGTTTTGCGATTACATTTGCATAAGATAATGGATTTTGTAAACTATCTTTTACAGAACCTGAAAGGGTTACTTTTTGTGAAAAACAAAAAGTTGTGATACTAAACAATAATAGAAATAAGAGATTGTTTTTCATAGACTGTAAAAATTAATACCCTTTACTTTTTTTAAATTTTTGCATTGTAGATGATGCCATTTCCTGATATTCCTTTTCAGTGACCTTAATTCCTTTAGTTGGTTTTTCTATTTTTATTTCTTCTTTAGGGTTTAACGTAATTTTTTTTACATAATAAATTTTCTTATGAACTTCTAATTCTAAAATTAAACCAGGTAAACCATCATATCCTAAAGGACCAAAAGAAATTGGTATTTTAGGAGTAAACCAAGCAGTAATTAATTGCTTTCTCCCTTTAGTATTTACAATGACTTCTGTTGTAGCTTTAAAACAGTCGTATTCTCCAATTTTTTTTCTTTCTTTTTGTATTTTCCAATTCAACTTAGGTTTTGTAATTAAAAACAATTCTCCAAAAGCATTTAATTGTAAAATACGTTCATCTTTATTATAATACACTCCTTTATCATATGGGCCTGGACCTAATTGTTTTTTATTATCTTCAGATTCTAATAATGGTTTCATTGTAAAAGACCCAATATTCTTATCTACTTTTAGTTTAAAACTTAATTTTTTTTCTCCTTCAGCAATTATTTCCCTCATGTTTTGAAATCGGTTATGTTTCTCTGGGTTTTCTTTTGCCCGTATTGAGTCTGTTTTAGAAAAAACTTGCGTTTTAGATTTTTTTCCGTATTCAATTATTCCTCTAGAATTTTGTGAGTTAGTATTAAAAAAAAAGAGCAACACAAAAGGTATTATTAATATTTTATTCATAATTTATTTAGAACTTTAAATGACTCAACAAGTTTAAAATTCTCTAAAAAACTTGTAGAAAAAGGTTTACACATCAATGAGATTTCTCAATCGCTAAAAAAGCTCATTTCGAAATGACAATCGTTTCTTTTTTATATTTCTTAATTCAAATATAACTAAATAATTAGTTTGAACTAACTATTTAGTTATAAGTACTCAGAATAGTTACGAATCTCCTTTTTCTAAAAGCAACTTATAATAGCCTTCGTTATCTGTTATGGCAAATTGTAAGTTTTTAGAAACATCTTTGGGTTTTGCGATTACATTTGCATAAGATAATGGATTTTGTAAACTATCTTTTACAGAACCTGAAAGGGTTACTTTTTGCGAAAAACAAAAAGTTGTGATACTAAACAATAATAGAAATAAGAGTTTGTTTTTCATAGGATGTTTATTGTTTTTTAATACTTTTCCAAAACGCTTCTCCTCTTTTTCTAGACTCTTCTGCTGTCATTTTTTTACCTTTTGTAGGTTTTTTAATTACAATTTCTTTTTTAGGGTTTATAATTATTTCTGATGCACTAATAGTTCTTTTAGACAGTTCTACTAAAAGCACCAAACCAGGTAAACCATTATACTTTAAAGGACCAAAACTAACAGGTAATTCTGGTGTAAACCAAACTACAGGTTTCATTTTTTTGCTGGTTGATTCAATATCAATTGCTTTAAAACATAGATATCTACCAATCTTTTTAGATTCTTGTGTTATTTTCCACTTTTTAGAATTAATTTCTATTAAGAATAATTCTCCAAAAGTGCTACTTTCATTAAAATACTCATTCGTTTTTGTGTTTTTGTAATATCTATTATCTCCTCCAGCAAAAGTTCTATTTACATTAAAAATGGGTTTTCCATCATTTTGCATTTTATCCTCTACGTAATATAAAGACTCATCATTAGAAAACTCTAAATAGGCATTTACATTGGGTGTGTTTTGAAAAACATCTCGCATCCATTTGTCCATTTTTACTTTTTTTGACTTCAATTTTTTAGATATGGAATCTATTTTTTCTTTTGAAAATGATTCCATAGAAACCACATAAGTAACTTTACCACTTATTTTCTGAGAAAAAACCGTTATTGAAAAACAACAAATTATAAGGGTTATAAAATTTTTCATGTCAATTAATTTATACAACTTTACTATTAAAAACGATTTATAAAATGAAAGGTTTCAATTATAAAAAAACTAAATTTTATAAAAATCTGAATATGCTTCTTTTACTTTTTTATTGTAAGCTTCTTTGTTAATCTTAATACCTTTAAGGGTATCAAAAACTATTTTATCTTTTGGGTTTAAAGTAATCTCTTTAGCTTTAAAAATTACTGCAGCTTCTTCTAGTTCTAAAATTAATCCTGGCAAACCAAAATATTGTTTTGGACCAAAACTTGCTGATATTGTAGTTGTATACCAGGCAATTGGTTTTTTCTTTTTATTTTTTGATGAAATATTTATGGCTTTATAACATAAATAACTTCCAATAAGTTTAGTTTCTTGGGTAAGTTGCCACTCTAAACTTGGTTGCTGAATTAAATAGCACTTTTCTAAAACTTTGCATTCTTGCATCTCGTTAGAGTTTGTGATTAAGTTTGTAATAAATTTTTTATCTCTTCCCGCTCTAGAATAAACGAAGTCCGTTCCGGTTTTTTCTTCATTTATTTTCATGCGTTTAGAAACAGAAGAAAAAGATTTTGTCGACTCAAATTTAAGTACAACTTCAGAGTTTTTAGATTCTGAAATTATCTTACGCATTGTTCTTAATTCTTTCTTTTGTTTTTTTTCTTCTGTAACAATATCTTCTAGTGTAAAATTTAAACTAACTTCATATTTTACAATACCAGAATTATTTTGAGAATAAACATTAAGGCTCAATAAAAATATAATTATTGTTTTAATAGTCGTGTATTTCATTCTTCAGTTTTTAAACCTTTCCAAAAACTTTGGAAAGGTTATTGATTAATATTTACTAACCACAATTATTGTAATAACAATATCCATATTCTAGCATATAATCATCCATATGGTCATTAGGGTCTTCACCTAGTGTTTCTGAGGCCTCTAAAATTGTTGCTCTGGCACTTCTAACACAATCACTTGCACAACCAAAATCTTCAACTATTTCAACCGTTTTAATTGCAGGTGTAGTTATTATCTCATTTGAAGTATTCGCATTCATCATAGTTCTTGTTGCAAAAAAACATTAAGAACTATGCTAGTAATTTGACATTTTATATTTTGCGCTTTTCCCAATACTATCGAATTTTTCTTTAGAAATTATTTTTTCTTTTTCAGGAAATTCTATTGCAAATTCTTTTTCTTTATTAAGGGTGATTTTGTTCGCATAATAAATAATATTATTCTCTTTAAGTTCTATTATCAAACCTGGTAAACCACCAAATCCTTTTGGGCCAAAACTAAAAGGTATCTCAGGACTATACCAAGCTTCTATCTTTGTTTTTTTATTCAAAAATGTGGTTGCTTTATAGCATTTATAATTACCTATTTTCTTTTCCTCTCTTGTAAGTTCCCATTTTATAGAGTATAAGGAGCTTCTTACATTAAATTCTTCTCCAAATACATTTGTTTTATAAATTACATTATGATTTTTAATATCCTGATAAAATGTTTTATTTCCACCATTCATAATGATTGCATATTTCATTTGTCTATCATTATCAATATTTAATATTTTATTCATAAAATATACAGATTCATTTCTATTAAAGTTCAAAGTAAAAACAAATTTATTTTGATTGTTTTTTAAACTTGAGTTTAAAAAAATTAAAGTATTTTTTAAATTTTCATCCTTTTCCTTATTAATTAAATCATTCTTAATGTATGATCCATCTATTTTAGATTTATATTCTACATTTCCAGAACTTGATTGACTCTTCAAAGAATATATATTACTAAATAATAAGATTAAAATTATAATTCTCTTCATTTCTATATTTTAAAAAAATGCATTGAGAACATATCACTCAATGCATTATAAATTTAATAATTAATATCCTGCACCGTCTAAACATTCTGTTAATTGTGCTTCAGAAATTTCAAAAGCTAATTCCCAATCGCCCGTAAAAGCTTCTAAAAAATTGTACGTATTTAAAGATTGTCCTGCACAATCTTCCGCAGGTCCAACATATAAATTGTTAATAGAACTTTCTGTAGATGCATTCATCATAGTTTCTGTTGCAAAAACAAAAACCATTGCTAAAATTAATTTTTTCATAATATAAAATTTGTAACCTATTTTTTTAGGTTAATTGATTTAAAAATATTTAGAGCTTTATATGAGTTAACAAGTTTAAAATTCTCTAAAAACTTATAGAAAAAGGCTTACTTTTCAGATTCCTCTTCGTTCCTCATTCAGAATGACAGATAAAATTAGATTTCTCAATCGCTAAAAAAGCTCATTTCGAAATGACAATCGTTTCATTTTTATATTTCTTAACTCAAATACAACTAAATAATTAGTTATAACTAATTATTTAGTTATAAATACTCAGAATAGTTACGAATCTCCTTTTTCTAATAACAACTTATAATAACCTTCATTATCTGTAATAGCAAATTGTAGGTTTTTAGAAACATCTTTGGGTTTTACAATTACATTTGCATATGGCATTGGGTTTTGTAAACTGTCTTTTACAGTACCTGAAAGGGTTACTTTTTGCGAAAAACAAAAAGTTGTAATACTAAACAATAATAGAAATAGGAGTTTGTTTTTCATAAAGTTTAAATACTTATTCTAATTACCAAATATTCTTTTTTTAGCAGTTTTTATTTCTTTCGAATATTCTTCAAAACTAACACGTTTACCTCCTTTTGGCTCTTTTATCACAATTTTCTCTCCAAAATTTTTATTTTCAATTTAGTATCACCTTCACTATAAATTGTTTCTGTTTTTTCTAATTCCTTTGTTAAACTAACAGGTCCCTCAATATCTACTTCTTGCTCTTGGCAACTCATAAAGCTAAAAACTGCCAACATTATAAATAAATACATTTTTTTGTATATTAATCTTTTCATTCTATTTAATTTTGTAATTAGTAATTGGGTGGGTTTGCTATTGTAAATCTATTAGGATTGAATGTCGAAAATTTATATTCCTTTTAGTTTTAGACAAACTCACTTTTTTGTGCCATTTTCTGCTAAGCTCTTATACTTGTTTTTATGCACTTTTTAAAAACAACCGATTACAATAAGAACTCTATTTTTATTTAGTTTTTATCATATATATTAATTTTTCGAGTTTAATTACTGATTAAAAATGCCTGTAGAAACTGTGATTTCTGTAATTGCAGAGGTTCTAAAAAACCCTAACCCTCCATTACTTATATTTGTTGGTGGTGAAGAAGGTGCAGGATGATAAACTCCGCCATCTTGGTCAAATTGATTTAGAAGTGCTTCATAATAATTATATGCCTTTGGTGACAGACTATTCATTTTAAAGTATAACTCTTCTCGAAAACCATGGATAAAAAAATTAAAACCCTTTAACTCTGCACCATCATCAAGGTTTAGTCCGTTTACCGTTGGCTCTGTATTTTTATCTGAAAAAATTGAAAACTCCCAAATATCACTCGAACCTGTTCTAAAATATTCTTCATTTTGTAATTGAAATAAATATTGATTTAAAACATTTTCTTGTGGGTCTTTAAAATATAGTAAAGGAACCAAACCTTCTTGCCCATCCTTGTCCGAAACTTTTTTTTCAAAACCTATAGAATCTATTTTAGCAGACACATACATATGGTCTGATGCTGTATAGCTTTTACCTTCTTCTGTAATAACTTCTAGCGTATAAGTGCGCCCAGGAACTCCAATGAAGTTGGAGGTTTTGTAAAAGCCACCTATGTGATAATTAAGAATATCATTCAAATAAATAGTTTCTATAACATTACCTTTCTCATCTTTAATCTGTTTTACAGTAGCATTTAAAGATTCATCAAAAAAATATTCTTCTCTATCTGCCTGTATTGCTTTAAGGGTATCTATTTGCCCAAAATCATCTGAGAGAATTACTAAAGCATCTAAAACAGGGTTTAACGTTATTAAATTGGGATACATTTCTGAATAAGTAGATAGAATACCTGCATTACTTTCAGTTAATCTTACAAAATGTGGACCATCTGTACTTTCTACCAAACCCTCTATTACAAGTTTTGGCGTTTCTTTATCAAGGTTTAAATCAATCTCTTCAACACAACTATAAAGTGTTATAATTAACATGATATACAAGGCAAATCTTTTCATTTATAATTAAAATTTAAAATTATAACTTAGATAAGGCGAAGCGCCATACAAAAACATTTTGTATGCTTTACTTTCACCTAAATCTTGTGGATTCTGTTTAATAAATAAAGAGAATATATTTTTTCTATTATATAAGTTATAAATACCAAAAGACCATTCTCCTTCCCTTTTTCTATACTCTTTTCTTTTAGATTTTAAAGTAGCAGAAACATCTAATCGATGATATGCAGGTAATTGGTAGCCATTTCTATCTGAATAATAACTAAAAGAAGCGCCATAATGATTAAAAACTCCTTCCGGAACAGTTATAAATCCGCCAGATGTAAACTTAAAAATAGAAGAGACACTAAATCTTTTTGTTAAATTATAAAATAAAGTAGCTGAAAAATTATGTTTTTTATTATACGTTACAGAGTAAGAATTATTATTATTAATTCCTTCAATTGTTTTTTCTGTATTAGATAAAGCATAACTTAACCAGCCCTTAAATTGACCTTTCTTTTTTTCTAATAAAAACTCTATTCCATAAGATTCTCCCTCTCCAGACAATACTTGTGTTTCAATATTTGGGTTTAAAAATAAGTCTGCATTATCTTTATAATCAATAATATTGTACATTTTTTTACAATATATTTCTGTAAAAAAATTATATTTATTATCCTTTGTATTCATGTAATATCCTAAAGAATATTGGTTTGCGGTTTGCGGTTTTATATAGCTATCTGAAGGAATCCAAACATCTGTTGGTAAACCTACTGTAGAATTACTAATAAGATGTTGATATTGTGTAGTTCTGGTATATGAGGTTTTTATTGATTGTCTATTGTTTAATAAATAATTTACTGATATGCGTGGTTCTAAACTATGGTAAAACTTAACCAATTCTCCTTTTTGATATTGTTTTGTAGTAACAATATCAAAATCATCATCGTATTCATTTACACTTGCTTTCCCTAAAAGAAAAAAACTTGAATATCTAAATCCATAATTAAATTTTAATTTATTAGTTATTTTTTGAGTATTATTTATATAAATACTCGCTATTAAAGATTTTTTACTTTCTAGTTCAAAAGGTTTTGTAATGGACTCACTATTTCTTGGCTCTAGTTTTCCTGGATTATAAAAATGATTTTCTAATGAAAAACCAAATTTTATATGGTTTGAAGAATTTAAATAATAATCAAAATTTGACTTAAAGTCAAATTCTTTCATATCTGCCAACCATTTAAATTCTCTTATATCATCTCTTAAAATATAGGAGTAATCATATTTACTATAAACCAACATTGTGTTGGCAAATAAGTTAGAGTTAAAAATATGATTCCAACGTAAGTTTCCAATTACGTTTCCCCAATCCATACTACTACTATCATCTATTTCACTATAAAAAAAATGATCTCTACCAGCATAAGCTGAGAAATATAAATGATTTTTATCATCTAATTCTAGGTTTACTTTTGTATTAATATCAAAAAAACTAACCTCTTTATTTGGATTAAAATCTCTATAACTTTTTGCTCCTAGCCGAGAAAGTCCACTTCCAATAGCATTTACTATACTACCTGCATAACTGTATCTAGAAGATACTATAAAAGACGATTTTTCTTTTACAATAGGTGCTTCTAAGGTTAATCTACTTGCAATTAAACCAATTCCTCCGCTTACTTTTTGCTCTTTATTGTTACCTTCTTTCATTCTAACATCTACAACAGAAGATAATCTTCCGCCAAATTGAGAAGGTATGTATGATTTATATAACTTTACGTTTTTAATAGCATCTGTATTAAAGACAGAAAAGAAACCGAGAGCGTGAGATGGATTATATATGGGTGCATCATCTAATAAAAATAAGTTTTGATCGTGAGACCCTCCTCTTATAGATAAGTTTGTAGTGCCTTCATGTGATGTTTGTACTCCTGGTAATAATTGGAGGCCTTTTAAAATATCAACTTCACCTGCTACAGCAGGAATTTGTTTTATTTTATCTAAATTTAAAATATGAGTACCTGGTTCAGAATTTGTAATATCATTTTTTCTCTTGGCATTAATTAAAATTTCATTTAAACTTTTTGATTCTTCTGTTAAATCGATATTTAATAAAAAATTTTGAGAAATAATTAAGGTATTTGCATATGTTTTATATCCAAGATATGATACTTTTATAGTGCTTTCTCCTTTTGGAAGTTCTAAAGAATAGAAACCATAAGAGTTTGATGTTGTATAAACATTGGTTTTTGGTATAAATATAGTAGCTCCAATTAACCTTTCTCCACTTTGTGCGTCAGAAACAACACCGTAAACAGTATGGTTTTGAGAAAATAAGGTACTACTAAATAGCAAAAAAAAGAATATATATTTTTTCATTTCACAATGTTTTTAAATGCTATAAAAAACCCTTAGTTTGTTTTTACTAAGGAGTTTTAATCATTTTTTAAAATGAAGTTTTTCAATAATATTTAATAAAAAATTGAAAATCTCAGATTAAGAACTTGCGAAATAGTTTTCTTTTTCATAGCTTTTCCTTCGCACTTCAAAGATCGAAAACATTTTTTATTACACCTAAAAAATCACTTTCCATTATAGCATACCCAATTATAGGGTATAAGAACCTCACTGTTTTCAGGTATGCCAAAATGGAAATATTTTAAATACTAATTTTACTTATTTTTACATCGAAAAAGAAAAAATTAATGAGAGAAAGAGAAAGAGAAAGAGAAAGAGAAAGAGAAAGAGAAAGAGAAAGAATAAAAGATACTTACAAGATTATATTAAACAATTTAGAAGAAAAAAGAAAACAAGTTGGTATAAGCCGTTATGAAATGGCACTTCATTTAGGCTTAACAGAAAATGGTTATTTTAAGGTTATTAAAGGACACACAAAGTTAGATGTAGAACGCTTATTACTTATTTTAAATAAATTAGCTATTTCTCCAAAGGAGTTTTTTAAAGATTATAAAGACTAATTGTAGATTACAAACAAAAAGTAAAAACCCAAAACTATGTTTAGTTTTGGGTTTTTATATTTATTAATTTACTTTAAGATTGCTTCGTAAAAACTCGAAATGACAATTCATTCTTATTATTAAACAGATTGCTTCACTATCGTTCGCAATGACAAATTATAAATTAGCCTTCATCAATTCTCTATTCATTCTTGCAATGTTGTCTAAAGAAATTCCTTTAGGGCATTCTACCTCACAGGCACCTGTATTTGTACAGTTACCAAAACCTTCTAAATCCATTTGTGCAACCATGTTTTTTACACGATCTGCAGCCTCTATTTGTCCTTGTGGTAATAAAGCATACTGAGATACTTTTGCACCCACAAATAACATTGCAGAAGAGTTTTTACATGTTGCTACACAAGCACCACAACCAATACAAGCTGCGGCATCCATAGCCTCATCTGCTGCGTGTTTAGAAATAGGCAGTGAGTTGGCATCTTGGGTATTACCAGAAGTGTTTACAGAAATGTAACCACCTGCTTGTTGAATACGCTCAAAAGCCATTCTATCTACAATTAAATCTTTTATTACCGGAAATGCTGATGCTCTAAATGGCTCTATTGTAATAGTTTCTCCATCTTTAAACATACGCATGTGTAACTGACAAGTAGTAATACCTCTATCAGGTCCGTGAGCTTCTCCATTAATATATAAAGAACACATTCCGCAAATACCTTCACGACAATCATGATCAAAAGCAACGGGTTGTTCACCTGCGTTTACTAATTGTTCATTTAAAACATCCAGCATTTCTAAGAAAGACATATGCTCTGAAATATCAGTCACTTTATAGTCTACCATTTGACCCTCTGAACCAGCGTCTTTTTGTCTCCAAATTTTAAGTGTTAAATTCATAATGTCTTTATTATTTGTATGAACGTTGTTTAAGTTCTATATCTTTAAATTCTAATTGTTCTTTGTGTAAAACTGCGTCTGCAGGTTCTCCTTTATATTCCCAGGCAGATACAAAAGCGAAATCTTTATCATTACGTTTTGCTTCTCCTTTTTGCTCGCCATCTAACTCTACAGATTCTTCTCTAAAGTGTCCACCACAAGACTCATTTCTTATTAAAGCATCTTTTGCAAACAACTCTCCTAATTCTAAGAAGTCTGCTACACGACCTGCTTTTTCTAGTTCAACATTCATTTCATTAGCTGCTCCAGGCACCATAACATCTTTCCAGAATTCTTCACGAATTGCTTTAATTTCTGCCATTGCAGCTTTTAAATCTTTTTCGTTACGAGACATTCCTACTTTATCCCACATTACTTTACCTAAACGCTTATGAAAATGATCTACAGATTTTGTTCCTTTATTGTTAAGGAAGAAATTAATTCTATCTGTTACTTCTTTTTCTGCGTCATCAAACTCTTTGGTATCTGTAGGTATTGCACCTGTTCTAATGTCATTAGATAAATAATCACCAATAGTATAAGGCAATACAAAGTAACCATCTGCTAAACCTTGCATTAAGGCAGAAGCACCAAGTCTGTTTGCACCATGATCAGAGAAATTTGCTTCTCCAATACAATATAAACCTTCTACAGTAGTCATTAAGTTATAATCTACCCAAACACCACCCATTGTATAGTGGGTTGCAGGATAAATCATCATTGGAGTTTCATACGGATTTTCAGCGATGATTTTTTCATACATCTGAAATAAGTTTCCATATTTCTGTTCTATAATTGCTTGACCTAATTCTTTAATTTTTTCCTTAGAAGGATTTTTAATACCATGTATTTTAGCTTGCTCTTTACCATAACGTTCAAAAGCAGAAGCAAAATCTAAATACACCGCTTCTCCTGTTGCATTTACTCCGTAACCAGCATCACAACGTTCTTTTGCTGCTCTAGAAGCAACATCACGTGGTACTAAGTTACCAAAGGCAGGGTAACGACGTTCTAAGTAATAATCTCTATTTTCTTCAGCAATCTCTGTAGGTTTTAATTTACCTTGCTGTATTAATTTTGCATCTTCTATTCTTGCTGGAACCCAAATTCTACCATCATTACGTAAAGATTCAGACATTAATGTTAATTTAGACTGATAATCTCCTGAACGAGGAATACACGTTGGGTGAATTTGTGTAAAACAAGGATTTGCAAAAAAGGCTCCTTTTTTATGAATTTTCCATGCTGCTGTAGCATTAGACCCCATTGCATTGGTAGATAAGAAATAAACGTTACCGTAACCTCCTGTTGCAATTACAACAGCATGTGCAGAGTGACGTTCTATTTCTCCGGTAATTAAATTACGTGCAATAATACCTCTTGCTTTACCATCTATTTTTACAACGTCTAACATTTCATGACGATTGAACATCTCAATTTTACCACGAGCAATTTGACGATTCATTGCAGAATAACATCCTAATAATAATTGTTGCCCTGTTTGTCCTTTTGCGTAAAAAGTTCTAGAAACTAAAACCCCACCAAAAGAACGATTGTCTAACAAACCACCATAATCACGTGCAAAAGGAACTCCTTGTGCAACACATTGATCTATAATATTACCAGATACTTCTGCTAAACGGTGTACGTTTGCTTCACGAGAACGGTAATCTCCTCCTTTTACAGTATCGTAAAATAATCTGTAATTAGAATCTCCATCTCCTTGATAGTTTTTTGCTGCATTAATACCTCCTTGTGCTGCAATAGAATGCGCTCTACGTGGAGAATCTTGATAAGCAAATGCTTTTACGTTATATCCTAATTCTGCTAACGTTGCCGCTGCAGAACCACCTGCTAAACCTGTACCAACAACTATAATATCTATATTACGTTTGTTTGCTGGGTTTACAAGATTAATTTTGTCTTTATAAATTGTCCACTTATCTTTAATTGGACCTTCTGGTACTTTTGAATCTAAAGCCATAGTTATTTAAGATTAATGGTTATGATTAAAATGATGAAACAATGCAATAATGATAAATCCTAAAGGAATAACTACTGAATAGATTTTACCAAAATTTTGTAATGCTTTTTTTCTTCCTGCGGTAACTCCCATCGATTGAAAAGCAGATGTAAAACCGTGTGCTAAATGCAATCCTAAGAAAACAAATGCTACTACATAAGCAGCTACTCGCCAGATTGGAATAAATTTTTCTTGTAATTCATGAAAATATCTTGTTGGAACTTCTGGCAACACAGCAACGTATTTGTGGTTTAATTCTGGAATCCAGAAATCAATAAAATGTAGTGCAATAAAAGCTAAAATAGCCAATCCACTATAAATCATGTTTCTACTCATCCATGTAGAATTAGCTGCTCCATTGTTTTTAACATAGGCAACTCCGTTTGCTTTTTTGTTTTTCAATTCTAATACAAACCCCATTACAAAATGAAAAACAACTCCAAAAATTAATACAGGCTGCAAAGCAAATTGTATTAAAGGATTTGTACCCATAAAATGAGATAATTGATTAAAGAGCTCTTCACTAAAAAGTGAAGTAACATTAACCGCTAAATGTATAATTAAGAAAAACATGAGGAAGAATGCAGAAAGCGCCATGGCTATCTTTCTTCCAACTGAAGATTTGAAAAATCCGCTCATTGTATAAATGTATAATTAAGTTATAATTGTTGTTTTACAAATGTACCATTTACATATTCTTTATTGAAATAAAATGGTTATTTTTTAGTTATTTAGAATCGTTTTAATAAAGAAAATAAATTCACCTTAAAACACTAAACAACAGATTCTTACATATTAATATTTATTAAAAAATAATGACAAATTATATCTTTTATTAAATTGGTAAACCAAAAAAAGAGTTAAAATAAAATCCCTTTTAATAGTGCTTTAACTATATGGCCAAATTATAGGTATCAACACAATGCTTACTATAAAAAACATTAAAAGTAAAATAGCACCACTTTTTAAATAATCTGTAAACTTATAATTACCTGCATTCATTACCATTGTATTTGTTGGCGTACCAAAAGGTGTTAAAAAAGCCGTAGACGCACTAACAGCTAATGCCATCATAAATGGATGTGGAGAATACCCTAACTCTAAAGATGCTACCAAAACAATTGGCGCCATTAAAATGGCCGTTGCAGTATTACTCATTACCTGACTTAAAAAAGAAGTAATTAAGAAGATACCTGCTAAGAAATAAGTGGGATGTTTTTCTCCCACTAATAAAATCATAGAATCTGCAATAAATTTTGCGCCTCCGGTTTTTTGAAGTGCAACCCCCATCGGTATCATACCTGCCATTATTATAATCACATTCCAATTAATAGATCTATAAGATTGATTCATATTAATACAACCACCGGCAATCATAATAAAAGCAGTTAACATTACTGTAATTGATGACGAATAAGGCCCCCAAATAAACATGCATACCATAAATATCATCGCCAAAATAGAGATAATACCTTTTCTTGTTATTGTTCCTACTTCTTTAGAGAGTTCTTCTGGAGAACCAATAATTAAGAAATCTCTACTTTCTTCTTGAATTGCTTTAATGTCTTCCCATTTTGCTCTTACCAAAATAACATCGCCTTCTCGCAAATCAAATTCTCTACCTCTAATTCTTTTATTATATCTACTTACCGCAATAACTTGCAAGTTGTATTTTTTTCCAAACCTACCGGTATTAATATGCCTACCTTTATAACTAGATTTTGGTGCAATAATCAATTCGCACATTCCAATCTCATCCGAAAGTACATTTTGTTTGATAAATTCTCCATCAACATCAGTTAATCTAGTTGCAGCTACATTATACTTATCAATAAATCTATGAATACGATTTTCACTACAATTTACAATTAGTTCATCACCAATATTCATTTGTCTATTTAAATCTGGAAACTCATCTAAATCACTTTTTTTGAAACCTACTTTTTTAAGAAAAGAAGTTGTAATATCTTCTTTAGAAATCATTTTTATAATAGTTACCCCCATTAAGGATCCTAACTTTAATTCTTTCATCGTTTTTCCAACAGCTGAAGAGTTTGGTCTAATTCTTACCCTCCAAAACCCTTCAAATAATTGATATGAATCTTCTATACTTTGTATTGATTCATCAATATCTTCTAACCTTCTAGATTTATTACTTGGTAATAACTTTGTACCCAAATAACGCATATAAATTACTGTTAAAAACAATAAAGGAACTCCTATATAAGCAAATTCAAAAAAGCCAAATTCAGGAATACCTGCATCTATCATTGCTTGGTTTGTTACAATATTTGTAGGTGTACCTGTAAGGGTTAACAACCCTCCAGTTGCCGCTGCAAATGACAAGGGAATTAACATTTTTGAAGCAGGTGTTTTCAACCTCCAAGAAGCAGCAATTATAACAGGCATTAAAGATGCAACTGTACCCGTGTTACTCATAAAGGCAGACAGAATAGCCGAACCAATAATAATTAAGACTAATAGTTTATTTGAATTATTTTTTGATAGCACAATAATTTTATTACCCAACCAAGAAGTTAATCCGGTTCTACTCATTGCTTCTCCAACAATAAAAAGACCTGCAATTAAAATAATACTTGAGTTGCTAAATCCAGAAAATGTTTCACCAACAGTTAAAACACCCGTCATACTTAATGCCATCATACTAGTGATAGCTACAATATCTGGCCTAATTTTTCCGGAAACAAAAAGAATAATTGTTATTGCTAAAATAATAAATGTAGTTGTCATAGTTTAATTATTAATAACTGCAAATTTATGTTGATTAAAAATAGATTATAACATTGCCATTATTTCTGCCACAATTATTATAAGTACTAAAGAAAAAGGATATACTGCTGCATAAGCAACTTGTGGTGCTTCTGATTCGGTCATAGAATCTGTGGCACTTAATCCTGGAGTAGATGTCATTCCACCAGTTAATGCCCCTAAAATAGATAAAAAATTAATTTTTAACAAGAAACGCCCAACAAGAACGGTTGTAATCATTGGTATTAATGTAATAAGCGCTCCGTACAAAAATAAAATGAACCCATGTTTTTCAATAGCTGAAATTAAACTTTGTCCTGCTTTTAATCCTACAGGGGTAAGAAATAACAACAAACCGAACTGACGTAATATTTGATTTGCAGGTCCTGATAAATTCCAAATTACAGATGCTACTTTTCCTTTCCAGCTTAAAAATATCGAAGCTAAAAGCACTCCTCCTGTAAGCCCTAATTTTAGACTGATACCTCCTAAAGGGATGGCAATAGCCCCCACAATAATACCAATTACAATACCAAATGCAACGGGTAAAAAACTGGTTTGTCCTATTCTTTTTAAACTATCTCCAAAAAGTTGTGTAACAGCAGGAACGTTTCCTTTAGAACAAGAAACTAAAATTTTATCACCAAATTTTATTTTGGTTGTTGGGTGTGGTGCAAGATCTATACTTGCTCTTCTAATACGAGTAATGGTTGCAGAATAGTTTTCTAAAAGATTAAGTTCTCTAATGCTTTTGTTTACCACAGCATCATTACTTACTACATACCATTTTACTTCGTAAGTTCCACTACGTGGAATTTTTATATCGGTAACCTTACCTAATAAAACCTCTATTCTTTCTAATGCATTTACAGTACCTACAGCTTTAATAATATCTCCGGTTTCTAAAATGGTATCTTTTGTAGGAGAAATTGGTAACTGATTCGGTTTCATGATACGAGAAATATTCGCTTTGGTCATAAAACGTATTCTTAACTCTTTAATGGTTTTTCCATTAACGTTTTCATTAGAGATAATTAAGTTTTTGTTAATTACCATTGGTGTATTAGAAGTAGATTGTTCTTCGAAGTCTTTTTCTTCTTTTTTGATATTTACTCTAAATAAAGAAGGGCCTAATTTTACAAATAAGATAACACCTAATACCCCAAACGGATAGGCAATACCATAACCAATAGATGCTAAAGGAGAGTGAGAAGCCTCTATAGAAGCCGCCAAACCAGGTGTAGATGTTAATGCACCTGTTAACAAACCACTCATCATATTCATATCTACATCATAAAGATAAGAAATAGATATTGCTGTTATTCCTCCTGTAATTACAGTAATTCCTGCTAAAATAATTAATTTTATTCCTTGTTCTTTAAAAGAACTAAAGAAAGAAGGACCTGCTTGCATACCTATGGTATAAATAAATAAAACTAACCCAACACTTTGTATGATTGGTGGAATATTAAAGGTAATACCATTTAAATTATACAAGTACCCGAAAAAGATAGCTACAAAAATAACTGCTGAAGTGTCAAAATTAATCCCTTTAATTCGAATGTTTCCAAGGGTAATTCCTAAGCCAATAACTAGAAATAACACAAAGTAATCTTTAGTGAGTAATTCTGAAAAAAATTCCATAATTTTTAATATTTATTTTAGTATAATTTTATAAAAAACTGAATTTCATTTAAGTGGGCAAAAGTAGGGCTTTACAACAATAAATTTTCATGATATTTATCACTTGAAGTCTTGCTATTATTGGTTTTTTTTAGATAAAACATCGCTAACAACCGTGTCTATTGAACGAATACGTTGTAGTAAGTTTTTTCTTAATTAAAAACAAGGTTTTTACCTTTTTTAGAAGAAACCAAGCACTTATTATTTTGCCAAGTTCCCTTAAGTGACTCTTTGGCAATAACTTTTCCCTCACAAGTTAAAAAATTACCATTCATATCTTTTTTTATAATTTTAAAGGTACCTTTTTTAATAGCATTTACAATTTTATAAGTTAATCCCTTTTTAGAAATTTTACTTCCTTTTGTTATTAATTGTAATCCTTGTTCATTATTATATAAATCCATTTCAGACGATATTTTATCTGGCACTACTCCTTCTTCTAAATTTCTTTTTTTATAAGTAATATAATTTTCTTTTTCATGTGCTTTCCCTAAAGAACGCGCAGCTCTCTCCCCTATTTCTTGATGCATACGCGCCATCCAATAGGCATGTCTAAATGCATCTACCTGACCACCTGCACCATCTCCATCTAATAAATTGGTTTTTGCAATAGAATCTGAAACCTTATTGGCTTCTTTAGAAACGTCTAAAGATTTTTTTGCTTTAAAAGGATGAAATAATACCCATTTTTTTATGGGAGCAGAAAGTTTAAAAAAACTTTTAAAATTAGATTGAGCAAACATTTGTACAGAAAATAAGAGTACTAAAAAAAAGAGGTATTTTTTCATTGAAAGAAATAATATAATTTATAAACTTAATACGGTAAAAATAAGGCTTTTTTTTAACCATAATTACTTGCTCATCAATTTTAAAATTATAAAAAATAAACTTTCTTTTAGGTTCTATAAATTCAAAAAAAAACCTTAATTCTAAAAAGAATTAAGGTAATTGAATTATATACTTTTCAAAAAAAAGTAAATTCTATGAAAAAAAAGGGGGAATATAACTTCGTATTTTTAACATTAAATATTGTGGGGCAAATTTAAGTGTAAACTACAACACAAAAAATGTAATAAAGTGCCTTTAAACTGTAAAAATGAGACAAATTAACTTGTAATTTGCTTTCTAAACTCATCTGGGGTAAATGTAGTATGCTTTTTAAAATACTTATAAAGATTAGCTGGGTCTTTAAAACCTACCTGAAATGCAATTTCTTTTATAGATAGATTATATTGCAAAAGCAATCTTTTTATTTTTATAATAACGGTATCATCAATAAACTCTTTAGCAGGTTTATTGGCTATAAATTTTACAACTGTATTTAATTTTTTTGTTGAAAAACCTAATTTATTTGCATAATCGTACACTTTTTTAGTTTTAGCGTAATCTTCTTCTAAAGCACTCTGAAATTTAATAAACTCTTTTAAATATTTACTTTGTTGTATGTTATTATATTCTTTAGATTTTAATCGATAAATTAAAGTAATTAAAATATGTAAAAGACTTCTAATCAACTTATAAGAATACATATCATGTACAAGTAAAACTTCTTTTTCTATACCTTTTATTAATTGAAAAATACTTACAAAATCGCTATTTATTAATTGTGTTTTTGGAGACACTAATAACTCATTAAACATCTGTATTGCACTAGCAACCTCTATCTCATTTAAATAACTGTTTAAAAACTCTTCTTTAAAACACAACAAAAAACCTTTTGTCTTTTTATCTAAATAAAACTTATGCATTTGGTCTTTTCTAATAGACAGAACTGTTCCTTTAGTATAATCATAATCTGTAAAATCTATAGAATGTTTACCACTATTTTCTGTAATAAAAATTAATGCATAAAAACTAACTTTATGATTTTTTGTTAAAACTTCTTCACTTTCAAATTCTACTAATTTTTCGAGTTTTACAATATCAAAATTAAATTTTTCGAGTTTTTCGTAATTATGGGTCTTAATGGGAGATTTTATCATTGATGATGAGCTATTTAAAACCCTAAAGTACATAATTTTAACTAATACTTTTAATTATACTTTTTTTATTATTAAAAACCAATTGGTCATTAGTCTTCTTACCTAATAGTAGTTTCCCTATGGGTGATGACACCGAAATAGCAAAATATACCTTGCCATCAACGATTATTTGTCCTGCAGAAATAGATAGAAAATAGTTTGCAGAAGTTGTTTCAATTACGCTCCCTAAATGAGCAACATTAGAAACCTTAGAAACGTCTATTTTAGCCAAAATTTCTTTCATTTGGTTGATTCCTGCTAGTTGCTGACCTGCTTTTTCCATTTCTAATTGCAACATGGCTCTACCAGTTTCATGCTTATCACCTGCAGAACTTTTAGTTTCTGATTGCAATGCTTTTTGGTTCGATGAAATTATGTCATCTACAGTTTGTAAGCGTTTATTTACAAACAACTCACATTGTTTAAAAAGAGCTTCTTTTATATCCATTTAAACTGTTTTAGAAAAACAAATACTATTTTCCATGTTTGTATACTGACCATAATTTTCAATCACTTTATAATTGCATTTCTTATAAAATTTAACTGCTTCTACTTGCCTTTTTCCGGTTTCTAATACACATTTTTGATATCCCAATTCTTTGGCCCAAATTTCTAATTCTGTAAGTATTTTTTGTGCAATTCCTAAACCTCTTTTATCAGGAGAAACAAACATTCTTTTTACTTCAACCGAAGTTTTATCAAACTTTTTAATTGCACCACAACCAACTACCACCTTATCAACATAAACTAAAACAACATTTTTTAAAACATCAATATTATTAAATTGATGGTAAAAATCGTGTTCATCTCCATCTGTAATTTTTAAATAAGCATCTAGTTCTTTTACCAAATTGATAAAATCTATATTCTCGGAATTAGTTCTGATTATTTTTATCATAATTTGTGTTTTTTATCATTTCAAAAAAAATATTTTCAAATCCTTCTTTATTAGCTTCGTTAGCTACTTTCAATCAAATTACATTTTCAGTTAAGTAGCTTTTAAAAAAATATCTGCTAAGAATACTAAAAAACACTGCATATCTAAAAATCGAACTTTAATTGCACCCAAACAGGTTCATTATCTTCTGTATTTAGATTGCCAAAAGATAAACCTAATAAACGTACAGAATTTGTAATTTTATCTTGAAACAACAACTCTTTTACCACAGGAAAAAATTCTTTTTTGGTTTGCATAAAATAGTCTTTGGTTTTACTTCTTGTTTGCTGTGTAAAATCAGAATATTTAATTTTTAAAGTAATAGTTTTTCCTTTTGTATCCGTTTTTTTCATGCGTTTTTCTAACTCGTCAGCAATTTTTTCTAATTTTTGAATCATAAAAATTTCTGAAGAAATGTTTTCGCTAAAAGTTCTTTCTGCTGCCACAGATTTCCGAATTCTATTGGGCTTTACTACGCTATTATGAATACCACGAACAATATTGTAATAATGCGTCCCCGATTTACCAAATAGCCTTATCAATTCTTCTAAAGACTTCTTTTTTAAATCATTTCCCACAAAAATGCCTAAATTATACATTTTAGCTGCCGTTACTTTACCAACTCCATAAAACTTATTTACGGGTAATTCTTCTAAAAATTGAAGAACTTCTTCTGGATGAACCGTTTTTTGTCCGTTAGGCTTGTTGATATCCGAAGCTACTTTGGCAATAAATTTATTTATAGAAATACCTGCGGATGCTCTTAAACCCGTTTTATCAAAAATACGTTGTCTAATTTCTCTTGCAATGGTATTTGCAGACGGATTTCCTTTTTTGTTTACAGTAACATCTAAATAAGCTTCATCTAAAGAAAGTGGTTCTACCAAATCTGTGTACTCATAAAATATTTCTCTTACTTGTAATGAAATTTCTTTATAACGCTTAAAATCTGAGTTTACAAAAATTAAATGCGGACATTTTTGTTTTGCTAAAGTACCACTCATGGCAGATTTTACACCAAATTTACGTGCCTCGTAACTTGCCGCAGAAATAACTCCTCGTCTACCTTCGCCACCAACTGCAATCGCTTTTCCCCTTAATTCTGGATTGTCTAATTCTGCTACAGATGCGTAAAAAGCATCCATATCTACATGAATTATTTTTCTAAAAGGTGGTTGCAATTCCATGTTTCTAAAGTACAAAAAAGATGTTGTTTGTTATTGCGAGTTTACGAAGCAATCTCTTTTTAAATAAACAGACTACCTCATTTGTAATGACAAATCTATTTTAAAAAATCAATACAAAGCTGCGTTACTTTTGCTAGCTCTTTAGAAACTGTTTTTTCTTGCCAAGGATGAGAAACGTTAAACACATGATTTGCATTTTCTATAATCTCAAATTGACTTTTTGGATGCCATTTTTTTAGGTTTTCTGCTTCATTAATTAAAACAGAAGTATCCTTATCTCCATGAATTATTAAATGCGGAATCTTTAAATTTTCCGTAGCTTTTTTAACATCCAAACGTTTTTTATTCTGAATAAAATCTTCGTAAAACTGATAGAAGTGAGGCATATTTTGTTTTGTTCTTCCGTTTAAAACATATTTTACACCTTTTTGTTTCCATTCTTCTAAATCACCAACAGTTGCTGTTCTTTTTTCAAAATCACAAACTCCTGCTAACGTAATTACTTTTTTAACTCTTGGGTCTTCATTGGTTTTTAATAATACAATACCGCCACCTCTACTGTGCCCGATTATAGAAATATCATTAGCATCAACCTCATTTTTAAATTTTTCTTCGGATGAAATCCAATCGATAATACTTCCTAAATCATCTAATTCTTTAGAGTAATTGTTATTACCAAAAGCTTCTAAATCTGGAAAATCTATGGGGTGTTCTAAAGTACCTCCGTTATGAGAAAAATTAAATTTGATAAAAAAGAATCCTGCATTTGCAAATGCTTCTGCCATTAAATTCCAAGCTCCCCAATCTTTAAATCCTTTGTAACCATGACAAAAAACAACTATTTTTTTTGGTTGATGTTCTTCTTTATAAAAAACATCTGTTACAATCGGTTTATTATGTTTTCCTTTAACAAGGAAGTTTTTAATTATTTTCATCTTCTGTAAGTTATACTACAAATTTAAGAAATGTAATCAAAGCAAAACTTGCCGTAATAAAACTTAATAACAAATTGATGTTCTTGGTTAAATTACCTGTTTTTTGTTGAATCCATTTTGCAAATCTGCCATATAAATAAAGTATAAAATAGGCACCAATTACAGAACCAAAGACAAAAAAAAGCGTAGAAACAACATCAAAATTAAAACTCTTAAATGTCATTAAAAGTACTGCTGCTCCACAAAAAAAAGGAATGGCAAACATGTTTAATAAAGACAAAATAATGCCTGTAAAAAATGAGTTTCTTTTCTTTACCTCTAACTGTTTCTTTTCTTTCTGATTCTGTTTGTAAAAATAAATTGATAAGAAAATAAGGACAACAATGCCTAATTTCTGTAAAATTTCTAACAATTTTGGGTTTTCTAAAATGTATTCTATCATATAAATAGACACATAAACCTGGACAAAAATAACCAAAGAAACCCCTAAAGTAAAATTGGTAAATTCTCTTTTAGTAGCATCTAAACTAATTTTTAAGGCAGTCATATTTAACACACTTGGTAGCGTGTATCCTAAAAAAGAAAAAACAAACCCAAAGAAAAATAGCGAAATCATGTTACTTTATTTAGTAACAATTCTGTCGGAATTTATTTAAAAAAATTACTGTAGCGAATTAAAATAAGAGTTTTACAAGAGAAAAAAGAGCCACAAAACCGGTTAAAATTGCTAAAATTATATTGATATCTTTTGTTAGTTTTCCTGTTTTTTGTTGAATTTTTTTTGCAAATTTCCCATACAAAAAGAGGATATAATACGTGCCAATTACAGATCCTAAAGTAAAAAATAAAACAAGTACATATTTAAAGCTAAATAGATTAAAAGCGTCTAAAGCTATAGCGGTTCCGCTAAAAAAAGGAATTGAAAACATGTTTAAAGCAGACAAGGTTATGCCCGTTAAAAACGGTTTTGTTTCTTTCCTTTTTATTCCATCAACTTTAATCTTTTCTTTCTTAGATTCTCTATAAAAATAATAAGACAAAAGGATAAAAATAACAATACCAAATTTTTCTAAAGTTTCTAAAATTGTTGGGTTTTCTGCAATATACTTGGTTAAAATAACGGCAATTATTACTTGAGGAATAACTACTAAAGAAACACCTAACGCATAATTATTTACAGCTGTTCTTCCTTTTTCTAAACTAATTTTTAAGGCAGTCATGTTTAACATACTTGGTGTAATAGACCCCACGAAAGAGAAGAAAAATCCGAAGAAAAAAAGTAAAAGTATGTTCAAAATTAATTATTGGATATACAAATATACAGCATTTCCTATTGCAACAACTCCTGTTAAACAACCTAAAATAAAATCCATTTTAGAAGCAATAAAAGTTAATTTGTGTTCTATTTTGTTTGCAATAATCGCATACAAAGAGTATAAAGTAAAAGAACCCAAAGTAGAACCAATTGAAAAGTAAAAACTATTTAAATAGGAGTATTCAAAATATTCTAATCCTATTAAAACAGAAATTGAAGTAAAATAAAAAGGAATGGCAATGGTGTTTAAAGAAGACATGATAATACCGTGCAAATAAGCCTTAGACTTCGGAATTTCTTTTTTCTCTTTCTTTTCTATTGATGTAAAATACAATCTAAAAAAATTGATAGATAATAGAAAAAGAATTCCTGTTCCAATTTTTTGAATTAAGGTTATATATTCTGAATTTTCCATTAAAACACTAGACAAATAGGCTCCTATATTTGCTTGAAAAAATAAGATGGTTGCATAACCACCAATAAGATAAAATGCTGCTTTTTTACCATTTCTTAAACTGAATTTAACTACCGTTAAGTTTAAAAAACTGGGTGTAATACTACCTGCAGCAGCAATACAAAAACCTAAGAAAATAAAAATTAGAATGTGCATAAATTGTTTTTTACATAGGCAAATAAACAAAAAAACGCGTCAAAAAATTGACGCGTTTCATATTTGTAATAACTTAAAAGAGTTTTATTAAATAACTCCTTGATCTAACATAGAATCGGCTACTTTAATAAAACCAGCAATATTTGCTCCTTTTACATAGTTTATATACCCATCTTCTTCTGTTCCAAATTTTAAACAAGCAGTATGTATAGAGTGCATTATTTGGTGTAATTTAGCATCTACCTCTTCTTTTGTCCAGTTCATTTTCATTGCGTTCTGAGACATTTCTAAGCCAGAAACTCCAACTCCACCTGCATTTACTGCTTTACCTGGTGCGTATAAAATTTTAACTTTATGAAACTCATGAATGGCTTCTGGAGTACACCCCATATTAGAAACCTCTGCAACATATTGTACGCCATTTGCTATTAATTTAACAGCATCTTCTCCGTTTAACTCATTTTGAGTAGCACAAGGCATTGCAATATCACATTTTACGCCCCAAGGTTTTTCATTTGCATAAAAAATAGCTTCTGGAAACTCATCTGCATACGGAGAAACAATATCATTATTACTTGCTCTTAATTGTAGTAAGTAACTTATTTTATCCTCATCCAAACCTTTTTCATCATAAATATATCCATCAGGACCAGAAATTGTAACTACTTTTCCGCCTAATTCTGTAATTTTTAAAGCAACACCCCAAGTAACGTTACCAAAACCAGAAAGTGCAATTGTTTTTCCATTAAAATCATCATTTTTGGTTTGTAACATTTCTTTTGTAAAGTAAACACCACCAAAACCTGTTGCTTCTGGTCTAATTAAACTTCCACCCCAATTTAAACCTTTACCTGTAAAAACGCCCGAGTTTTCTTGTTGTAATTTTTTATACATACCGTACATAAACCCAATTTCTCTAGCTCCAGTACCAATATCACCTGCAGGTACATCTGTACTTGGGCCAATAAAGCGCCATAACTCTAGCATAAAAGCCTGACAAAAACGCATAATTTCTGTATCCGATTTTCCTTTAGGATTAAAATCAGAGCCTCCTTTTCCACCTCCCATTGGTAATGTGGTTAAGGCATTTTTAAATATTTGCTCAAACCCTAAAAACTTTAAGATACTTAAATTTACACTTGGGTGTAATCTAATACCTCCTTTATAAGGGCCAATGGCATTATTAAATTGTATTCTATGACCTAAATTAACCTGAACATTTCCTGAATCATCAATCCAAGAAACTCTAAAAGTGAAAATGCGATCTGGTTCTACTAAACGTTCAATAATTTTTGCCGATTCGTATTGTGGGTTTTCATTATAAATTGTTTCTATAGATTCTAAAACCTCTTTAACAGCCTGTAAATATTCTTTTTCATTAGGATGTTTGGTTTCTAGATTTGTTAAAATTTCTGTAACATTCATATTTATATAATTAACAACTATTTATAAAATCATTTTAATAACAAAAATACATTTTTAAAATTGATTTTTAAACAACATATTTTGCTGTATTTTTAAGGATTAACAAAAAAATAACTCTTTTTTACGAATATGAAATATAATTAAATTCATAAAGGATATTTTTTATTGAATACATATTTTTACATAAATCCCTCAGGAGGCAACTCTTCATCGGTTTTTTCTTCATTAGGATAAATATCTTTTAAAGAAATACCTGCTTTAAAAATTGCTGCCTTATTATTGGTTCCATCAACAATAACGGTAAGCGGGTTTTTAAAAGAAATATGTCTTAAATAAGAATCTTCAAAGACAGCTTCTTGTTCATTTAAATAATCTACATCAAAAAAACCATCTTGTATAAACGAGTTTATGGTTAAATACCCCACTTTAAAGGAGGTTAAATTCTGAAAAAAATGAGTTCCCTGACTCGGGTCTATTCTAAAATCATTTAAACCAGATTCTACAATTATTTTTGCTGCAGAAATTTGAGACCAAAGTACCGGAATCCCTAACCAAGAATCACTAGAACCCCAACGACCAGGCCCCACCAAAATATAGGGTTTATTTGCGGCTACAAATTTTTTATTAATGGCTTCTACTGCTTTTGCAATATCTCTTGTATTGGCAGAATTAAACGTGTGAGGTTTTACATAAACAACATCGCAAATGTTTTCATATTTTCCATTTCCTAAGGCAGATTCAGAATAAATAATAGTATCTAAAACATTTAAATTTTCGGGCAATTTACACACTGCTTCTACACTTTCTACAATAGGTCTAATTTGTAAAAAACTAAATTCTTTGGGTTTTCCTGAAGGCACATCTAGCTTTACTGCAAACTCTATTTCTATAGGATTTCTCATTTCTCTTTGCCCAACTCTTAATAATTCTTGTAAAATTTCTGGCAAAGGAAAAGTGTTGTATTTTAAAATATTATCAAAGGTAATTACCCGAATTCCATCATGCATTACGCCAGGTCTAATTCTATTATTTTGTAGATCGTAGGTAGATGCAACAAATTTTAAAGAACCATGATTTTCTGCTTTTCTAATCGTTACTTTCTTTTTATTAATGGCTTCACAAGTAGATGTTTGATAACTTTCTGGGTCTACATCTAAACCATAAAAATATTGTTGTGTATCTCTTTGTGTAGAACCCGGAGAGGATAATTGTAGTACTTTTTTGGGATGATAAGGTGAAAAACGTAAAGATTTTCCTCCTCCTACAATCAATTCTCCTAAACCTAAAGCAATATTAGCAATTCCTTCGTTTGGTTTTTCTTCTCCAATCGGATAAAAATTAATAGAACGTGCCACTCCCGATATATTTGGATAATACACGTCTTGGTATTGTTTACCGGTAACCTCTTGTAAAATTACCGCCATTTTATCTTCTTCTATGGTGTGTGATAATGCTTTTAAATAGGTTTTACTGTTTTCGAAAAAAGAAGAAGCCATAACCGATTTTATGGCATTAGAAACCATTTCAACTTTTTTATCAATATCAGAATCCGGAATCATATAGGTTGAAAAAACACCTGCAAAAGGCTGAAAATTAGAGTCTTCTAAAATACTAGAAGATCTAATGGCAATTGGGCATTTGGTTGTTTTTAAAAATGCTTTAATATCTTCTAAAGCCCATTCTGGTAAATCTTTTGAAATAAATTTATTTAGTATTTTATCATCATCAGAACATTCTGCAACAAATTCAATTAGCTTATGAGTATCAATAAATTGATCAAAAACTTCGGTACTTATTACAACGGTTCTTGGTATTGATATGCTTACGTTTTCATATTTATTATATAAATTATTTCGCTTTAAAAAAGAGTCTATAAATGCCAAACCTCTTCCTTTTCCTCCTAAAGCTCCTTCTCCTATTCTTGCAAAGCCAACAAATTCATCATATTTAAGTTTGTTAAATTTTACAATTACTCCTCTAGACCTATAAATTCTATATAATTTAATTGCGTTATTTAAAAACGCTCTTATTTGATTGCTGTTTTCAAAATCATCATATTCTATAGTGCTTAATAAATCTGCCAAAGGAAAAAGTGCTCTAGATTTTAACCATTTAGAAAACTCGCTTCTTGTGGCATGATACATCAAACAATCTTCTGTAACAATTTTTATTGCTTTTTGAAATTCATTTAAATCTTTGGCTTTAGCTAAGACTTTCATTTGTATGGGATCCCAAAATTCGAAGTCTCCAAATGCAAAATATTTTACAATATAATTTTTGATATCTACCCCTAATGTTTCTGAATGCTTATATAAAAATTTCCCTTTCAATTCTAAAGTTCGTTTTTTATTATTTGCATCCGAAGATTGAATTAAAAAAGGAAAATAACGCTTGTAATTTCTTACATAATCTAAAAATAAAAATCCTGCATCTTCATTTCGCACACCATCTTTAAAATAATTAACATCAGATATTACACCTAATAAGTTTTCTTTGTAGGTATCAAATAAATGCATTCCTTCTTCATAAGTTGTTGCCAATAAAATTTTTGGTCTTCCTCTCATTAACAACATTTTTCGTTGCTCATTTAACCCTTCAGACATTATTTGTTGGGTTTGTTTAAGGATCACTTTATAAATAAGTGGAATATATCTTGAATAAAATTTAAGGGAATCTTCTACTAATAAAATGGCTTTTACACCAACACCATTAATATCAACTTCTGCATTCATTCTATCTTCCGTTAACTTTATAATGGCCAAAAATATATCTGCATTGCCATTCCAATGAAAAACAAAATCTATAATACCTGTGTTTCCTTTTTTTAACTTGCTTCTTAATTCTGATGAATGATGACTTAATGCCGCAATGGGTACATTAGGAAACGTCTCTTTAATTATTTTTGATGTTTCAAATGCTTTATAATGACCAATATCTAACCAAGTAATAACGATATCTATTTTATGAGAATCCATTATTTTAATGGCTCTTTTTGCAGAATTTGCGTGCACAAAATTTGGTGGATATCTTAAGTTTAACGAAGTATATTCATTAAAAATTCGCTCTTCAATTCTACCATCTTCTTCGAGCATGTAAAAATCATAGTTAGAACAAACTATTAACACTTGGTTAATTCTTTTTTTCATTAACTTATCGAAAGTAACTTCTTTAAATGCGTAAGATTTTAAGTTGTCTATTATATTTTCTTTCATATTAGTTGCTTTCTTGTTGAACACACAAGATATAAATTTTAGTTTCTAACTCTTATAAAAATAAAAAAAAAGCGCATCAAAAAATGATGCGCTTTTACCTATTATTAATGTTGTAATTTAAACAACACCTTGGTCTAACATTGCGTTTGCTACTTTTACAAAACCTGCAATATTTGCTCCTTTTACGTAATCTATTGTTCCGTCTTCATTTTCTCCGTATTGTACGCAAGAATTATGAATATCGTTCATAATTTGATGCAATTTCACATCAACTTCTTCTCTAGTCCAGTTATAACGTAAAGAATTCTGACTCATTTCTAAACCAGAGGTAGCAACGCCACCTGCATTAGATGCTTTCCCTGGAGAAAATAAAATTTTTGCGTTTTGAAATTCATGAATTGCTTCTGGTGTAGAAGGCATATTTGCACCTTCAGAAACACATATACAACCATTTTTAATTAGTTGTTTGGCTTCGTCTCCATTTAACTCATTTTGCGTTGCACATGGCAAAGCAATATCACATTTTGTACCCCAAGGTCTTGCTCCGGCCACAAATTTTGCCTTCGGATATTTCGTTACATATTCACTAATTCTTCCACGTTTTTCGTTTTTAATAAACATAACGTGTTTTAGTTTTTCTGTATTTAAACCCTCTTCATCTAAAATATATCCAGAAGAATCAGATAACGTTAAAACTGTAGCCCCTAATTCTATTGCTTTTTCTGCAGCATATTGTGCAACATTACCAGAACCAGAAATAACTATTTTTTTTCCGTTTAAAGAATCTCCTTTTCTTTTTAACATGTTTTGTGCAAAATATACGTTTCCGTAACCTGTTGCTTCTGGTCTAATTAAAGAACCTCCCCAACTAGAACCTTTACCTGTTAAAACACCCACAAACTCGTTGCGTAATTTTTTATATTGACCAAACATAAAACCAATTTCTCTTCCTCCAACACCAATATCTCCTGCAGGTATATCTGTATTTGCACCAATATGACGGAATAATTCTGACATAAAAGCTTGACAAAATGCCATTACTTCTCTGTCTGATTTTCCTTTCGGATTAAAATCAGATCCTCCTTTTCCTCCACCCATAGGTAAAGTTGTTAACGAGTTTTTAAAAACTTGCTCAAAACCTAAAAATTTTAAAATAGATAAGTTAACTGAAGGATGAAAACGCAACCCACCTTTATAAGGACCAATTGCAGAATTAAATTCTACTCTATATCCTCTATTAATTTGTGTTTCTCCATTATCATCAACCCATGGTATGCGGAACATTAACGTTCTTTCTGGCTCTACCATTCTTTCTAATAATTTTTTATTTTGATACTTAGAATTCTCCTCTATAAACGGAATTACAGTTTCTGCAACTTCGTATACTGCTTGTAAAAATTCTGGTTCGTTTGGATTACGTTCTTTAACATAATCCACAAAGGCATTTATTTTAGAATTCATAAATTAAATATTCAATTATTATGATAATGATAATTTTAAAGTGCAAATATAATTATTTTACATTTTGTTAAATTTAAAAAACCATTTATTTACCTAATTTATTTCGTTTACTCAATCGATTTCGTATAATTGACTTTAACAGCCTTTAACTCTTCTAAAAAAGGAACACCACTTTTCATTAAAAAAGATTAAATTTGCCCCTTAATTATCCTTTAAAATGTTAGACAAAGTAAAAGAACTGATTGGTGATGTAAAAGCATTTAATGCCACTACAAAAGAAGAAGTAGAAACTTTTAGAATTAAATACCTAGGAAGCAAAGGCTTATTGAAAGACTTATTTGCTGAATTTAAAAATGTAGATGCAGAATTACGTAAAGATTTTGGTCAGGCATTAAATAATTTAAAAAAGTCTGCAGAAGGAAAAGTTGCTGAATTAAGTGAATCTTTAGAAGGAGCTGCTAGTCAGAAATCATTTTATGGAGATTTAACGCGTCCGTCAGAACCAATTAATTTAGGTTCTCGTCATCCAATTTCATTGGTAAGAAATCAAATTATTGATGTTTTTAATAGAATTGGTTTTACCGTTTCTGAAGGACCAGAAATTGAAGATGATTGGCATAACTTTACCGCTTTAAATTTACCAGAATATCATCCTGCAAGAGATATGCAAGACACGTTCTTTATAGAACAAGATCCAGATATTTTATTAAGAACACACACGTCTTCTGTACAAGTACGTTATATGGAAGAAAATAAACCACCTATAAGAACTATTTCTCCAGGAAGAGTTTTTAGAAATGAAGATATTTCTGCAAGAGCACATTGTATTTTTCATCAGGTAGAAGGTTTATATATAGATACTGATGTTTCTTTTGCCGATTTAAAACAAACACTTTTATACTTTACAAAAGAGATGTTTGGTAAATCTAAAATTCGTTTACGTCCTTCTTATTTTCCGTTTACAGAGCCAAGTGCAGAAGTAGATATTTATTGGGGATTAGAAACCGAAACTGATTATAGAATTACAAAAGGTACAGGTTGGTTAGAAATTATGGGTTGTGGTATGGTAGATCCTAATGTATTAAAAAATGCAAACATAGACCCAACTAAATATTCTGGTTACGCTTTTGGTATGGGAATAGAACGTATTGCTATGTTATTATATCAAATACCAGATATTAGAATGTTTTATGAAAACGACAAACGTTTCTTAGAGCAATTTAAATCTGTTTTATAAAAAAGAAAAGCGAGTCTATTTATAAAATCATCCTTGTTAAACTATTTGATGTATTTTAACAAAAAAACAATAAGTCTAATCAAAAATGAAAAATCATTTTTAAGAAAATAAGTTATATAATGAACTATTTTACACAATTTTGGGATGAAAACAGAGATGATGAATATGCAGATTGGGGAACCTCTACTTGGTATTTTGAAACCAATGATGCCGATGAAGTTTTAAAACAAATTACCGTTTATGCAAACGGAAAAGTTACAAAATACAGTGATGAAAATCTTGAAGATCAATTTGGTGGTTTGTGTGAAGACACATTAACTATTGATGAATGTGATGGAGATCTAATCTCTAAAGAAGATTTCTATAAAGTTTGGTAATTCTTTAAATACCAAAACAAACTAAAATAGCATTATACTTAGCAAATCTAAATAGAAAAGCTATAATACAGTATTAAAATACATTTTTACTTAAACAATTTAAAGCCGATAGAAATATCGGCTTTTTTCTTTAACAATAAATTAACTTCGTCTAGTTCGGTTTGTTCCGAACTAATAATATATATTTGCAGAGAATTTCACTGTGAATAAAATATTGATATTCAAAAACAGTATAAAACGAATTAAAATGAAAGAAGAAATCTGCAAGAAAAAAATGGCTTTGGTAGAAAGACTGGGTGTTCATCTAGAAAATAGAGAACAATTAGCACCTGTTGCAGCTCGTATTTTATCTTATATAATTTTAACAGGTAAAAAAGGAGCCACTTTTGAAGATATGGTAAGTATTTTATGCGCTAGTAAAAGCACTATATCTACCCATTTAAATCATTTACAAGATTTAAATAAAATTGAGTATTTCACCAAAACAGGAGATCGTAAAAAATATTTTATCATTAATAAGGATACTATTATTCAACATGTTGATAGAATGATAAGCCATTGGCAAGAAGAACGCTCAATACATTTAGAAATTAAAGACTATAAAGAAAAACAGAACAGTCTAAAAATTGAAAATGAAGAAGATAAATTTGATTTAAGTTTTCACAACGATTATGTTAAGTTTATAGATGAAGCATCATTTTCAGTAAAAACATTAAGAGAAAAATTAATAAACAACCAATTCCATATTTAAACGAAGTAAAAAATGAAACATCATAAATTATTAACACTACTATCACTAAGCGTATTTTTAGTTATTGCAAGTTGTGCAAAAGAGGCAAAACAGACAACAGCTGCAGCAAACCAACCTGCACCTTCTTTTCCTGTAATTGCAATGCAAACTAAAACAGTAACGGGTTACAAAGAATACCCAACAAGTATAGAAGGTATCGTAAATAGTGCTGTAAGAGCAAAGGTTTCTGGATACATTCAAAAAGTAATGGTAGACGAGGGACAAAAAGTACGTAAAGGACAAGTATTATTTAAAATAGAAACACAATCTTTAAGTCAAGATGCCGGAGCAGCAAAAGCTCGTATTAATGTAGCACAGGTAGAGGTTAACAAATTAATACCTCTAGTAGAAAAAAACATAATAAGTGCAGTACAATTAGAAACTGCAAAAGCTAATTTAGCACAAGCAAAAGCTAATTATAGTAGTATTTCTGCAAGCATAGGTTACGGTACCATAAGAAGCCAAGTAGATGGTTATGTTGGTGCAATTAATTTTAGAGAAGGTGCATTGGTTAGTCCTGCAGATCCTACTCCATTAACAACGGTTAGTGATATTAGTAAGGTATATGCTTTTTTTAGTTTAAACGAAAGCCAGTATTTAGACTTTTTACAAAATGCAAAAGGTAAAAACTTAGCAGAAAAACTAGCTAATTATTCTGCAATCAATTTAGTTTTAGCTAACGGTAGTATATATGCAGAAAAAGGGAAAATAGAAACCAGTACAGGACAAGTAAATAAAAATACAGGTACTATTAGTTTAAGAGCTGTTTTTAACAATCCTAACCAACTATTAACAAATGGTAATAGTGGTAAAATTCAAATTCCAACAGTTTATGAAAATGCCATTGTGGTTCCGCAAGCAGCAACTTATGAGCAACAAGGAAACATTATGTTATTTAAGTTAGATAAAGAAAATAAAGTTACAAGCTCTATTATTAAGGTAAAAGCAACTGTAGATAATTTATATGTAGTAACATCTGGTGTAGATTTAAACGACAAAATTATAGCATCAGGAGTTGGTAAATTAAGAAATGGTATGGCTATTTCTCCTAAAGAAACTTCTTTTGATGAAGCTCTTAAACCAGTAGCAATCTTATTTAAAAACTAGTAACTAACAAAAATATTAGACATGTTAAAAACATTTATTGAAAGACCCGTGCTTTCAACAGTAATCTCTATTATCATAGTTGTACTAGGGATTATCAGTATCACAAGCTTACCAATAGAAGAATATCCAGATATAGCACCACCAACAATTAAAGTGATTGCTTCTTATCCTGGTGCCAATGCAGAAACCGTTTTAGAAAGTGTAATTATTCCTATTGAAGAGCAAATAAATGGTGTAGAAGGAATGACATACATTACTTCTACGGCATCTAATACAGGTACCGCAGAAATTACCGTTTATTTTAATCAAGAAATAGATGCAGATATTGCGGCTGTAAACGTACAAAATCGTGTAGCTAGAGCAACGCCTTTATTACCTCAAGAGGTAATACAAACTGGTGTAACAACTCAAAAGCAAGAAACAAGTGCATTAATGTTTATCTCTATGTATTCTGAGAATACAGATTACGATGCTACTTATATTCAGAATTACTTAAAAATAAACGTAATTCCGGCAATGCAACGTATTAGTGGTGTTGGAGATGTAAGTGTATTTTCTCAACAAGATTATGCAATGCGTATTTGGTTAAAACCAGAAAAATTAGCCGCTTATAATTTAATTCCTTCGGATGTTACTGCAGCTTTAAAAGAACAAAATTTAGAAGCAGCAGCGGGTTCTTTAGGTCAAAATAATGGAGAAGCATTTTCTTATACCTTAACGTATAGTGGTCGTTTTAAAGAAGAAAAACAATACGGAGATATTATTATAAAAGCATTAGGAAACGGACAATTTCTTCGTTTAAATGATGTTGCTAAAATTGAATTAGATGCACAATCTTATGCGTCTAATGCAATGAGTTTAGGAAAACCTGCCGTATTTATGGGGATTTTTCAAACAAAAGGTTCTAACGCACGAGAAATTATTGAAAACATTAAAACAACTTTAGAAAGCGTTAAAAAAGACCTTCCGGAAGGGTTAAATGTATTTGTGCCTTACGATACCAGTTTATTCTTAAATGCATCAATAGAAAAAGTAATTAGTACTTTAATGGAAGCTTTTTTATTGGTATTCTTAGTAGTATTTCTATTCTTACAAGATTTTAGATCTACGTTAATTCCTGCAATTGCAGTACCCGTTTCTATTATTGGTACCTTCTTTTTCTTAAATGTTTTTGGATACTCTATTAACCTATTAACACTATTTGCATTAGTCCTCGCCATTGGTATTGTGGTAGATGATGCTATTGTGGTTGTAGAAGCAGTGCATGCGAAGATGGATGAAGGAGAGAAAAATCCGAAGAAAGCAACATTGGTAGCCATGAACGAAATTTCTGGTGCCATTATATCTATTACCTTAGTAATGGCAGCTGTATTTATTCCGGTTACCTTTATTACAGGACCAACAGGAGTGTTTTATGAGCAATTTGGTGTTACGTTAATTATTGCCATTCTTATTTCTGCAGTTAATGCATTAACATTAAGTCCGGCTTTGTGTGCTTTACTATTAAAAACACATAAAGAAGATGAAGAGTTAAAAGGAAAAAGCCCATTAAAACGTTTTTACACTTTATTTAATCGTGGTTTTAACGCTACAGTAGAAAGATATGGTAAATCGCTACATTTCTTATACAAAAGAAAATGGATACCTGTTTTATTATTAGTCTTAGCAGTTGTTGGAATTTTTTGGGCAACTGAAAATACACCAACAGGATTTGTACCTAATGAAGATAGAGGAATTATTTTTGCAAATATAGAGTTACCTGCAGGTGCTTCTTTAGATAGAACCAATGCGGTTGCTAAAGATTTATATGGAAAAATAAATGGTATAGAAGGTGTTGTAGCAGTAAACTTTATTAAAGGTAGAAGTTTAATTAGTGGAGCGGGTAGTAATTATGGTTTTGGTATTATAAAATTAGCAGATTGGGGAGAACGTAAAGATCCATCAACCTCTGTACAAGCCATTACAGGTAAATTATTTGGAATTGTATCTACAATGCCAGAAGCAAAAATAATTTTCTTCTCGCCACCAAGTATACGTGGATTTGGTAACTCTGCAGGTTTTGAAATAAATTTACTAGATAAATTTGGTGGAGAATTTAAAGACTTAGATAAAGCAAATAAAGAATTTGCCATGGCTTTAATGAAGCATCCAGAAGTACAATACGCACAATCATCTTTCAACACAAATTATCCACAATATGAAATGGATATTAATGTGCCTTTAGCCAAAGAAAAAGGAGTACCAATTAATAGTATCTTTTCTACTTTACAAGGTTATATTGGTGGAGTGTATGCTTCTGATTTTTCTAAATTCGGAAAACAATTTAGAGTGTATATTCAAGCACTACCAGATGACAGAGCAACGGTAGATGATTTAAATAGCATGTATGTTAGAACAAATTCTGGAGAAATGACACCTATTACACAGTTTGTAAAATTAGAACGTGTATATGGACCACAATCAGTTACTCGTTTTAACCTATTTAATTCTACAACCATAATAGGTGCTACAAACGAAGGTTTTAGTACAGGAGATGCTATTAGAGTTATTGAAGAAGAAGTTGCAAAATTACCAAGTAACTATACCGTTGCATATTCTGGTTTAACAAGAGAAGAGGTTAACGCTGGTAACCAAACTGCATTTATTTTTGCTTTAAGTATTCTATTTGTATATTTCTTATTAAGTGCACAATACGAAAGTTACTTATTACCTTTTGCTGTTGTATTATCATTACCATTTGGTGTATTTGGAGCATATATAAGTACCTACTTCTTTGGACTAGAAAACAACATTTATTTCCAAATTGCTTTAATTATGTTGATTGGTCTACTCGCCAAGAACGCCATATTAATTGTAGAGTTTGCTTTGCAGCGTCGTAAAAATGGAGAAAGTATTGTAGATGCTGCTATTCATGGAGCAAAATCTCGTTTACGTCCTATTTTAATGACTTCATTTGCCTTTATTCTTGGTTTAATGCCATTAGTATTAGCAAAAGGTGTAGGATCTGAAGGAAACAACTCTATAGGTACAGGTGCTGTTGGTGGAATGTTAATTGGTACCATTTTAGGAGTCTTTGTAATTCCGATACTATTTATATTATTTCAATGGTTACAAGAAAAAGTTTCTAGTAAACCAGCCGTTATTTCTCAACAAAAAGAAGAAGAATAAGATGATCTCAATTATAAAAAACAAAAACCTTCAAAAAGGAGTCGTTTTAGCTGTAATGGCTTTTACGTTACAAAGTTGTTTTGTTGCCAAAGAGTATACAAGACCAGAAATTACAGAAACAGAAAACTTGTACAGAACAGATAATTTGCCATCAGATAGTATATCTATGGCAGATGTATCTTGGAAAACCTTGTTTACCGATACCTATTTACAGCAATACATAGAAGAAGGATTGCAAAACAATATGGATATTAGAATTGCAATACAACAAATAGTTGCAGCCGAAGCCTATGCAAAACAAGGTAAAGCAGGTTATTTACCAACTTTAAGTGTTGGTCCAAATCTTACACATCAAGAATTGTCTAAAAACAGTCAGTTTGGTGCTTTTTTAACAAATACATCTACAGACCAGTATGATATTACCGCTTCACTTTCTTGGGAAGCTGATATTTGGGGAAAAATACGTAGTAATAAACGTGCAACACAAGCTGCTTTTTTACAAAGTGTAGCAGGACATCAAGCCGTAAAAACGCAACTAATTTCTAGTATTGCAAATACATATTACACTATTTTGGCTTTAGATGCACAGTTAGAAATTACCAAAACATCTATTAAAACTAGAAAAAAAGGAGTAGAAACTATTATCGCTTTAAAAGAGGCTGGTTTAACAAATCAGGTAGCAGTAGATCAAAATATTGCACAATACAATAACGCTAAAGCATTAGAAATAGATTTACAAGTGGCTCTTTTTAAAGCAGAAAATACACTAGGTATTTTGTTAGGCAAAGCACCTCAACAAATTAAGAGAAGTAGTTTAGACCAACAAACCATAAATTCTGAAATGAAATTAGGGGTTGCTTCTCAATTATTAAGCAACCGACCAGATGTGATGGCTGCAGAATATGGATTAATTAGTGCTTTCGAGTTAACAAATGTTGCTAGAAGTAGTTTATATCCTTCTTTAACTTTAACTGCCTCTGGCGGATTGCAAAGTTTAGATTTTGATAAATTATTTAACGCAAATTCATTATTTGCGAATATTGTTGGGGGTTTAACACAACCTATTTTTAATAAACGAAAATTAAAAACACAAAAAGAAGTTGCTATTGCACAACAAGAACAAGCACTACTAAACTTTAAAAAGACTTTATTAGTTGCAGGTAACGAAGTTTCTAATGCACTCTATTCTTACAATTCTGAAAACAAAAAGTATGAATTCTTACAAAATGAAGTAGAAGCTTTACGCAAAGCAGAAAAAAATTCTGAAGAATTATTAAAAAATGGATATGCCACTTATTTAGACTTATTAACGGCTAGACAAAGTGCATTAAGCTCTGAAATTAAAGTGATTGGTAGCAGATTACAACAATTACAATCTGTTGTTAACCTTTATGAAGCTTTAGGAGGTGGTTTAAAATAAACTAAAATGGTTAGTAAACAAGAACTTTTAGAGTGTTCTATTACCAACTTTATCAAATTTGGAAGCAAGCGTTTTTCTATGAATCAGCTTGCTTCTGAACTTGGTATTTCTAAAAAAACCATCTACAAACACTTTAAAAATAAAGACGAACTCATTTCTAAAGGGGTTCGTTTTATTGTAGATAAATATTTACACGAAGTAGATAAAATTCTAAAAAACACAGAAGATCCTATAGAAAGAATTCTCTTAATTCAGAAAAATAGTTTTCAATATTTAAACTATTTTCAGCCTACATTTTTATACGGAATTAAGAAATATTACCACAATGCAGACACTGTTTTTAAAGATTTTAAAGACAACTTTATAAAAAACAACTTAAAACCTTTGCTTGAAGAGGCTATAGAAAAAGAGTATCTTCGCAAAAGTTTAAACGTAGATTTGTTTTGCGATTTGTATTTTACAAGAATTAAAGACTTTGTTTTTAATCCTAAAAATCTTTTTGAAATTTATGGTATCGAGGTGGTTTTTGAGCATCTTATTCTAAATAATTTACGAGGTTTTATCACACCAAATTACAAAGACACAAAAAAATTATTTACTTAATTATTTTTTATGAAAAAAGACATTCACATACCAGAAGTTACAGACGTAGAAATGGCTGTTGTTTATGAATACAATGATTTGTACAAAACAGATGATTGGAATGTGTATATTCTTAATAATAAGAAAGTAGACTTAGAAATGATGGTAATTGTTTCTCAGGGTTTTTCTGATACAAAAACTACTTCTTTATTACGTAAAAAGTTAGACAAACTACCCGCAAATTCTTTTGCTAAAATTGAATTTATTCAACCAGAATTATTCAAGTTAAATAACCGTTTTCAGGTTTCTTTTTTTGAAGGAAACACTTTACACGAAAAAACATTTTTCTTTAAAGAAAACACCGTTAAAGAAGGTGCTTTGCGTATGATTGATGAAATTAAAAAGCGTGGTATTTTAGCTGAGTAATCATTGCGAAGTTTACTTTTTTGTAAGCTATGGCAATCTCTTCATTAAACAAACAGATTACTTCGTCCTAACGTCCTCGTAAAGACAAATTGTTAACAAATACGCCCGCGTTAGCGATTGCAACGGCATCCTTTTTGTTTTTTACAAAAAGATATAGTGAAAAGCGCGACCCTTGTGGTAACGCCCAAATTATTATAAACTGAGAGTTTAAAAAAATCTTTATTTGATTAAACAGATTGCTTCGTCATTCTTCCTCGCAATGACCTAACTTTGTTGTTTAATAAGCAGGAGATTGTACTGAAATTTCTGTAGTCTTTTTATTTTGTAAATTTAGTAAAAGTATTTTTTTTTCATTTAGAGTAAACTCTGATACACTTTTAATTATTCCATTAAAATCACAAGGAAAATCTTGAAAATTATCCTCAAATATTTGAGCTTCTTCATTCCAAATAGGCACATTAATTTCTTTTGTACAAATGTCTTCTTTTGTACAACTACTAAAAGATAAAATAATTATGAAAGTTAAAATGAAATGACTTAAAGTTAACTTTTCTAAATGCATATTTCTAGTTTAATATTTACTTTTTAGTTTTAGTCTTTTCTACCAAATGCTACCCTACTACCCCATAAAACCAATAACTAAGTACATAATTACGGTAAGTACACCGCCAACCAAAGCATAAGGTAATTGTGTTTTTACATGGTCTATATGGTCACTTGCGGATGCCATAGAAGAGATAATAGAAGTGTCTGAAATTGGCGAGCAATGGTCTCCAAAAATTCCGCCACCTAAAGTTGCAGCCACTACAATAGTTGCATCTGCCCCATGAATATTTGCCATAGGTATAGAAATTGCCAGCATAATGGCAAAGGTTCCCCAAGATGTTCCTGTAGAAAATGCGATGAAAGAACTAACTATAAAAACAACCGCCGGTAACAGTTCTGGCGACAACCAACTTTCTGTTACATTTGCCACATAGTTTCCTGTATCTAATACTTTACAAGCGTCTCCAATAGCAAATGCTAGCAACATTAACAATGCTAAGGGCATTAGCTCACTAATTCCTTTTAAGGTTAAATTAATAGCTTCTTTTGGTTTTAAAAATCCTTGAATCATATACATTACAATTGCCACTAAAAGTGCCGTAATTACAGCGTATAAAACAGATGAAGAACCAGAACCTGCACCAATTGCTTGTTGTATATGATCTAAGGTTGATGTAAATTCTTTAACCTCATTCCAACCTGTGTAAACTAAGTTAATTGGCATCATTAAAACCATGGTTAAAAGCGGCACAATCATATTATATGCTCTTGCAGGAATGCCTTCTTTTGGCGGAAATGATGTAATTTCATCTGAAACCATTGGTGTAGAGCCTTCGTTCATTAACTCACCTGTTTCTTTGGTTCTCTTTTCAGCCTGTTTCATTGGTCCAAAATCTTTTTTGGTAAAAATGATAATGAAAACAGTTACAATGGCAATTAATGGGTAAAAGTTATATTTAATAGAACTCATCATCATTGCAAAAGGCTTGTCTATTCCTTGTGTTAATAAAAGACCCATTATAAAAGCGCCCCAAGCATTAAAGGGTATTAATATGGATGATGGTGCAGAACTAGAATCTGCTATGTATGCTAATTTTTCTCTTGGAATGCCTAATTTATCGAAAATAGGACGGTATAAAGTACCTACTGTTAAAGAGCTAATACTTGTTTCTACAAATAGTAATAAACCGGTTACTGTTGCTAAAACTTGCACCATTATTCTACTATAACCTGTTTTTTTATTTTCTAGTTTTACTAATCTTCTATTTATAATATTGATAAAACCTTCTACTCCTCTAGAAAACTGAATAAAAATTAACAAAGCGCCAACTAAAGCACTAAACATTATGGTTCTTGTATTTCCTTTAGACTGAAAAACGTTTACCATTCCTTCAATCATTGCTAACGTTCCCGCTAACGGATTCCATCCTTCTATGATTAACCAAGAAAACCAAATACCAAATAATAGCGCAATGTATACTTGCTTGGTTTTTAAGGCTAAAATAATGGCCACAATTGGTGGTATTACTGATAGAAATCCATATTCCATAAAGAGAAGTTTTAATTTGGTTACAAGGTAGTAATTTATAAAACATTTTATCAATCGATATTTTGTAAATTGTCCACTTAAAAAGAAACCTTATATGTCTAAATTTTATACAAAAATAACCTCAAGACTTCAAAAATTTATTGAAGCACAAAAAATATTCTTTGTTGCTACTGCACCAAATTCTGGTAGAATTAATTTATCGCCAAAAGGTATGGATTCTTTTAGAGTTGTAAGTGAAAACCGTGTTTTATGGTTAAATGTTACTGGAAGTGGAAACGAAACTGCTGCTCATTTATTAGAAAACGACAGAATTACTATTATGTTTTGTGCTTTTGAAGGTGCACCAAATATTTTACGTTTGTACGGAAAAGGGAAAGAAATTAAAGAAGGTGATGCTACTTGGAATGAGTTAATTACGCTGTTTCCAGAAACTCCAGGAACGCGTCAGATTTTTGATATTACTATAACATCTGCACAAACCTCTTGCGGAATGTCTATTCCGTTTATGGAATATAAAGGAGAAAGAAACGAGCTGAATGATTGGGCAACAGAGCAAGGTAAAGAAGGTATAGCACAATACTGGCAAGATAAAAACCAAACCAGTATTGATGGTTTACCAACAAAAATTTTAGACTAATATTATTAGTATTTCTGTAACTTATAAAAAAGAAACCTATAATTAACCTAATAATGGTCCTAAACCTATTGGTTGATAAAGCAACCAACCTGTTAAACTATATCTATCTTTAAAAGATTTTAAAACAGCATGTGGAACTTTATCACTTTTAAATAAAACACATCTTTTTGCAATAGGTTCTACTAATTGCAATTTTTTATTTTTATCTAAAATTTCTAATTGTCCACCATTTTCTGTTTCCCAATTATCATTTAGGTAAATAATCATAGAAATCATTCTATTATTTCTACCTTCAAATTGATCTAAATGCCTTTTATAATAACCTCCAGAAGGATAATGAGCTAAATGAAATTCTTGCCCAGATAAACTTAGATAACAATACCTATTTAACGTGCTTTTTGTTTCTTCTAATAAATTCCAAAAATCTTTAAGAATTGTATCTCGTTCTTTATTTAACCAATAGGTTTTATCGCCACGAATGGTTTTTTTTATTGTGTGTTGGTTAAGAGAACCAATACCTGCTTTATCAAAAACATCTATGTTTTTAAAAAGGAAGTTTTTAATTTCTTTATAAAGGTTGTTGTCTATAAAATCATCAATAACCACATAATCTTGCTCTGCAAGATCGTCCATCCAGGACAACCACAGCTCTAATTTGTGAATTGTTTGCAATTAAAAATTATGTACTTTTTTAATAGCCTCGGTAAAATCTTCTAAACTATTCTCATTTAAAACTAAATGAATAGCTTCGTCGCATACTTTTTCTACATTATCCGTAGAAAAATGTAGGCCTACAGCAATTTTTATCATCAATTGAACTTCTATTAATTTAGCGTTACCATCTACCAAAATCATTTTTGTTAAACGGTGTAAACGTTCTATTCTATCATTATAACTGACAGGTGCATTTATTGGAAATTTTTCCGGATTATTAAGAATAACTGCAAACTCATCTAATGTTAAGTTTAAGTTTTTCCCCATTCTAATTAATAATTCTTTTTCATTATCGGTAATTTCACCATCTACTTTTGCAATTTTTACAATATTTGCAAAATGTCCTATTTCTTGTTGGTGTTTTCCTTTAGAATATAAATCTAAAATTGCCATTTTGTTTTTTTATAAATATAAAACAAATGATGTAGAAAAGGCAATTAAAAAAAACTAAAAAGATAAAATGAATGTTTTGCTTTTTTGTACTTTGCTAACAAATAATCGATACTGATTATTCTTTAAAGAAATTCAATTTTAATTATGAGCAACTTTTCTTACTTCAATAGAGAAAATATTACCAAAGATTTACAAACTACAGAATTTGATGTTTTAATTATTGGTGGTGGAATTACAGGTGCAGGTATTGCTTTAGATGCTGCTTCTAGAGGAATGAAAGTGGCTTTAATAGAAAAAAACGACTTTGCTTCTGGTACTTCTAGTAAATCTACAAAACTAATTCATGGTGGTTTGCGCTACTTAAAACAATTCGATTTTTGGTTGGTAAAAGAAGTGGGTACAGAGCGCGCCATTGTGCATGATTTAGCGCCTCATTTGGTGGTTCCAGAAAAAATGATTTTACCTTTAATTGAAGGCGGAACCTATGGTTCTTGGTTAACGTCTATCGGACTGAAAGTCTATGATATTTTAGCTTCTGTAGAAGGAGAAGACAAACGTAAAATGTTAGACAAAGAAGAAGCTTTAGAAAAAGAACCTTTGTTGCCAGAAAGTATTTTAAATGGCGCTGGTTATTATGCAGAATACAGAACCGATGATGCCCGTTTAACCATAGAAGTACTAAAAACAGCGTTAGATTACGAGGCTAAAATTTTAAATTATACAGAAGCAACCCAATTTATTTACGAAGATAATAGAGTTCTTGGTGCTACTGTAAAAGACACGCTTTCTAATACTTCTTTTGATATAAAAGCAAAGTATGTAGTAAATGCAACAGGACCTTGGGTAGATGATTTAAGACAAACCAATCATTCTAAAACAGGAAAACGATTACATTTAACCAAAGGAGTTCATTTGGTAGTTGCACATAATAAATTACCGGTAAAACAATCGGTTTATTTTGATATACCAGATGGACGTATGATGTTTGCCATTCCGCGTGGAAAAGTTACCTATTTTGGTACTACAGACACCAATTATCAACTAGATAAAAACAATGTAGAAACTAATTTAGTAGATGCCACTTATTTGATTTCTGCGGTAAATAATATGTTTCCAGACATCAATTTATCATTACATGATATTGAGTCTTCTTGGGCAGGTTTAAGACCTTTAATACACGAAGAAGGAAAGTCTTCTTCAGAACTATCTAGAAAAGATGAAATTTTTGTTTCTGATACAGAATTAATTTCTATTGCAGGCGGAAAATTAACCGGTTATAGAAAAATGGCAGAACGTATTGTAGATTTGGTTGCCAAAAAATACGAACGAAGATTCGACACAAAGTTTGAGGATATAAAAACAAAAAAAATAGCTCTTTCTGGTGGAGCTTTTAATAATTACCAAGAAGTACAAAGTTATACAGATGCTATTCAGAATAGAATTGCAGAAGTAGATTTCGATAGAAAAGATGCAGAATATTTAGTGCATAATTATGGAAAACAAACAGATATTATTTTACAAAAGTTTGATGATTTAATGCATGATAACATGCAAGAAAAAATGATGAAAGCAGAAATTTGGTTTACCATAAATTATGAAATGACCTGTACTCCCACCGATTTTTTTATGCGCAGAACCGGACGTTTATTTTTTGATGCACGCAGTGTATTTTTATACAAAGAGTATGTGCTTAATGAGTTTAAAAACTATTTTTCTTGGAACGAAAAAACAACAGAAAAACATCTAAAAGAACTAGAAGAAAAAATACAATTGGCTACTACTTTTAAGTAAAATATTGTTTTGCAAAATACAAATTTAAAAACCTCATAGATTGTAAAAAGTCTGTGAGGTTTTTATTTTATAACAGTATTTTAAATATACTTTACTAGATTTAACCTACTGAAAATCAAAACAATTAAAATAAAATACTTAAAAAAAATGAAACTTAATACTGGTTTTCAATAAAAAAATAGCTTATATTTGATTGTATCATTATAATTATAATGCTTATGAATTTACGCTTTTCTATTTAAATAACTTCTTTCTCCCAAAAAGAGTATTTAAAATATTTATAATTTACAATAACCTTAAATTTAAGAATTATGAAAACGTTTTATACCACGGCTGTTATCTTATTTATTACTATCTCTTTTTCTGCAAAAAAAATTACGTTTCAAGAAACAGTACACACCTTAGTTGCAACTTATGTTGGTCCTACAGAAAATCAAGACTATAAATTTGTAGACGATAATAATGTAGAATATTTATTCTATGATTTATCAAAAAATATAGATTTTGAAAAAGAAGATGATAGTAAAATAAATAAAAGATTTACACTTACCTGGAAAAAGAAACTTGTAGATGAATACAATTCGGTAGGACAAAAAACAGGCTCTAAAATTGTTGTAAAAACCATATTAACTATTAAAGCAACAAAATAATAGTTAACCTTATTTATCAAGCTAAAACAGGTTATATAGCAACTTTAACAAAAAAATACATAAAATTTAATACACTTAAAATCAAATTAATAACTAAAAAAACGAGTGTTTAAAAATAATTATTTGTTGAATGAAAAATAAACACCAAATTTAATTTTCAATCGAAAAAAAATGTATATTTGATATACACATATCAGTAATTTTAAGGCTTATGAAAATATAGTTTCGAGTACTTCAAAACAAAAGCAGGTTCTTTTAGGAAAAAGAGCAAGCTACTATATTTATTAAAAAATAACCTTAAAATTAAAAATCATGAAAAAATTATATGCATCAGCATTCGTGCTGTTTATTTCTCTTTCTTTTGCTGTAAATACAATTTCTGCTCAAGACACATCAAACAAACTTATCGCTACTTTTAAAGGACTTACAGAAACCGAATATTTTAAATTTGTAGATGATAAAAATGTTTCCTTTTTATTCTATGACTTAGATGAAAATATAGAGCTTTCTTTGTACGAAGAAGAATTGATTGGTAAAAAATTTAATATTACTTGGGTTACTAAAGAAATTGATATCCTAGATGAAGATGGCAATCCTACGGACGAAAAAGAAACTGTTAAATCTATTACAGCCATAACAGAAGAAAAATAATAAATTTCTACAACCGTTTATCAATACTACTGATAAACGGTTTTTTTATGCCTTAAAAACAGAAATACAAATTAATTACAAACTACAAAAGCAGTTAAAAAAGCTTAAAAATTTTTTAACCTTAATAACTTTAAACTAACTATAAGTTAATCATACAACCTTATTAATTTAACGTCTTTCATACATTCAAAGAATAGTTTTGACAAAAATTAAACAACAAAACTTAAATCAGAATTATGAAAAATTATTTTAAACTAGTAATTGCACTTTTTATGATGGCAGCCACTAGTACAGTATTAATTAGCTGTGAGCCAGAAGACGGAAAAGATGGTATTGACGGAGTGGATGGTGTTGATGGTAAAGACGGTATTAATGGAGAAAATGGTAAAGATGCTTCTGTTTTCTTAGCAACTTCAAAAACACCTAGTCTTTTAAAAGTTACAAACGATTTTTTACACTTAAAAATTACTCCTTTATTAACTTCTGAAGACGTAATACCAAATACTCCAGATTTTGTATACGGATCTATGGCTGATGGTGCAGGTTTAATTAACAACGGAGATGAAACCTTTACTTTAATAAATAATATTGAAGCAGATTATTCGATAGCACGTATTTTATTAAACAAAAATTTAAGACCATTTCATGGAGAATATATCTTAAATGCAACAGCTACGGCTCAAACAGCACAATGTTCAGGAACATTAATAAGTCCGGAAGAACATGGATTTGGTCCTTTGTATTTATCTGGTGGTGAATGGGGAGGAGCATCTAAAGGTGTGTTTTTAACAGACCCTACAAAAAGTCCTGATGATGCTAGTACAGGAGAATTATTGTCTGCTTTAGGGCAATGGTCTACAGAAAATGCAGTACCAATAGGTAAAGATGCTTATGCAGATAAAACAGTTATTTTTATTGGAGATGATCACTCAGACAATACAGTTCCTTCTGGTCAATTAGGGATGTATGTTGGAAATAGAGGAGATTTAAATGGAGGAAAATTATATGGCTTAAAAGTAACTTCTACTGGTGTTGATTTTGAAATGGATATGGCAGAAGGAACAGAATATAATGCAGAATTTGTAGAATTAGAAGAAAGAGAAATTAATGCGTTAGACACAGAAGCTAAAACAAAAAACGTTATGGGATTCTCTAGATTAGAAGATATCGACTGGAGAAGAGGCTCTGCAGCAAACCAAAGAGAAATATATTTCTGTGTTACAGGACGTGATAAACCAGATTTAATTGGTAAAGGAAGCGTTTTAGGACGTGTATACAAAGTTGTTTTAAATGAAACAGATCCTACAGGAGCTTGTAAAATTACCTGTGTATTAGATGGTGATAAAATTGGTGGTAAAGCAGCTGGTTTTCACTCTCCAGATAATATCTTAGTAACAGAAAACTATGCATACATACAAGAAGATCCAAACGGGTATTTAGATACTGCTGTTAATGGGTATGCTAAATTATATCAATATAACTTAACTACGGGTGCTATTAAAACCGTTTTAGAATGTGATCAAAATAGAGCTGCAAGTATTGGATACGGAAGCACTGCTAGAAGATGGGAAATTACAGGGATGATTGATGTAACAGATGTTGTTAACAATGGTGATAATAACTTCTTAGTAATAACACAAAACCATGGATGGGAACCTGCAGACGGAACTTCTTTTACAGATCCTAATGCAAACCCAGATTTAGCAAACAGAAAAGAAGGTTCTATGCTTTATTTAATTAAAGGTTTAGAAAGATAATTTAAAAAAACATCATGAATAACATCTTATTTATGAAAGCCAAGGCATATACTTTTAGTATATGTCTTTTGCTTTTAACCCTAGTAGCTTGCAAAAAAGAAGAGAAAATGGTAAACATCTCTTCTACAAACAAAAACATAAAAACATTTTATGATGCACAATTAAATACCTGTATTACGCTACTAGATTCTATATCTGTTTCAAAAAAAATAGCAACCAATAAAACTCTTTATAAAAAAGCTCGTGAACACTTTAAAAGAATAGAACCTATTTTAGCTTCATTAGATAAAAACAACTATAAATCTTTAAATGCACCTAACATTTTACAGGTACAAGAAGAAGATTTAACAGATATAAAAATTTCAAATCCTTTTGGTTTTCAGGTTATAGAAGAACTACTTTATGATACTACATTAGATTCATTAAATATTAAAAAAACAGTTGCTGTAACTAGTAATAGATTAAAATTAATTAAAAAAAATATAAACATCAACTTAAAAGATTATCATGTTATTTGGTTGATAAGAAATCAAATTATTAGAATTTCTACAACCGGAATTACAGGGTTTGATTCTCCTGTATTAAAAGCATCCTTGTTAGAAAGTCAATACACTTATGAAACGCTAATAACACTCGTAGAATTTTTTGAAGATAAATTTACCTCTAAAAAAGTTTATCAACAATTAATTACCTCTTTTAAAACGGCTATTAAAGCATTAAATACAGATTTTGATACGTTTGATAGGTTTGCCTTTATCAAAGAAAATACAGACAAGCAATTAAAGGTATTAATAGAAACTCAAAAAGATTGGAACGTTACTTTTCCTTTTGAAATGGCCATCTCAAATACCGCTTCTGCCCTTTTTAATTCGAAAGCAATTAATGTATTCTATTTTACAGATTATAAAAGTGATACCACGCATTTACAACAAAAAGAATTATTTGGTAAAGCGTTATTTAATGATAAAATTCTTTCTAAAAATAAAAATATGGCTTGTGCTAGTTGTCATATAAAAGATTTAGCTTTTACAGATGGTAAAAAAACTTTTGATAGCAGACAGATTAGAAACAGTCCTACTTTAACCTACGCTGCCTACCAACAATCTTATTTTATGGATGCTCGTACAGGAAGCTTAGAAGGGCAAATAATAGGGGTTGCTAACAACCACAATGAATTTAACCTGCCTATGGATTCTATTGTAAATAGGGTGCAAAAAAATATAAAATATAAGCATTTATTAACGTCTTTATATCAATCTAAAAGAATCGATTTTAATATTAGACATGCTATTGCCTCTTATGTTAGAACGCTAAATTCTTTTAATTCTAAGTTTGATAACAATATCAACGGAAAAGAAAATACGTTAACCAATCAAGAAAAAGAGGGTTTTAATTTATTTATGGGAAAAGCAGCTTGTGCTACATGTCATTTTCCTCCATTATTTAACGGAACTGTGCCTCCTAATTTTACAGATACAGAATTAGAATTGATTGGTGTTCCTGAAAAAAAAGATACTATAAATGCTACAATTAGCAGTGATCCTGGTAGATACAATTTATTTCATACTAAAGAAAAAAAAGGTTTTTTTAAAACACCTACTATTAGAAACATTGCTAAAACAGCACCTTATATGCACAATGGCGTATACACAACATTAGTAGAAGTCGTAGATTTTTATAATCGTGGTGGTGGAAAAGGAATTGGTATTTATGAAGAATACCAAACGTTACCTTTTGATAATTTAAATTTGAGTACAGAAGAGAAAAAGAGTCTTATTTCTTTTATGAAAACACTCACCGATAACTATTAATTATCCATAAAATTGCATCTTATAAAAACCTGTTTTTTACTAAAGCAGGTTTTTTTTATTCTTCTTTATCGTTTGCTTCTATTTCTGCTGTTAAATCTAACTCTCTTAAAGTTGGGTTTAAACCACCTATAGCTACTACAGTAATTAAGGTCATTGTTCCTCCAAAAACAACAGCAACTACAGGGCCTAATAGTTTAGCTGCTAAACCACTTTCAAAAGCACCTAATTCATTAGAAGAACCCACAAACATAGAATTTACAGAAGATACTCTACCTCTCATATCATCTGGAGTTTTTAATTGTAAAATAGTTTGACGAATAACCATCGATATTCCATCTGCAGCACCACTTACAAATAAAGCTAAAATACTTACCCAAAAAATAGAAGACAACCCAAAGGCAATAATACTTAATCCGAAGACAAAGACAGATATCAACATTTTTTTACCTGTTTTTCGGTTGATAGGAATGTAAGTTGTTAAAAACATGGTAACAATACTTCCCATAGAAATAGAGGCGTTTAAAACACCAAAACCTTCTGGCCCCACCTTAAGTACATCTTGTGCAAAAACAGATAAAATAGCTACCGTTCCTCCAAATAAAACAGCAATCATGTCTAAAGTTAAAACTCCTAAAATGGCTTTGTTCTGAAATACAAACTTTACTCCTGCTTTTAAGCTTTCTTTCATTGGCTCACCAATCTTTTTATTTAAAATTGGTTTCTTTTTAATTAAAAAAGTGAACGTTAAAGATAAGATTACCAATATAAAGACTAAACAAAGCGTCATGTCAACACCAATCCAACTTATAAAAAAACCACCAAATAAAGCTCCAGAAACTGACGCTGTTTTCCAGGTACTTGTGCTCCAGGTTGCCGCATTATGATATATTTTTTTAGGCACTAACAAGGCTACTAAAGAAAAAATGGTAGGCCCAAAAAACGAACGTAAAAAGCCGCCAAAGAAAACCAACCCGTAAATAGAGTATAAAACAGCATTTGTAGACCAATGCCCTACTACACTCTCTGATGTTAATAAAAACAAACCTAGACTAATTAAAGAAAAAGCCGCTGTGCAAATAGCTAATAAATTTCTTTTTTCATTTTGATCTACAATATGACCTGCAAATAAAGCCATTGTAAATGCCGGAATAATTTCCATTAAACCAATAATTCCTAAATTTAAAGGGTCTTTTGTAAGAGAATATACTTCCCATTCAATAACAATAAATTGCATAGACCAACCAAAAACAAGGAGAAATCTAACAAATAAAAAGATATTAAATTCCTTTATTCTTAATGCTGCATAAGGATCTTGTTTAGCCATTTTACTAACGTAATTTCATATCCATTAAAATGGCAAATGTTTGGTTAATATCTTCTTCATTTACAACAATTGTCATTTCATTAGTAGTAGAAATAATTTCTTGTAAAGAGATATCTGCCCAAGCTAGTTGTTTTAAAATAAAATAATAAATACCAGATTGTTCTAAATTTTCTTTAGGTAATTTTATAGTAATAGAAGCCAAATCTAGCATACTATTGGTTAAAATTTCTTGTTCAAAAATTTCTTTAACAAAAGGTTCTAAATTTTTACTAGTAACAATATTTGTTTCGAAAATACCTTGAGAAACAGTTAAAAAATAATCAGAATTTTCTGATGATTTTGTTAGAATTTTTGCAATTTCTCGCAATAAAGAAGGTGTATTTTTAAAGGTAAAATCACAGAGATCAGAGCGTACAATTACATCACCTAAATCTAAAGCTAACTTTTTAATATTCTTTCTAATACGCAATTCACTTGCAGGAGAAAGCCTATTAATTGCCATCATTACCGCACCTACTTTTACTTCTTTTTTTAAAGCAGCAGAAACATCTGCCAAAATAATTCTTGCTAAAGAAGATACATTTATCAACTTTTCATTTAAAGCCTCTTCTATAAAAGGTGTTTTTCTAATGGTACTTTCTACAACTTCTTGTATTGTTTTCATTACAATTGTTTAATATTTTATATCAATGTTCAAAATTAAACATTTAATCTAATTTATCTGTCAATTTTTGAAATTCTTTTTTAGGGTTTTTGTTAGCATATAAAATATTATAAACCGTATCTATAATAGGCGTATTTGCTCCGTTTTCTTCCTTCATCTTAAAGGCACTTTTAGTAGCGTAATATCCTTCTGCAATCATACTCATTTCCATTTGAGCAGATTTAACAGTATATCCTTTACCAACCATGTTACCAAATTGTCTATTTCTACTAAAAAGAGAATAACCTGTAACTAATAAATCGCCTAAATAAGCAGAGTTATTAATGTTACGTTTCATTTTATGTACCTTTTTAATAAAGCGTTTCATTTCTCTAATTGCGTTGCTCATTAAAACTGCCTGAAAATTGTCTCCATAACCTAAACCATGTGCAATACCAGCAGCTACAGCATAAATATTTTTTAACATTGCTGCATACTCAGTACCTATAATATCATCAGAAATCTTGGTTTTTATGTACCAACTTTGCAAAGACTTTTCTATATATTTTGCCTTATTTTCATCTTTACAAGCAATTGTTAAATACGATAATCGCTCCATAGCAACTTCTTCTGCATGACAAGGTCCAGTGATAACACCAATATTTTCTATAGGAATATTAAATTCTCTATTAAAATGTTCTCCTATAATTAAACCTGTTTCTGGTACAATTCCTTTAATTGCCGAAAAAATAATTTTACCCTCTAAAGAAGTATCTAATTTTTTTAATTCGCTCATTAAAAAGGCAGAAGGAATTGCAAAAATAAGTATATCGTAGTTTTTAACGGTGTAATTAATATCACTAGACAAATCTAACTGACGTGCATACACATCTGCAGATTGCAAATAATTTGGGTTATGATCATTTTCTTTAATATGCTCAATTGCTTGCTCACTCCTCATGTACCAACCAATGGTATCAAGGTTTTCACTCAACATTTTTACAATGGCCGTAGCCCAACTACCACCACCAAAAACCGCTATTTTTTTGTCCTCATTCATCTATTGATCATTTTATATATCAAAAGTAAGAAAATTAGTATCTAATGATGAATGCATTTGTGAATTATTATATTTGTGTATGCTAATACTAATTTTTTGAGTTCCTTAAAACGATTTTTTAAAGACACCATAATATACGGAATTGCCGCTGTTTTACCACGTGCAATTAATATCTTTTTGGTTAAATTACATACCTCTACATTAGATGCAGAAAAATATGCAGTTAATACAGATTATTATGTTTATGCTGCCTATTTAAATGCACTACTAACTTTTGGAATGGAAACTGCTTTTTTTCGTTTTTTTTCTAAGGAAAAAGAGAAAGGAAAAGTAGTTTCTACATCCTTTATTAGTTTGTTAATTTCAACGCTAATCTTCTTTTTTTTAGCGTTATTTTTTAATAATGAAATTGCTACTTTCTTCGGATTTAAAAACCCTTTATTTTTTAAATTATTAGTTTATACAATTACGCTAGATACCCTAGTAGTTGTACCTTTTGCATATTTACGCGTTACAAACAAACCTTTAAAATTTACAGCAATAAAACTGATAAATATTGGTGTATTTACTATTTTAAATGTTTTCTTTTTATGGTTTGTGCCTTATGCTATTAAAAACGGAATTTCATTACCAGAAACCATTGTAAATTACTATGAGAACAACCCAAAAGTCATTCATATTTTTGTTGCAGGAACTGTAGCCAGTTTATCTACTTTTGGATTGCTTTTTCCATCTGTTTTTAAATTTAAATTCGAGTTTGATATTACGCTTTTTAAAAGAATGTTAGCCTATAGTTTACCAATAATGGTTGGAAGCTTAGCTTTTGTAACCAATGAAAACCTAGACAAACTTTTGTTAGGAGATATTTTGGGTGAAAAACAAATGGGAGTTTACGCAGCTTGTTACAAATTAGGTGTTTTTATGACCTTGTATATTATGGCATTCCGATTGGGTGCAGAACCATTTTTCTTTAATAATGCTGATAAAAAAAATGCCAAAGAAACCTATGCCAAAGTTTTAACTTGGTTTACCATTTTTGGATCCTTTTTTATGCTTATTGTAGTTGTTTTTATAGATTTATTTGCACAAATTTTATTAGGAAAACCAGAATATTTTGAAGCACTTTCTATTGTGCCAATCATACTTTTAGCAAACTTATTTTTAGGCATTTATAATAATTTATCTATTTGGTATAAACTAACGGATAAAACAAAATACGGAATGTATTTCTCTATTGTGGGAGCCTTAATAACCATTATTTTTAACCTAATAATGATTCCAAAAATAGGCTTTATGGCTTCTGCTTGGGCAACGTTAATAGCATTTGGTACCATGATGGTGTTGTCTTATTTTGTTGGTAAAAAGCATTATCCGGTAAATTATAAATTAAAAAAAATAGCGTATTATTTAATATATTCAATTTTATTTGAGTGGGTTTCTTTTATAGTATTTAGAGGACAGTATTGGTTTTCTATAGTAACTATTTTACTTTTCTTCGGATTGATTTATTACAATGAAAAAGAGGAAATTAAACAAATATTAAAACGATAGATATGAATATAAAATCAATATATTTTCTAATTTTACTACTGGTTTTTAACGCTTGTAAAGTCAAAAAATCCGAAGTAAAAAAAGAAATTACAGAAACAAAAAATACAGAAAAACTTTCTACAAAATCAATCAATGTTTCCATTTTACAAAAAACATTTATTATTGATGGTTTAAACGATATTCCACATAAAATTTGGTTGTATTTACCACCAAATTATACTACATCAACAGAAAAATATGATGTAATTTATATGCACGATGCTCAGAATTTGTTTGATAACAAAACTTCTTTTGTTGGCGAATGGTCTGTAGATGAAACGCTAAATGAACTCTATAAAAAAAAGGGTAAAGGCTTTATTGTTGTAGGGATTGAAAATGGTGGAGAGAAAAGAATTGAAGAATATACACCTTGGAAAAACCTAAAATATGGTGGAGGAAAAGGAGCTATTTATGTCAATTTTTTAATAAATGAATTAAAACCTTTTATTGATAAAAATTACAGAACCAAACCAGCACCAGAAAACACAGCCATCATTGGCAGCTCTTTAGGAGGATTGATTTCATTTTATGGCGGATTAAAACATCCAGAAGTTTTTGGTAAAATAGGTGCACTTTCCTCCTCTTTTTGGTTTTCTAATAAAGTAATTAAATTTGCAGAAGAAAATGGGAATCAAAAAAATACAAGACTATATTTATTAGCCGGTGATAAAGAAGAAGCTATTATGGTTACCGATACAGAAAATATGGCAGAACGCTTAATAGATCTTGGTTTTCCATTAGAAAACATAAAAACTAAAATTGCACCAAAAGGAACACATACAGAGTCTTTTTGGAAAGCAGAATTTTTAAAAGTAATTACATTTTTATATAATTTATAATGACAATGAACGTACAAATAATTAATAAATCGAAACACGCAACCCCTAATTACGAAACAGCAGGTGCTGCAGGAATGGATTTAAGAGCAAATATTGAAACAGCAATCACCTTAAAACCTTTAGAAAGAGCCATTGTAAAAACAGGCTTATTTATAGCGTTACCTGTTGGTTTTGAAGCTCAAGTTAGACCAAGAAGTGGTTTGGCTGCTAAAAAAGGAATTACTGTTTTAAACGCTCCAGGAACTGTAGATGCAGATTACAGAGGAGAAATTGGTGTTATTTTAGTAAACCTATCTAATGAAGAATTTATTGTAAATGATGGCGAAAGAATAGCGCAATTAATTATTGCAAAACACGAACGTATAAACTGGCAAGAAGTAACTGTTTTAAGTGAAACAGCACGTGGTGCTGGTGGTTTTGGAAGTACAGGAGTTTAACAAAAATTAAAAAATAAAATTATGATTTTAGGAGTATGTGAATGGTTAAGTACAAAAACACAGTTTTCAGCAAAAAATATTAGAATATTATTTGTCTTATTAGTTTTATTTGGAGGTTTAGGTCTTGGAGCCTATTTAATTTTATGGTTGGTAAAAATTCTATCTAAAGAATAATACTTAAAAAGGTAGTAATTTAAAATTATTACCTTTTATTTTAAAATTTCTATAAATTAGGATAAAAATACATTTAATACCTACCAACAATATTTTTTTAAGGATTAACAACATTTTTTATAACAAAATAATTGATAAAAAAGAGTTATAATTTTTAAAAAGAAAAAGAGTTTTTAAGTTTCTGTAGGTATTCTTTTCCAATAGGAATAAAATTTTCTTCTAAATCCTGAAGTGTATCCGTTGGTTGTAAAAAGAGTTGTCCTTTTCTAGTATTTAATCTTTCAATACAGTTTTTATTTACAATAAAACTTCTATGAACACGAATAAATTTTTTAGGTAACGTTTCTTCAAAATGTTTTAAAGATTTTGATGTTGAAAAACTTTTTCCGTTTGCATTAAAAATACTTGTATAATTTCTTTCCGCTTGTAAAAAAGAAATTTCATTATAGTGTAAAAGATAGATATCTGCCCCTGTTTTTACTACAAGGTGTGTTTGTCTTTCTGTAAATACTTTTTCAAAAAATAGTAATGAATTTTCTAGTTCTACAGCCTCTGTTGGCTTACTTAAAAAATAAGAAACTTGGTTGTTTACTGCTTCTTTTGCATAATAATTATGTTTTGTTGTCATAATAATTATTGGCAAATCAGTAAAAAACTCTTTTAATTTAGGAATAAGTGTAAAGGAATTTCTATCATTAATTTCTACATCTAAAAAAATAAGATTGGGTTTTGCTTTCACAATTAAAGAAAAACCATCTTCTAAATTTGTTGCTGTAGCTATAAATTTATAATCAGAATGTTCATCTAAAGCTGTTTTTAAATCTTCAAAATCATCAATTTTATCTTGTATAATGATATATGTATATTTCATTTTATGCTTTTTAAAAGGTATCATCTTCAAAAAATAAACCTTTTGCAAATTTATAAATAAAAAGTATTAATTACTAAATATACAGTACAAACATATATTTTTAAAGGATTAAATAAAATATTCAAAACTACAATTATCATATTTTAAGCTCTAAAAAACAACTATTAAGGGTTTAAAACTTTATATAACTGACTCATTTTTCGTACTTCTTTATATAATAAATCATATGCTAAAAAAGTATGAGAATGATACACAAACCCTAACTTTTTATAAAACTGAAAAGCTTGTGGTTGTTCATCCATAGCATCTAACCAAATGGCATTGTATCCTTTTTTAATTGCTCTTTCTGATAACCAAGCAACTAATTTTTTACCAATTCCGTTTCCTTGTGTTTTTTTATGAAGATAAATTCGGTGTAACTTTACTTGTTTTTCTTCGGATAAACCTTGCAAAGTTTCATCCCAAATAATTCTAAAATTACCCACAATTTCATCTTTAAATAGTACAAAATAATACGCTGTATTTTCTTCGGATAATTCTTTTAAGATATGCGCTTTAGCGTATTGAGAATTTACATACCAATCTCCATTATCTGTCCAAAAATGGCTGTAAGCTAAAGGGTAAACCTCACGCATAACATTATACAATTTGGTACAATCTTCTGTTTTTATCTTTTGTAAGGATAGTTGTTCTGTTAGATGAATCATGCTACAAACCTATAAAAGTAATCACTGTCTTGCAAAAGCACATATATATTGCACAATAAAAAATAGTTTGTTGTATTATACTTTTAGAAAACGCATAAAAAAACTGCTATAGATTGATTACTTCTATAGCAGTTTAATAATAATAGTTAGAACTTTTAATATTTATTCTTGATTTTCAATAGCAATCTTAATTTTACCTTCAAGTTCTTCAGCTAATTCTGGATTGTCTTTAATTAAACCTTTAACAGCATCTCTACCCTGACCTAATTTTGTTTCTCCGTAACTAAACCAAGAACCACTTTTCTTTACAATACCTAATTCTACACCAATATCTAAAATTTCACCAACTTTAGAGATTCCTTGCCCGTACATAATATCAAATTCTGCAATTTGAAAAGGCGGTGCTACTTTATTTTTAACAACTTTAACTTTAGTACTGTTACCAATAACTCTATCTCCGTCTTTAAGTTGTGTTCTTCTTCTAATATCTAAACGTACAGAAGCATAGAATTTTAATGCGTTACCACCCGTTGTAGTTTCTGGGTTACCAAACATTACACCAATTTTTTCACGTAATTGGTTAATAAATATAACTGTACATTTTGTTTTAGAAATAGTACCTGTTAATTTACGTAATGCTTGAGACATTAAACGAGCATGTAAACCCATTTTAGAATCTCCCATTTCTCCTTCAATCTCGGATTTTGGAGTTAATGCTGCCACAGAATCAATAACAACAATATCAATTGCACCAGAACGAATTAAGTTTTCTGCAATTTCTAATGCTTGCTCACCATGATCTGGTTGAGAAATAATTAAATTATCGATATCTACTCCTAAATTTTCTGCGTAAAATTTATCAAATGCGTGCTCTGCATCAATAAATGCTGCAATTCCTCCAGCTTTTTGAGCTTCTGCAATTGCATGCAACGTTAAAGTAGTTTTACCAGAAGATTCTGGTCCGTAAATTTCAATAACTCTTCCTCTTGGATAACCGCCTACGCCTAAGGCTAAATCTAACCCTAAAGAACCAGATGAAATTGCATCTATATCTTCGGTAACTACATCACCTAATTTCATTACGGCTCCTTTACCATAAGTCTTATCTAGCTTATCTAGAGTAAGTTGAAGTGCTTTTAGCTTTGCTGTTTTTTCTTTATCTGCCGCCATTAATCTTGCTTGTTTTATTTTTAAATAAGTGCCACAAGTTACAAAAAACTTAAATTAGTTTCCTAAAAAATAGCATTCAAATTTATTCTATTTTTGTAAAAAGTCTAAGAGTAATGAGTTCTACAGTATTTTTAAAAAATAAAGAGTCTAAAGTTGCAATCGAAAAAGGAGAACTAATTAGTTTTCAGAAAAACAACCAAGAGTACATTCATCAAAAAGGAAGTAAAGGTTGGCGTAATTCTGATGACGAAATGTTTCCGGTAATTGGCCCAACTTCTAAAAATAATTTTAGAGTGCATACCAAAAATGGTGATGCTATTTTAGATCAACATGGTTTGTTAAGAGAAATGGATTATTCTTTAATTTCTTCGGATGAAAGCAGTGCTAAATTCATCAAAAAATATAAAAAGAATACAGCAATCATCAACAGTAAATTTCCTGTAAAATCTACAGAAGAAAAACTTTTTTGGCCTTTCGATTTTACATTCGAAAAGAATTTTACCTTAAAAAACGATGTTTTAACAATCGATTTTATCATCGAATCAGAAAAAGGAATGCCTTTTATGTTAGGCTATCATCCTGCATTTTTATTATCTAATACAGGTACTGAAACCTTAATTTCTAACGATACAGAAATTACTTTAGCAGATGTTTATAAAGCAGGTTCTAATGCTTGTCCGGTTTTAAATGCTGATAAAATCATCTTAAAAAATAGTGATAAAAACGACATAGAAATTACCACAAAAAACTTTGATAATTTTATGTTATGGACAGAAGTTGAAAACATGCTTTGTATTGAACCAATTACACAGTATACTTCTTACACAGACCAAAAATTCTCTGAAGAAAACATGCGTTTATCCGAAGGAAAAAATACTTTTTCTGTAACAATTAAAGTCTTATAATTTCTTTAAAAAAACTTAGTTATCTAATTTATAAATATTAAAACTTCATCCTAAACAAAATGATAAAATATTCTTTAATTCTTAGCGTACTCTTACTTTTTTCTTGTAAAAATAAACCGACAACTCCAACTAATGTTGTGTCAGAAAATAAAACGATACAAGAAGAAACAAAACCTAATTTAGAAAAAGAAACCATTACATTTCCGTCTAAAGATAGTTTGCCAATTACTGCAGATATTTATAAAATTAAAGAAACGCCTATTACTGTTTTATTATGCCATCAGGCAGGTTATAGTAGAGGAGAATATAAAGACACTGCCATAGAATTAAATAAATTAGGATATTCTGTAATGGCAATAGATCAACGTTCTGGCAACACTGTAAATACTATAGATAACCAAACAGCAATTGCTGCCAAAACAAAAGGTTTAGGGCTTACTTATTTAGATGCAAGGCAAGATATTGAAGCTGCAATAGATTATGTATATCAACAAAACGGAGGAAAACAAATTTTGTTAGTTGGTAGTTCTTATTCTTCTTCTTTAGCGCTTTTAATGGGAGAAAATAATTCTAAAATTAAAGCAGTAGCAGCTTTTAGTCCTGGTGAATATTTTAAAGGTATTGATATCAATAAAGCCATAAGTACGTATACTAAACCTGTTTTTGTAACTTCTTCTAAAAGTGAAAGTGCCGGTGTAACTACTTTGGTAAATAAAATAAAGCCTATTTATGTAACTCATTTTATACCAGAAGTAAAAGGTATTCATGGTTCTAGAGCGTTGTGGAAAACTACAGAAGGTAATGAAACTTATTGGGCTTCATTTAATGATTTTTTATCTTCTTTAAAAGCTCAATAAATTGATAGAAAACCATCGTCATTTTATAATTCACAAACCTTGGGGAATGATTTCTCAGTTTGTAAATCCCGCAAAGCGGAAGAAAAAATTACTAGGAGAATTACACGATTTTCCAGAAGGAACCATGGCTATAGGTCGTTTAGATGTTCCGTCTGAAGGCTTACTATTATTAACAACTGATGGTAAAGTTTCTGCAGAAATTAGATCTCATAAATACGAAAAAGAATATTACGTTCAGGTTGATGGAGTTATCACCCAAAAAGAAATTGAGCAATTACAAACCGGAGTAGAAATTGGTTTTAATGGCAAAAAATACATAACAAAACCTGGTAAAGCTTTTATAATAGAAGATCCTAAATTTCCGCTAAGAAGTATGAAAATTAGGGATGAAAGACACGGACCAACAAGCTGGGTTTCTATTATTATTACAGAAGGTAAATTTAGACAAGTTAGAAAAATGACTGCAGCTGTAGGTTTACCAACTTTACGTTTAATTCGTGTTAGAATAGGAGAAATTACTTTGGGAGATTTAGAAATTTGTGGTGTAAAAGAAGTTGATACCCTAATGTAACATTCATCACAAAAAAAAAGTATTTATCTTTATATTTTTGCAAAATGAATAATTCTAACACCACTTTATACATAGTTGCGGCAGTAATCATTTTACACTTTTTAGTAGGTTTTGGTTACTTAATTTATAAGATGACAAAAAAGGAAGATAAATAATTATCTCCCTTTTTTTTGAATCAACAACCTAGACCCAAGGGTACGACGTATGCTTCCGAAACATGTTTTTTAATTTCGATACAATAATCTGGTAATTAAATCCTTGGCTATCGCCCTGCGATTAAAATTCAAATCCTAAATAGAGCTGCCATACTCTATTTTTTGGCTTGTCTTGGTCATAAACATCACTTTGACCTAAATGGTATCTTACTCCTAAACTTACGCCTCCATCACTCTTAAAACCGGTTCCTACATTTACGCCCCAATCTAAATTACTAGGTTCAAATTCTTCTGATGTATCATATAAAATAAAACCTGCATCAAAGGTTTCTTTGTGCGAAATTGAAAATCCTATTTGTGGTCCTGCTTCAATAAAAAAACTTTTTACAGGATATAATTTTAACATCAATGGTACATTTATATAATCTAACTTTTGTGTGTACGTTCCGTTATCATCTATAATTTTATAACCTTGTTTAGAGTACAAAATTTCTGGCTGAATAGAAAGGAATTTACCAATGTAAGATTCGCCATAAATACCTATGTGATATCCGTGTAACCTACCCGTTTCTGAGCTTCCATCGAAACTAACTGAAGAGATATTATATCCTCCTTTAATACCCGCTGTAGCCCTATTTTTATCTTGTGCATTTACAGATAAAAGACCTGTAATTAATAATGCTATTGTTATATATAATGTTTTCATTTTAAATAATTTTAAAGTTTATATTTATTGTTCTCGTATATAAGACAACTCAACTTTATTTTACCCTACCTTTATTTTTACTTTCCGCCATTGGCTTTTAAATCTGCCAAACATTGTGCATCTAAAGTTGGTACTTGTCCGCCAGAAATCATGGTACCAATTCCTTGGCTAGTTTCTGCTGCCCAATACATTAAACAATCTTCTTCATCGCAATGCTTTGGATGTTCTGTATCTTCATGATCACTTTGTAACTCGGTTCCTAAATTTGTTAACCCTAAAATATGGCCAAATTCGTGATGAATTACAGATGATTCTAATAAGCTTCTTTCTGGTTCAAAAGCACTGTTGCTTAAACCATGAATTGTTTCTTCGTAAATAACAAAAGAAGTGTTCCAATATGCAGAACCTAAAATTGCGCTAGAATTAGTATCACTAGAAGATTTACCATTGATAAATAATACCCAAACAGCAATTGTTGTATCAGAATTATAAGTAGTTCTGTTTGTTTTTTCTAAAGCTACTACTTCATCTAAAGTATAAACTTCTTTATTTGTAGCGGCTATTTCTTTAATACTAAATATTACTCCTTCTGGTTTGTTAGTTCTGTTAGTAATAAAGCTTTTAAAATTGTTTATGGCTGCATCAGAAGGCTTAAAACCTTCTATATATGCAAGTTCTACAATCATTTTTTTAAAGGTATTTGCAGAAAGTAAATCGTTAGCAGAAGAACCTGTGGCTTGTCTATTTGTAGCTACATTAACGGTATTACCTGTTTCTCCTTCTATTATATCGTCATTTTCTGACGAACAAGAAATAAGGATACTACTCACTAAAATTACACTTAAAAAAATATTTTTCATTTTACTTTTATTTAAAACTTTACAACTAAAATTTTGGGAATAATAGTTGTAAAGTTATCATCAACTAACTAAAACCTACTACTACTTCTCCTTTTTAAATTTTCTTAAATGCTAAAGTAACAGAAGCATCTGTTTTGCTTTGTAATGTAATTAAGGTGTTACTAAAAGAGCTAATAACCCAATCATTTCCTAAAGCACTTAGTGCGGTATTACTAGCAAAATTAATATTTACAAAAGCTTCTGTTTCCGAACTTACCGTATACGTTCCTTCTACTTCTCCTAGTGCAGCATTAACTACATTTGTAGCCACAATTTTTAAATCGTTAGTAAATTCTATAGACCAATTTGCATAATCGTTTGCAGTATTCGCACCCGCTGTAATAAAAGTTTCTACTTTAAATTTTGTACCAGATAAAATAGCTTCAACCTCTGCTGCTGTAGTTGCTGCATCTTCTTTTTCATCTTCAAATTGAACACATTCTGAAATAGCATTTTGAAATTCTGCATCACTTTTAATTGTTACAGCAGTTCCGTTACTTAAAGTTGCATTTATTGGATAATTTACGGCAAATAACTCATCAGATTGTAAATCTGTCATAAACGTATACAGTTGTTTTTTTGATTGTACAACCACACTTCCGGTTTGTTCTAAACTAATATCATAAGTTAACATGGTAACCGGAAAGTTAATATCTATACAAGAAATTGCACCTTTTCCTTGTGCTTCTGCATTTTCACACTCTTGCTGTAAAGCATCAAATTCTGCTTGATTATTAACTTTTACTTCTGTATATTTACTTGTTTTAACACTAATTGGAAAATTAAAAGATACATTATCAGTATCGTTATTAAATTGTCCCATAATGTTTAAAACTGCAGAAAAATCTAATTTACTAATTAAGGTAATTTGTTGTCCGTTTACAGTAGCTGTTAAAGGAAATAATAATTCAGTACAAGAATTTCCGTCTAAAAAATCATCATCAGAACCATCATTTTGAGCTGCTCTTTCATAATTAGAAGCGGTTGGTGATGTAGATGAATTAGCATTTGGATTGGTACCTATTTCTTTGCTTTCTTCAGATTGACAAGAAGTAAATCCTAATAGTACTGTAAAAGCAATTGCTGTAATTAATTTTAATGTTTTCATTTTAATAAATTTTATAATTAATGTTTCTTGTTTATATGAGTAAAACAACTTTGTTTTATTTTACCCTACCTTTTTTTTAGAATGATTATTTTTTTGTCATTCTGTAAGTAAAACAACTAAACATTTATTTACCCTACCTTTGTTTTAATTTTTTTTTATTTTTATTATTTAAAACCCCTATATGACTAATAAATCTCTTTGTAACGAAATTTATTTTAATGAGTTTTACACTTCTCATATACAATCTGCAAGTAATTTTGCATTCTATAAGTCTGGTGATAAAAATACGTCTTTAGATTTAGCACAAGAAGCATTTATAAAAATATGGGAACATTGCGCTAAAGTCGATTTTACGAAAGCAAAGTCTTACTTATTTACAGTTATTAACAATCTTTTTCTTAATAAAGTAAAGCATCAAAAGGTAGTTTTTGAATATGCAAAAAGTAGTCCTTATTTAGATGTAGATAACCAAAGTCCAGATTATTTATTAGAAGAAGAAGAATTTAAAAACAAGCTAAAAAATGCCATTGCAGGTTTAACAGTAGGCGAGAGGGAAGTTTTTTTAATGAATAGAATTGATGGAAAAAAATACCGGGAAATTGCAGAAACGTTAGAAATTTCTCAAAAAGCAGTAGAAAAACGAATGTCATCAGCATTAAAAAAATTAAGAACTAACATAGACGGAATTTAATACCAATGTAAGGTAGGGTAAACTACGTATTAGTTGTTACATATATAGAAGTACAAAAAATGGAAAACGAAAACGACATCTTAAAATGGCTAAACAGAGATATTTCTGATGAAGAATTGACGCGTTTAAAAGAAACAAAAGACTTTACTACTCTAGAAAAAATTGCACATTATTCCACGCAAATAGAAACACCAAAAGTAGATGTAGAAAAAGCCCTTGCGGACTTAAAATTAAAGACAAAAAACACCACTAAAAAAGGCAAAGTTGTTTCCTTTAATTTTAAAAAATTCTACAAATATGCTGCTGCAATTGTTGTATTGTTAACAACATCGTATTTTCTACTTTTTAATAATGAAGCTAATTTTAAAACCCAATTTGCACAAACAAAAAGTTTTAATTTACCAGATAATTCTGAAGTAATTTTAAACGCAAACTCAGAAATTACCTATTCTAAAAAAGATTGGAAAAATAGTAGAAATTTAACCCTAAAGGGAGAAGCTTTTTTTAAGGTTGAAAAAGGAAAAAAGTTTACGGTAAATACTCAAATAGGAGCAGTAACCGTGCTTGGTACACAGTTTAACGTAAAAGAAAGAACTAATTATTTTGAAGTAAAAACTTACGAAGGTTTGGTAAGTGTTGCTTATAAAGATACCCTTGTAAAACTACCAAAAGGTACTATTTTTAAAGTAGTTAATGGTGTTATTGATACCAACAATACGTTTGATATTAGCGAGAAATCTTGGTTGCAAAAAGAGTCTAATTTTAAAAGTACTGCTTTGCGTTTTGTATTGCAAGAAATAGAAAATCAGTTTGATTATACGATTGAAACTAAAAACATCGATTTAGATATTTTATACTCTGGTGGTTTTACACATTCAGATATAAATGTAGCCTTAAAATCTATTACAATTCCGCTGCAATTGTCTTATAAAATTGATGGTAAAAAAATTACTATCTATACTTATGATCACTAAAATACGTTTTCTTTTATGTTGTTTATTATTGATGACAAGTGTTGTTTTTACTCAGAATTCTTCTGATAAAATTGCACTTTCTACCTTGCTATCAACATTAGAAAAAAGTTACGATATTAAGTTTTCTTATTCAGATACTGATGTAAAAGACATTTTTATACCACAACCAAAACAAGGAATTTCTATTGATGAATTATTATCATTTTTAAACAAAAAAACATTTTTACAGTTTAAAACTTTAGATAATAGATACGTAACCGTTTCATTTTTAAACAAAACCATTGCTATTTGCGGTACCGTTTTAGATGCCAAAACGCTAGAACCTTTATTACTAACTTCTGTAAAAGTAAATGGCTATAAATTAGGAACAACAACCAATAATAACGGTGTTTTTCATTTAAAAAATGTGCCTGTAAATGCTACTTTAAATATTTCTTTTATCGGTTTTAAAACTAAAAATTTTGCGGCTAAAGAATTGTTTTTACCCAGTTGTAAACAATTGTTTTTAGAAGAAGCTTCAGAGCAATTATCAGAAATTATAATGCCGCGTTTTTTAACTGCTGGTTTGCAAAAAAGTACTGATGGAAGTACGGTTTTAAATACCGAAAAATTCGGAATTTTACCGGGTTTAATAGAACCTGATATTTTACAAACTATTAAAATTTTACCAGGTGTAGAAAGTGTAAACGAAAGTATTTCTAATATTAACGTTAGAGGCGGTACAAACGACCAAAATTTAATTCTTTGGGATGGAATAAAAATGTACCATGCTGGTCATTTTTTCGGGCTTATTTCTGCTTATAATCCCTATTTAACAAAGAAGGTTTCTGTGACTAAAAATGGTACAAGTAGTACTTTTTCAGACGGAGTTTCATCTACCATAAACATGGAAACTTCTAACAGAATTACCAATAAATTTTCTGGTGGCGCCGGTTTTAATTTATTAAGTGCAGATGCTTTTGTACAAGTACCTCTAAAAGAGAATTTAGAAGTACATATTTCTGCAAGAAGATCATTTACAGATGTTATTAACACACCAACATATAACAATTATTTCTCTAGAAGTTTTCAGGATAATTCTATTTCTTCAAATATTGTAAATAACACAGAATCAGATTTTTATTTCTACGATTATTCTTTTAAAGTTTTATATGATGTTAATTATAATCATGCCATAAGAACTAATTTTATCCACATTAAAAATAATTTAGATTATAAAGAACAATACACTTCTAATAATACACTTATTGAAGAAAATAGTGCTTTAAAACAAGAAAATGTAGGTGCAAAAATTAGTTGGGATGCAAATTGGAATGCCAAATTTTCTACTACATTATCTGCCTTTTATTCAGATTATAAAATTAATTCATCAGATTTTAATAATGATACTGATCAGTTTCAAACGCAGTTTAATAATGTCTTAGAAACAGAAATAAAACTGAATTCTAAATACGAATTTTCTGATGTTTTATTTTTTACTAACGGATTGGTATTTAATGAAATAGGCATTAGAAATACCACCACTGTAAACGCACCAACTTTTTCTACTACAGAAAAAAAAGTGTTATTAAAAAGTGCTTTTTATTCTGAAATTGAATATCAAAAAAACAATACTTATGCTAGGTTTGGAGTACGTGCAAACTATTTTGATAAGTTTAATAAATTTGTAATTGAACCTAGAATTAATATAAGACAACAGTTAAATACTGCCTTTTCTTTAAAATTAGAAGGTGAATTAAAAAACCAAACAACGGCGCAAAAAGTAGATTTTGAAGAAAATTTTTTAGGCATCGAAAAACGAAGATGGATTCTTTCTGACGATGAAAATATCCCTATAGTAAAAAGCAAACAAGTATCTTTTGGTACTGCCTATGCTAAAGATAAATTATACGTAGATATTACAAGTTTTTATAAAAAAGTAGACGGAATTACAGCAGCAAATCAAGGTTTTTACAACAACATACAAACCTTTAATTCTATTGGTAATTACGAGGTAAAAGGGGTTGAATTTTTAGTAAATAAACAAACTGAAAATATTAGTACTTGGTTAAGTTATACCTATTCTAAAAATGAGTATTCTTTCGATATTTTTTCTCCAGAAACCTTTGCCAATAGTTTAGATATTTCTCACTCTGTAAGTGCTGCATTTAATTACAGTTTTACTAAAAAATTAAAAGTGTCTTTTGGCGGTGTTTTACGTTCTGGTAAACCCTATACAAAACCTGTTCTAGGAAATGAAACCATACAAAACGGAAATAGAACCATTGTAAATTACGACAATCCTAACCAAGAAAATTTAGCTAATTTCTTTAGATTAGATCTTTCTGGAAGCTATAAATTCGATTTTTCTGATGCCTTAAAAGCAACTATTCGTCTTGGTTTTACCAACATTACAGATAAAAAAAATACAATAGATTCTTATTATGTTGTTGATGATAGTAGCCAAAATAATGTAAGAAGAGTAGACAATTATTCACTGCCTTTTACACCTAATTTAAGTTTTAGAGTCCGTTTTTAAAAGAAAATAATTTACCTAAAATTTTATCACTTATAAGTATTGAAAAGTCTTAAAAGTAAAAATTTAAAGTTGAGTAAGTTTATGAGATTTCTCCTATCGTCGAAATGACAAATTGAATGAAAACTAATTAATTTCTATCCATTCTAATATGCGGAATTCCGTCTTCTAAATATTCTTCACCAATTTGAATAAAATGATGAGATTCGTAGAATTTCTTTAAATATTTTTGTGCAGAAATAGTAATTTCATCAACCTTAAAATGAGTTTTTATCGCTTCTATAGACGCCTTCATTAAATCGTGTCCGTAGCCATATTTTCTTTCGGGTGCAGCTACCACAACCCTACCAATACTACTGTTAGTAAAATAATCTCCTGGTTTAAAAATACGCGTGTAGGCCACTATTTTATCATTTTTAGTACCAAAAACGTGCAAAGATTTTTGATCTTTAAAATCTACATCTTGGTACACACAATCTTGTTCTACCACAAAAACTTCAGATCGTAATTGAAGTATTTGATACAGTTCTGTAGTTGTTAACTCTAAGAAGGTTTTTATTTGAAAATTCATTATTTAAAATCTTAATATTCTCTTTATTTTTTGGCTAAAAAAGTAAAATCACTCAAAAAACAACAGTTATTAACAGATTATCATTTCGAGTGATTCTTTTTAAATTTTGTATCGGAAAAAGTTATTTATCCAGCACAAGAAATTTTTTGTACTCTATCTCCATGTCTTCCACCTTCAAATTCTGTAGAAAGAAAAATATCTACAAAGCCTAATGCTTGTTGTAAAGACACAAAACGTGCAGGAATCGTTAAAACGTTTGCATTATTATGTTGTCTTGTTAAGGCTACCAATTCATTATTCCAACACAAGGCAGCTCTAATACCTTGGTGTTTATTAGCAGTCATTTGCGCTCCATTACCAGAACCACAAAGAATTATACCCATTTCTGCTTTACCACTTTCTACAGCATCTGCAGTTGGATGAATTGCATCTGGGTAATCCATAGAAGCATTTGTATCGGTTCCAAAATTTAGAACTTTATAGCCTTTTTTTTCTAAATGTTTTATAATTTCGAATTTGTATTCTGTACCGGCGTGATCGTTACCAATGGCAATTGTCATAATTTAATTTTTATATATTGTCATAACGAGTAAGAATGACGAAGTAATCTTTTTATTAATTAACAGATTGCTTCATTACATTCGCAATGACATAGTTACATCAACAAAAATATAGTTTTTTATGGTTATCAACAGTTATAAACAATCAAAAAAATAGCTTTTTTAATAACTTATTAATTTTAAACCCTTTAGCTATGTTAGGTAATTGTTAAGAAGTATCGGTAAAGTTTTACAAGTAAATTTGGTATATTAAAAAATAATTTTAATACAGCGAGTACTATCACATACACAACTTTTTTTATGAGTTTTTGATAAAAGTTTATCAACATAAAATTAACCATTTGTTTACATAGATTTTGATGTTAACTATTAAGAATTTTAGGTTAACTACTGTTTATAACTATTGTTAATAACTCTAAAATTAAATTGATTTTTAAGCTTTTAAGTAACTCATAACTTGTCAATGATTTTTAATAACTCAAAAAAGAAAATAAAAAGTGATTTTTTTATAGTAGCTATTCACACACTATTATAACCATTATTGTTTTTTTTAAATTTAAAAAGAAAATATAATTATAATATAGAATGTTGATAACTGTTAGTAAAGTAAAATTTTAAAAATTGCTTTAATGAGATTACTTCATTTAAAGTTTCTTTGAAAAAGAATTTATAAAGTAGAGAAGAGATTGAAATAAAAGATGAAAGTACTAAACTGTTTTTTTCTCAGCATTTAAAAGAGATAAAGTATCTTTTTGAATTTCTACGAGTTCCTTTTCAACATTGTTGTTATTTAAAGAAGAATTTATACTCATTACCGTAACAACAATACCTGTAATAAATATAAATAAGAATAAAGCAATGATTTTACGTAGATTTTTCATCTTAATAATTGGTTCCTTTCTTATATAGACGTATTGATTTATAAAACGTTACACAAAAATTAAGATTTTTTTAACTTATTGAAATTTAAATTTTAAAAACTATGGGGTACTGCATGAAATTAGTAAGTTAATTAATTACTATTTTAAGTGAGATTTATAATTTAAAAAACTTTTTATTTAATCCCGTTGAAAAATGGGATTAAATATATATTAAAAACAAATCTATTATTAATTAACACAAAAATTAATCGCTTTTTCAACAATATCAACAGAAATAGTACCAGTTCCAATTAATTCTCCATCAGCTTGTATAAACGGTTTAGAAGATTGTGGAATAACCTTAATGGTTTTTGTTTTATGAGTTTCTACTTTTTTATGATGTACAATTTTTCCTGAATATAATTTTTTAAGATTAAAAAATAAATCTAAAATTGTTAAGTCTTTAGCAATTGTAATATCGAATAAACCATCCGAAGAATTTACATTTTCTGTAAACTGCATTCCACCACCAGAAAATTTACAAATACCAATAATTGTCATTAAACAATTAGTTTCTATAACTTTATTATCAAAAATAATTTTAAAAATAGTTTTTTTATAAAATAATAAACCTGCTATTCCGCTTATTAAGTAGGCAATAGATCCAAAACGTTTTAAAGTTTTTAGTTTATTAACAATATAACCATCGTATCCTAAACCAGCCACATTATTAAAATAGATAGTTTTACTTTCGGTTTTTAAAACACCAATATCTTGTAATATTGTGTTCTTTTTATGGATAATTTCTACAGCTTTTTCTATGTTATTAGGTATGTTATATGTTTTTATCCAATCGTTGCCAGTTCCTAAAGGTATCACAGAAATAGTTATATCAGAAGTTTTTGCGTACCTTTGCATCATTATTCCGTTAACTACATTGTGTAGTGTTCCATCTCCACCAATCGAAATAATATTTCTAAACCCTTTTTGAATAGCGTTTTGTACCAATTCAATTTCGTGTTTAGAAAATTGTGTAAAAGCAAAAGAATAATCTATATTCTTGTTGTTTAATAATTGTTTAATTTCCTTCCACTGTATAGAAAATTTTAGATTTCCAGCGATAGGATTTGCAATTATAAACCAAGAATTATAAACACTAAACTTGTCTAATTGAGACATAAATAATAATTAAATTAAAGCCAAAATACAATATTAGATTGATAACTATTTTTTAATGAAAATCACAGTAAAAAATTGTAATTTGGTAGTATATAATAAGAAGTAAGAATTAATGACAAAAAAGAAGAAAAAAATATATAAAAAGAAAGGGAATGTTGTAAAAGACTTAACCAGAAATATATTTAAAGTATTAAATGAAGACAGCGAAAAAACTTATAATCATAAGCAAATAGCTGCAAAATTAAAAATTTCTGATACTGATGGTAAAACCCAAATAGTAAAGAAATTAGCAGAATTAGCTGCAACAAAACAAATAAAAGAAGTAGAAAGAGGTAAGTTTCAAATTAATGTTGATAAAAAATATTCTATTGGTACTTTAGATGTAACATCTACAGGTAATGGATATTTTATTACGGATGATTATGAAGATGATATTTTTATTCCGAATATTAATTTAGGTAAAGGTTTGCATAACGATACTGTTAAAGCCTTTGTTTACAAAAGACGTAATGGAAAGAAATATGAAGCAGACGTTGTAGAAATTATAGAACGCGCAAAAACAGAATTTGTAGGAGTTTTACAAAAAAACAAAAACAAAAATTTTGGGTTTGTAGTGCCAGATAACAACAAAATGTATGCAGATATTTTTATTTCTGAAAGTAAAATGAATGGCGCAGTAGATGGCGATAAAGTTCAGGCAAAGCTTTTAGATTGGCCAAAAAACTCTAAAAATCCTTTTGGTAAAATTACAACTGTTCTTGGTAAACCAGGAGATCATAATACAGAAATGCATTCTATTTTATTAGAATATGGTTTGCCTTTTGAATTTGAACCAGAGGTTGAAAAAGAAGCACAAAATTTACCGATAGAAATTACAAAAGAAGAAATTTCTAAGCGTAGAGATATGCGTAAAGATTTAACTTTTACCATAGATCCTAAAGACGCAAAAGATTTTGATGATGCATTATCATTTACAAAATTAGAAAATGGTAATTATGAAATAGGTATTCATATTGCAGATGTTTCGCATTATTTAGAGCCTAAAACTATTTTAGATGATGAAGCTTATAAAAGAGCAACCTCTGTTTATTTAGTAGATAGAGTAGTACCAATGTTACCAGAAATGTTATCTAACGGAGTTTGTTCTTTAAGGCCAAATGAAGAAAAATTAACGTTTTCTGCTGTTTTTGAATTGAATAAAAAAGCCCAAATTGTAGGCGAGTGGTTTGGTAGAACCGTTACGTATTCAGACCAACGTTTTGCGTATGAAGAAGCACAATCTATTATAGAAAATGTAAAGTTATCTGACGATGTGCAGCCTTACGTTATGCCTAAAGATATTTCTATCATAGATAAAGAATACACAGTAACTCCAGAAATTGTAGAAGCTACTTTAAAGTTAGACGAATTGGCTAAAATTCTTCGTAAAAAAAGAATGAAAGCTGGTGCAATTTCTTTTGATAGAGTAGAAGTGAAGTTTAATTTAGATGAAGAAGCAAACCCAGTAGGTGTTTTCTTTAAAGAATCTAAAGATGCTAATAAATTAATTGAAGAATTTATGTTATTAGCAAACAGAAAAGTAGCAGAATTTATTGGTTTTTCTAAAGGAAAAGCAACCAATAAAACTTTTATTTACAGAGTGCATGATGAGCCAGATGTAGAAAAGTTAGCTTCTTTAGAAAATATGGTTCGTAAATTTGGTTACAAAATTAATACAGATACTAAAAAAGCTACTTCAGACTCTTTAAATCAGTTGTTAAGTGATGTACATGGTAAAGCAGAATCTAATATGATAGAAACTTTAACCATCAGAACCATGTCTAAAGCAGTGTATACCACTAAAAATATTGGTCATTACGGATTGGCTTTTGATTATTACAGCCATTTTACATCGCCAATTAGACGTTATCCAGATGTAATGACACATAGATTGCTTCAACACTATTTAGATGGCGGAGATTCGCCAAAATCAGATCCTTATGAAGAAAAGTGTAAACATTCATCTAATAGAGAAGAATTAGCTTCTAAAGCAGAAAGATCATCTATTAAGTACATGCAAGTAAAATACATGCAAGATCATAAAGATGAAATTTTTGATGGTGTAATAACTGGTGTTACAGAATGGGGTATTTATGTAGAAATTACGTCTAATAAATGCGAAGGAATGGTTAGAATTAAAGATATAAAAAGTGATTATTATATTTTTGATGAAAAACAGTATGCTATTGTTGGGCAATCTACTAAAAATTTGTACCAGTTAGGAGATGATGTTAAAGTAAGGGTAAAACATACCGATTTAGAAAGAAAACATTTAGATTTTAGTTTAATAGAAAAATAAAATTAGCAATTTTGCCACTATATAAACGTTATTAAGTTCTTATAGTGGTATGTTTATTGATTTAAACACGGTAATTAAATTTTAAAACAATGAAAAAAATAGTATTTATCTGCACACTAATGTTCAGTTTTACATTAGGTGCACAAACAACTATTACTAAAAATTTAGGAGATTATACTGAGTTAAAAGTGTATAATGGTATAGAGTTAGAGTTGATTAAATCTTCTGATCAAAGATTAGAAATCACCGGAGAAAAATCTGAAAAGGTAAAAATTAAGAATGTAAATAACACCTTAAAATTATCATTACCATTTTCTTTAAAACCAGAAAATAATGCTGCTGATGGTAAAATTCTAATAAAACTTTATTACAACAAAGATATTGCTATTATAGATGCTAATGAAGGTGCAACGATAACTGGTAAAGATTTTAACCAAGATAAATTAGAAGTAAACGCACAAGAAAGGGCTTTTATAAATTTAACAACAAAAGTTAAATATCTTACTGTTAAAACTTCTTCTGGAGGAATCGTAAAACTTTCTGGTAGTACAAAAAACCAAGAAGTAGAAGTAGATTTATATGGTATTTACAATGGTTTTGGTATGAAAACCTCAGGTAACTGCAATGTTTTTGCGGGTACAGGAGCTAAGGCAGAAATTTTAGCAGGACAAACATTAAGTGCTAAAGTAAGTTTTGGAGGATCTATATTTTACAAAGGAAATCCAGAAGTAGTAAAAGATAAAAAAGTAATTGGTGGTATTATTCAAAAAAGAAATTAACAAGAGTATCTGTTATATGCTTTTTTGTATCTTTGTATTCTTAAATTAAATAAAACATGTATAGTTTATCAACAAATTTTGTATTTATTGGTGGTCCTCAATTAATAATTATTGTAGTAGTGGTTTTACTTTTATTTGGTGGAAAAAAGATTCCAGAATTAATGAAAGGTTTAGGAAGTGGAATTAAAGAGTTTAAAAACGCTGCTAAAGAAGATTCAGAAGATAAAATAGAAGAGAAGAAATAACGGTTTAATTCTTTTTTATAATCATAAAAAAAAGCTCAATTTGTATAAACAAGTTGAGCTTTTGTATTTTGAATTAAAAAAATCCCCCAAAATTTTTAATCCTTTTTTATGTGCAACAAATATAGATTTCATAATCGATATTTTTAAATATTTGTTGTAAACAGGAACTTTTTAGGGGTATTTGGGATAAATGGGAAGGTTTAACGCAGTAATCTTTGTAAAGATTGTTTAGAAAAACTTCTTGATACAGGAATACTTGTTTTAATAAAATCTGATTTTAGTAAATAACCTCTTGCATTTCCAGAAATGTCATTTATATAATCAATATTTACAATATAACTTTTATGACATCTTATAATGTTTTCATACTCCTTTAGTTGGGTAGCAATTTTAGTTAGCGTAACTCTTAATATCTTTTCTTTTAAATCATCATTTTTAGTTATTAAAAAGAAACTTGCATAATTTCCTTGAGAAGTTGCATAAACTAAATTATCTATACTAAACGTAATACTTTCTTTACCATTATCAGAGTAAATACTAATTTCTTTAGCTAATTCTTTTAAAACACTAATTTCTTTTTCTTTCTTAATTTCTTTAATTTCAGAAACCTTTTTTTCTCTTCTAATTCTTATCTTTTTTTCATTTAAAAATATAAAGTAGATTAAAGGAATTAAACTTACTAAAAGTGTGTAAAATAGAAATTCTAAAAGACTAATTTTTCTTAGTTGATAGGTTATAGAGTATATTTCTGTAATATACCATAAAACAATACCCACTAAGGTAACTCCTACAACCATTAAGAATAAATTTCTACCAATGGTCCAATTATCTTCATTAAAATATTCTTTAAAAATAAGCGCAGGAATATATAAAACAATAAAAGTAGCTAAACATGCAATAATACCTATACCTAAAGTATATTCTAAAATAATTAATTCAAATTGATTTAAATAAAAGGGTTTAAAAAGATATAAAAAAAGAAATATAAATAACCCGTGAAAAAAACTTATTTTTAGTTTAAATTTTATCGAAGGATTAAAATAATAAGGCATAGAAAGCCATTTAATAATTTTTTTCATAGAAAATTAAATTTTTAAGTTCTTCTTTTTTAAAACTTCTAGAAATAGGAATTTGTATTGTTAATAGTTCAGATTCTAAGTAATAACCTCTTGTATTTCCGCTTAAAGTATTAAAAAAAGAAGTATTTACAATATAAGATTTATGACATCTAAAAATAGTAGGAAAATTACTTATCTGTGTAAGAACATTAGATAATGAATTTCTTAAAACTACTTCTTTTACTCCTTTTTCTGTAACTATATAAAAACTTGTATAATTACCCGTTACAGTAGTATAAATTAATTTATTAATATTTATACGTAAGTTCTCTTTTTTATTTTCTGAATAGATTGTTATTTCTTGTACTTTTATTTGATTATTTTTTTGCTTTCTTTTAAAAGCTATTATTAAATCATTTAATAAAAATATAGTTGCTATAGACAGTATAGCTAAAGAAGAAGAATACTTACTAAAGAGTAAAAAACTTAATTTAACTAAACCTGTAATATCTTTATAAATACCGCTTGAAAACCATAAAATGTAATTATAAATTATTAAAAAACAAATAGTTAAATATATAAGAGTGCAAATAGTCCATTTTTTATAATTTATTTTTTCTAAGAATACAAATAATAAAAATGGAAGGACAAAGGTTAAAACACCCATTAATACAGTATACCCAAACAAATGTTCTTTTAAAAGATATAATTTAAAAGGCTTAAATAGGTTTAAAAATAGAAAAACTAATAGTCCATGTAAGATGGTTATTGGTAATTTATTTAAAATAAATACCTCAATACCAAAAGGTTGGTTTATTTTTTTTTTGATAGTCTTAAACAAAGTTGTAAATTTTTGAGCAAAAGATAATATTTATATATTATATAAGCTTATATTTTACAAAGTAGCTTATTAATAAATTTAAATATTTTAAGTTGTTTTAATTTTCATTTGTTTAAAACTTCATCTTTTATTAAATAGAATTCAACAAAAGATGAAGTGAATATGTACTTAAATTATTTATCTAATTTTTTAGTTTTTGCATTTTTCATTGCTTCACCAATTTGGTTACTTGCTGTAAAACTAGCTACCATATCGTTTAACATTTGACTACCTGCTTGTGGCGAATTTGGTAATAAAATTAAGTTACTATTCGTTTCACTACCAATAGATTGTAAAGTATCATAATGTTGTGTTACAACGATTAATGCAGATGCTTCTTGGCTGTTTATACCCACTCTATTTAAAACGTCTACAGACTCTTCTAAACCACGTGCAATTTCTCTTCTTTGGTCTGCAATACCTTGCCCTTGTAAACGTTTACTTTCTGCTTCTGCCTTTGCTTTTTCTACAATTAATATACGTTGTGCATCTCCTTCATATTGTGCGGCTGTTTTTTCTCTATCTGCAGCATTAATTCTATTCATTGCTATTTTAACCTGAGCATCTGGATCAATATCTGTAACTAAGGTTCTAATAATATCAAAACCATAATCAGACATGGCATCATTTAATTCTGTTTTTACAGCAATAGCAATATCATCTTTTTTTACAAAAACATCGTCTAATTTCATTTTTGGTACTTCTGCTCTTACCACATCAAAAACATAACTTGTTATTTGTTCATGAGGGTAATCTAATTTATAAAAAGAATCATATACTTTATCTTTAATTACTTTGTATTGTACAGAAACTTTTAGTTTTACAAATACATCATCTAATGTTTTTGTTTCTATAATTACATCTAATTGTTGAATTTTTAAACTCAATTTTCCTGCAACTTTATCAACAAAAGGAATTTTTAAATGAAGTCCTGATTGACGAATGCTGTGAAATTTTCCAAAACGTTCTATAATAGCGGCTGATTGTTGTTTTACCATAAAAAAGGAAGCAAAAAGAACAAGTGCACCAAGTACGATAATAATAGGTATTGAAGATAACATAGTTTATTTTTTAATTAATAATTTGATTTACGTAAAGATACTGATTTTCAGTAGTTATTCATAGGACGCATTTTTATATATATGTTACACTTTTTTTTAAAAATAAAACCCTGTAAAAATTAAATTTTACAGGGTTTTATTATAGTTAACATTTTAATTTATTCTTCTTCTTTCGGAAAAACTTTATATATTTTTCTATTATACTTAATCCATTTTTTATATTGCTTTTCAGAAAGTAGATTCTTCATAGTTTTATCTAATTTTAGATCTTCTTCTTTAAGTACTACAGAAATAGGTTTTAAGTTCTCATTCATGGTTGTCATTACCTTTTTCTGAGAAGAATTATCACCAGTTGACATCACTTTTTTCTGATAATTTTCTACCATATCTTTGGTACTTCTTAATACAAAAGTATTAATTCTGGTAATGTCTTTAATATCTTTATTGTATTTAGTTAATACTTTTTTAAACTCTTGTCCTTCTTTAGAAGAAAGTTTAATGCTCGATTTTTTAGCTGCTTTTTCAATATCATAAACTACAATTCCTATATATCTCTCTACATCAAAATTTGGTTCTGGTGCCTTTTGTTCTGTTTGTGGCATTTGGTTTTGTCGTCTGCCTTGGCTGTTACCATAACCATATTGTGCTTGTGTTGTAAAAGCACAAAATAGCAAAATAAATAGGATTATATTTTTCATAATTATAATTTTTCGATTGCGTTTTCTAATCTCTTAATAGTTTCTTCTTTACCAATCATTGCAATAATATCAAATAAATGTGGTCCTGCTAATTTACCAACTAAAGACAATCTTAAAGGTTGCATTACTTTACCAAAGCCAATTTCTTTAGCAGTAATCCATTCTTTAATTTCTTTCTCTGTATTTTCTGATGTAAAATCTTCGATTGATGAAATTTGAGTAATTAATTCTTGCATTAGTTCAGCAGTTCCTTCTTTCCAGTTTTTCTTACTAGCTTTTGCATCGTATTCTGTTGGAGTTTCAAAAAAGAAACTAGATAAATCCCAAAAATCATGTACAAAAACGGCTCTTTCTTTAATAGAAGAAACTACTTTTAAAACAAATTCTTTGTCTTTAGTAATTCCTTTTTCTTTAAGAATAGGAAGGTATAAGTCAGTCAATTCATCATCAGACTTTGTCTGCATATATTGTTGATTGAACCACTTTGCTTTATCTGGGTTAAACTTTGCACCAGATTTACTAACGCGTTTTAATTCGAAAGCTTCAATTAAAGCTTCTAAATTAAAAATTTCTTGTTCTGTTCCAGGATTCCATCCTAAGAAAGCCAACATGTTTATAAAAGCATCAGAAAAATAACCATCTTCTTTATATCCACGTGAAACATCACCTGTAACATCGTTTGTATATTCTAAAGGAAATACCGGGAAACCTAATTTATCTCCATCGCGTTTGCTTAATTTACCTTTACCAACTGGTTTTAAAATTAATGGTAAATGTGCAAATTTAGGAGCATCCCAACCAAAAGCTTTGTATAATAAAACGTGTAATGGCATAGAAGGTAACCATTCTTCTCCGCGAATGACATGTGTAATTTCCATTAAATGATCATCAACAATATTTGCTAAATGATAGGTTGGCATACCATCTCCTTTAAATAAAATTTTATCATCTAAAGTATTGGTATCAATTCTAATATTTCCACGAATTTCATCTTCCATTCTTAAAAGCTCATCTTGAGGCGTTTTAAAACGGATTACATAATTTTCGCCAGAATTTATTTTGTTTTGTACTTCTTCATCAGTTAAAACTAAAGAGTTTACTAAAGTTCCGCCTGCTCTGTTATGCCAGTTATAGATAAAAGTTTTACCTTCTGCTTCATGCGCTTTTCTTTCTGCGTCTAAAGCTTCAGAAGAATCAAAACAGTAATATGCCCAACCAGTTTCAATTAGTTTATCTGCATATTCTTTGTACAATTCTTTACGTTCTGATTGTCTGTAAGGGCCAAATTTTTCGTTCTTTCCTGGACCTTCATCAAAAGGAATATTACACCATTCTAAAGCGTCTATAATATATTGTTCTGCATTTGCAACATAACGTGTTTGGTCTGTGTCTTCTATACGAAGTACAAAAGTTCCGTTATATTTTTTTGCAAATAAATAATTATATAAAGCTGTTCTTACACCACCAATATGCAAAGGTCCTGTAGGACTTGGTGCAAAACGAACACGTACATTAGATTCCATCTTTTCTGTTTTTTTATGATTGCAAAGATAGTTTTCTAAAGGCATAAAAAAAAGCCTTTAGAAAAGGCTTTTAAGTTGTTTTTTATATTGTAAACTATTTAGAATTTTTTATAAATTCCTAGAGATAACGCTACTTGTTTGGCAACATTGTTTCCAAAGAACGCTGCGGGTAAACTTGCAGTAACTCCAAAATTGTCAGAAAACTCTCCAATTGCTTTTACACCCACAACACCATATTCTTGATCATTTACATATAAAGCTGTTGCTGAATTAGAATTTTGTAAATCATTGTCTCCATTTTTAAAAGATTTTTCTATATCTAGAAAACCAATTAACCAAATATGCTTAGAAATTTTACCACCATATTCTCCACCAATTTTAAAGTTAGATGAGTAATTATTTGTTCTAATTTTGGTTCCTATAAAAGTTTGCAAATAAGATTTTTTAAAACTTTTACCTGCTAAAAATAGCGGAGTGAAAGTAAAGGCATCATAACCTGTTCTTATAGATGTATTTTCATTAAAAGAACCCGTATTGGCTTCTACAGAAAACTGACCGGAAAGCAACCAATCTTTTTTGTAAAAATTGTGTTTTACACCAACTTCAATGTTTCCTAGAGTTGATTCTTTGTATGTTTTATCAAGTATACCAGGACAAGGTGTTGTAACACAATTAATTGTTGATATTTTTTTAAAATTGATTAATTTATAAGGTAAATTTACAATTAAAGTAGTCTTATCAGAAATACCATATTCTCCATAAAGTTGAAATGTATTGTCTGTTATTTCACCGTTTATAGTGTAATCTGGATCACCGAATACTTCACTATAACTTGGTATTGTAGTAAATGAAAATTGTGTGTAAAATTTTCCTTTTTCTTGTGTCCAAGGACCTTGTGAAAAGGCAGAAATACTAATAAATAAAAATAAAAGTTTTGATAAATTTTTCATAGTGTAAAGATGTATTTTTTTGTTAGTTGTCTATTTTTTTTTAAAACTTACAACTTTTTAATATTGTTAGAAGTATCAAATATAAGATGTAAATGTACCTTTAAGGTTGCGTTAAAATTCTTATTATTTTAGGATGTATATGGTTTTATGATGTAATTTGATGGTGTATCAATGTAAAAATAGTATTTTTAATAGTTAATTATGGCGTTACTTATAAACATTGAGGAAAAGTTACATCAATTTACGCGTAAATATTACACGAGTGAATTGATAAAAGGAGGAATTTTATTTATTTCTTTAGGATTTCTATATTTTTTTTTCACGGTATTTATAGAATATTTTCTGTGGTTAAAACCCACTGCAAGAACCATTTTATTTTGGCTTTTTTTAGGAGTTGAATTGTTTTTGTTAATTCGATTTATTTTGATGCCAATTTTTAAATTAATTGGTTTAAGAAAAGGTATTTCTGATGAAGAATCTTCAAAAATTATAGGAAGTCATTTTCCTGAAGTTCAAGATAAATTATTAAATATTTTACAGTTAAAAAAAAATACTAATCAAACTGATTTATTGTTGGCAAGTATCAATCAAAAATCAGAAGAATTACAACCTATTCCGTTTGTAAAAGCAGTTGATTTTACAAAAAATAAAAAATATTTAAAATATGCTATAGTTCCTATTTTAATTTGGTTAATTACTTTATTTACAGGTGGTAATGATAAAATATCACAGAGCTTTCATCGCGTTGTAAATCATAATACTGTTTATAATCCGCCTGCACCTTTTTTATTTTTAATAAAAAATTTAGACTTAAAAGTAATTCAAGGAAAATCTATTTCTATTTTGGTTGAGACCCAAGGAAAAGTAGTTCCAAGTGAAGTACAAATCCATTTTGAAAATCAGCAATATTTTTTAGAAAATAATAAAAATGGAGTCTTTTCTTATACTTTTTCTGATGTTCAAAAACCTATTGATTTTTTTATAGAAGCTAATGGTGTTCAATCTCAAGAATATAAAATAGAAGTTATACAAACACCAACTATAAATACTATTTCTTTGGATATAAATTACCCTAGATATCTTAAAAAGAAAAATGAAACCGTAAAAAATTCTGGAAATATTATTGTTCCCGAAGGTACTACCATTACTTGGAAAGTTAGTACAAATAAAACAGATTTTGTAGCTTTTATCAACAATGATAAAAGAACTTTTTTTGAGTTGATTTCTGATAATCATTTCAAATATTCAAAATATATTAAAAACCCCATTAATTATCAGATTGCATCTTCAAATAAAAATTTAAAAGATTTTGAAAATTTACAGTTTTCTGTGGATGTTATAAAAGATGAGTTTCCTATTATTTCCATTCAATCTAATATGGATAGCATTGTTAATAGTACACCTTTATTTGCTGGTAAAATCTCTGATGATTATGGGTTAAAAAAATTGCAGCTTGTTTATTATAATAATCAACAACCAGAGAATCTAAGAACTTTTGATTTACCGATTACCAATCAAAACATTCAAACTTTTTTTTATAATTTTCCTGATGGTTTACATATTGAAGAAGGAATCAATTATGAGTTGTTTTTTCAGGTATTTGATAATGATGCTGTAAATGGTAGTAAAAAAACTAAAAGTTCTGTTTTTAAATATCGACAAAAAACAGAAGATGAAGTAGGAGGGGAGTTATTGGAAAATCAAAAAAATACGATTAACAATCTTGAGAATTCTATTCAGAAACAAAAAAAGCAACAGAAAGATTTAGAAAAAGTACAAGAAAATTTACAAGGTAAAAAGAAGATTAATTGGAATGATAAAAAGAAGATTGAAAAGTTTGTAGAACGTCAGAATAATTATAATAAAATGATGGAACGTCAAACTGAAAAGTTACAAGAGAATTTATCAGAAAAAAAGGAAGAGAATGATGATCTGCAGAATAAAAAAGAGGAATTAAATAAACGTATAGAAGAATTAAAAAAATTAGATAAACAACAAAAGTTGTTAGATGAAATTCAGAAAATGGCAGAGAAGCTTAACAAAGATGATTTGTTAAAAAAGGCGAAAGAATTATCACAACAAAATAAACAACAAGAAAGAAGTTTAGAGCGTATTTTAGAATTAACTAAACGTTTTTATGTGGAGCAGAAGACAATGCAAATTGCAGACAAAATAGAAAAATTATCAAAAAAACAAGAGGATTTATCAAGCAAAAAACAAGATGTTTTAGAGAAGCAAAAGGATATTAAAAAAGAATTTGATGCTATTAAAAAAGAATTAGAAGAATTAAATAAGGATAATGAAAAGCTAAAAGAGCCAATGGAGCTTCCGGATGTGGAAGATGAGAAAGAAGATATAGATTCCGAATTAAAAAAATCTGAAGAGAATTTATCTAAAGAAAAAAGTAGTGATGCAAAACAAAGCCAGAAGAAGTCCTCTAAAAAAATGAAGGAGATGAGTGTCAAAATGCAAAAAGCTATGATGGAAATGGAAGGTGAATCTATGGAAGAAAATATGGATGATTTGCGAAAAATTTTAGAAAATCTAGTTACTTTTTCTTTTAAACAAGAATCCTTAATGGAGAAGTTTGATGTCATTTCTACATCGCACCCAGATTTTGGTAAAGATTTAAAAAAGCAAAATGAACTTAAAACGTATTTTGAACATATAGATGATAGTTTATATGTGTTGTCTATGAGGTTGCCTAAAATTTCAGCAAAAATTAAAGATGATTTATCAACCGCACATTATAATTTAGAACAATCCTTAGAGCATTTTTCTGAAAATATGTTCTCAAATGGGATATCTAATCAACGTTATGTTATGACTTCAGTGAATAATTTAGCAGATTATTTAAGCAACATTTTAAGTAGTATGCAAAATTCTATGTCCATGAAAATGGGTAAAGGAAAGAAAGGAAAAGGAAAAGGTTTTAGTTTGCCAGATTTAATAAAGAAACAAGGTGATTTATCTGAAAAGATGAAAAATGGTATGAAAAAAGGATCAAAACCTGGTGATAAAAAAGGAGATGGTAAAGAAGGTGAAAAAGGAACTAAACCAGGTGATAAAGGTAAAAGTGGTAAACAAGGTAAAGGTGGAGAAGCTGGTGAAAATGGAAAGAACGGAAAGAATGGAAAAGGAGGTAAGGGAAGTGAAGGAAATGCTAATGATGATTTAAATGGTGAAATATACGAGATTTATAAGCAACAAAGTTTATTAAGAAACGAACTTCAAAACCAAATAAAACTATCTGAAAATTCTAACAAAGCTATCAATACAGAAGCAAGAAAGGCTTTAAAAAAGATGGAAGAACTAGAAAATGAAATTTTAGAGAAAGGTTTCAATGGTGCTACATTACAAAAAATGCAGCAATTAAATTATCAATTATTAAAATTAAAGGATGCGAATTTAGAACAAGGAGAAGATGAAAAAAGAAAATCTAATGCTAGTTTAAATAGGTTTAAAAAAAGAAATATTAAGGCTTTAGAATTTAAAAAGCAGTTTTACAATCAAACAGAGATATTAAACAGACAATCATTACCTTTGCAGCAAATTTATAAGAATAAAGTTAGGGCATATTTTTCTAACATAAAGAAAGAGTAGAGATGGTTACTTTTAATTACGAAACAGAATTTGAGTTAAAAGATGAGAATCTTTTAGAATATTGGATTGATACTGTGGTGTCCAATAAAGGTTTTAGCTTAGGAGAATTAAATTATATTTTTTGTGATGATGAGTATCTTCATAAATTAAATGTTGAATTTTTACAGCACGATACTTTAACAGATGTTATCAGTTTTGATAATACTTTAGGTAAGTTAATTAGTGGAGATATTTATATTTCTGTAGAAAGAGTTGCTGATAATGCTAAAGATTTTGAGGTTTCTTTTGTTAATGAATTGCATAGAGTTATGATTCATGGGGTTCTACATTACATGGGCTTAAAAGATAAAACAGAAGAAGAAAAAAAAGTAATGAGAAATGCAGAAGATGAAGCACTTTCTCAGTTCAAATAATTGATAATCAATAATATAAATACTAGGTTTCACGTGGAACTATAATATAATGAGTTTATTTTCAACAACATACGATGTTATTGTAGTAGGAGGTGGTCACGCTGGGAGTGAGGCTGCTGCAGCTGCTGCTAATATGGGTGCTCACACCTTGTTAATTACAATGAATTTGCAGAATATTGCGCAAATGAGTTGTAACCCTGCAATGGGAGGAATTGCAAAAGGTCAGATAATAAGAGAAATTGATGCCTTAGGAGGGTATAGTGGAATTGTTACTGATAAGACTGCTATTCAATTTAAAATGCTTAACAAATCTAAAGGACCTGCAATGTGGAGTCCTAGAGCACAATCTGACAGAATGCAATTTGCAGAATGTTGGAGAACGATGTTAGAGCAAACAGAAAATGTAGATTTTTATCAAGATTCTGTGAATGGTTTATTGTTTGATGGTAATAAAATTATAGGAGTTAAAACTGCCTTAGGTTTAGAAATAAAAGCAAAAACTGTGGTAATTACTGCGGGTACTTTTTTAAATGGATTAATTCATATTGGTGATAAAAGTTTTGGAGGTGGTAGAGCAGGAGAAGGAGCTTCAACCGGAATTACAGAAGATTTAGTTGCTAAAGGTTTTGAATCTGGAAGAATGAAAACTGGAACACCGCCAAGAGTAGATGGTAGGTCTTTAGATTATTCTAAAATGATAGAGCAACCTGGTGATGAAATGACAGAAAAATTTTCTTATTTACCAACTACTAAACCTTTACAAAAGCAACGTTCATGTTGGTTAACATATACTAATTTAGATGTGCACGATTTGTTGCGTACAGGGTTTGATAGATCACCAATGTTTAATGGTAGAATTAAATCTACAGGACCAAGATATTGTCCTTCGATAGAAGATAAGATAGATCGTTTTGCAACTAAAGATAGACATCAAATGTTTATTGAGCCAGAAGGTTGGACTACTTGTGAAATGTATGTAAATGGATTTTCTACATCGCTTCCAGAAGATGTTCAGGATAAAGCTATTCGGTCTGTTGCAGGTTTCGAAAATGTAAAATTTTTAAGATATGGTTATGCTATAGAATATGATTATTTTCCGCCTACACAATTAAAACATTCTTTAGAAACTAAGATTATAGAGAACTTGTTTTTTGCAGGTCAGATAAACGGTACAACAGGGTATGAAGAAGCTGCTGCACAAGGTTTAATGGCAGGTGTAAATGCGGCTTTAAAAACGCAAGGAAAAGATCCTTTTATTTTAAAAAGAAATGAAGCTTATATAGGTGTTCTGGTAGATGATTTAATAACAAAAGGTACAGAAGAGCCTTACAGAATGTTTACGTCTAGAGCAGAATATAGAACGCTTTTAAGACAGGATAATGCAGATTTAAGATTAACACCAATTGGTTATAAATTAGGATTAGCTTCTAAAGAAAGATTAGATAGAGTTGTAGAAAAACAAGAAAAAGCAGATTTATTAATTCAGTTTTTACAGAATACAAGTGTAAAAGAAGCAGAGATAAATCCTATTTTAGAAGCTAAAAATTTAGCCTTGATTAATCAATCTATGAAGCTTTATAAAATTGCAGCGAGACCTCAATTAGAGTTTTCTGATTTTAAAAATATTAAGAAATTAAATACATTTTTAGAAGAAAATAAAATTGATAAAGAAGTTATTGAGCAAGCTGTAATCCATTTAAAGTATTCGGGGTATATAGAAAAAGAAAAGAATAATGCCGATAAATTAAATAGGTTAGAGAATGTTGTGATTCCTTCCAATTTTAATTATCAAAAAGTAAAATCTCTTTCGTTTGAAGCGAGAGAAAAGTTGAGTAAAATTCAACCTACCTCAATCTCACAAGCTAGTAGAATTAGTGGTGTTTCACCCAGCGACATTTCTGTTCTTTTAGTTTATATGGGGAGATAAATTAAAAAAAAATTGCTAGTGTTCCTCGTGGAACATGTTATATAAAAAAGAAAAATTATGGGGGAAAAAAGAGGGCTTCACAAAAGGTTAGTGCCTTTTTTAAATTGTAAAGATTTTACGGTATCTGACGAAACGTACGAGGTAATGTTTAATAAAGAGTACGATATGTTGGTGACTTCACCTGTGCCTATAGATTTAGAAAATTACTATAAAAGCGAAAATTATATTTCGCATACCGATAGTAAAAAATCGATTATGGATAAAGTGTATCAATCTGTAAAAAACATTACCTTAAAAAGAAAATTAGATTTAATTAATTCTTTTAAAACACCTTCGAAAAACATTTTAGATGTAGGCGCGGGGACAGGCGATTTTTTAAAAATATGTGCAGCTAACAATTGGTCTGTATCTGGTGTAGAACCAAATGCTGATGCAAGAAATATAGCAAAAGAGAAAGGGGTTAATTTAAAGAAAGAATTACTGCAAATTGAAAATGAAAATTTTGATGTAATTACTCTTTGGCATGTTTTAGAACATGTAGAAAATTTATCTGATTATATTTTAAATTTAAAAGAATTACTTTCTGACAATGGACGGCTAATTATTGCTGTACCTAATCATAAAAGTGATGATGCCAAATATTATAAAGAGTATTGGGCTGCTTTTGATGTTCCAAGACATCTTTGGCATTTTTCACAAACTTCTATTCATAAAATATTTTCTGAAGAAAATATGATGGTAGAACAAACTTTACCTATGAAATTTGATTCTTATTATGTTTCGCTTTTAAGTGAAAAATATAAGACTGGTAAAATGAATCCTATTAAAGCTTTTCATAGAGGTTTTGTTTCAAATTTAAAAGCAAGAAGAACTTCTGAATATTCTTCTTTAACATATGTACTTAAAAAGCGTTAAAAATGATTTTAATTAATGTTTAATAATTAAATAACGTAGTTGTTTAGAAAATATTAAAAACCTCTTAAAACGCTTGTTTTAGGAGGTTTTTTTATAGTTATTATTTATCGAATTTATAAAAAAATATCAATTCTAATTATTTAGTAAATAAACATTAAAAAGTGTAGTTACAAAGTAGATATCTTTATATTTAGTTTTTGGATGTGCTTTTGCCAAACTTTATTCGATAAACATAAAAAATTATATAGTTTTTAGAATGCGCTTTGTCTAATAAAAATTGTGTATGATTTTTAAAGTTAGGGTTTTCAAATACTTTTTTATAAAAAGTATATTTCTTTTCTGGTCTTCTATTTTTCTATGGAGTCTAACAAGTATGTAAGATTAAAATTTTCGTATTGTATCTAGATAGAGTTTCTCAATAATTAGTTTTAATGCTGCTTTACACAGTAATAAAAAACTATTTTAAAGGAATCAAAAATTATAGGGGTGATTTATTTGCTGATGTATTTATTAAAAAGTAAAATTTATCCTACTTTAATATTACAAGTATGCTAGGTTTCTGAGTTTTTTTTGATAACATTTTTTTATACTATTGGTTTATATGTATGGATAATTTATAAAAAAAATGCTAGTGTTCCTCGTGGAACATTTAATCAAAATAGAAACTTATGGAAGAAAAAAAGGGCTTCAGAAAATATTAGAGCCTTTATTAAATTGTAAGAATTTTACGGTACCCGATGAAATTTATAAAGGAATGTTTTATGCAGAATATGATACGATTGTAACTTTACTTGTTCTTGTAGATTTATAAAACTACTATAAAAGTGAAAATTATATTTTGCATACAGATCCTTAAAAATTGTTTATTGATAAAGTATATCAATCTGAAAAAAAATAGAAACCTAAAAGAAAGTCAAGTTTAATTAATTCTTTTAAAACTGCATAGAAAAGTATTTTAGATGTAGGGGAGGACACAAGAGATTTTTTTTAAAAGAAGATTTACTTCAGATAGGAAAAAAATTAAGTTAATTATATTTTGGTATGTTTTAGAACCTAAAGAAAATTTATCTGATTATATTTTATAAGTTAAAAGAATTACTTTCTGAAAACGGAATATTAATTATTGCAGTGCCGAATGATAAAAAGTGATGATGCTAAATATTATAAAGAGTATTGGTTTGCTTTTGCTGTACCAAGACATCTTTGGCATTTTTCTTAAATTTCTATTCATAAAATATTTTATGAAGAGAATATGATTGTAGAGCAAATGTTACCAATGAAATTTGATTCTTATTGTGTTTCACTTTTAAGAGAGAAATACAAAACCGGTAAAATGAATCTATGAAAGCTTTTCATAGAGGTTTTGTTTCAAATTTAAAAAGCAAGACCAATCTCTGAATACTCTTCTTAATTTACGGGCTTAAAAAGAGTTAAAAACGATTTTAAACAACTGTAATTAATATTTATTTATTTAATAGTGTTAGTTGTTTAAGAAAAATTAAAAACCTCTTAGAACGCTTGTTTTAAGAGGTTTTGTTATAAATATTATTTATTAACTTATTTAAATTCTATCAATTTTAACTATTTAGTAAATAAACACCACAAAGTGTAATGATAAAATAGACACCTAAAGACATCGCTCCTGGATAATCTTTTGCCAAACGTTGTCCTATTAGCATAAAAATTATACTAATCGCAGAAAGCTCTATTCCTAGTAAAGCAATTTCTTTTGTTTCTAAAGTATAAATTTTATATACTCCTACAATCATTAATGCTACCGCTGTAATTTCTATAACTAAAAGAATGGCTAATAAAAATGGCACTCCATTTTTTAAAGGAGAGTTTTTAAAATGATCTTTTATATACAGTATGCTTCCTTTCCAATCTACAATTTTTTCGATGGCGGATATTAAATAAGTAATAATTAAAAAGAGTAAGATTAAAATTTCTGTAGGGTAGTTAGATAAAAAACGCATAATTATTTCTCTTGATTACTTTTTAAGAAGGCGTTGTAAAAAACTCTTCGATTTTTGTTTTATCTCCTTTATCTCTTCTTTAGCATCTTCTGTAAAATCTGCTAAATGTTCTGCAGCTTCTCCTACTAATTCAGATGCGTTTTCTTTAATTTCTTCAAAGGTATCTTTATTTTCTTCTGTAAATTGAGCTGCTTTTTGTTTGGCTAGTTCTGTAAATTCTTCTGTTTTCTGTTTTACTTTTTCTATATTTTCATCAGATAAAAAATCACTTACTTTTTCCTTAGCACTTTCTAGAACCTCTTTAGCATCCTCAACAAATTCTGTAGTTTTACTTTTTGCAATTTCCGCAATTTTGTTAGCTTTTTCTGTTGTATTTTCTATGGTTTTTTTTGCTTCGTTTGTAATAGAATTAGCTGTTTCTTCTCTATTTTTCTTTTTTTCTGACATAATTTTAGATTAAGTTTAATATTAAAGAAAGGCTTTGTCTATAGGTTCCCAAAGTTCAATTTTGTTTCCTTCGTTATCCAATATCCAACCAAATTTACCGTAGTCATATTCTTCTATTTCACCTAAAATGGTAACGCCTTCTTTTTTTAATGCTACCAATAATTCAGCTAAATTTTCAACTCTGTAATTAAACATAAAGTCTTTTTTTGAAGGTTTAAAATGATTGGTGTCTTTAGGAAAGGGACTCCATTGTGTAGAACATTTATTACCATCTTTATCTTTCCACCAAAAAGTACAACCCCAATCGTCGGTGTTAAAACCTAAATGATTTTTATACCATTCTTTTGTTGCGTTTGTATCTTCAGTTTTAAAAAACACACCACCTATGCCTGTTACTCTATTTTTCATTTCTTTAAGTTTTTATAAAGATTAGAAACTAGTAGAATTTTGCTTTAATTTTATCTACTATTGTTTGTGCCAATCTTTCTTTACTTTCAATTGTCCAACCTGCCACATGCGGAGATAGAAGCACTTGTTCTGATTGGATTAAATATTGAAAAGCTTCGGGCATTTTATCGTCGGAAAAAAGATTTTCGAAAGAAGCTTTTTCATATTCTAAAACATCTAAACCTGCGCCTAATATTTTACCTGATTTTAAAGCTGAAACTAAATCTTTTGTTACAACAGATTTTCCACGAGCCGTATTTATCAACCAAAAACTCTTTTTAAACCCATTGATAAAATCAGTATTTATCATGTTTTTTGTCAGTTCAGTTTGCGGTGTGTGTAGACTTAAAATGGCTGCTTTTTCTTGTAATTCTTTTAATGAAACTTGTTTGCAATTTGCATCGCCAACATTTGGTTTTATATCATAACATAAAACTTCTACATCAAAACCACGTAATTTTTTTGCGAATGATTTTCCCATATTTCCGTAGCCAATTAACCCAACGGTTCTTCCGTCTAGCTCAATTCCTCGATTTTCTTCGCGCAACCATTTGCCGTTTCTAACTTCTTTATCAGCTTTATTTAGCTTGTTAAATAGTGATAATAGCATACCTAAAGCGTGTTCTCCTACCGCATTTCTATTTCCTTCCGGAGCAGCAATTAATGTAATTCCTTTGCTTTCTGCGTACTCACAATCTATGTTTTCTAAACCTGCACCAACACGTCCAATAAACTTTAAGTTGGTAGCTTTGTCTAAAAATGCTTTATCAATAGAAAACCTGCTTCTAATAATAAAACCATCGTATAAATGAATTTTAGCTTCAATTTCTTCTTTAGAAGACGTATAATCTTCATCGTTTTGATATCCTAAATCATTTAATTGATTTATTAAAAGTGCGTGGTTGGAGTCTAAGTGTAATATTTTCAAAGTAAGATTATTAGATTATTGGAATTTTAGATTTTCAAGTTCTTTTTTATCAATAAAACTTAAATCAAAGGAAATTAAAAGTTGTGTTTCTATTTCATAACAAGATCCTAAAGAAATTCTTAGAAAGCGTTTAAAATCTTTATTTGAACTTCTAGCTGCTCCTTCATCGATATTAGAAGGTATAGAGACTACTGCTCTTCTTAGTTGAGAAATTAATCCAAACTTTTCATCAGTAGGAAAAGTCTTAGTAATAATGTAGATATCAGTGCAAAATGCTCTACTTAATTGCCAGAATTTTAAATCTTTATACCTGTGCATATTTTATAAATTTTAAAATAACTAGATTGTTAATAAATTGTTAGTTTCATTCATCCAATTTTAGAATGTTTATGTCAAATCTAACAATCTAATTATCTAACAATCTAATTATCTAACAATCTAATCATCTAACAATCTAATTATCAAAAAATCTAATAACAGTTATTTAATATTGCTCTTTATCATTAGGAAAATCTCCACTTTTTACATCATCAATATAAGTTTCAAAAGCGCCTGTCATGTCTTTATATAAATCTAAATACCTACGTAAAAAACGTGGATGAAATTCGTGTGTCATCCCTAACATATCGTGGGTAACTAAAACTTGACCATCTACACCATTTCCGGCTCCAATACCAATTACCGGAATAGAGATTGCTTCTGCAACTTCTTGTGCTAATTTTGCAGGTACTTTTTCTAAAACAACAGCAAAACAACCAAGTTTTTCTAGCATTAAAGCATCTTCCATTAATTGCTCTGCTTCTTCCTCTTCTTTGGCTCTTACGGTATAAGTACCAAATTTATAGATAGATTGTGGCGTTAAACCTAAATGCCCCATTACAGGAATTCCTGCATTTAATATGCGTTTTATAGATTCTTTAATTTCTTTACCACCTTCTAATTTTATAGAGTGTCCACCACTTTCTTTCATAATTCTAATAGCAGAACGCAATGCTTCTTTTGGGTCAGATTGATAACTACCAAAAGGTAAATCTACCACCACCAAACAACGGTTAATGGCTCTAACTACAGAACTTGCATGATAGATCATTTGATCTAAAGTTATAGGCAACGTTGTTTCATGACCCGCCATAACGTTAGAGGCAGAATCGCCTACTAAAAGAACATCTATACCAGCCCCATCTAAAATTTTAGCCATTGTAAAATCATACGCAGTTAACATGGAAATTTTCTCTCCATTTTTCTTCATATCTACAAGAGATTTTACAGTAACTTTTTTATATTCTTTCTTTGCTGTTGACATACTTTTTGTTTTTTATGTATATGTAAATGTATGAAAAAGCAGCAAATATGTAACAAGTTTATAGATTGTTGATTTTACTAATTTTTTAGGACTTAATTAAGAATTGAATTGTTTTTAATATTCTGTAAATAAGTTATTTATAAGGAGCTTGTTAGGTTTGTATTTTCTCTGATTATAGAAAAAATATATTTAAAACTTACTTGTTAAATTGGCGTTAAAACAAATAGTTATTAAAAGAAGAGGAAATTGTAAAGCTATTTTTAATAAAAATTTGCACTATATTTGGCTTTTTAATTCTAAGATGACACAAGAGCAAGTTGTACTAAATACCGACAAATGGATAGATAATTATGCAGATTATATGTATAATTATGCTGTTGTGCGTGTAAATAATGGAGATTTAGCTAAAGATTTGGTACAAGATACTTTTTTTGCAGGTTTAAAGTCTGCTAAAAATTTTCAAGGAAAATCTACGGAAAGAACTTGGTTAATTTCAATCTTAAAAAGAAAAATAATAGACCATTATAGAAAAATTAATTCTAAAAAAGGACAAGCCGAAGTTAGAATGAATTTTTATGATGATGGTGAAAATGAAGGAAATTGGATAGAGGAAAGAGTGCCACAAAGTTGGGACAATCAATCTGAAAAAACAATTGAAAACGAAGAATTAAAAAGTCAATTAGATTCTTGTATAGATGCTTTGCCAGAAAAATATGCAATGGTATTTAGAATGAAAACCATTCAAGAATTTGAAACTGAAGAAATTTGTAAGGAATTAGATATCACAGCGTCTAACCTATGGGTTATCATTCATAGAGCAAGAACACAGCTCAGAAAATGTATGGAAGATAATTGGTTTAATAATTAAGACATGTTTAAAAGTTTAAAAATTACTTGCGACGAAGCCACAACTATTTGTGACAAAAGCCAATACGGAGCTGCTACATTAGCAGAAAAAGTAAAATTGAATATTCATTTTTTACGATGTAGAATTTGTTCTTTATATACAAAGCAAAATAATACGCTTACAAAAATATATAAAGGCCATGCAAAAAGCTGCAAACAAACAACACGTTGTTTAAGTGAAGAAGATAAAGATGCTTTAAAAAAAGAGTTAGAAAAACTTAAGATATAACAATATTTTCGTGATTTTTAGAAAATCACATTTTTTGATTTTTTGTTAGATAGAAACGGGATTTATAGAAATATAGATTCCGTTTTTTTTGTACTTTTGATTTTATCCTTTCTAGCGGCAGTAGAAAGGTTTGTTCTTTAATCAATTAATAAGGTCTAGACTGCGCTCAACCAAACATTACCATGCATTTTTTACCAGAAAATATAGACAATTATGTTGTAGATCACTCACAACAAGAACCTACAATTTTAAAAGAATTAAGTAAAGAAACTTGGCAAAAGGTGTTAAACCCTAGAATGTTAAGTGGTGCTTTTCAAGGGCGAGTATTGTCTATGATTTCTAAATTGATTCAACCTAAAAACATTTTAGAAATTGGTACTTATACAGGGTATTCTGCATTGTCTTTAGCAGAAGGTTTAGCATCCGAAGGAAAAATTTTTACTTTAGATAAAAACGAAGAATTAGAAACGTTACAAAATAAATATTTCGAAAAATCTGGTTTTAGAGATCAAATAGTACAATATGTTGGTAATGCCATAGAAATTATACCCACTATTGATGAAAAATTTGATTTGGTTTTTATTGATGCAGATAAGTCTAACTACATTAATTATTTTCACTTAATAATTGATAAAATGAATTCTGGTGGTATTATTTTGTCTGATAATGTACTTTGGAGTGGAAAAGTAGTTGAAGAATTAGACCCAAAAGATAAAGACACTAAAGTACTTTTAGAATATAATAAGTTACTGAATACAGACCATAGAATAGAAACTGTTTTATTGCCTATAAGAGATGGATTAACAATAAGTAGGGTAAAATAACGAGCTACTAAATAGGTTAAGAGAGGTATAAAACGCTTTACATATTACGTTTTATAGGTCCTGTTATATCATCAATACTATCTTTAACATCTGTAATTTCTTTGTTGATGTTTTTTGTGATATCAGTATCAACGCCTATTTTCTCTGAACTTTCGTTTATTTCCCTTTTAATGTCATTAGTTGCATCTTTAACTTGACGCATTCCTTTTCCTAATCCTCTGGCAATTTCAGGAATCTTATCTGCACCAAAAAGCATTACCACGATTAACATGACAACCATTATTTCTGGACCGCTAATAAATAAAAGAGTTGAATTCATACTACAAATATAATTACTTTTTAATCAATATTCTCTTAATATTAATTAACATTTTTAAGTGTATATGTTCCTTAAAACATAGTTCTCTTTTCACTTTTAAAGATGCTTAATAGCACCTATTTATAACTTTAAATAAATATTATTTGTTGTTTTTAGTTCTATAACGGTTAAGTTATTTATCACTAAAAAATTAAAATAGATGTAAAGTAACTTCACTGAAAATAGTTAGATGTCTCACCATTTTCAGTGAGAACAAATTTCACTGTTTTCAGGGATTGACAAGTGTTTTTTTTGCTACTACCTTTGAAAGGTAATTTTTTTTTGTAAAAACTAAAGAAAGAGAATCAGTAAAATATTCTTGGTTTAAGATTACTAAATTATAGTATAATTTAATATAAATAATAACGGTGTTTACATATTAAAATAGAGTAGTTAAATACTATAATTGGGTGTGAATTTAAAATAATTAAAGACCACTTAAAAGAGGAAAAGATAAAAGTAAAAGATTGTAATTAACTCCGAAATACGGTCTTAAATTTAATATATATAGGAGCTAACAAAAAAAATGTACAATGAAATTTAATTATTTTTCAATTTTAGCAGCTTTCATGTTGCTGTTCACATCTTGTAGTGATGAACTAGAAACCGAAAACATTCAAGAAAAAGCACAAGCTGTAAATTATGATGAAATTCAAGTTTTAAATGGGCGATTATATTTCCCAAACAAATCAATTTTTCAAAGTTATTATGCCGAATTAAGAGAAAAAAATGAAAATGATTTAGCAGAATTACTTCAAAGAAAATTTTACTCTAAAGATTTTTATTCTTTAAAACCAATTGTAAATGAGCAAACAGAAGAGGTTGAAGTTTCAAGGCATTTGGCTAAAATAAAATCTAAATCAAATAAAAATGGTTTACAACAAAAAACATCTTCAACAAATGAAGATTTATTAGAAAATTTTGATGATTTAGAAGACATTTTTGGAGAAGACGTTTTTACTAGTTTTCTTAATCAAGATGCAGAACTTCAAGTAAAAGATAAGGTATATAAATATACAGATACAGGTTTATTTATAGCCGATGCAAAGGAGGTTAAAAGTTTAAATACTTATTTAGAAAAAAAGCAGATTTCAAAAAACTTACTTGAACCTACACCAGAAGCAACAAAATTAGCATATATAGAAGAAAATAACCCATGTGGTGGGTTACAACAAGTTCAAAATTTTGAATATTTTATTGCAGAAGTAGATAATGCTCCTTGTAGCGGAGGCGGTAGCACTGGAGGAGGAAGTTCTGGAGGAAGTAGTGGTTCAGGATCAAGTTCATCAAGCGGAACGCCAAATGCGCAATTAGCTATAATTTCTAACGGATTAGACCAATGTTCTGGTGCTAAACCTTGGCTTGGTAATTTATTTGGTACTACCAAAGTGTGTATAGATCAATATGAAAGTAAAAAGAGAGTAAAAATAAAATACTATAATATTGATATCTTTTTAGGCTATGTTATTGGTATAAAAACTAAGCACCAGAAAAAAGGTTGGACTGGTTTATGGAGAAAGCAAGATACTGATGAAGTTGCATTGGGAGTTAATAGTTTAACTTGGAAATTTACTCATCCAACACCAGCGGCAGCATTACTTAATTACCAGCCAGCAAGAATCTATTTACATAATGGTAAAATGTTTGAGACAGTCAATGGTTATTACAACTCTGTTTTTGCAGGTAACATTCCTGTACCTAATTTACCTTTTGCTAACAAAGTAGATTTTATTATAGAAGTTGCAATTGGTGCTCCTTTATCTCCTTTTAATGATGAAGAAGATGTTCGCGAATTTATTTATGAACAACTTTTTAATACGGCTAAAGGTTTATTGCAATCTCATAGTAACAGACAATTAAAGAAAATGGGAGTTGTTGTTACTACTCAAACTTCTACTTGGGTTCAGTTTTATGATTTTTCTGAAAGTTGTACAAATTGTGATAAAAGAGAGAATATCATTGATTTTGGTATTGTTACACCTCAAATTACTTATAATTTTGGAACAGGAAGTGGTGGAAGTTTTAGTATTTCATCTTGGAACTTTAATTTTAATAATCCTTCATTAACAGGAATGAGTGCATTTGGAATGGCAAAAAGAAATGGCCAATGGCACGGTAAAAGAATGGTTTTTTAATCTAAATCTCATTTTATTGCGCTCATTTTTTTAAAGACCAAGATTCTTAGTGTTAAAGCTTAAATCTTGGTTTTTTATAATTCTTTAAGATTAAAAAAAATCTATACGATATAAAGTATAGAATTAAAAATAGAAATAAATTTATAATAATGAAGAAAATTATAACAGCAATTTTTTTAAGTGCATTTTTTGTTACTTACTCACAAGAAAATAAAAATACGGTAGATGTTTTTGGTTTAAAAGCAGGATTAATAGGTGGTTGGGTAAGTTATGAAAAAGCTTTAAGTAATAATTTTACTTTAAATAGTGAAGTTGGTTATGAAGGAGGTTTTTTAAAAGGGACAAACGATAAGGTAGATTATGTGTTTACAACAGTATTTAGTTTAGAACCTAGATTTTATTATAATTTAAAAAAACGAGAAGATAAAGGCAAAAAAACCAAAAATAATTCTGCTAATTATATCAGTTCCGAATTTTTTTATGTTCCAGATTTATTATCGTCTAGTAACCGAGAAAACCTTAATGTAAACAAATCATTTGGTATTATACCAAAATATGGATTAAGACGTAGTGTTTCTGATAATTTAATTTTTGAGTTTGCAATTGGAGCGGGTTATGCTTGGGGAGAAAATGAAATTAATGGTATTACAGCGGCACTTGACCTTAGATTTAACCTTAAATTGTAAAAAATACAACCAACAAAGTATAACTATAGTGTAAATACTTTTAGTTTCTAAAAGCGGGTAGAGTATAAAACTTTTTCTAAGTAAAGTTTAAACTTATATTATAAAAGGGTATATAAAAAATAGCAGTTAAGTGCAAACTACAAAGTTTGTGCTTTTCTACTATTTTTTATAAACTAACCGTTGTTTCTTAATAGATAGTAATTTTCATTGTATTACACCTAAAAATTAAATTTCGCTTGCCGATCGTACATAATAATACTTCCGGCAACAGACACATTTAAACTTAATTCCGATTTAAACTTTACCAAATGATGCGATTTTTCAATAGCTAATTTAGACATTCCATGATCTTCTGCGCCTAATAAGTAAACACAACGTCTTGGGTGTGTAAAAGTTTCTAATTGTACCGCTTTTTCATCTAATTCTACACCAACTAACATAGCGCCTTTTGGGAGGTTGTTAAAGAAATCTTCAAAAGTTTCGTAATGAAAATAAGGCATTGCACCTGTAGCTTTGTGTGTGTCGCAAGCTTGTTTAGCATAACGATTGCCAATGGTAAAAATAAAACTGGCTCCCATATTTTGGGCAGAGCGCCATAAAACACCTAAATTTTCAGGCGTTTTTCCATTCTGAATTCCGATTCCGAAAAAACCTTGTTTTAAATTGTTTACCATTACTTTTTAATCAACATTCGTTTAATTTCGTTCAATTTCATCAAGGCTTCAATAGGAGTTAAGGTATCAATGTTTGTAGCAAGAATTTCCTCTTTAATGTTTTCTAACAAAGGATCGTCTAACTGAAAGAAACTTAGTTGCATTTCTTCCTCTTGAGTTTGTTTTAAAACATCTTTAACTTCGGCACTTTTATTGTTTTTTTCTAATTGTGCTAATATTTTATTAGCTCTATGAATCACCATATTTGGCATTCCAGCTAATTTAGCGACATGAATACCAAAACTATGATCAGAACCACCAGAAACCAGTTTACGTAAGAAAATAATGGTGTTTTCTAATTCTTTTACAGACACATTAAAGTTTTTAATGCGCTCAAAAGTGGTAGTCATTTCATTTAACTCATGATAATGTGTTGCAAATAGTGTTTTTGCTTTGGTTGGATGCTCGTGTAAGAACTCGGATATAGCCCAAGCAATCGAAATTCCGTCATAAGTAGACGTTCCTCTACCAATTTCATCTAAAAGAATTAAACTGCGCTCAGAAACGTTATTTAAGATCGATGCCGTTTCATTCATTTCTACCATAAAAGTAGATTCGCCCATAGAAATATTATCACTGGCACCAACACGCGTAAAAATCTTGTCTACAATACCAATTTTTGCATTCTGAGCCGGAACATAACTTCCCATTTGTGCCAATAAAACAATTAATGCTGTTTGTCTTAAAATGGCCGATTTACCAGACATATTCGGCCCAGTAATCATAATTATTTGTTGTTGCGTTCTATTTAAAACAACATCATTGGCAATATACGTTTGATCTATAGGTAACTGTTTTTCAATTACTGGATGACGACCATTTTTAATTTCTAAATCGGTGCTTTCATCCATAATTGGGCGCACATAATTGTTCTCAATAGCCAAAACAGAAAAAGAGAGTAAACAATCTATTTTTGCGATAACCTGTGCATTTTCTTGGACTATCTGTACATATTGAATGATGTACTGTAATAATTTAGTAAAAATATCTTGCTCTAATTTGGCTATTTTTTCTTCGGCACCTAAAATTTTGGTTTCGTATTCTTTTAATTCCTCGGTAATATAACGCTCTGCATTTACCAAGGTTTGTTTACGAATCCATTCTTGTGGAACTTTGTCTTTATGCGAGTTTCTAACTTCTATATAATAGCCAAAAACGTTGTTGAACGAAATCTTTAAACTTGTAATTCCGGTTCGTTCCGTTTCACGTGCTAACATATTGTCTAAATACTCTTTACCAGAGTTAGAAATGGCACGTAAATCGTCTAATTCTTGATGAACTCCTGTAGCAATTGCATTCCCTTTATTGATGTTTACCGGAGCATCATCAAACAACGTTTGCGAAACTTTTTCTATTAAATCTGCACACGTATGTAATTGATTTCCGAGTGCTTTTACTGTATTATTTTTACTGTTTTCTGCGGATGCTTTTATCGGCAGAATCGCTTTTAAAGAATCTTTTAAAAGTACAATTTCTCTTGGTGATGCTTTACCAGTTGCTACTTTAGAAATTAATCGTTCTAAATCTGATATTTGTTTTAGTTGGTAGGTTACCGTTTGTGAAAATTTATCTGAATCTATAAAAAACTTTACCAATTCATGACGATTTTTAATTTCGTCGATATTTTTTAATGGCAATGCCAACCAACGTTTTAAAAGTCTTCCGCCCATTGGCGAAATGGTTTTATCAATAACATTTAAAAGCGTGACTGCATTGATAGAATTTGGATTATACAATTCTAAATTTCGAACCGTAAAACGGTCCATCCAAACATAATTGTCTTCTGCAATTCTGCTAATATGCTGAATGTGTTTTAGTTGATTGTGTTGCGTTTCCGAAAGGTAATACATAACGGCTCCGGCAGCAATAATTCCGTTTTTAACATCTGCAATACCAAAACCTTTTAAACTTTTAACCTCAAAATGATTGTGCAAGGTTTCGTTTGCATATTCCTTTTGAAAAACCCAATCGTCTAAATAAAATGTATAATATCGGTTTTCAAATAATTCTAAAAATTGTTGCTTGTGTTGTTTCTGAACCAAAACTTCACTCGGACTAAAATTTTGCAACAATTTATCTATGTATTCTGCATTTCCTTGCGCTACCAAATATTCACCTGTAGAAACATCAAGAAATGAAATTCCGAGTTGTTTTTTATCAAAATGAACAGCCGCTAAAAAGTTGTTTGTTTTGGTTTGTAAAACTTCGTCGTTTAAAGAAACACCAGGCGTAACCAATTCTGTAACACCACGTTTTACAATGGTTTTGGTCATTTTTGGGTCTTCTAACTGGTCGCAAATAGCAACACGCATTCCTGCTTTTACCAACTTAGGCAAATAGGTATTTAAAGAGTGATGCGGAAAACCTGCCAAGGCAGTTTCTGTTTCACTACCAGCGCCACGTTTTGTCAATGTAATTCCTAAAACTCCGGCAGCTTTTTTAGCGTCTTCACCAAAAGTTTCGTAAAAATCTCCTACTCTAAAAAGTAACATCGCATCAGGATATTTATTCTTGATTGCATTGTATTGTTTCATTAAAGGAGTTACCTTTTTTGGTTTTGATTTTGCCAAGTTTTTGGAAATTTTCAGTTAGTTTTGCGAAGATAAAAATTAGTAAGCAGTATTCAGTAGCAGTTTGCAGTGAACTTATTCACAAGATATGAGAAAATTAAAGAATAACGAGTTAGGTAGAATTACAGTAGATGAATTTAAAACTGTAGAGAAAACCCCAATTATAGTAGTATTAGACAATATTAGAAGTTTAAACAACATTGGTTCTGTTTTTAGAACTAGTGATGCTTTTTTGATAGAAAAAATCTATTTATGTGGTATTTGTGCAACTCCGCCTAACAAAGACATTCATAAAACAGCTTTGGGAGCAACCGAATCTGTTGCTTGGGAGTATGTAGAAGATACCTTAACTTTAGTAGAAAAATTAAAAGCAGACGGCGTTAAAGTATTGGCAATTGAACAAGCAGAAAATAGTACAAAACTAAATACTTTTTATCCGACGGAAGGAGAAAAATATGCTATTGTAATGGGTAATGAAGTAAAAGGAGTGCAGCAAGAAGTGGTAAGTGCCTCAGATTTGTGTATTGAAATTCCGCAGTTGGGTACCAAACATTCTTTAAATATTTCTGTAACTACAGGTGTTGTTTTGTGGGATTTATTTCAGAAAATGAATAATTTATAGTTGATTTTTAATTCTAAAATTCTATTTTTAAAGAATCTAAAAAATTCCCTATTTTAATGATGTTAAAAGAAAAAGATTTTAAAGAATTAACAATAAATTTGAATCATTGTAAAAGATGACTAAATATAAATTTCTTGAAAAATTAAGATGTTTATCTTTTACCCCCAAAAAGACTCTTTTTTTACTTTTTTTACTCAGTTTTACCGTGTTTTCTCAAAAAAAAGATGGTGATTCTATTAGTGTTTTATTAAAAGAATATAAAAAGACAAAACAAACTAATTTACCCCAAAAAGCATTTTTATTAGCAGAAAAAAGTAAAAGCGATTCTATACTAAAGTGTACGTATGTTAATTTTGGTAAGCGTAGTTTTTTTAATGAAGATTTGGTTAATTTAGAGCTGTCTGCAAAAAAACTGCACCAATATTATACTAAAACTAAAGACACTACGGTTTTGGCCAAAGAGTATTATTATAGAGCACTGTATTTTAAACTTCAATTTAAACCAGACAGTACTTTTTATTATTATAACAAGTCTAAAAATATTTCTGTTCTATTAAAAGATTCTCTCGAAGCAACAAGAAGATTGCTTCCTATGGCTGCCATTCAGTATGATGAAAAAGATTATTTAGGCAGCGAAAATTCTATTATAGAAGGGTTGCGTTTTGTAGAGCCACATATTGCAAAGTTTGGTTTTAAAAAGTCGCCTTATGAGGTTTTTTTTGCGGGGCTTTTGTATGAACGTTTAGGAAACGTAATGTTTATGACGGAAAGACAAGAAGAAGCTAGAAAAAATTATTTAAAATTTTTTGAACTTCAAAAGAAAAGTCCGCATTTAAAAATAAAATATGAAAAGGCTAGGTTATATAACCATTTAGCAAATACCTACGAATCTGAAGGAAATAACCAAAAAGCAATAGAATATTTTAATAAAAGTTTATCTATAGACAGTCTTAAATATAAAAGTGATTACAGATATGAATCTGCATTGGCGGGTTTTTCTTACAATAACTTTATGTTGGGTAATAAAAAAATAGCTTTAAAAGGATATTTAGAAGTCTTAAAATTGAGAGAAAAGAGAAACTATAAAAGAGGTTTGGTTATTTCTCATTCTATTTTAGGCGATTTTTATAAAGATGAAAATAATATTAAAAAAGCCATTTATCATTCTAAAAAGGGCTTAGAAAAAGCCAAAGAAATAAGCTATAATCGATATATTTTAGAAAACCTTTTTCGTTTATCAACCTTAATAAAAGGAGAAAAAGGAAGGTTACTTTTAGAAGAGCATTTTATATTAAATGACAGTTTGTATAGAAGAGAAAGATCTTTAAAAAATCAGTTTGCTAAAGTAAGGTATGAAACTGAAAAGAAGGACATAGAAAATGATCATTTAAAAGAAGAAAATACTAGAAAACAATTAGAGTTAGAAAAAGAAAAACAACAAAAAACAATTGGTTGGTTGCTTGCAGCAGGAAGTCTTTTATTTATTGGTTTTGGGGCAAGTATTGTTTCTAGTAGACGTAAGAAAATGCTTTTTGATGCAAAGTTACAGCAGGTAGAAGTAAGAGAAAAAGAGCGACAACAAATAGCAAAATCTTTACACGATGAGGTTGCCGGTGATATTAGAATGTTGCACTTAAGGTTGGCAAAAACCAATCTGGTAGAAGAAGCCAAAAGTTTAGATGTTATAAAAGACAATGTTCGAAATTTATCACATCAATTAAGTAGTGAAAGTTTTGATAAAGTATCTTTTAAAGATCAGATAATTAACTTAGTATCAGATTTTTTTGAAGTTAATTTTAGAATAAAAGTACAAGAAATAGATAGTGTAAATTGGCAAGAAATTAATAATGCTATAAAAAGAACATTATTTTTATCGATAAGAGAAAGTATTCAAAACACTAAAAAACACGCAGCAGCAAAAGAGATTACTATAAGTTTTAAAGAGACAAAAAATGCTGTTTTTTTAACCATTTTAGATAACGGGAACGGATTTAATATAGAGGATAAGAAAAGTGGAATTGGCTTAAAAAATATGAAAGAAAGAGTAGAAGAAATTAATGGTATTTTTATTATTGAAAGTAAGATAGGAGAAGGAACAAGTATTGATATTGAAATCCCTAAAAATGGAAAATAAAACAAAAATTTTAATTGTTGATGATCATCAATTAGTGTTACAAGGTATTATTTGTTCGTTAAAAGAAGTGGGAGATTTTGATGTGGTTACCTCTAATAATTGTGATGACGCTTTTCAGTTGATTAAACAGCACCAAAAGACTCATCCTTTTCAATTATTATTTACAGATTTAAGTTTTGATAATACTACAGACGAAACAAATTTAGATGGAGGAGAAGAATTGATAAAAGCCATTAAAAATAACGAATTTGATATTAAAATAGCGGTGATTACTGGGCATACAGAAACCAATAGAGTGTATAATGTTATTAGTAATTTAAATCCTAATGCTTATTTATTAAAAAGTAAATGCGATGCTACAGAAATTGGTTTTGCGGTTCAAAAAATGTTAGCCAACGATTACTATTACACGCATGAAATTCATCAAAAAATAATGCGTAGAAACATCGTTCAGATACAAATGGATGATGTAGCTGTTCAAATTTTAAAAGAGCTTCCTAATTATCCTAAAATAAGCAATTTAGAAGGGGTGATAACTAAGGCAGATGATACTCCTATAAAACTACGTTCTATAGAAACTAAATTATGTAATTTAAGAGCCGATTTAAACGCTAAAAATAATACTGATTTGGTGCTTAAAGCGAAAGAATTAGGTATTATAGATTAATTTTTAAGGATTTTTTTTATAGTTTTTGTCTAGAAAATATTCTTTTCTGCGGAAAACCACATTTTTACTTTCGGTTTTTTACATGTTCTAGTTTTAGATAAGTTGTATTTTTGTTATATAATTATATATTTATAATTGGGGAATTATTGCAGATACCTGTATGGATATCGAAACAAGGAAAAAGAATAAAACCTTTCAGTTTACCTGAAAGGTTTTTTTTATGCTCTTTTATAATTTTGTTTTGAGTGCTTTATTTTGTGAGAAATAAATTGCTTTAAAAAGTAAAGGCTTAAAAACCTAATACTAATTTAGCAATACTAAAGTAGATTAAGATACCTAAAATATCATTACTTGTAGTAATAAATGGCCCTGTTGCCAATGCAGGATCGACGCCTTTTTTTGCTAAAATAATAGGAATAAATGTTCCAATAATTGAGGCAATAATAATTACAGAAATTAAAGATGCCGCTACAGTAATTCCTAGATTGATATTAAAACCTAAAAACAACATTCCTGCAGACATTAATAAAGTTGCTAATACAAAACCGTTTAAAAAGCCTTGTAAAATTTCTTTTAAAAGTCTTTTAAATAAAGAGCCTTTTAAACTGTCGTTTGCCAAACCTTGTACAATAATTGCAGAAGATTGTACACCTACATTACCTGCCATGGCAGCAATTAATGGGGTAAAGAAAAATAGTTCTGGAAAATTTTTCATAGCACCATCAAAACTACCTAAAACAGAAACAGAAATAAAGCCTCCAAAGAGAGCAAGAATTAACCAAGGTAAACGTGCTTTTGTAAGTTCCCAAATAGTATCATCTGCTTCTACGTCTTTAGAAAAACCAGCCGCCATTTGGTAATCTTTATCAGCTTCTTCTCTAATAACATCTAAAATATCATCAATAGTAATTCTACCTACCAAAACGTTATTATCATCTACAACGGGTATGGCTTCTAAATCGTATTTTGCCATTATTTTAGCTACGGCTTCTTCTTCTTCATGTACATTTACAGCATCTACCTTTGCTTTACAGATGTCTGCAATTTTATGGTCTGATTTGGCAATAATTAAGTCTTTTAAAGACATTCTCCCCACCAATTTATCTTCTTTATCTACTACGTAAATAGAATGCACTCTGGTAACATCTTTGGCTTGTCCTCTAATTCTTCGCATACATCCGGCTACGGTCCAGGTTTCGTATACTTTTACCAATTCTTTTGCCATTAATGCTCCGGCAGAATTATCATTATAAGATAATAATTCTTTAATATCTGCTGCATGCTCATCATCTTCTAATGCAGAAATTACTCGATGCTGACGCTCTTCGGATAGTTCTCCAATAATATCAGCAGCATCATCGGTGTCCATTTCTCTAACTTCATCAGCAATTTCTTTTGCAGATAAGTTTTCTAAAATTTTCTCACGGATGTCTTCATCTAATTCTGTAAGAATTTCTGATGTTTTTTCGCTATCTAAAAGTTTAATAATATAAATAGCTTCATCAAAATTTACTTCGTCTAAAACTTCTGCAATATCTGCAAAATGGACTTCAGAAAATAAAGATGTTATTTCTTTATCATTATTAGAAATGATAAGCTCTGATAGGTTTTCTAAAAATTCATCAGTGATTTCAAATGTCATTTTCTGCTAATTTTTGCGTCAGTGAAATAAAGTCAGAAACAGATAATTGTTCTGGCCTTTTCGCAAAGATAGGCTCTTCTTTTAAGGTATCCGAAAGATTAAAAGATTTTAAACTAGAACGCAACATTTTTCTTCGTTGATTAAAGGCTGTTTTTACAACTCTAAAAAATAATTTTTCATCAACAGGTAGTGAATAATCTTTTTTTCTTATCAATCTAATAACTCCAGAATCTACTTTTGGAGGTGGATTAAAAACCGTTGGAGGTACAGTAAAAAGGTATTCTACATCAAAAAAAGCTTGCGTTAAAACAGATAGAATTCCGTAAACTTTACTACCTTCTTTTTCTGCAATTCTTTTGGCTACTTCTTTCTGGAACATACCTGCAAATTCTGGTACAAACTCCCTGTTTTCTATCGCTTTAAAAACAATTTGAGTAGAAATGTTATAAGGAAAATTCCCTATAATTGCTACTTGTTTTTTATTAAAAATATCTTGAATGTTGTGCTTTAAAAAATCACCTTCAATAATTTCAAAATGTTCTTTAGAAGTATCTAATTTAATATGTTCTAGCGGAAATGTATCGTGTAAATAAGCAACCGATTCGCGGTCTAATTCCATTACAGTAACTTTTGCTTTTTTTGGTAACAAGTATTTGGTTAAAACCCCCATTCCAGGACCAATTTCTAAGACATCTTCATATCCATTTTCAGTTAAAGCATCTGCAATATCTTTTGCAATGCTTTCATCCGTTAAAAAATGCTGACCTAAATGTTTTTTTGCTTTAACTGACATGTTTATGTTTTATGCTTAAAAAACAAAAGTAATACAAACTCTAACACTTTTGTATTTAATTTTAGGATCTTCTTATAAAGTACAAAAAATTAAAAGAGACAGTTTTAAATCTTTTTATATTTTTTATATTGGTGTTTTGAAAAAAAATATGAAAAAAGAAATAGAAATCTCCCAAAATTTTAAAAATCAAGCAAAAAAAGCAATTATCTCAATTGTTGTTTTTTTATTCGTTTATCTACTCATTGTATTTTTATGCATTGCTCTTGCAGTAATTTGTGTTTTTGGTGCAATAACTATGGTTATATCAAAACCACACCTAATTACAATTGCATTGGGTATTGGTCTTGCTAGTTTAGGTGTTTTAGTTTTCTTTTTTATTATAAAATTTCTTTTTAAATCTAATAAAAAAGACTTGTCTCATTTAACGGAGATACATAGAACTGAGCAACCAGAACTTTTTAAATTAATAGATAATTTGGTAGAAGAAATAGGCACACCATTTCCTAAAAAGGTATACTTATCTCCAGAAGTGACTGCTGCTGTTTTTTATGATTCTAGTTTTTGGAGTATGTTTTTTCCTATTAAAAAGAACTTACAAATAGGTTTGGGATTAATTAATACAATAACGGAAATAGAATTAAAGGCAATATTAGCTCATGAATTTGGTCATTTTAGTCAAAAAAGTATGAAAGTAGGAAGTTATGTTCATAATTTTAATCAAATAATATTTAACATGTTATATGATAATGACTCATTTGATAAAGCGGCCAGAAGTTGGGGAGAAACGAGTAATTATTTTGCCATTTTTGTAATGATAGGTTTAGAGATTGTAAAAGGGATTCAATGGGTTTTAAAACAACTTTATAATTATTTAAATAAAAGCTATATGGCTTTATCTAGAGAAATGGAATTTCATGCAGATACAACTGCAGCAAGCATAACGGGTTATAAACCATTAAAAGACTCTCTACTAAGACTAGATTTGGCAGAAGTAGCTTTTAATGGTGTTTTATCACATTATGATTCTAAAGTGATTGACAATATTAAAAGTAAAAATATTTATGCAGAACAAAGTTATTTAGTTAATTTCTTAGCAAAGAAAGATAAAATTGAAATTAAAAATGGATTACCATTTATTAAACTTAATGATTTAAATAGGTATAATAAATCTAAACTAAATATAGAAGACCAATGGGCATCTCATCCTACTATAGAACAAAGAGTTAAAAATCTTGAAGCGACTGATTTTAAAAAAGAAATTCAGAATTTTAATTTGGCTGGTAACTTGTTTCGTAATTTATTAGAGCTCCAAGAAAAGTTAACTGAAAAAATATTTAATGATATAAAATACGAAGCTAAACCAGTATACAGTTCCTTAGAAAATTTTGCCGAAGAAATTCAAAAAACATATATAGATAATACTTTTCCTGAAATTTATAACGGGTATTATGATAATAAGAACCCTGTAAAATTTGATATTGAAAAAGATTTTATAATGGATAGTGAGGTGAAGGGAAAAGATTTATTTTCTTCAGAGAGTGTTCATAGAAATTATATAGAACTGTCATTAAAAAATGATCTTGAAATCTTAAATTTGATAAAATCTGGCGAAATAAAAATTAAAACTTTTGACTATGATGGAGAAAAATACTCCAAAAAAGACCTAGATACCTTAATTAATAATATTAAAAAAGAGTTAGAGGTTTTAGAACAAAGTATAAAAAATAATGATATTCGTATTTATAAGTACTGTGAAAAAGTATCAACTAATCCTCAAAATATTAAAGCCCTCTATAAAAACTTAATTGAGTTTGATGGTGGTTTTGATAACAAGATGCAAATCTATTATGATCTGCTAGAAAAATTAGATTTTATCAGTCAAAACACTCCTTATGATGAAATTAAATCTAAATTTTTAAGAATAGAACCTTTAGAAACTAAATTAAAAGAGGAGTTAAAATCGATGTTAGATGATGCTTTATATACAGCTGAAATTAATGCTGAAATGAGAAAAACTCTAAGTTTATATACCTCAGAAAAATTACAATATTTTGGTAAACAAACGTATTTTGATAACAACCTTCAAACTTTATTTGCAGCCTTAAATAGTTATGAATTTTTGGTTTCTAGAGGGTATTTTATTTTAAAGAAAGAACTCTTAGATTATCAGGCTAAAATATTATCAACAAATAAAGAATTAGAACTGTCTTAATTTTCTATGTGCGTAGGATAAAACTCTTTTATCAACTTTAACTCTGTTCTAAAAGCTAACATTTTATCACCAAATTTTTTAAGACTTTGCTGTTGTAATTTTTCTGCATCGTGTTTATAATAATCGTCTAAATCTTCTCTTGTATTGGCCGTATATTGTATGGAATACGTTCTACCACCCATTTCTTCTTCAACCAAAACTTCGGTTAGTTTTGCAGCGGTAAACCTACCAGTATTTAATACTTTTAAAACATGCGTTTCCATAAAGGTAAGCCATTCTTTATGAACCGTTTCATCTATATTTATTGTTACGTTGTATATGTACATTTTTTTGGTTTTATCCTGCTAGGTCTCTAAGACCTTGTAGGTATATTTAAATAGGCATTTATACCTTATTAGGTTCTAAAAACCTTACAAAAGTTTATCTCCTCTTAATTTTCGATATTTATTTCTGGCATCTACTAGATAAATACTAGAAGAATAATCAAAAATAATCTTTTGATAATATTCTGACGCCTTTTCTGGATTGTTTAATTGATTATTATACAATTGGGCAATTTCATAATACACATCATCGGCATAAATTCCTTGGTTATCTGCGGTAATAATTTTAGTAAAACTGATGATAGCTTCCTCATATTTTTTTTGTTTGATGAGTAATTTTGCTTTAAAAAATAACACATCATCGTAAATAACATCACCTAGAGTTAATCCGTTTGCAAAAACGTTTTTAGGAGTAAATAAGCTTTGTAACTCCGCCAATGCTTCCTCATTTTTATTCTGATAAGATAGTAATTCTGCCTTTGCTAGCTGTTTTAATCCAGAAGGAATAGAATCTACAGGTTCATTGTCTGTAATCTTTAAAAACAGCTCTAAAGCGTCATTAGCAATCATTTGTGTTGTAGAACTCTTTAGTACTTTTAATTGAGCTTTAGCCCATGTAAAATCGCCTTTAAAATAACTTGTTTGGGCTACTTTAAAACGTGCTTGTTGTGCTAATTCGTGGTTTTTAAGTTGCGTCTGAATTTGAGAAAAATAAATTAATGCTTTGTTGTAGTTGCCTGTAAACACCAAAATATCTCCTAATTTTAATTTTATTCTTGCCTTATCAAATTTAGAACTAGAAAAATTGATAGCAGCTTCTAAAACTTCTTTAGCTTTATTAGGTTTATTTTTCTGAAAAGTTAAAAAATCTGCATATGCTACTTGTAATTTTATGGTTGCTGTATTTTTTCCAAATTCGTTAAAAAGAGCAGCAAATAACTTTTCTGTGTCTGGGTTCTTTGTGGCAACTGCAATTTTTGCGAGGTATAAAGATGCCGCAATTTTTTCTTCATTAAAGGTCGATTTTTCGGTAACAAAATCAAAACAAGCCTTTGCGTCCTTGTAACTGGTGTTCTCAAAAGCTATTTTTCCTAATCTAAAAATTGCAGTTAAATCGTCAGGATTTCTTTGGTACAATGCTTTTTCTTGTATCAATGCTTTATTGTACTGTTTTTGTTGGGTAAATAGCCAACTTAACAACACATTCCACACATTTTTAGGGTTGCTTGCAGATTTTTTTAATAATGTTTTTCTAAAAACAATGTTGGCTTCATTTTCAGAATCATCGGTAATGTATTTACTGGTATATCTTTGAACAAGACTAAAGTATTGGTCATCTTTATCAACCAAATTCATGTAAGCTTCAAACATTTTTTTGTAATCGCCTTTTTCACCATAAATCTGTGCAATTTGAAAACTATAATTAGCGTTTTCATTCTTAGTCATTGCTTTTTCATACGCTAAAATAGCGTTATCTAACAAGTTGTAGTCTTTAAAAATACGGCCTATAATTCCAGCAAAAGAAGGGTTTTTATCAATAGTTTTTAAAGCCAAATTATAGTTGTCTTGTGCTTGCTCTTTTAATTGTTGTCTTTCGTAGTTATAGCCTAAATAGACATATAAAAATCCTTGTTCAGCATGTTTTTTTAGTTTGTCTTTTAATAATGTTTCTACGTCTAAAAATTGGCCTGTTTCTTGATAACAAGAAATCAATCTACTTAAGTACGATGTATTAAAAGGACTACTAGCATATAGTTTTTTAAATACTTGTGCTGCTTTTTCATATTCTCCTTCTCTGTAATAACTTTCTCCCAACAAATAATCGTTTTGAGTGTAGCCAATACTACTAATAGTAAGGAAAATAAGTAAAAAGAGTTTTTTCATATCAAATCAAAGATAATCAACATAAATGTTAAATTTTTATTAAAGGCAGCTATTCTTAACGTCCTTTTGTAACATTTTGGCATAAAACTTGTCTATAGAGTATATAACCAATCAAATTTAAAGATGATGAATACTTTTTCTAAACAATACGAAATTGCAAAAAATAACTCAATTGAGTTTATGAAAAACGGACAAATAAGTGCGTATTTAAATGCCTTATTAGAAATGAATAAATATAAAAGATTAATGGTAGCTGTCGTTGCAAATTAGTCTTCAGTTTGCAGCTGCAGTAAACAGTACTCAATTGTATAAAAACAATTTTTTACACAAACAAGCTAACTGATTACTGCCAACTGTATACTGAGTACTAATCTATAATATCGAACCCACAATAAGGTACCAAAGCATCTGGAATTTTAATTCCGTCTGCTGTTTGGTAGTTCTCTAAAATACCGGCTAAAACACGCGGTAAAGCCAAAGAACTTCCGTTTAAGGTATGCGCTAATTCGCTTTTTCCTTCTTTATTTTTAAAACGAAGTTTTAATCTATTTGCCTGAAAAGTTTCAAAGTTAGATGCAGAACTAATTTCTAGCCATCTATCTTGTGCTGTAGAAAACACTTCAAAATCGAACGTTAAGGCAGAGGTAAAACCAGTATCTCCACCACACAAACGTAAAATTCTGTAAGGTAATTTTAAGTCTCTTAAAATATCTTTAATATGCTCTACCATATCATTTAAAGCATTATAAGAATTATCTGGATGCTCAATTCGTACAATTTCTACTTTATCAAACTGGTGCAATCTATTTAATCCACGAACGTGTGCACCATAACTACCTGCTTCACGTCTAAAACAAGGCGTGTAACCTGTAACTGTTATTGGAAATTCTGATTCTTGCATTAAATTACCACGGAACATATTGGTAATAGGAATTTCTGCAGTAGGAATTAAATATAAATCGTCTACTGTAGCATGATACATTTGTCCGTCTTTATCTGGCAATTGACCCGTTGCAGTAGCAGATTCTGTATTTACCAAATGTGGTACTTGCACTTCTGTATAACCAGCTTTGGTATTTTTATCTAAAAAATAATTGATTAAAGCACGTTGTAATCTTGCACCTTTTCCTTTATAAACCGGAAAACCAGCACCTGTAATTTTATTACCTAATTCAAAATCTATAATATCGTATTTCTTAGCTAATTCCCAGTGAGGTAATGCATTTTCTCCTAAATCTGGAATCGTTCCTTCACTAAAAATTTTCTCATTATCCTCTTCAGAAGTTCCTGCTTTTACAGAAGCATGCGGTATGTTTGGTATTTGATACAAAAGTGTTTGTAATTCTTCTGCATACGTATTAAAACGCTCACCAAGTTCTTTAGATTTTTCTTTTAACTGAACCGTTTTTTCTTTTAATAGATTTGCTTTTTGCACTTCTCCCGACTTAAAAAAGCCACCAATCTCTTTGGACATTTTATTAGATTCTGCCAACGTATTGTCTAACTCAACCTGAGTAGCTCTTCTATTTTCATCTGCAGTTAAAACTTGCTCAATAATAGTTTCTGCATTGGCAAAATTACGTTTTGCTAACCCTGCTAAAACAGTTTCTTTGTTGTCTCTAATAAATTGTACTTGTAACATTTTTGTAGAATTTTGTAAATGCAAAGATATAATTTGTGCAATGGATTTACCACGAAATCATCAATAAAAAGTTTCCTTATAAATACGTACAAAAAATAGCACAAAAAGAAGAATTATAAGGGGCGCTTTTTGGGCGTTACCACAAGGGTCAGGCTTTCGCACTCGCTTTTTTTGTAGAAAAACAAAAAAGAGCTCAAACAATTGCTCTATCCTTAACGCATAGAGATTCCAAATAAATTTAATCAATTTACTTATTCTGAATACTAAAGAAGGTGGTTCTTAAAAAAATACTCAGTTTAACCCTTTCAGGTTTTAAAAACCTGAAAGGGTTTTATAATTGTCATTTCTACATTAGGAGAAATCCCATAAACAAGCTAACACAAAGTTGGGTAACTTCATGAGATTTCTCAATCGCTTAAACAAGCTCATTTCGAAAAGACAAAACTGTATGTTAATTTAGAAAGTATAATAAACCACCCTAGTTGTCACTTCGAATGTAATGAGAAGTCACATAACAGTGATAGCAAAAGAGATGCAAGGTTCCTTAAAAAAAAGGTAGCATTAACATAACCTATGTAAAAAAATTAAAGATTCTCTTTTATATAATCTCTAGCAGTTTGTTCGTCTTTTTTAAGCTGAACAATTAAAGCATCTATAGAACTAAACTTTTCTTCATCTCGTAAAAAATAAAGCAATTCAATGGTAAGGTATTGGTTGTATAAATCTTGGTTAAAATCAAAAAAATGTACTTCAATAGTTTGGTAGCTTCCATCAACCGTTGGTCTACTACCAATATTCATCATTCCAAAAACAGTTTTATTATCAAGGGTAGATTTCACAACATAAACCCCTGTTTTTGGTATTAGTTTATAGTTTTCTTTTACATCAATATTGGCTGTTGGAAAGCCAATTGTTCCGCCTAAATGTTTTCCGTTTACAACAGTACCACTTAACATAAAATTATAACCTAAATAATTGTTGGCGGTTTTTAAACTTCCTTCTGCTAAAGCTTGTCTAATTTTGGTAGAACTTACAGAAACATCATCAATGTCTTGTGCCGGAATTTCTTCTACAATAAAATCATATAAATGACTGTATTCAGTAAGCTGAACAATGTTTCCTTCTCTATTTTTACCAAAATGATGATCGTAACCAATAATTAATTTAGATATATTAAGTTTATTTACCAAAACATCACGTACAAACTCTAAGGCCGTCATTCTAGAGAATTCCCTACTAAAAGGATGAATAATTAAGTAATCTAAACCTGTTTTTTTAAGCAATTCTGCACGTTCTTCAATCGTGTTAATCAACTCTAAAGAATTGTCTTTTTGTAACACCATTCTTGGGTGTGGAAAAAAAGTAAGCAACACCGATTTTTTATTGGCTTTTTTAGCTTCTAAAACAAGCTTGTCAATAATTTTTTGATGCCCAAAATGTACCCCATCAAAAGTACCAATGGTTACGTATGTTTTTTCTGAAGTAGAAAAATTAGAAATATTCTGAATTGTATCCAAAAAAAAGATAATTAAAGATATTACAAATGTACAATAACTAACCGTTTCTTCTAATATGTAAAAGAGTAGTTTTTAGAACTTTTTATTTGATAAAAATACGGGGTATTATTGTTATAATCTTAAAAAACAGCACTATTTATTGAATTATTCAAAAAAAATTGTATTTTGCATTTAGCTAACAAATAATTCAAATTATGATAAAAAAAATGATACTTCTAGCGTTTATAGCTTTTAGTAGTGTTGCCATGGTTGCTCAAACCACGGTTACAGGTACTGTTAAAGACGCCAAAACAGGAGAAACAATTCCTGGTGCTAATATTAAAATTTCAAGAAAAGCGGTAGGTACTACTACCGATTTTGATGGTAATTTTGTACTACAGGTTACAGATAAACCACCTTTTACTTTAGAGATTTCTGTATTAGGTTTTCATCCAGAAAAAATAGAAATTACAAAAAATAATCAAAAAGTAATTGCTAGTTTAATTGAAAATGAAACTTCTTTAGATGAAATAGTTGTTTCTGCTTCTAGAACTCCAGAACGTATTATGGAGTCTCCTGTTACGGTAGAAAGAATGGATAGTAGGTCAATTAAAAACACATCTGCACCTAGTTTTTATGATGGCCTAGAAAATTTAAAAGGAGTAGATATTAATACAAATAGTTTAACTTTTAAATCTGTTAACACACGTGGTTTTGCTACGTTTTCTAATACGCGTTTTATGCAGTTGGTAGACGGGATGGATAATTCATCTCCGGCATTAAATTTTGCCTTGGGTAATTTGTTAGGTATGTCTGAGTTAGATGTAAAAACGGTAGAATTACTTCCAGGGGCATCTTCTGCATTATATGGTGCCAATGCTTTTAATGGTATTATGTTTATGACAAGTAAAAGCCCTTTTGAAGATCAAGGAATTAGTGTTTCTTTAAAATCAGGAATTACAAGTCAAGATGCTGCAGGAGACAACGAATTTAAAGATCTAAATATTAGAATGGCATATGCTTTTTCAGATAAGTTTGCTGCAAAAGCTACCTTATCTTATTTAAAAGGTACAGAATGGTATGCAACAGATTATAGAAATACAAAAGATGGCAGTTATACTTCTGGAGATAGAAATTCTGATAGAAACTACGATGGTTTAAATGTTTATGGAGATGAGGTTTCTACCAATTTAAGAGGCGTTGCAGAAACCTTAGAGGGGTTAGGTATTTTACCATCTGGTGCAGCAGCTTTAGTGCCTAGCGAAAATGTAAGTAGAACAGGGTACGATGAAAGAGATTTAATGACTTATGAAGCAAAAAGTGTAAAATTTGGAGGTTCTTTAAATTATCGTCCTTTTGGAGATGATCGTTTAGAAATTGTATGGAATTCTAAATTTGGTATCGGAAACACTATTTATCAAGGTACCAACAGATACAATATTAAAGACTTCTTAATGGAGCAACATAAATTAGAAGTAAAAGGTAAAAACTTTTTTGTTAGAGGTTATGTAACTAGTGAAGATGCAGGTAATTCTTACGATACTCGTTTTGCTGCTATTAATATTAATAGAGCTTGGAAAGATGACAATACTTGGTTTGGAGAGTATACCGGAGCTTTTGTACAAGGAACGTTAGCAGGTTTAACGGCAGATCAAGCACATGCAGTTGCAAGACAAACGGCAGAATCGGGTAGGTTACTTCCTGGATCAGCAGGTTTTAAAGCCGCTTTTGAAGAGGTAATACAAGACCCAGATTTAGTTACTGGTGCTAAATTTCAAGACAATACTAAATATTATCATGCAGATGCAAACTATAACTTACAAGATATTACAGATTGGGCAGAGTTTCAGGTTGGTGGTTCATACAGGTTATACTCTTTAAATTCTAACGGTAGTATTTTTACAGATTATGACGGTCCAATAGAATACAATGAATATGGTGTGTATACACAAGCACAAAAGAAATTTTTAGAAGAAGATCGTTTAAAAATTACAGCTTCTATTCGTTATGACAAAGCACAAAATTTTGAAGGTAATTTTTCACCAAGAATTTCATTTGCCTACGCAGGTGGCGAAAATAAAAATCAAAACTTTAGAGCTTCTTTTCAAACAGGTTTTAGAAACCCAACAACACAAGATCAATACATCGGTTTAAATGCAGGTAGAGGTTTTTTAGTAGGTTCTGCACCAGATAATTTAGATAGATACACTACAAGTCCTTTAACTGTTAGTGGAGGAGGTCAATTTATTGCTAATAATTTTGGTACTACACCAATAGGAAGTACTACTTCTATTTCTGGTAGAATGGCTTATGAAAATGCCTTTTCTCAAAGTTCTGTAGAGGCCTTTGCAGCAGATCAATCTAATTTACCTACAAATGCAAATGTAGCATTGGTAAAACCAGAAAAAGTAACTGCTTTTGAGGTTGGGTATAGAGGTATTGTACCAACAGGAGACTCTAATATTTCTGTAGATTTAAGTGTGTATTACAATCAATATGAAGATTTTATCGCAAATAAAAATGTGGTAGTTCCTTTTTATGGAGATGTAAACTTAACACAAACGGCACCTGTAGGTCCTGGTGGTGCTAATGTTCCTTTAGCTTTAATAGCTATAGGAAATGGTGATTTTGCAGGTTTTCAAACCTATACCAATTCTGCAGCAGATATTAATTCTTATGGGGCTTCTATTGGTTTAAACACAAAGGTTTTTAATGATTTTAATCTAGGTTTAAATTATACGTATTCTAAATTTGATTTTGATCAAGCTTCTGATCCAGATTTTGAAGCAGGGTTTAATACACCAGAACACAAAGTAAAATTACAATTTGGAAACACCAATTTGTTTAAAAACTTTGGTTTTAATATTAATGCAAGATGGCAAGATGAATACAGATGGGAATCTACTTTCTTAGACGCAACAATTGCATCTAGAACAGTATTAGATGCACAAATTAATTATAGTGTGCCTACTTGGAAATCTGTTTTTAAATTAGGAGGTGCTAATTTAACAGGTAAAGAATATTTAAGTGCTCCTGGTGTTGGTGCTATTGGTTCTCAGTACTACCTTTCTTGGACAATTAATAACTAAAAAAAAAACAAAATTTAATGAAGAATTATAAATATGTAGGATTGTTTCTTTTAACGCTTGGTTTTATGTCTTGTGATGTAAACAATGAGTTGGATACAATTCCAGAAGAAGTAGCAGCAGAAGTTCAATTAAATGCAAATGGGTTAGATTTTTCTAAATACGTTTCTATTGGAGCCTCTTTTACAGCAGGTTTTACAGATGGAGCTTTGTTTAAAGCAGCCCAAGAAAATTCTTTTCCTAATATCTTAGCATCAAAATTTAAAGCTGCCGGAGGAGGAGATTTTAATCAACCTTTAATGAATGATAATATTGGTGGGTTATTGTATTCAGGAAATGTAATACAAGGACCAAGATTATTTTTTAATGGTTCTGGGCCAGAATCTTTAACAGCAACACCAACTACAGAAGTTACTTCTTCTGTTAGCGGTAGCTTAAATAATTTTGGTATTCCTGGGGCAAAAAGCTTTCATTTATTAGCGGCAGGTTATGGTAACTCAGCAGGCGTTATACCAGGGTTAGCTAATCCTTATTTTGCAAGAATGGCTTCTTCATCTACAGCAACGGTTTTAGGAGATGCAATGGCACAGTCACCAACATTTTTTACATTATCAGAAATTGGTGGTAATGATGTTTTAGGCTATGCACTTTCTGGAGGTACTGGTGTAGATCAATCTCCATCTGAAGGAAATCCTACAGGGAATTTAAACCCTGCAACGTATGGATCTAATGATATTACAAACCCTTTAGTTTTTGCAAATGTTTTTAATGGTATGATTGCAACTTTAACTTCTGGTGGAGCAAAAGGAGTAGTTGCTAATCTACCTTATATTACAACATTAGCACACTTTACAACCGTGCCTTATAATCCTTTAGATCCTAATGACGCAGAAACTGGACCAACTTTAAAGGCTCAAATTCCGTTATTAAATTCAGTTTTTGGCGCTGTTAATCAGGTGTATGTAGGTGCTGGAGAACCAGAACGTGCTATTGTTTTTTCTGCTACAGAAACAAATTCTTTAGTTATATATGATGAAGATGCCACAGATTTAACTGCTGCAATTACTAATAGTTTAGGTGCGAGTCCAACTTTTGTTCCTTTTGTAGAATCGATAGGGTTACCTGCTGCAGCGGCACCTTTGGTGGCTAATTTGTTAGGGCAACAATATGGAAAAGCAAGATCTGCAACTTCTAATGATTTATTTGTTTTACCAAGTAGTAGAGTAATCGGAACAGTAAATATGACTGCAGCGGGTACTTTAATTGCTCAAAGTAATGGACTTTTACCAGCAACTTTAGCGGGTCAGTTTTCTGCAGAAGGAATTACCCTTCCTTTAGAAGATAAGTGGGTACTTACACCACAAGAACAATTAGCAATAAAAACCGCTACAGATGCTTATAATACAATTATAGAAGATGCTGCTGCTTTAAATGATAATATTGCTTTGGTAGATTTTAAGGGTGTTTTACAAGAAGCTTCTACAGGAATAATGTTTGATGGTTATACCATGACAACAAGTTTAGTTACGGGTGGTTTGGTAAGTTTAGATGGAGTTCATTTAACAGGTAGAGGTTATGCTTTAATGGCTAACAAAATTTTAGCTGCTATGGATGCTAAATTTGGTTCTAACTTTACAACAGCAACAAATGGTTTGGCAAAAGCAGGAGATTTTACAACAAATTATTCACCGCTTTTACAGTAAGAAATATATACAATTAAGTACAAAAAAAAGGTTGAGCAATTGCTCAACCTTTTTTTATATTATAGAACGTAATACATAAAAATTTGTAGCTTACACTAAGCAGATTGCTTCGTTCCTCGCAATGACAATTATGAAAGCATCATTGTTGCTCTTTTTACGCCGGCAACTAAAACATCTATTTCTTCTTTTGTGTTGTAGAATGAAAAGGAAGCTCTTATGGTTCCTGGTATCTTATAAAAGTCCATAATGGGTTGTGCACAATGATGACCTGTTCTAACGGCAATTCCTAATTTATCTAATATTGAGCCAATATCATACGGATGAATATCATTTACATTAAAAGAAATAACCGAAGTTTTTTCTTTGGTGGTTCCGTAAATTTTTAATCCTTCAATTTTTAAAAGTTCTTGCGTACCGTAAGCTAAAAGTTCATTTTCATACGCTGCGATTTCATCAAAACCAATAGAATTTAGATAATCTATGGCAGCTCCAAAAGCAATTCCACCACAAATATTTGGTGTTCCAGCTTCAAATTTATGAGGCAAACCAGCATACGTAGTTTTTTCGAAAGTTACGGTAGCTATCATTTCTCCACCACCTTGGTAAGGAGGTAGCTTTTCTAACCATTCTTGTTTGCCGTACAACATTCCAACACCTGTTGGTCCACATAATTTATGGGCAGAAGCTACATAAAAATCAACGTTTAAAGCTTGTACATCTGGTTTAATATGAGGTGTAGCCTGAGCTCCATCAATTAAAACAGCAGCGTTTACTTTGTGCGCAGCATTAATAATTTCTTCAATTGGATTAACGGTTCCTAATGCGTTAGAAACATGGTTACAAAAAACCAATTTTGTCTTCTCATTCAATAAATTATGGTAAGCTTCCATGTTTAAAGAACCGTCTTCTAACATCGGAATAACCTTTAAAATAGCGCCTGTTTTTTCGCACAACATTTGCCAAGGCACAATATTAGAATGGTGTTCTAATGCCGAAACAATGATTTCATCACCTGCATTTAAAAGGGTTGCAAAACCAGCGGCAACTCTATTAATACTGTCTGTTGTACCAGAAGTTAAAATAATTTCATAAGCTTCTTTTGCATTAAAATGTTTCTGAATTTTAATACGTGCTTGTTCGTATTTATCTGTCGCTTCCTGACTTAAAGTATGCACACCTCTGTGAATATTAGCATTGTAATTGCTATAATAATCTACAATGGCATCAATAACAACTTGTGGTGTTTGTGAAGTGGCAGCATTATCAAAATAGACTAAAGGTTTTCCGTGAACCGTTCTTTTTAGAATGGGAAAATCTTCTCGAATTTTATCAACATTTATCATACAAAATCAATTTAAAAGACAAAGATAAAGGTTGATTTTTTAAACTTGTAAAAAAGCCAATATGATTTTCTTATTTTTACATAACTAAACTCTTTTCTCATGAAAATTTTTAAACGGATTCTACTTTTAGTATTGATTCTTGTTTTAAGTACAATAATTTATAATTATCCAAAATTGAATATGTTATCTGGCTATTCTGCTAAAAATATTGCTTCTTCTGTTTTTGTTGCCAATAGAACTTTAGCCTTTACAGACAAAACAGATAATAATTTTGCGCCTGTTAATTTAGCTTCTGATGCAATTGATTTAGAAAGTAAAATAGCAATTTCTTCTGCGTTTGGCTTATTAACTAGAAAAGCAGTTTATAGAAAAGGTTTAGGAGCTGTTTTAACCTTAACAGAAAAGGATGAAACTGCCAATTACCTAGTACCTAAAAGAAAAAAAAGGGATAATTTAAAGGTGTATCCTTATGGAGATGCACCGCAAAAAGATACGGTTTTTGCAAATTTAGATTATGCTAAAATAGATAGTTCTGTAGATTTTTTGTTTGATTCAATAAACCAAACAAGAGCGGTTTTAATCATTTATAAAGATCAAATTGTTTTAGAAAAATATGCCGATGGATTTTCTAAAGAATCAAAATTATTGGGTTGGTCCATGACTAAAAGTATTTTAAGTACTGTTTTTGGTGTTTTAGAACATCAAGGAAAATTGGGTGTAAATGATAAAGCACCAATTGCGTCATGGCAAAAAGATGAACGAAAAAATATTACCATTAGTAATTTATTACAAATGAATTCTGGTTTGGAATGGGATGAAAATTACGAAGAAATTTCTGACGCTACTAAAATGCTTTTTTTAGATAGAGATATGACCAAAATGCAAGAAAACAAACCTTTGGTTGGTAAGCCAAACGAAACTTGGAATTACTCTTCTGGAACCACTAATTTATTATCTGGAATTTTAAGAAGCTATTTTAAAACACATCAAGAATATTTAGATTTTTGGTATTCAGATTTTATTGATAAGATAGGAATGAATTCTATGCTCTTAGAAGCCGATTTAAGCGGAAATTACGTAGGTTCTTCTTATTCTTGGGCAACGACAAGAGATTGGGGTAAATTCGGTCTTTTATACCTTAAAAACGGAAATTGGAACGGAGAACAATTATTTACAAAAAAATGGGTAGATTATATAACCACACCAACACCAACTTCTGATGGAACTTATGGTGCTCAGTTTTGGTTAAATGCAGAAAACCACTTTAAAGATGTGCCTAGTAATATGTATTATGCGGATGGTTTTCAAGGACAAAGGGTATATGTTTTACCCGATCAAGAAATGGTTATTGTACGTTTTGGGTTGAAAAACTTTGATGAAAATGAGTTTTTAAAAGGTGTTATTTCTGCTATTGAAGAATAATACCATTTGTAAAAAAATAGGTTGAATTATTTAGTCCTTTCCTTTTATCAAACTAAGTGCTACAGCTACAATTCCTAATGCTATTGTAATATAAGAGTTTGTATTGTCTTGTGCTTTTACTAAATCTAAATCGCCAATAGAAATTTCGGTTTCTGGCTGTACCATTGTGTAAATTCCATAAACAAGAAGTACTACTCCTGCAGATAATAAAATTGTTTTAATTGTTTTGTTCATAATTTTGTTTTTTTAAAGTTACAAAAAATAGTTGAGCATAAAAAAACCACGCAAAAAGCGTGGTTTAATCTTTATACAAAAAGCAACTGCGTTGCCTTACAAATCGAAACCAATATTTACATTTAATTTCTCTGCAATTAACTTGGTAATACGTTGTTTTACCTCTGGTATTTTAACGCTTTCTAAAACCGTATTTGCAAAAGCAAACATTAATAATGCTTTTCCTTCTTTTTTAGGAATACCACGTTGTTGCATGTAAAATAAAGCTTCATCATCTAATTGACCAATAGTACAACCGTGAGAACATTTTACATCATCAGCAAAAATTTCTAGTTGAGGTTTTGCATTAATGGTTGCTTTATCACTTAATAAAACGTTGTTGTTTTGTTGATAAGCATTTGTTTTTTGAGCTTCTTTATTTACAATTACTTTACCGTTAAAAACAGCTGTAGAACGCTCATCATAAATTCCTTTATAATCTTGATGACTTTCACAATTTGGCTCAATATGGTGTACCAAAGTATGATGATCTACGTGTTGTTTTCCTTCAATAATGGTAATTCCTTTTAAGATAGAGTCTATATATTCTCCTTTTTGATAAAAGTTTAAATTGTTTCTAGTGATATTTCCTCCAAAAGAAAAAGTATGCACAGATACAACAGTATTAGATTGTTGTTCTACAAAAGTATTGTCTACTAATGATGCATTATTATCATCATTTTGAATTTTGTAATAATCTACAAAAGCTCTTTTATCAGCAAATATTTCTGTAACCGAATTTGTTAAAACTGGGTTGCTTGTTAAACTTTGATGACGTTCTATAATTTGAACATGAGCATTCTCTCCAACAACAATTAAATTTCTAGGTTGTAGCATGGTTGCAGCTTCTGAACCTGTAGTAAAATTGATAATTTGAATTGGCTTTTTTACTTCAACATTTTTAGGAATGTTAATATAAGCTCCTTCTGTAGCAAATGCCGTATTTAAAGACGTTAAATTATCTTGTTTTGCAACTTTGTTAAAGTAGTTTTCTATAACCGATTTGTATTGTGGCTTTGTTAAAGCGGCAGACATTAAACAAACATCTACAGTATCATGCGTTGTTTCAGATAAAAACGAGCTGTATTTACCATCAACAAAAACAATTTTATACGTATCTATATCATGTATAAAATACTGCTTTACATCGGCTAATTCAATGTTATTAGCTTTATTAGGAAAAATACTATAGTCTTGTTTTAAAACTGAGTTTAAAGACGTGTATTTCCATTCTTCTAACTTTTTGGTAGGAAAACCTAACGCTTCAAAGTTTTGAAATGCTTTAGAACGTATCTCATGAACATCAGAATTAATGTCAATTCCGTTTTCAAAAGCTACATATGATGATATTAATTTTTCTTTTAATTCCATTATTTCAGTCTTCAGTTGTCAGTCTTCAGTTGGCAGTTTACCAATGACATGTATAAATTGCTTTAATGACTAACTATTTTAATTTTATTTCTGTTTTAGCATGCAGTTTTTTGACTGCAAACTGCTACTGATTTACTGTGAACTATACTAGTTCTTGTTTAATCCAATCATATCCTTTTGCTTCTAATTCTAAAGCTAAAGAAGCGTCTCCACTTTTTACAATTTTTCCATCGTGTAAAACGTGTACAAAATCTGGTACAATATAATCTAATAAACGTTGGTAGTGTGTAATTACAATTACTGCGTTGTCTTTAGATTTTAATTTGTTTACGCCGTTTGCAACAATACGTAAAGCATCAATATCTAAACCAGAATCAGTTTCATCAAGAATTGCTAATTTTGGTTCTAGCATTGCCATTTGAAAGATTTCGTTACGTTTCTTTTCTCCACCAGAAAAACCTTCGTTTAAAGAACGAGATAAGAATTTACGGTCTATTTCTAATAATTCTGATTTTTCACGAATCATTTTTAACATGTCTTTTGCAGGCATGTCTTCTAAACCTTTTGCTTTACGAGTTTCGTTAATAGCCGTTTTAATAAAGTTTGTAACAGAAACTCCAGGAATTTCTACAGGATATTGAAAAGATAAAAAGACACCATTATGTGCTCTTTCTTCTGGTGCTAATTCGCTAATATCTTCACCATTTAATTCAATAGTTCCGGCAGTAACTTCATAATCTTCTTTTCCTGCAATAATGTTTGCCAAGGTACTTTTTCCAGCACCATTAGGCCCCATAATTGCATGTACTTCACCTGCTTTTACTTCTAAATTCAATCCTTTTAAAATTGATTTATCGTCTATACTTGCTTGTAAATTTTCTATTTTTAACATTCTCTTTATGCTATTGGCTTTTAGCTTTTGGCTATCAGCATTATTTTAATAATTATATATTTTTAAACTGTATTCGTTGTTTATGTAATTTAATAGGTAAACAAGTAAACAGTAACTATTTGTAGTTTTTTAACCTACAGAACCTTCTAAACTAATTTCTAATAATTTCTGCGCTTCTACAGCAAATTCCATAGGAAGTTTGTTTAAAACCTCTTTACTGAATCCATTTACAATTAATGCAATTGCTTTTTCTGTATCGATACCACGTTGGTTACAGTAAAATAATTGTTCTTCACCAATTTTACTTGTAGTTGCTTCGTGTTCTATTTGTGCCGATTTGTTTTTTGCTTCTATGTAAGGAAACGTGTGTGCACCACATGAATTACCCATTAATAAAGAATCGCACTGAGAAAAATTACGTGCATTTTCTGCACGAGCTCCAACATGTACCAAACCTCTATATGAGTTTTGTGAGTGTCCTGCAGAAATACCTTTAGAAATAATGGTAGACTTGGTATTTTTACCTAAGTGAATCATTTTTGTACCAGTATCTGCTTGCTGATGATTGTTGGTTACCGCAATAGAATAAAATTCACCAACAGAATTGTTTCCTTTTAAAATACAAGAAGGATATTTCCATGTTACTGCAGAACCTGTTTCTACTTGTGTCCAAGAAATTTTAGCGTTGGTTTCACACAATCCTCTTTTGGTTACAAAATTGTAAACGCCACCTTTACCTTCTTTATTTCCAGGATACCAGTTTTGTACGGTAGAATATTTAATTTCCGCATCGTCCATTGCAATTAATTCTACAACAGCTGCGTGTAATTGATTTTCATCTCTACTTGGTGCCGTACAACCTTCTAAATAAGAAACATAACTTCCTGCATCTGCAACAACTAAGGTTCTTTCAAATTGTCCTGTACCACCTTCATTAATTCTAAAATAGGTAGATAATTCCATTGGGCATTTAACACCTTTAGGAATGTAACAGAAAGATCCATCAGAAAAAACTGCCGAATTTAATGCTGCATAAAAGTTGTCTGTTGTTGGTACAACGGTTCCTAAATATTTTCTAACCAATTCTGGATGTTCTTGAATTGCTTCAGAAATTGGCATAAAAATAATCCCTTTTTCACCTAATGTCTTTTTAAAAGTAGTAGCTACAGAAACAGAATCCATAACAATATCTACAGCAACATTAGCTAATTTTTTTTGTTCGTCTAAAGAAATCCCTAAACGTTTAAAAGTGTCTAATAATTCTGGATCAACTTCGTCTAAAGAATTTAATTTAGGTTTCTTTTTTGGAGCAGAATAATACGCAATGTCTTGAAACTTTGGTTTTTCATAATGCACATTTGCCCATTCTGGTTCTTCCATTTTTTCCCAAACTCTATAAGCTTCCAAACGCCATTCAGTCATCCATTCTGGCTCATTTTTCTTCTTAGAAATTGCGCGAACAACATCTTCACTTAATCCAACAGGAAATGTGTCACTTTCTATATCTGTATAAAAACCGTATTTATATTCTTGGGTTTCTAATTCTTTTTCTAAATCTTCTTCAGTATATTTCATTGTTCAAAGTTCTTTGTTTAAAATTCAAAGTTGTATTGGCTAATCCTTGTACTTACTTCCTTTGAAGTCACTCTTTTTTAAATAACTGATAAAACCACCAATCATTTTACTCAACTTAAGTGCTTGTTCTTTTAATTTATTAAAATCTTTTTCATTAATATAATTTCTATCAAAAACTCTATATAATTGAGATCTTGTTTCTCCACAAGATGCTTTTGCTATTGATAAAAACTGAATAAACTCTTTATTTCCATTTCTTTCAAATCCTTCAGCAATATTATCCATAACTGAACCTGAAGAACCATCTATTTGACTATATAACTTATAATCTTTTCTTAATTCTGTATTATTAGCAACTGTATTTATGTCGTTACAAAGAACTCTGGAAAGTTTCCAAATTTCTAAATCTTCGAACATTTTAACAGTTGCCATAACTCGGAATTTTAAATCTTAAATTTTGAACTTATTTATAAACTAAAGGACTCACCACAACCGCAAGTTCTGTTTGCGTTTGGATTGTTAAAAACAAATCCTTTTCCGTTTAAACCTCCAGAGTATTCTAAAGTTGTTCCTACTAAATATAAAAAACTTTTCTTATCGACAATAATTTTTACACCATTCTCTTCAAAGACTTTATCGTTTTCATCTTTTTTATTATCAAAAGTTAAATCGTAAGATAAACCAGAGCAACCACCACTTTTTACCCCAACACGAACATAATCGGTTGCGGCATTAAAGCCATCGTCAGTCATTAGTTCTACGACTTTCTTCTTCGCTGTGTCTGAAACTTTTATCATAATTTTAAATAGATTAAATCTAAATTGTCTGCAAATATACAATATAAGTCGAATAAAACTTGGAAACTTTCATTATCAAACCCAATTATACAATTGGTTTTATTGATTGTAATTATAAGTAAGGTTTATTGTAGTTCTTAGAAGAGTAATGGGTTTTTTAAAACACTAATAACTACTACAAATAATTTAGAAAAGATATTATATTTTTAATTGGTGCAAAAGCATGTATACAATAGCAAATTAATACGTACCATTAAAGATTATTTTAGTGCTAACAACTATGAGTAACCGTCTTTTACTAATACAAACTAACCGAATTAATTATTTCTGGCTTTCTAGTTCTAATACTTTCTGAATCATGTTATCATCTTTGTGCATAATTCTATAAAAACCTACATCGCCAAAAAGAGTGTTTGCAATAGATGCTTTTAAGTATTTTTTTAAACTTTCTTTGGTTTTAGTATTTGGTTTTACACGGTTTTTAACTTCTGTTAAATAAGAATTAAATACTTTTTTATCTGTATCAAAATCGGTAACAAAGCTGTCTATGGTCCATTTTTCTAGAGCTTTTCTATTGTTATCTACATAATCAAAAGCAAAATTATTTATAGTGTTAAAATAGAAATTGGTCATGTAAGAAGTAGTGTCTATAGGTACAAAAACATCCGGAATAATACCACCACCACCGTAAACAATTTTACCTTTTGGTGTTGTAAATTTTAAAGAATCTACTACTTTTATACTGTCTCTGCTTAGTAGTTCTCCGCTTGTAATTCTGTTCTGAAAATCTTTATAATAATTTTTATTTCCATTATGATTATAGGGTTTCTGAATAGAACGACCTGTTGGAGTGTAATAACGAGCCGTTGTTAAACGCACTGCAGAACCATCACCTAAATCCATTTCTATTTGTACCAAACCTTTACCAAAAGATCTACGACCTATAATAGTTCCTTTATCATTGTCTTGTAAAGCTCCCGCAACAATTTCTGATGCAGAGGCAGAGTTTTCATCAATTAAAACATACAAACCACCTTTTTCAAAATCACCTCTAGAAGTGGCAAAAGACTCTTCAATTTTATTTTTGTTGTTTTTGGTAAAAACAATTAATTTATCGTCTTCTAAAAATTCATCAACAATACTATTAGCAATGTCTATAAAACCACCGCCATTGCCTCTTAAATCTAAGACCAAATCGGTCATTCCATCATCTATTAAAGTATGTAATGATGATTTAAATTCTGTATAGGTGTTTCTAGCAAAACGATCTAATTTAATATAACCAACAGAATCGTTAATCATATATGCTAAATCAACACTTTTAATATTTACTTTACCACGAGTCACATCAATTGTAAAAAGAGAGTCTGTACTTTTTCTATAAATTTGAAGTGCAACTTTAGTATTTGGTTTCCCTTTTAAATAACCAGGCACCTTATCTGTAAACATATCTTTACCATACAACGTATCTTTATCTGCCATTAAAATTCGATCACCAGCTTTAATACCTGCTTTTATGCTTGGTCCACCTTTTATAGGTTGTATCACGGTAATAGAATCGTTTATCATTCTAAATTGCACACCAATACCAACAAAATTGCCTTGCATGTTTTCTGTAACAGCTTGCAAATTTTCTTTAGGTATATACACAGAATGCGGATCTAACTTACCCAACATTTGCGTTATGGCACCATCTAATAAACTATCTGTATTTACAGTATCTACGTAATCTTTTTCAATAAAATTAATCAGTTTCTTTATCTTCATTTCTTGCGAAGAATTCTTAGAAAGAGACATCATAATATTCATAGGGCTTCCGTTTAAAGAAACACCAATAAGTAAACCTAAAATAACTGCTAAAGATAAATATATAGGTAAGTTGTTACTATTTTTCATAAGGTAAATGCATAATTTCTACGCCTGCTTTTTGTAAAAAATCGATTCCAGAAGTATCTCTGTAAGAATTTGCAAAAACCACACGCTTTATTCCTGCTTGGTGAATTAATTTACTGCATTGTGTACACGGAGATAAGGTAATATAAAGTGTAGCACCTTTTGCAGATTGGGTAGAAGAAGCAACTTTTAAAATGGCATTTGCCTCTGCATGTAAAACTTCCCACTTTGTAATTCCTTCATCGTCTTCACAACAATTATCAAAACCAGTGGGCGTGCCGTTAAAACCATCAGAAATAATCATTCTGCCTTTTACAATGAGTGCACCTACTTGTTTACGTTTACAATGTGAGAGTTTTCCCCACTCAAAAGCCATTTTTAAATAAGCCCTATCGTACTTTAATTGTTTCTTATCCGTCATACTAGAACGAAAGTAAAAATATTTACAGAAATAAGACGTTAATAATAAGACAAAATTTATTTAGACGCTCTCTAAGTACTCTTTTTTGTGCGTTCCCTTACAGGTCGGGCTTTACGTTACAATCTTTTTATTCATACTTCATAAAAAGGATTTTCACTGCAATCCCTAACGCAGCTTACAAGTTATCAATAGTAAAAAATCGAAAATTTTGTTGTTTACCAAAATACTCTATCGGTCATCATTTGTATAGCAAAACCAATTACAATAGAAGAACAAACTAAAATCCAATCTCTTCTGCTAACTCTAAAAAAGTTTTGTAAAAGTGTACCAATAATTAAGATTCCTAAAACAATAATAATCTGAGCAGCTTCTATACCTAAAGCAAATTCTAATAACGGAAACAATTTATTTTCTTCTTTACCAACCATCATTTTAAAATAGTTAGAAAAACCCAATCCGTGAATTAACCCAAAAAGCACAGCAAAAATTAAGTTGATATTTTGTTTCCCTGAAGACGCATTTTTAGCCGTAAGCACATTTACAAGTCCGGTTATAAAGATGGTTACCGGAATCGCAAACTCAATCATATCCATTTTAATTTTTAGAATACCATACGCAGATAAAGCCAAGGTAACAGAATGACCAATTGTAAATAAAGTAACCAACCATAAAACTTTTTTCCATTGTTTAAAGCTAAAAACAACCGCCAAAACAATTAAAAATAAGATGTGGTCGTATGCAGCTAAATCTAACACATGGTTTAAGCCCATTTTAAAATACAGTAAAAAATCGTCCATTTAAAAAAATTAATTAGGTGTGATTGCCAAAGATATTAAAAACTGTAATCGAAATAAAGCGTAAATACACTATTAACAATTCTAATTGCTGAATTTTAAATAATATCAAATTTATAAGTATTTATTTCTTTAAATCAATAATAATTTAATTAATACGTAAATTTTATAAAATTAAATACGTATAAATAAGTAATAATACTTAGTTTTGTTATTCAAATACGTAATTATGAAAACAATTATAGTTGTAGGAAATGGAATGGTTGGTTATAAGTTTTGCGAAAAATTTGCAACTCAATCTCAATCTAAAGATTTTAAAATCATTGTTTTTGGTGAAGAGCCAAGACCCGCTTACGATAGAGTTCATTTAAGTGAGTTTTTCGAGAACCAAGATGCAAAAGCTTTAGAAATGGCACCTGCAGAATGGTATAAAGAAAACGATATTGATTTAATTGTTGATGAAAGAGTTTCTGACATTCAAAGAACTACAAAAACTATAATTACTGCTAAAAACAGAGTTTTTAATTACGATTACTTAGTTTTAGCAACAGGATCTTCTGCTTTTGTTCCGCCAATTAAAGGTGTAGAAAAAGAAGGGGTTTTTGTGTATAGAACTATAGAAGATTTAGAAGGTATGTTAGCATATGCTGCAAACCTTAAAGAGAAAAACCCAAATGCAAGAGCTGCTGTTTTAGGAGGGGGTTTATTAGGTTTAGAGGCAGGTAAAGCTGTTATGGATATGGGTTTAGAACCGCATATTGTAGAGTTTGCACCTAAATTAATGCCAAGACAATTAGATGCAAGAAGTAGTAAAGTATTGCAATTAAAATTAGAATCGATAGGATTAAATATTCATTTAAGTAAAGCAACCAACCAGATTTTAGGAGACGATGCTATTACGGGAATGGAGTTTGGCGAAGACGATGTTTTAGATGTAGAAATGTTAGTAGTTTCTGCAGGAATTCGTCCAAGAGATGAACTTGGTAAAACATGTGGCTTAGAAATGGGCGTTCGTGGCGGAATTGTAGTTGACAATAAAATGAAAACTTCCGACGAAAATATCTTCGCAATCGGAGAAGTTGCTTTGTACAACCAAATGATTTATGGTTTAGTGGCTCCTGGTTACGATATGGCTGGTGTTGCTGTAGATCAAATTTTAGGTAAGACCGAAACATTAATGCCTGCCGAAATTGACATGTCTACCAAATTAAAATTAATTGGTGTAGATGTAGCTAGTTTTGGAGAGCCTTTTATGCCTGCATCTAAAGGACATTCTGTTATTTTCGAAAACAAAACACAGCATTTATATAAAAGAATTAACGTTAGTTTAGATGGTAAATCTTTATTAGGAGGAATCTTAGTAGGCGATGCATCAGACTATAATATGTTGCATCAAGTATTTTTAAACGGAATGGCAATTCCAGAAGATGCTGCGCAATTAATATTACCAGCAACAGAAGGCGGTGCTTTTGGTAGTGCATTAGATTTACCAGATGAAGCGCAAATTTGTTCTTGTGAAAACGTAAGTAAAGGTCAAATTTGTGGGGCTATTAAAGATGGTTCTTGTGAGGATTTAGCGGGCGTTATTTCATCAACAAAAGCAAGTACAAGTTGTGGTGGTTGTAAACCAATGGTTACAGATTTAGTAAACGAAACGTTGAAATCTCTTGGTAAAACTGTAAAAAATGTAATTTGTGAACATTTTGAATATAGCAGACAAGAATTATACGGAATTATAAAAGCTAAAAAACTGACTACTTTTAACGAGGTTTTAGATGCTACAGGAACCGGTCATGGTTGTGAAACTTGTAAGCCGTTAGTTTCTTCAATTTTTGCAAGTTTATATAATGATACTCCAAATAAAGAAGACGTTACCCAAGATACAAACGATAAATTTTTAGCAAACATACAACGTAACGGAACCTATTCTGTAGTGCCAAGAATTGCGGGTGGAGAAGTAACTCCAGAGGATTTAATTGTTTTAGGACAAATAGGTTCGAAGTATAATTTATACACAAAAATTACCGGTGGAGCACGTATCGATTTCTTTGGTGCAGAATTAAATGACTTACCAGCAATTTGGAAAGAGTTAATTGATGCAGGTTTTGAAAGTGGTCATGCATATGGAAAATCATTAAGAACTGTAAAAAGTTGTGTAGGTTCTACATGGTGTCGTTATGGTTTAGATGAAAGTATTTCTTTTGCTATAGAGTTAGAAAATAGGTACAAAGGGTTGCGTTCTCCGCATAAAATTAAAGGTGGTGTTTCTGGTTGTATTCGTGAATGTGCAGAAGCAAGAGGTAAAGATTTTGGAATTATCGCTGTAGAAGGTGGTTGGAATCTTTATGTGGGTGGAAACGGTGGAGCAACACCAAGACACGCACAATTATTAGCTGAAAAAATAGACAATGAAACGGTTATAAAATATTTAGATCGTTACTTAATTTATTACATACAAACAGCTGCTCCGTTAATGCGAACTGCTGCTTGGTTAGATAAATTAGAAGGCGGAATAGAGCAATTGAAAAAAGTGGTTATCGAAGACAGCTTAAATATTGTTGATGACTTAGAAAAAGAAATGCAATTTTTAGTGGATGCTTACGAATGTGAGTGGAAACAAGCCATCGCAAACGAAGAAACAAAGAAACGTTTTCATCATTTTGTAAATTCAGATGATAGAGATGACAACTTAGTATTTGTGCCTTTACGTGATCAAAAAATGCCAGAACTCTGGAAAAATTAAAATAAAACATCTCGATACAATTTTGCGAAAAGGCAAAATCACTCGATGTGAAACTATGAAAATTGATTGTTCGCAAAATATCATAAATCTAAAAAGTATAACAATATAATGTAGCGCAATTTTTATGAGAAAAAACAATTATTTTTCTCTGCGGAAATCTACGGAATCAGCGGGTTGATCCCCTAATCATGACCTTGTATTTCTCACAGATTACGCAAATAATCGCAGATTTTTTAGGTATGATAAAAAACGGATATAGAGTTTGAATAAGAATAAAAGTGGATTTCGGTGCGAGTGAAATTTTTTTTTTAGAAATTTTGTTTCGAGAACAGATCAATTAAAAATATAAAGTTAACAGTTATAATAAAGATAATTATGGACACATTACTTTTAAAATACAAAACAGTAAAAGAAGCAGAAGTAAAAGTTTGGTTTAAAGCTGCTCCAGTAAGTGCGTTTCCAAAAGATGGTGGTGCGTGTGTAAAATACAAAGATTTACAAATTGCTGTGTTTAATTTTTCTAGATTGGGCAAATGGTATGCGTGTCAGAATTTATCGCCAGAAAAACAAGAAATGGTGTTGTCTAGAGGTATGTTGGGCGATCATAAAGGGATTCCTAAAATTGCATGTCCTTTGCATAAAAAAACGTTTTCATTAGAAACTGGCGAAAATTTAAATGCAGATTTAGCGCCTATTGCTGTATATCCTGTTAAGATTGAAGCAGAAAATGTGTATATTGGCTTCTCAGAATAAAACTAAAAAATGAAGCCAACAAGATTTGAAACTGCTATTGCTATTATTGATAAAAAAAACGCAGAAGACCCAAACAGCTACCAAGTTTCTGGATTAGAGTATCCTAAAGAATTATTATATTCTCAAAGGATGACAAGAAAGTTACTTCAGTTTGATCCAAATGCATCAAAAGCACTTCAAATTGCGGCAAGAGCACAACATATTTGTCGTTGGAAAATTGGTAGAAAAGAGTTTCCGATGGATAGAGTTGGGTATCTAAAATGGCGTGAAGAGTTAAAAAAGATGCACGCAGAATTAACTGGAGAAATCTTAGAACAAGTTGGTTTCGATGCTCAATTTGTAGATAGAGTTCAGAAAATTATCTTAAAAAAACTCATCAAGAAAAACGAAGAATCTCAAACTTTAGAAGATGTTATTTGCCTGGTTTTTCTAGATTATTACTTTGATGAATTTGCAGCAAAACATACCGATGAAAAAATCATTGATATTTTAAAGAAAACATGGGTAAAAATGTCTGATGCTGGACACGCAGCAGCTTTAAAAATACCGTTTTCAGAAAAAAGTTTAGCATTGGTAAAACAAGCTATTTCATAGAAAATATAACCTAAAAATGACTAAAAACGGTAATTCATTAGACCAAAGAACGTTTAATAAATTAAGCCGTTTGTATATGATTGCGTTAAGTGCTATCGCACTTTCTGTAATTATTAGTCAGGTTTTAGTTCGCAATCATTTAGAAACTCAAAAAAGCGATTCTACCGTAATTAATGTTGCAGGTAGACAGCGAATGTTGAGTCAGAAATTAACCAAAGAAATTGTTTCTCTTTTGGTTTCTTCGGATGAAAAAAACAGAATTCTTCTTAAAAATAAAATTACAGAAACACTTCATTTATGGGAGTTGTCTCATTATTCACTTCAAAACGGAAATGATAGTTTAGGGCTTCCTAAGCAGAATAGTGATAAAATTAAAAACAAGTTTATAGCAATCAATCCTGTTTTTGATACCATTCAGAAAGCATCAAAATCAATTATAAATAAGTTAGAAAATTCTAATGTTTCTAATGATGAATTAACATCAGAAATTAAAAAGGTAACCAGTAATGAAGGTGCTTTTTTGTTGATAATGGATGAGATTGTAAATCAGTATGATTTAGAAGCAGAAGAAAAAGTAGTTTGGTTAAGAAAGTTAGAGGTTACTTTAATGGGCTTAACTTTATTGATTCTTTTTGGAGAGTTATTATTCATTTTTTGGCCAGCAGCAAAATCAGTAAAAGCTACGTTGTCTGATTTATTATTTGCAGAAAAAAAAGCTAAAAAAATGGCTTTTGACGCAGATGAACTGAGTCTTTCTAAAGAAAAATCCATTAAAGAATTACGTGCTTTAAGTCATGCAATGGATGAAACGCTATTGTTTGCAAGAATTTCTCCAAGCGGAAGTTTAATTCATATAGGTAATAAGTTTTCTCGTTTATTTCGATTGTCAAAAATTAAAAAAGAAGTTTTCTTTTGGCATGTTTTATCAACCAATGAAAATGAGCAATTATTAATTGAAGATTTAATTAATAAATATAAAAAAACGGGTTGGCAAGGAGAGGTAAAAGCAACTATTAAAGGAGATGTTGGTATTTGGTTAGAAATGTCTATAGTTCCTTACAGGCCTACAGAAGATAAATCAGAATTGTTAATTATAGCTTCAGAAATTACAGATAGAAAAGCTGCCCAGATAGAAATTGAAAGGTTGGTAAAAAAGAATTTCGAGGAGAAAATGAGTCAGCAAAAAATAATCTCAAGTAAGATTATTGAAAATCAAGAAAAAGAACAAAACAGAATTGCCAAAGATGTTCATGACGGAATTGGACAAATGCTTACAGGGTTAAAATACAATCTAGAAAGCATTAATATGAATGATATTGATAAGACAACGATAAAAATAGAACACCTAAAAGAATTAACCACCAATATTATAAAAGGAGTTAGAACCGCTACTTTTAATTTAACTCCGCCTGAATTATCAGATCACGGAATTGTGCCTGCAATAACCAAGTTAACACAAGAGCTAGGGAGATTAACAGGTAAAGAAATTATGTTTTATAACAAAACAGGTTTTAATGATCGTTTAGATTCTTTGGTAGAAATTAATATTTACAGAATTACCCAAGAAGCAATTAACAATGCTATTAAATATGCAGATTCTTCACATATTTTAGTGTCACTTTCTCACAGTAAAAATATACTAAGTATTGTTATTGATGATGATGGCCAAGGTTTTGAACCATCGAAAGTAAAGAAAGTAAAAAACGGAGATGGAGGCATGGGAATGACCTTTATGAAAGAAAGAATTAAATATATTGATGGTCGTTTATTCTTAAATTCTGAATTAGGAAAAGGGACTAGAGTTACTTTGAATATTCCTATTTAACTTTTTAATATAGATATGCTTTACATAATGTCAGTTCGAGTGATTTTTCTGAAGAATGAAGAAAAATTGTATCGAAAACTTTTTTAGGGTTGTTAACTTTTATTTCTTGTAAAAAAACATCTCGATACAATTTTGCAAAAAAAAAGCAAAATCACTCGATGTGACAGTGTAGTTATAATGCAGATAGATTCTTTTAGAAAATTAAGTAACGGTTAGAGATTATTTTAATTACGTAGTTTTACTTAAAAACCTTATTTTTGTACGTATAAAATAATTGTAATTATGATTAATGTAGTTTTAGCAGACGACCACGTTTTGGTAAGAGATGGAATAAAAGCACTTTTAGAAGATCAGACAGGAATTACGGTTATTGATGAAGCTTCTAACGGAAAAGAAGCTTTAGAGGTAATTGCTAAAAACAAACCTCATGTTCTTATTGTAGATATTCGTATGCCAGAAATGAATGGTATTGAAGTGGTTGCAGAAATTACAAAACAGAAAATAGATGTAAAAACCTTAGTGCTTTCTATGCACGATTCTGAAGAGTATGTTGTAAAATCGATACAAGCCGGTGCAGATGGTTATTTGTTAAAAGGAGCTAGTAAAGAAGAGTTTTTAAAAGCCGTGAATAATGTAGCTGCTGGCGATAAGTATTTTACAGGTGATGTTTCTACCATTATAATGAATAACTTTGTAAATGGTAATACAATGAAAGTTTCAGAACCAAAAACAGAATTAAAAGAGCTTCCTTTTAAGTTAACTAAAAGAGAAAGACAGATACTTACTTTAGTTTTAGAGTTAAAGAATAATAAAGATATTGCAGAAGAATTAGCAATTAGTAAGCGTACTGCAGAAGTGCATCGTTTTAATTTAATGAAGAAATTAGAAGCTAAAAACTTACAAGAATTAACAAATAAGGCCAGAGAGTATCAGTTGATATAGGTCTTTTGACTGTAGATGTCTCTGTGTAACAACTCACCGCAAAGCTCACAAAGTTATATCGCCAAGGGCGCAAAGAAAAAAAACTCAGCGCATTTCTGCGTTTTTCTGTGAGCCCCTGTGTAACAACTTATAACAATCAGAAAACCTAAGTATTTCTCTGTAAAATATTCATTTATTGGAATACACCTTTTTCATAACAATTATTTTTCAACTCCAATTTTATCATATTCTTAAATTCAATACTACGTAATTATTAATCTAGTAATAATTATAAAATACGTATTTTTTAGTATATTAATTAAGTATTTATACTTAGTTTTGTGTATCTAAAAATATGTATTATGATAAATCTATCTCAAGAAAAATCTACAAAATTAAGTTTATTCGATTTTAAGAATGTATCCACTCGTACATTTTGGATTACATCAATATCATTCTTTTTATGCTTTTTTTCATGGTTTGGTATTGTACCATTTATGCCAGATGTTGTAAAAGATTTAGGTTTAACTCCAGACCAAAAATGGAATTCAATTATTTTAGCCGTTTCAGGAACCGTTTTTGCACGTTTATTGATTGGGAAATTATGTGATAAATACGGACCAAGATTATGCTATACTTGGCTGTTAATGTTAGGTGCAATTCCTGTTATTTTATGTGGATTAGTACAAACACCAACGCAATTTTTAGTTTGTAGATTGTTTATTGGTTTTATTGGAGCTTCCTTTGTAATTACACAAGTACATACTTCTTTAATGTTTGCACCAAATATTGTAGGAACCGCAAATGCAACTTCTGCAGGTTGGGGTAACTTAGGTGGTGGTGCAAATAGATTAGGTATGCCTTTAATTGCAGCAGCAGTGGTTGCTTTTGGAGTTGCAGACGGAGAAGCTTGGAGATATTCTATGGTAATTGCTGGTATTGTTTGTTTTTTAATGGGTATTGTATATTACGTATTTACAACAGATACACCAAAAGGAAACTTTAGCGAATTAAAAGCTGCTGGAGAAATGATTGTTACTAAAAAGGATCAAATAGGATTTTTAGAAGTATTAAAAGATTATAGAGTTTGGATTCTTTTTGTAGTGTATGCTGCCAGTTTCGGAATTGAATTAACAGTATACGGAACTATGGATGATTATCTTCAGAATACGTTTCAGTTACAAAGAGTAACCGCTGGTAACATTGTATTATCTTTTGCTTTGATGAATATTTTTGCAAGAACTCTAGGTGGTTTCTTTGGAGATAAATTTGGGAAATTAAAAGGATTGAGAGGGCGTGTTTTATTCTTGTCTTTCATCTTAACGTTACAAGGAATTATGTTGATATTTTTCTCAGGAGCAACAAGTTTGGTTTTAGGAGTTATTTTATTAATATTATTTAGTTTAAGTGTACAAATGGCAGAAGGAGCAACGTTTTCTGTAGTGCCGTTTATTAATAAAAAAGCCATCGGTTCTGTTTCTGGAATTGTTGGAGCAGGAGGAAATGTTGGTGCTTTTTTAGCAGCAATGTTATTAAAATCTAAATCTTCATTGGCAGAAAAAGCAGCCATAGTATCTAACGAAGGTTTGGGAGATGAGGTTATTAAAGCAGCGCAATCTGCAGCTTCTTCAAGTGCCGTTGCAAACGGATATTTATTAATTGGTTTTGTGGTTGTTGCTACAGGTATTGCAGCATTAGCAATTAAGTTTTCTACAGAGGAAGAAGATGAAACAGAAAAAATAAATGGTTTATCACCAGAGTTGATACCAATTAAAGTAAAAAGATAAAACAGATGATTGTCCCCCAATTATCTAATACATTAAGAAACGAAAAACAGATTTAAAAATTCAGTTCTCTAATTTTAATGTATCAGAATAAAAAAATTGAATTTTGGTTAGTAAAATTTTAATGTCGTATTTTGTATAAAACCTTGGTCTAAATGATTAAAAATGAAATTAAAACAACGTGTTCTTATTGTGGAGTAGGTTGCGGAATTATCGTAAAAAAAGACATGAACAACAAGGTTTTTGTTGAAGGAGATAAAGACCATCCTGTTAATAAAGGAATGTTGTGTTCTAAAGGTATGAACTTGCATTATGTTGCCAATGATACTTCAGATAGAATTTTATATCCAGAAATGCGTTGGAGTCGTTCTCATCCGCGTGAGCGTGTTTCTTGGGATACGGCTTTAGATAGAGCTGCCAACGTTTTTAAATCAATTATAAAAAAACATGGTTCAGATGCTGTAGCGTTTTACGTTTCCGGACAAAGTTTAACAGAAGAATATTACATTGCTAATAAATTGACAAAAGGGTTTTTAGGAACCAATAATATAGATACCAACTCACGTTTATGCATGAGTTCTGCAGTGGTTGGTTATAAAAAAACATTCGGAGAAGATAGTGTGCCAATTTCGTACGACGATATAGAATTAGCAGATACTTTTTTAATAACAGGTGCAAATCCTGCTTGGTGTCATCCAATTTTGTTTAGACGAATTGAAAAACGCAAAGAAGAAAATCCGAAGGTAAAAGTAATTGTGATTGATCCACGTAAAACAGATTCTGCAAAATTTGCAGATTTGCATTTGCAATTAACACCAGGAACCGATGTTGTTTTGTACAATGCCATTGGTAGGTGTTTGTACAAAAGTGGTTTAATTGATGAAGATTTTATTAAAAACCACACACAAGGTTTTGATGGTTATAAAGAAGTTATTTTTGAAACGACTTTAAAACAAGCATCTAAAATTTGTGGAGTTCCTGCAAAAGAAATTCAGAAAGCTGCAGAAATGATTGGTCTATCTAAAGGCTTTATCAGTATGTGGGCAATGGGTTTAAACCAAAGTGTAATTGGTACAGATAAAAATACATCACTTTTAAATTTATCATTAATAACTGGTCAGGTTGGTAAACCTGGTGCAGGTCCTTTTTCATTAACGGGTCAGCCAAATGCAATGGGCGGACGAGAAGTTGGTGGAATGGCAAACTTGTTAGCGGTTCATAAAGATTTAGGAAACGAAGAACATAGAAGAGAAGTTGCGCAATTTTGGGGTGTTGATAAAATATCTGCAAAACCAGGATTAACAGCAACAGAATTATTTGATGCTTTAGAAAGCGGAAAGGTAAAAGCAGTGTGGATTGCGAGTACAAATCCGTTGGTGAGTATGCCAAATTCTCATCAAATAGAAAAAGCCATGGCAAAATCTAAATTTGTGGTGGTACAAGAAATTTCTCATAAAGCAGATACTTTAAACTATGCAGATTTGGTGTTGCCAGCTGCTGCATGGTTAGAAAAAGAAGGTACAATGACAAATTCTGAAAGAAGAATTTCTTATTTACCAAAAGAGATTGAAGCGCCAGGAGAAGCAAGACCAGATGTAGAAATTTTCTGTGATTTTGCACAAAGAATGGGCTTTAGAGGTTTTAATTATAATGGCGCAGAAGAAATTTATGACGAATATGCTTCGATGACCAAAGGAACAAATATTGATGTTTCTTTTTTAAATTATGATCGATTAAAAAATGAAGGTACTTTTCAGTGGCCCGTAAATGAATATAGAAGTAAAGGAACGCCACGTCTTTTTGAAGATAAAAAGTTTTATACACCTTCTCAAAAAGCAATTTTTAATGTTCCATCAACTATAGAAAATACATCGGTAAAAACGAATGACGAGTTTCCGTTAATTTTAACCACAGGTCGTGTTAGAGATCAGTGGCATACCATGACTAAAACAGGAAAAGTAGCAAGATTAAAAACACATTATCCAAAACCTGTTTTAGAAATAAACCCTGTAGATGCGTATTTAAATAAAATTAAAGACGGAGATATTACAGAGATAAAAAGTGCTAATGGAGTTGTTAGAGTACGTGCAAAAATTACAGACGAAATTAAAGAAGGCGTTGTTTTCTTACCAATGCATTGGGGTAAAGTGCTAAATAGTAATTTAAATAGAGCTAATAATTTAACCAATACACATATAGATCCGGTTTCTAAAGAGCCAGATTTTAAATTTACATCGGTTTCAGTTTCAAAATATAAAAAACCGAAAGACAAAATTATTATTGCAGGTGCTGGAGCTGCCGCTTTTCGTTTTTTACAAAATTATAGAGATTATAACGAGGTAGATGAAATTCATGTTTTTTCTAAGGAATCTAACTTGTTTTACAACCGTGTTTTATTACCAGAATATATTACAGAAGAACTTTCTTGGGAGCAATTATTAAAAATAAAAAATGCTGAATTAAAGAATTTAAATATTAAAATTCACCCAGAAACAATTATAGAAAAGATTGATAAAGAGACTAAAATAGTTACCGATTCTAACGGTGAAACCCATTCGTTTGATAAGTTAATTTTAGCAACAGGAAGTAGACCTTTTATTCCTAAAGATGTACAAATAGATTTACCAGGTCGTTTTACCATGCGTAATAAAAATGATGCAGATCGATTTAAAAATTATTTAGATGCTACAGGTTTACCGCCAGAAGAGCAACATGTTGTAATTGTTGGTGGAGGTTTGTTAGGTTTAGAGTTGGCTGCAGCGATGAAGCATAAGAATGTAAAAATCACTATTATTCAGCGTGCATCTAGATTAATGGAACGTCAATTAGATAAGATTTCTAGTAAATTATTATCAATAAACGTACAAGAAAGAGGCATTCAAATTTATTTTGATAATGAAGTAAGTACTGTTTTTGATGATGAAGATACTGGTGAGTTAACCATCAACCTAAAAAGTGGAAAATACATTACGGCCAATGCCATTGTCTATGCAATTGGTACAAGGCCAAATATAGAAATTGCTAAAAATAACGGTATTGTTTGCGGGCGAGGAGTGAAGGTAAATCAGCATTTACAATCTTCTCATCCAGATATTTTTGCGATTGGAGAAATTGCAGAATTCAATAATAAATTATTTGGTATTACCTCTGCAGCAGAAGAGCAAGCAGGCATTTTAGCTAATTTTATTGCAGGTGATATTAGTGAAGCTTACAATGGTTCTGTGCTAATGAATATTCTAAAATTTAGCGATTTAAACTTGTGTAGTATTGGAGAGGTTTCTGTACCAGACAACGACCCAAGTTACGAGGAAATTATTTTTACAGATATTTCTAAAGGATATTATAAGAAGTGTATTGTAAAAGACGATTTACTAATTGGTGCTGTTTTAGTAGGTGATAAAAATGAATTTGCAGAGTTTAAAACCTTAATTGAAAGCAAGATTGAAATGTCTGACAAACGAGATACTTTGTTAAGAGGCGCATCTAATGATGCACCTGTTTTAGGAAAGTTAGTTTGTTCTTGTAGCCAAGTAGGAGAAGGAAATATTGAAGAAGCCATTGCTAAAGGATGTTCTAATTTTACGGAATTATGTAACAAAACAGGCGCAGGTTTAGGGTGTGGAAGTTGTAAAACGGAAGTAAGAGAAATTTTGAACAATGCAAAAGTAACAGTATGAGCGAGCAGTTAAATAGAATCATTGTAAGAGGTGGAGTTTTATCTCCTGGAGAACTAAAATACATTTGTGAATCTGTAGAAAGTTTGGGCTTAAAAACCATTTCTTTTGGATCTAGACAAGATATTTTATTGCCTAAAAAAGTAAATCAAGAAGAGTTAGCTCAATTTGATAAATTAAAAATTGTAGAAGCCGATGAAACAGGCGTAGAAAACATTGTTTCGTCTTATGTTTGTGCAGATATTTTTCCGAGTACTTCTTGGTTAACCGGAGATCGATATTTGTATCTTTTAGAACAATTTAATACAGAATCTAAATTAAAAATAAATTTAACAGATCCAAAACAACGTTTAGTTCCTTTGTTTACAGGGAATATAAACTTTATCGCTTCAGAACACGAAGATTATTGGTATTTGTATGTGAGGCTTCCAGATTGGAAAAAAACACAAATGTATCCTGCTTTAATTTATAGTTGGGATTTAGATAAGATTGAAACTGCCATTGAAAACGTTCTTCAAGAAGAGCCAGAAACCATCGAAATGATTTTCGATTTGGTTAGTGATGCAGTAGACACCAATAATAGAACGGTAGATAAACCTTTAGAAGTGCCTTTTTATCCTTTTCCTTATTTTGAAGGAATGAACAAAATTGGGATGGATAAATACTGGTTAGGTTTGTATTGGAGAAACAATAAATATGATATTTCTTTCTTAAAAGAAATGTGCGAATTGTGTTCTGAAAATAAAATTGGTAAAATTTCTATTACACCTTGGAAATCTTTTGTAGTTAAAGGGATTCCGAAAGAATCTAAACTGGTTTGGGAGAAGTTTTTAGGGAAGCGAGGAATTAATGTGCGCCATTCTATGTTAGAGTTAAATTGGCATATTCCTGTAGCTAATAAAGATGCTTTAAATTTAAAGAAATACTTGGTTTCTAATTTCGATCAAAACGATATTAGTACGTATGGTTTAACCTTCGGAATTACAGATTATAGCAAAGCAGCTTATTATTTTACATCGATAGTTGTTGAAAAAAATAAACAACCAGAAATGATTGGCAACTTTCAAACAAGAGATACGTATAATCTTTTGTATGCTAAAAATTTCGACCCGAATACAAGGCAATATATTATGCACGTTCAAGACGTGGATAAAGTAGAATTACCCGGTTTGTTAATGGAATTAAGTCAGTTGTATTTTGATCAATTAGGAAGTGAAATAGAAGCAGAAAAAGAAGTTGAGGTACAAAAAGAAACCACAGAATTAGAGGTATATCAATGTAAAGATTGTTTCACAATTTACGATGAAGCCTTTGGCGATATTACTCAAAATATTCCTCCAGAAACCTTATTTAGTGCGCTTCCTGAAAGTTATGAATGTTCGCTTTGTGAAGCTCCTAAAAGTAGTTTTAAAAAAGTAGTATTAGTTAAATAAGTAACATATAGCATAAATAATTTGATTATAAATTCAAACATAGTATTAAAAAACTCAAGAAAAGTAATTACTGATTTTTCTTGTGCTTCTTGTATAAATACGAATTGTTTGATAAAGAAAAATCTACCTAATTTACCGAATTCAGCTTTTGTAGAGCATAAGAAAACGCTTAAATGTAAAAAAGGGCAACAATTTATTATGGAAGGAGCACCTGTAAATGGCTTGTTTTTCATTTTAAAAGGAACTGTAAAAGTTTTTAGAACTGGTATTAATGGACGTGAACAAATTGTGCGTTTTGCTAAAGAAGGAGAAATTATAGGGCATAGAGGTTTTGGTACAGAAGAATATTATTCTATTGGTTCTATTGCTTTGCAAGATACTGTTTTGTGTTACTTTTCTAAAGATGATTTACAAGAAGCATTGTTAGAAAACCCAAAGTTTGGGTATGATATGATGTTGTTTTACGCCAACGAATTAAATAGAAGTGAGTCTAAAGTAAAAACGATTTCTCAAATGACCGTTCGTGAACGTGTTATTGATACATTACTATATATTCATAGAAAATTTGGCGATTTAAGAGGTTTTTTAAACCTGCCTTTAAGTAGAAAAGAATATGCAGATTATGCAGGAACTACAGAAGAACAAGTTATAAGAATTTTTTCTACACTTAAAAAGGAAGGGTTGATCATTGCTCAAGGAAAAAAAATTGGCATTGCCAATATTCAGAATTTAAAGAATGAAATTAGTGAGCATAATTACTATCTAGATTCTTAATACTACCATAAACTTTAAGTCTGGTCGAGCGTAGTTGATACCTAATTTTAAAAAATCAATATCACAAACCCTTTAGATTTTAAAATCTAAAGGGTTTTTTACGTAAAAAAATATTCTTAAAATAAGTACGTAGAATTATACGTATATGTTTTATGTTGATTTAATTTGTTGATTTTTAAATGTTTGGGTTTTTAAAGTGTTTTATCGCAGTTTATAGTATGTTTTAAAAAGAGGTTTTAACATGGGGTTTCCCATAAGTTAGAATCATATCTACTTATATATTTGTTAAACAAATAAGTATTAATACGTAGATTAATAAAACTTACTAAAAATGAAATCTCTATTTAAAAAATCAACTTACATTTTACCTGTAGCAATGTTATTATTTGCTTGTGGTGGTAAAGAAGCTAAAAAGGCAACAACAGTTGTTGAAGCAACAGTATCAAAAACGAAAACATTAGCAATAGAAAAACCTCAATTAACGTTTGGGTTTATCAAGTTAACAGACATGGCTCCTTTAGCTATAGCAAAAGAAAAAGGATTTTTCGAAGACGAAGGATTATTTGTTTCTGTAGAAGCACAATCTAACTGGAAAAATATTTTAGACCGTGTTATTGATGGTCAATTAGACGGTTCGCACATGTTAGCGGGTCAGCCAATTGCTGCAGGAGCAGGTTTTGGTCGTCAAGCAAAATTAGTAACTGCTTTTTCTATGGATTTAAACGGAAATGCAATTACAGTTTCTAATGATGTTTGGTCTAAAATGAAACCACATGTAGCAAAAGATAAAGATGGTAAACCAGTTCATCCTATAAAAGCAGAAGCATTAAAGCCTGTAATTACTGAGTATAGAAATTCTGGTAAACCTTTTAAAATGGGAATGGTTTTTCCTGTTTCAACCCATAATTATGAAATTAGATATTGGTTGGCAGCAGCAGGAATCAACCCAGGTATGTACACCAAAGAAAACGTACAAGGACAAATTGATGCTGAGGTTTTATTATCTGTAACGCCTCCGCCACAAATGCCAGCAACGTTAGAAGCAGGTACTATTCATGGGTATTGTGTGGGTGAACCTTGGAATCAGCAAGCTGTTTTTAAAGGAATTGGAGTTCCGGTTGTTACAAACTATGATATCTGGAAAAACAACCCAGAAAAAGTATTTGTTATGACAGAGAAATTTGTAAACGAAAATCCAAATACAGCCATTGCAGTTACCAAAGCATTAATTAGAGCTGGTAAATGGTTAGACAAACCAGAAAATAGAAAAGAAGCTGTACAAATTTTATCTATGTCTCAATACGTAGGTGCTCCAGTAGAAGTATTAGCAAATTCTATGACTGGTACTTTTGAATTCGAAAAAGGAGATAAAAGAGAAATGGAAGACTTTAATGTATTCTATAAGTACAATGCTACTTATCCTTTTTATTCTGATGGAATCTGGTTTTTAACACAAATGAGAAGATGGGGACAAATACCTGATGCAAAAACTGCAGACTGGTATGCAAGTACAATTAAGGATATTTACAGACCAGATATCTGGAAAAAAGCAGCAGCTCTTTTAGTAGCAGAAGGAAACATTCCTGCAACAGATATTCCTACAACAGATGGTTACAAGCCAGCAACAGCAGATTTTATTGATGGAACAATGTACGATGCAAAAGACCCTATAGGATACATCAATAGTTTTAAAATAGGAAATAAAGATAAAAAATAATTGATTTTGTCATTCCGAACGAAGTATGAGGAGGAATCTCACTATTTATAAGATTTCTCGTCGTTCATACCTCACTCTGTGGAAAGGATAAAAAAACATCTCGATACAATTTCGAAGAAAAATCGAAATCACTCGATGTGACAACGTAAAATATTAGTACTGAAAAATAAGGTACTGTCATTCGAGTAAAAATTAATTTTCAGAAATTTTGTATCGAGAACTTTAAAAATAAACACATGAAAGCAAGTTTAACACTAGAGAAGGTTTCTAATTTTATAGGATTAGGTTTTTTTATAACATTAAAAGATCTGTTTACTGGAAAACTAGAAAAAGAAGCATTTAAAAACTTTTTACGCAAGACAATAGTGCCGCTTGCTTCCATTTTATTATTTATTGGTTTGTGGCATTTAGGGGCAAAGTCTTTATACAATATAGAGGCAGAATTTAAAATAGAAAAGGCTTTACAAGACCAAGGCCAAGTTGCGGCAGATGCTTTAAAAGCATGTATTGCTTCTGCTGAATCTAGTTGTCAGCCAAATACATTACCATCTCCTGCTCAGGTTTGGGAATCTTTCCATTCTTTATTAAGAGATCACAGAATTATTAGTGCAGATAAAGCTGCTTTTATAGAAAAAACAGCAGCTTTAAATGCCAAAAGAATTGCAGAAGGAAAAGAGGCAATTACCTACACGGGTAGACCTTCTTTTGTAGATCAAATATTTAGAAGTTTACAAACGGTATTTGCTGGGTTTTTATTGGCCTTATTAATTGCAGTTCCTTTAGGTATTTTTATAGGATTAAGTGCTACTTTAAAAAGTGCATTTAATTGGTTTATTCAGATTTTTAAGCCAGTATCACCTGTGGTTTGGTATTTATTAGTTTTTATGATTGTAAAAACATTGTTGATAGATTCTAATGAAGATAGTTCGTTTACCATTTCATTTATTAGTGTTGGTTTCTGTTCTATGTGGGCAACATTAGTAAATACTGCTATGGGAGTTTCTTCTGTAGATAAAGATTATATAAATGTTGCAAAAGTTTTAAAATTAGGAACTTTTCAGAAGATTTTTAAAGTAATCTTACCTTCTTCTTTACCTTTAATTTTTACAGGGTTAAAAATAACATTATCAGTTGCTTGGATGGTTTTAATAGCAATTGAACTTTTGGCACAGAGTCCTGGTTTAGGGTTGTTTGTGTGGGAAGAATTTCAAAATGGCGCAAACGATTCTAATGCAAAAATTATTGTAGCCATGTTTGTAATTGGTATTATCGGTTTTTTATTAGATAGATTGATGTTAACGATTCAGAATTGGGTGTCTTTTGATAAAACGGATGCAATATAAATAATGTTTAATCGTGGAATTGTTTAAACGTGTAAACGTAAGTTTAGCAACAATTAAACAGTTCAGCAATTACACAATTACACATAAATAAGATGGCATATTTAGAACTAAATAATATTTACAAAAATTATCATCAAGCAGATGGAGAAACAGAAGTGTTGTCTAATATCAACTTGAAAATAGAAGAAGGCGAATTTGTTGCAATTGTAGGTTTTACAGGAAGTGGAAAAACAACATTAGTTAATTTAATTAATGGATTGATAAAACCAACAAGTGGAGAAGTGTTGTTTAAAGGAGCGCCTGTAGTTGGTACAAGTCATGAGCGTGGAGTGATTTTTCAAAATTATTCATTATTGCCTTGGTTAACGGTTGGTCAGAATGTGTTTATGGCAGTAAAAGAAGCTTTTCCGAAGAAAAACAAAAAGCAATTAAATGAAATTGTTGCCAATTATGTAGAAATGGTGAGTTTAACGCCAGCAATAAATAAAAGACCAAACGAATTATCTGGAGGAATGCGTCAAAGAGTTGCAGTTGCAAGAGCTTTGGCAATGAAACCAGAAATGATAATTATGGACGAACCTCTAGGAGCTTTAGATGCTTTAACACGTGGTAATTTACAAGACGAAATCTTAAATATTTGGGGGAAAGATAAGAGAACAGCCTTGTTAATTACAAATGATGTGGATGAAGGTATTTATATGGCAGATAGAATTATTCCTTTAAGGCCTGGGCCTAATGCAACATTGGGTCCAGAATTTAAAATTGATTTAGAGCGTCCGAGAGATAAAACAGCCATGAATGATAATGAGAGTTTTAAGAAAACCAGAAATGCTATTATTGAGTATTTAATGGATATTGGAAATGAACGTAAATCTGAAGCTAAAAAGGAATATGTACTTCCAGATTTAACGCCTAAAGATTTTGTTAATCAGTTTAAATTTGGAATCTAATGAGCACTATAATAAAACAAGAAACACCTAAGATTATTACGAATAACACACGTTTTCCTTCGAATGATGTAATGTTAGATTTAAAAAATCTTAAAAAAGTATACCCTACGCCAAAAGGGGATTATGTGGTTTTAGAAGATCTGAATCTTCAGATAAAAAAAGAAGAATTTGTTACCATTATTGGGCATTCTGGTTGTGGTAAAACAACAATGCTTTCTATGATTGCAGGTTTAAACCCGATTTCTGGAGGTAATATTTCTGTGTTAGGAAAACATATACAAGGACCAGGACCAGATAGAGGTGTTATTTTTCAATCGCCTAGTTTAATGCCTTGGATGACTTCTTTACAGAATGTTTTGTTGGGCGTAAATCAGGTTTTTCCTAAAGCTACAAAAGCACAAAGAAATGATGTTGCAAAATACTATTTACAAAAAGTAGGTTTAGAAGATGCTTTTCATAAAAAAGCAAGTGAATTATCTCAAGGAATGCAACAAAGAGTAGGTATTGCAAGAGCATTTGCAATAAAACCAAAAGTATTGTTGTTAGATGAACCTTTTGGAATGTTAGATTCTTTAACAAGAGGAGAATTGCAAGACATTTTAATTGAAATCTGGAACAAAGAAAAAATTACCGCTGTGATGATTACACACGATGTGGATGAAGCTATCTTTTTAGCAGACAGAGTTGTAATGATGACCAGTGGACCGAAAGCAAAAATAGGAGATATTTTAGATATCAATTTTGAAAGACCAAGAACTAGAAAATCTGTTTTAGAGCATAATGATTACTATGCATACAGAAAACATTTAATAGATTTTTTAGAACATTAAATAAAAGATAATTATGTCTTTTAATGTGAGATTTATCATAATATTCATAAATAAGGGGCGTTATCTTTGAGATTTCAATCTCAAATAATTACAATTAAAAACCAAATAGGATTAAATTAAATAAGAAAAAAATGAAAAAACAATACGTAATTTTAGGGCTAATGTTAGCGTGTTTTCAGTTTGTAAATGCACAATTTACATTAGATGGAGAGTTTAGACCAAGAACAGAATATAGAAACGGATTTGGAAGTTTAATTCCGGATGCAGCAGATGCCGGTTTTGGAATTTCTACAAGAGTACGTTTAAATACCAGCTACATGACAGACAATTATTGGGTGTACGTAAGTTTACAAGATGTAATGGTGTGGGGAGAAAACAGACAAATTTTACCTTATGATCAAAATAATTCCTTTGCAGTTTTTCAGGCTTGGGCAGAATTAAAGTTAGGAGAAAATACATCAACAAAAATTGGTCGTCAAGTATTATCTTATGATGATCAAAGAATCTTAGGAGGATTAGATTGGGCACAACAAGGTAGAAACCACGATGCGGCTTTACTTAAATATAAAAAAGATAATTTTATGTTAGATTTTGCATTGGCATTTAACCAAGATTATTCGAATCCAACAGGTTTTCAATCTGCAGGTACTGCGTATAATACAACTGGTTTTTTCTCATATAAAACGATGCAAATGTTATATATGAAACAAAAGTGGAATAAATTAACGGGTAGTTTATTGTTGTTAAATAATGGATTTCAAGAATTTGATGCTGTATCAGGAGAAGCAGACGGCGTAAGTAACTTACAGACCTTAGGAACACATTTAGATTATAAATCTGGTAGTTTTGGTTTGTCTGCAAACGCTTTTTTACAGACAGGAAAACGTCAGGGAGAGGTTGATGTAAAAGGAGCGTATTTAGTTGGTTTAGATGCAACGTATAAAGTAGCTCCAAAAGTAAGTTTAGGATTAGGTGTAGAGGCTATTAGTGGTAACGATGGTGATGCAGGAGAAACCGGAGCATTTTTCCCTTTATATGGAACAAACCATAAGTTTAATGGTTTTATGGATTATTTTTATGTGGGGAATCATGCAAACTCAATTGGTTTAGTAGACCTACATTTAAGTGCAAACTTCACTTTAAGTGAATCTTCTAGCTTAATGGTTAAAGCACTTAATTTTAGTGGAGAGCAAGCATTAGCAAGTGGAGAAAAATCTTTAGGAACAGAAATAGATTTAGTGTACAAAAAGAAATTTAAAGGATATTCTTTAGCACTTGGGTATTCTCAAATGTTTGCAAGCGACGGTATGTATGAATTAAAAGGTGTAACAGAAGCAGCTGCAGCAAATAATCAAAACTGGGCGTGGGCAATGTTAGTAATTAAGCCTAAGTTTTTAAACTAGAAATAAAAAAAGCACAGTAAATTGTTAGTTATATAGTTCTTTTTAGTGTTAAGGATTATAGCTATTACTATTTTAAATCCCTCTTTTTGAGGGATTTTTCTTTTATATAATATTTCTAGTGTCTACTAAAAACATCACGTTTTTAAGTTAGCTTTATTTAACCCAATTTGGTTAGATAGAAATTATTACGTGAAGATTTGAATTACGAATATTTTAAAAAAAACGATCTTTTAATATACAAAACACTTAAAAGAAGCTAGTTGAGAAAGTCTTGTTTCTTATGTTTTTTAGAGCAGTGGTCTTAAGTCTTTTTAGTATAGACTAATGATAAATTACTTTAAAATAGAACAGAAAATCTTTATTATTTTCAACTCTTAATCAGCTATTATTAGTAATTTTATCAAAAAAAAGAATGAAGTATAAAGCGGTTATTTTTGACTTGGATGGTACACTTGTAAATTCTATAAAAGATATTGCAGATGCCATGAATGTTGTTCTTGAAAAACGCCAATATCCTACCTACAATTATGAAACCTATAAAACTTTTGTAGGAAGTGGGGTAAGGAGTTTGGTGGTGAAGGCGCTGCCAGATGCAAACCCTAAAGATAAAGAAGTAGAAGCGTGTCTTAATGATATGATGCAGGTGTATAGTGAAGTTTGCACTGCTAAAACAAAACCTTACGAAGGCATATTAGAATTATTAGAAGAATTAAATGCTAAAAATATTAAAGTAAGTGTACTTTCTAATAAAGAAGATACGTTAACAAAAAAAATAGCTGCGTTTTTATTACCAGAATTTTTGAGCCCTGTTTTAGGGTTGAAAGTAGAGGTTGATAAAAAACCAAATCCGAAGGTAGCTTTGGAGACCTGTGATGCAATGCAGGTAAAACCAGAAGAAACTATTTTTGTTGGCGATACAGATGTAGATATTTTAGTAGCTAAAAATGCAAATATGCTTCCTGTTGGAGTATCTTGGGGGTTTAGAGATAAAGAAAGTTTGATTAATGCGGGATCTAAGCATGTGTTAGAGCATCCTTCAGATTTAATAAAAATTGTTACTTCTTAAAAGTAAAAAGTGTAGGTTACTTGCTGGTAATGCCAACTCTTTATTTTTTTGTCTAATTTTTAACTTGATGTTCTGTGTAGTAAAAAACAGTACCGTAGCATAACTCGTAATTAGAATCCAATAACCACTTGTAGCTGCAGAAGTTATTAAATAAGTTTGTTAATGGTTTTCATAAACCGAATTTAGGTTTCGTTAATTCAAGTAACAAAATCTGAAAATTAAAAATAAATTTGAAGTAACAATTACTGTGGTGTTATTATTTTGTTAGATACTTTTTTAATTTTTTTTATCAAAAGTTTAGAGATTATATTTTAAGATATGCGTGTGTAAAAAGTTCTAAAATAGTTTTTATTGATAAAAAAACTGTTCTAGATAAAACATATATATTGTACATAAATAAGGCTGTTTACTAAATACGTAAACAGCCTTATTAAAATACAGTAAGTTTATTTTTAATAAATTTACTTAATTATTAATTTCTTAGTTATTGTTTCTTTATTGTTTGATATACGAACTAAATATATTCCAGTATTAAAAGAAATGGCATCTACTTCCATTGTGTTACCTTTTTGTAATTCCTTATAAATTAATCTGCCATCTATACTAAATATTGAAACACTTGAGTTTTTATATTGACCAAGATTAATAGTAAATTTATTATCAGTAGGATTAGGGTAAATTGATATGTTTTCGTCTAAATTATCTTCTAAATTAACAGGTGCTCCATTTACGTTATAGGTATAATCATTATATTTCCAAGATCCGTTTAATGTCCATAACCTAACATATATAATACTGCCATTGGTAGGTATGCCGCTAACTGTTTTATTAGTGCTGTTAAAAGTTGAACTTGAACGTATATTAGTTGATCCTGCTCCTGTAGTACCTACTAAAATATCAAAATAAGTAGCACCAGAGGGTCTATTCCAACTAAAGTTAATAGAAGATGAATTTAGTCTGCTTCCTGGCGACGGACTTGTTATATTGGCACTTCCATTAGATATAGTTGTTGTAGTTGCCTTGTAGGTGTAATCTTTATAAGACCAAGAACCATTTAAAGTCCACAATCTAACATAAATTGTACTACCGTTGGTAGGTAAACCATTAACTGTTTTATTAGTGCCATTAAAAGTTGAACTAGAACGGATATTAGTTGATCCCGCTCCAGTAGTACCCACTAATAAGTCGAAGTTATTAGCACCAGAAGGTCGGTTCCATTTAAAATTAATAGAAGCAGCAGTTAGTGTGCTTCCTGGGGTAGGACTTGAAATAGCAGCTTCTCCCGCAGTTGCTGTAGTTGCCTTGTAGGTGTAATCTTTATAAGACCAAGAACCATTTAAAGTCCACAATCTAACATAAATTGTACTACCGTTGGTAGGTAAACCGTTAACTGTTAGGTTGGTGGTGTTAAAAGTTGAGCTAGAACGAATGTTTGATGATCCCGCTCCAGTAGTACCCACAATTAAGTCGAAGTTATTAGCGCCAGAAGGTCTGTTCCATTTAAAATTAATAGAAGCAGCAGTTAGTGTGCTTCCTGGGGTAGGACTTGAAATAGCAGCTTCTCCCGCAGTTGCTGTAGTTGCCTTGTACGTATAATCTTTATAAGACCAAGAACCATTTAAAGTCCACAATCTAACATAAACCGTACTACCGTTGGTAGGTAAACCGTTAACTGTTAGGTTGGTGGTGTTAAAAGTAGAACTAGAACGAATGTTTGATGATCCCGCTCCAGTAGTACCCACAATTAAGTCGAAGTTATTAGCACCAGAAGGTCTGTTCCATTTAAAATTAATAGAAGCAGCAGTTAGTGTACTGCCTGGAGTAGGGCTTGAAATAGCAGCTTCTCCACCTCCTGTAGTTCCTCCATTTCCTATGGTAAAACTCATTGAATTACCTACGTTTCCAACATTACTCACCTTAAGAGCGCTATTGGAACCGTTATACCATTTTGCACTTGGTGCTGTGTTATCATTAAAGGTTGTAGAGCCTCCGTTGTGCCAACACGCAGCATTGTGAACGTTTATATTATTATTAGCATGCTCTAAGGCAACTTGTTTATCGGCTCTTTGATTATTCCCATTTTCATTAATGTGCCAAATAGTAATACCTTCATCTGGTAAAGAAGTACTTCTTCCTGTTTTTCTTCTAGGTTCTATTAAATAAAACTCTTTTGAATTTGAAGGGTTGGTATATTTATACGATCGTAATGAATTAGAATTCTCAGTAAATGTTTGGTTTGCAGAATTTATATTAATTGTAGTACCCCAACCTGCTAAATTTAAGAAATATGGATTAGGTGTTGATGGATTTTTCCTGTTTCCATAAGAACACATTAAATCAAAAGCACCAATACCATTTGGGCTATTATCATAGGTGTAAGTGTCAGGCCAACCTGCTAACATGTGTCCATTTTCATGACAAACAGTACCTAATGATAAATCATTATTAACAGGGCTTGTATTGTAATCTCCACTTGATACGCCATCTGCACTAAAACCAGTATATGTAGATTTGTGATACCACATACCTTTAGCCCATGCAGCAGGAGTTCCTGTATACATTAAATTTATAGCCTGAATACGGCCATTTTTTATAGTTAAGGTGTTAAAATCAAAACCTTGGTTATTAATCCAATTTAGAGATTGGTTAAGAATTTCTTGGGCTCCTTTGGCATAAGGCATTGCATCATAACTTGCAAAAGTTTTAGGTGCACGATAATAGCCATAAACTACATTTTCATAAACTAAAGCACCACCAGATATATCAGAAAAAAAATCTTTAACCGATCCATTATTTCCATACCCAGTATAGCCAGATTTATTGAAAAAATCTCTAATAGAGTTCATGGTTATAGGGGCTGTTGAATCGCTAAAATCTACAACAATTGCTAGCCCTTTTATGGTACCATTAACAGCGCTTTTTGCACTTTTTTGTAATACTGAATTATTCATAGTACTAGAAGAAGGGTTCAGTATTTTTGTATTTTCATTGACTATAGATTTTCTGGCGCTACTAGAAATATCTAAGTGTTTTTTTAAGTTAAATTTTTGTAATTTATTTTTTAGATTTGCTTGGTTTTCTCTAAAATAGATACCTGTAGAAATCAATTTTCCTTTGTTATCAGTTAGCTTAGCATAACTAATCCAACCAGTAGATTCATCTCTAATTAAAGTGTAACCGTCAGGGCTTTCAGCGCGTATGTAATAAGCATCACCATAAAGATGCACGGTTACATAGGTTCCGTCGGGTTGTTTAAATTTATACGGATCTCCGTTATAAGAGGTTGCAAACATTAGTGCTGAGCAAAGGCACAACACAATTGATAGATAAATTTTTGTTTTCATAATTATAAAGTTAGTTAGTTATTTAGATACATAAAAAGCTGTGCTACACCAAGATTAGTTTTATCTCGGTCAAAATATTTTTTTTCGTTTTGTTAGCCAAAAATATTTTGATCTATTTATTCTCTAAATTATTTAGTTAATGTAAAATTACATTATTTTTTTAATATGGTTATTGTTTTATATTTAATTGAGATTTAGTCTGTTATGTGTACTTTAATTTGGGGTTGATTTTTAAACAATTGTAATTGATGTACGTTGCTTTTTAAAGAATAAGCTTTCGTATTAAAGTTATAACTTTATTTCTTAGCTGTTCTGCAATTGCAATAAAATTAGTCTGCGTTTACAGGGGCAAAATTTGCTTTTATCACATCTTTTTATTAATAAAGCGTAACCTATTTTCTACGGTTTGCCTTCTCTAGATTTATATATTTTTTGGGTATGTTTTCTAATTCTTAAAACACCTATTCTACCTGACAATTTAGAGTCTGTATTTTCTAAGCCTTTTACTTCGGGTGCCGTATTTGTTACCACTCCTAAAGTTTATGAAGTTGCAGAGTTTGTTAAAAGTAAAAATCAGAAAGAAATGTGATTACCTTATTTTGTTTGATTGAAAAAGAAAAATAGTCTTTTAATATTATACGCCTATGCACATCGATAATAGACAGTAAATAAGTGTTTTTACTTACGTTAGGAATCCATACCTTCTTTATCTCTATCTCTAAACCTTAAAAAGGTATAGAGGTATTTACTTTTCTGAATTTTACAAATTTACGTCCAGAACAACTTCTGTTTATCCGATTTTCTAGTTTTAATAAGCCTTCTTCTTTTATGATTCTAAATAGCTTTTTATGATTAATTAGATAGCCATCCTTTTGTAAATAGAAGTTCGTTAAGCCGATATCCACAATCAATAAACTTATGGATTAAAACTTCTTTAATAGATGCTAAAACCGTGTCTTGATTTACCCAACCTTTAGATTCATGATAGGTTAATTTACTCGGTTTATTCTCTTTTTTACCAAAGTAAGGAACCCGATAATAACTGATTAGGAAATCTGAATATTCTTTAATGCTGCTGTCTCTAAAGGATAAACGATAGTTTGTTGTTTTTGCTTTTCTCAAAGTATTTTTAAATCACTAATTATATGGGTTTGTAGAGCCTTGTTAAAACTTCTTTTAAATGTTATTATCTATTTTTTAAGTTATTATATCTATATTTTTCTACTTAGTTAATTTTAAATTTGAAATTATCATTTTTTGACTCAATTGTTTAATAAAAAAGATTTTTTTTAAAGTATAATTAGTGTTTTTAATACATCAATTAGATTTATAAAATTTAAAAATATAATTCATTATGAAAAAAAGTACCTTAATACTATCACTTGTTATAATCGTAATAACATCACTTATATATTATAATTTACTAGAAAGTAACAATAGTACAGATGCTAACTTTGAGTATAAAGAAAAGAAAGGGAGACCAAAAATTATGTTTCCCCAACCACCACCATTTGATCCTGCTAAATTAGAAGAAAAAGAGTTGAAAGACTACGCAAATTGGAGAGAAGAGCTAAAGGTTTCTGGCAATCAGTTTACAGATTATAGTAAGAAAAAGCCAAATAGAGAAATAGAATATTTTTCTAATTTACCAAGTTATTCTTATGCAAATAAGAGAATTAATGGAAATTGGGCGCAAAAATATTTACATATGTCATCAAATGTAGGGCCAAGTTATAGTGAAGGTGGTTCGGATGCACTTGGTTCTGTTTACGACCCTGTTAACGAAGAGGTGTATGTACTTTCTAGACCAGGTCACCTCTATAAAATTGATGATACTAAACAAGTAAAATGGTCTCTTAGAAATCATAAGCGAAATTTTTTAGGAAATAGTAGTTTAAATTTTAGAGGTTTAGTTTTAAGTGGTGTTAATTTACCAGATAATAGTTTTCGTCTTGTAAATCAACAATCAAATGGGGGTATGGAGTTTTCTGATGATGAAGGTAGAACTTGGACAACAGCCAATGGAGCCTTATTTCAAAATTCACTAAACTTTAAAACGCATGTTGTGAAAACGCCAACAGGAAGAAGGGTTGTTGCTCATGGAGGTAATTTTGAAGGCAACTCTGGTTTTGATAAACTTTTTATTTCAGATGATTACGGCTTAAATTATAGAGAATCTAGGTATAAGTTTTCTAGAAGTTCTTTTGAGGTTAATACTCTTAAACCTCATAATGACAATAGTATTTACGCTTTTGTTAGGAGAAAAAGTGATTCGAAAATATTTATTTTTAAACTGGAGGCAGGAGAGAGTGAATTTAGTATCATAAAAGAACCAACACAAACTTTTACAGGAGTAGACACCTTGCATGGAGCTTTAGTTGGTGGGGTTTATTATTTTTATGTAAGTAGTGGAAACAAGAATATATATTATTCAAAAGACGAAGGAGAAACTTGGGAACATACAAATAATACCAATGACAGAAATATAGTGGAAATGCATCCTACAAAACCAAATATTGTTTTTAAAGGATTTGTAGATTTATTTATTTCTCAAAACTTTGGAGCTAGTTTTGCAGGAAATAATCATCGTTTAAGTCCGGGAACTTATGTTTGGGATTTAGAACATTTTAGAATTTATGATAAAGAAGATGGAGGTAGTTTTACCTTTTCAGGATTTCATTTTGGTAGTTATTATACCACAGACCCATCTGATTGGAGTTCTTGGAAAAGTATTAATAGAGGAAGTCCTAATATGCTTTCTTATGATGCTGTTACCAGTGAAATTCACGATAAAATATACGTAGCAAATCAAGATAGGGGTTCACAGAGTTTTTCTGGAACACCATCTCAAAACGGATATTACGAAACTGCAAGAGAAGCGAATACAGATGTTTTTAGAGTCGCTTTATCTAAAAATGAATCTTCAGTTTGGTTTTGGTATTGGTATGGTAGAATAGGGAGAGCAAGCACAACTAATGGAGGTAATTATGGCACTGTTGTTGGTAAAAACTATTATGGAAATTGGTGGGCAACAAGCATGATTCCTTCACCAGACAATAATGAGGATGCTATTTATATTCCTTCTGGTCAAAATAAATTAGAAAAGATTACTTATAATGGTAGTACTTTAATTAGAACAATTCATCCTTATACTTTTCCAGGATCTGCTGTAAGTTTTAATTACTCTCCAGTAAATACAAATAGGTGGTATGTTGGTTTAAAAACTGGAGAATTTTTCTATTCAACAGATGGTGGTACAACTTTTACAGAAACAACTTATACTGGTACTATGCCTGGTCAAACAGATAAGCATACAAAGCAAAGACAGGTTATAAAAGGAAGTCCTGCAGATGAGTCTACAGTATATTATACAGGTAAAGGCAACATTTTTTTAATTTCTAAAGATGGTGGTATAACATTCACCAACCACAATATTGGTCTTAATGTTAATGAAATTATGGATTTTACAGTAGCTCCTTCAGGAAAATTTATATTTGCTGCTTGTAATTTTAGTGGAATCTGGGTCTATTCTACAGAAGAAGATAAATGGTTTGAAATGAATGGAGATGATGTGCCTGAATTAACAAGTTTTACAGATGTGCAGTATATTAAGTCTAAAGATATTGTAAGATTTACCACTTATGGAAGTGGTGTTTTCGATTTTAAAATAGACGTTAGCTCTTTGTCTATAAATGATAATGTTATAAACGAAACAGAATCCGTTAAAGCATTTCCAAACCCAACTTCTGGAAGTTTTAAAGTACCTGTGCCTAATGCTTCAAAAGATGTTTTAGTGCATATTTATACAGAAGCAGGTAGGTTAATTACAAATAGTAAATACAAAGTTGTAGGTGGTCAAATTCAACTTTCTCTAAAAAATGAAGCTTCAGGTATTTATTTAGCTAAAATATTTTTAGAAAAACCAGCTTTTGTTAAAATTTTAAAAGAATAAAAATAATTGTTTTCTTTTGATAGTCTTTAGCTAAACTTCTTAGGTAAATTTATGTTTTATACTGATTAACAATAACCATAAGTTATTATTAATGAAGATTCTTGCAAGAAAGAGTTTATAGATATGTACTTCTATAGGTTTGCATATTCGGCATCATTTATTAAAGATGATGCCAAAAAAAAAACGATGAGTATGGTTACTAAGAATATTTATCTAACATATATGTTAGGGAAATATTTAATATAATTCATTAAATAGTTATAATTATTTTAGTGCAGGTTTTTTAGGTAGAACAATTGTAAATCAGTAGTTTGAGTTGTTTTTTTTGTTTAAAAAGTTAGTGAAGATTTCTACTTAAGTTAATGTTAGAAATTTTATTAATAGTTCTAAAAAAAATACCTGTTTAGGTTCTTGAAAAATATTATTTTATTTGACTTTTTTTGTAATTTCTTGGTGATTTACCCATGAAATTTTTAAATATTCTAGAAAAATATAACGGATCTTCAAAGCCAATTTTGTAACTAATTTCTTTAATACTAAAATCTGTATAATTTAGATACTCACAAGCTTTTTGAGTTTTTTTGAGATTAAAAAACACCATAATTGGGTAACCAGTATTTGATTTAAATTTTGTGTGCAAATAAGATTTTGAGTAATTAAACTTGCTTGCAACTTCATCTAAAGTAAAATTTTTATCCAAATTATCTAACAAGAAATTTTTAATAGAATTGATAACGTTATCATTATCACTTCTATTTACTTTAAAATCGGAATCTTGATAAATAAAAGTACTAATAAAACTTAAACTTAGTAAATTTGCATACTCTATTTGATTTTCTAAATTATTATGATCAAAAAGATTAAAAATTTTTTCAAACAATGTTATTTTTTCTTTTGAAAAAGGTGTGTTTTTATAATTTTTAGCATCAGTAATTTTATATCGATTAAATAATTCGATAGCAAGATTTCCACTAAAATGAAACCAGTAAATTGTCCATGGGTCAGATTCATCTGCTCTGTATTCATGCTTAACTTTTCTTGGTATTATAAAAAATTCGTTGGGAGAAATTATATGTTTTATATCATCTAAAATAATTTCGCCTTGCCCTTTGGTACAATAAATTAAAATATATTCATTAGATCCTTTGTTTCTTCGTCTATAATGATTATTTGCTTTTGGATAATGACCTAAATCGGTAATGTAAAAATTTTTAGTAATAGGATTGTTTTTTGCAATACTAATTATAGATTTTGGTAATGAAATTAATTTCTGTCCCAAAAAGCCTTCTCTTAAAGCGGTTGTATCCATAGTAAAATATACTTTTAATTTTTATTCATTTTAAATGGTAGTTTATTTGTAAATATATGCTTTTTTTTTAGAGTGATTAAATCCATAAATTATGCTATTTAATTTAGTTGGTATTTTTTTATTTAAATAAACCCTTTAATTTAGGTAGTTATAAAGGTTTTTGTGAAATAAATATTTTTTTAACCTAAGTTTTTTTGTCTATATTTTAAATATTTTCGTCTATTTTATTTACTAGTAGGTCGTTATATATTTGATAAAATTATATGCCTATTTTAATTATAACGTAAAAAAAACTAAATAAAATTATAAATATCAAAATGCAGTTATTTTTCTCAATTGAAATATAATAGATTCTTAGATTTAAGAAAATAAAGACTGTTAAGTGTTTAAATTAAGTTTTTAATGGTTTATAAATTGTTTTGTAAAGATTAACAGCATTAAATACTAGTACTTTTAAAATTATTTTCTAATTTTTCATTTCAATTTTAAAGAAGGTGTATGTTAAATTTATAAGATTAAATTAAAGAATAATTAATTGTAAATATAATATTGTAGGTTTTATCTTTTTAGTAAGGTGGCATTTAATGATTTTTTAGAAAAATATAGATGCGTCCATATTTTACCTTGATTAATCCATTTTTACAACACTTAAAATTTTAATCTTACATCATTATTTTAATTTCTTATCGAAATAATATTTAAAACAAAAAAAACAATCAATTAAATACTATACAATATGAAGCACTTATTTTTAATTATGACAGGTTTCCTAATTATCTCTTCATCATTAATTGGGCAGAATAAAGTTTCTGGACAGATTACTGATGAGTTTGGAGAGCCTTTTCCAGGAGTTAGTGTTTTGGAAAAAAATACAACAAAAGGTTTCGTCTCCGATTTTAATGGAAAATACGAAATTACAGTTGAAGACAACGCAACTCTTGTTTTTCGATATTTAGGATATAAAACTGAAGAAATTTTGGTGAATGGTAGAAATAACATTTCTCTTAAAATGGTAGTAGATAACGAAGGGTTAGATGAGATTGTGGTTGTTGCTTATGGTACTCAAAAAAAAGAAACCATAACAGGTTCTATTGAAACTTTAAAGGTGGGTGATGTTGTAAGTAGCCCCGTAACAAATGTAAAAAACCTATTAATAGGACAAATACCTGGATTGTTAACAAATCAAAACCCAGGTTTACCGGGTTCAGATAATGTTGCTTTAAGTATTAGGGGGTTTGGAGCTCCTTTGATTATTGTAGATGGGGTTGAGTCTTTCTTTGATCGTATAGATCCTAATGATATAGAGTCAATTACAGTTTTAAAAGATGCCTCTGCTGCTATTTATGGGGCTAGAGCAGGTAATGGGGTTATATTAGTAACTACAAAGAGAGGTAAAGCAGGTAAAACATCAATAGATTATCATGGTTATTATGGTTTTCAAAAAGAAATTTCATTTGCAAACTATGCGAATGCTACAGATTATTTAACCTTAGGTAGGTCAGCTATATTTAACGATCAATATAATCCTAAAAATCCTGGTGCTGATGTAGTGTATCCTGCAGATTTCTCTCAAGAAAGACTTGATTTATACACTTCTGGGCAAAGAAAATCTTATGATTGGGCTGATGGATTATTAAAAAATAGTGGAGCTGCAATAGCGCAACATAATTTAAGTATTAGGGGCGGTGGAGAGAAATTTAAATACTTTACTTCTATTGGTCTAGCAACACAAGATGCTATTTTTGAAGGAGATTATGACTATCGAAAATTGACAATCACTAATAATATGGATGCTGATCTTTCAGAGAATTTAAAGATGAGTTTAAACACTTCTTTTATAGATGAATATAAAGATTATGCTGCAACTACTTTAGGTGATTTTTTTGGTGATTTAAGAACGGCACAACCTTTCTATAATTATGAATTTCCAGATGCTGACAGAGCACCATTTTCAGGCTTTACTCAGCGTTCTCCAGTGGCAAGGGTAAATCAAAGGTTTTCTGGTTATAATAGAACAAGAACAGAAACCCTAGCAGCTGCTTTAGAATTAAAATATAAAACTCCCTTTATTGATGGTTTATCTATAGGAGTTAGAGTTAACGCACGTTTTAGAAATGATTATCAAGATTTTTTACGAAGAGCTTATGACGTTTTTTCTTACGATCCAGAAGCTGTTACAGAAGATAACGATGGTTATACACTTGAAGCTTCTAATTTTGCACAAGCAGGTTATGATCAGGCTTATTTTACAGGTGCCGGAGAACCTCGTAGAAGAATACTTCCTAGAATTTTTATAGAATATGATAAATCATTAGGAAACCATGATCTAAAATTTTTAGCATTAAAAGAAAAAGAAACGAATACCTTTAATAATTTATTTGTTCAAAGACGTGAGTTGTTATCTTTTGAAGTTCCGCAGATTAGTGGAGCAGATGACCTTACATCTATTGGTGCTGCAAGTACTGGTAGAACTCAAGAGTATAAAAGAGTTAGTTACGCAGCTCGTGCAAACTACAGTTATAAAGATAAATATTTATTAGAAGCAACTATTAGAGCAGATGGTAGTTCTTATTTTGGACCAGATGTTCGTTGGGGTTATTTTCCATCAGTTTCTCTTGGGTGGAACATATCAAAAGAAAACTTTTTAAAAGATAATGAATTTGTTAGAAATTTAAAACTAAGACTTTCTTATAGTGAAACTGGTGTAGATTCAAATGTTGGTAGAACTACTTTCGATTACTTAACTGGTTTTTCAGAATCTCTTGGTAATGTATATTTCCTTGATAACACTGCAACGCCAATAATTGTAGATCAAGGGTTGGCAAATCCATTTATTACTTGGGAGCAAACAAAACTTTATAATGCCGGTTTAGATTTTAGTTTTTTAAATGGACAACTATATGGTAGTGTAGATGTTTTTTATAGACTAAGAGAAGGCTTATTAAGAAGACCAATACAAGGTTTTCCATCAACTTTTGGAGCTAATTTACCTCTAACAAATTTAGATAGTAGAAGCAATCGTGGTTTTGATCTTTCTTTAGGATATAAAGGTAGAGTTGGAGAAGATTTTACATTTACATTAAATGGAAATGTTGGATTGGCTAGAGAAAAATTTGAAAAAGTAGAGGAAGAAATTGATGAAACCAATCCTATTGATGTTAAGTATAATAAAAGAGAAGGAAGGTTTGTTAATGAAACAGTATTTGGTTATGTATCTGATGGATTATTTCAAAATCAATTAGAGGTAGATGACTATTTAAATCAATACACATTAGAAGACCTTAATGGTTCGCCTCAACTTGGAGATATAAGATATAAAGATGTAAATGGTGATAATATTATAAATCAAGAAGATAGAGAACAGTTAGGTTTTGGTACTTTTCCAGAAATGACTTTTGCATTAGCTACTAATTTTAAATACAAAAATTTTGGTTTAAACTTATTATGGCAAGGTGCAACTCGTTTTAATTTAAGTATTGCAACTCAGGCAAGAAATCCTTTTGATAATGAACGTGTACCACTCCAAATACATACACAATATAGTTTTTATCAAGACCCTGAAAATCCAGGTCAAAATGGAAACCCTAATGCTCAACTACCAGCTTTTGGTAGAAATGGTGCTCGTGCTTGGAATAATAATTTTTCAGATTTTTGGTACAAAGATGCAACATACTTAAGATTAAAAACAGCAAGTATCAATTATTCGATTCCTAAAAATATTTTAGAAAAAACAGGAATGAATAAATGTGAATTATATGTGTCTGCCGATAATTTATTGATGTTTAATAAGTTAGGTATATTTAGTGACATAATCGATCCTGAGGCTGCAGCTAATAATGATGGTTTTACTTTACCAACATTACGTACAGTTACTTTAGGTATAAAAATAGGATTATAAAATAATAAAATAACAAATAACAATATGAGAAAATTTATAATTTTTTTAGCAATTTGTCTTACAACTTTCAGCTGTAATGATGATTTAAATGTAGAGCCAGATTTTTTATCTGAGAGTTCTGTCTTTGAAGATAAAGCTTTAACAGAGGCATATATGTCACAGATTTATGAATCTATGCAGTTTATGAATACTACTTCTTTTGGGCAAACAAATATGGGCCTTATTAGTGCAATTGGTGCAGAGGCTATTGCTTTTGCTAATTGGCAAGCACCAAACCAAGCTTTTTTAAGAACCTATTCTCAACAAAATGGGGCAGGTACACTTGGCTACTGGGCTTATGGGGCAGTAAGGCAAAGTAATTTTATTATCGAAAATATTGTCAATAGTAAAGCTTTTGAGAAAGAATATATTGATAAAAAAATACTGGAAGCAAGATTTTTAAGAGCTTATATCTATTTTGATATGGTAAAAAGATATGGAGGTGTCCCGTTAATAACAAAGGTTCAAAAAGCAGATGACCCTGAAGAAGAATTGTTTCCAAAGCGTGCAAAAGAACAAGAAATATATGATTTTATTTATACGGAACTTAATGATATTATAGGTAAGTTTTCTAATGATAGAACAGGAGCAGAAGGTAGAGTTGATAAATATACAGCTCTAGCACTACAAAGTAGAGCAATGCTTTATGCAGCGAGTATAGCAAAATTTGGTGAAGTTGATTTAGATGCTGTTGTTGGTATTAATTCATCTTTAACAGAGCAGTATTATAAAAGAAGTTACGACGCTTCTGTGGCTTTAGAGAAAAGTGGAGTATTTAGTCTTTATAATGCAAGTCCAAGTGACAAAGTGAAAAATTTTGGAGATTTATTTTTAACAGATGGTTTAGGTAATCCAGAGGTAATTTTTGCAGAAGTATACGAGCCAATAGTAAGAGGTCATAATTTAGATTACTTAGCGCATCCAGATGGTTTTAATACTACCTGGAACTCTAATTTCCCTGTACTGTATGATTTTGCTGAGTTATTTGAGTATAAAGATGGAAGACAAAATGTACCAAGATCTATGCTTACAGCAAATAATGATTGGGATATAAAAGATTTTTTCGGAGAAAAAGATCCTAGATTTGTAGCTTCAGTATTTTTTCCTCAAACTAGTTGGAGGGGAGAAGAAGTTTACTTTCATACAAACACTACTTACACTTTAAACGGACAAGTTGTAACAACAAATCAAGGTAATATAGACGTAAATGGTGCTACTTGGCCTGCATCTGGACCTGCAAGATCTATTAGAAATACATCTCTTCTATTAAGAAAAAGGTTAGATCCAAATTTACCACTTTCTGGTGTTATTGAGTTAGGGTCTGGGCAAGATTTTTTTGTATTTAGATATGGTGAAATCCTTCTTAATAAAGCGGAAGCTGCTTTTTATTTAAATAATAGTGGAGAAGCTCTAGATGCCATTAATAAAATTAGAGATCGTGCTGGTATGCCTCTTAGAACTATTGCTACAGAAGAAAACATTAGGTTAGAAAGACAAGTAGAATTAGCTTTTGAAGACCATAGGTTTTGGGATTTAGTTAGATGGAGAACAGCAGTTGAAGAAATGGATGGAGTAAGGATGTCTGGATTGGTTTTTAGGTATAATTTAGATACAGATAGATATGTGATTACTTTAAAAAATGCAGAAACTCAAACAAGAATATTTGGAAAAGAACGTTATTATTTGCCAATCTCACAAGGACTTATAAGTGATAATGAAAATTTAGTACAAAATCCAGGTTATTAATAATAACTAAAAAGTAATGAAAATAGTTTTTTGAGATATAAAATTCCATCATTTAAAATTACTTAGATTGATGGAGTTTTATTTTTATAAATTACGTTACAATTAAATTTTAAAACCTAACAATTTAGGTGCAATGTTATAATATATTTAGATTTCATCTTTTTAAATAAGTTTAATAGTTTAAGTAATATTATCTATGTTTCAACAGATATAAGGTATTTTAAGAACACTTATTTAATCTAAATTTGTAAGTAAATCATTTTATTTATGATAGTAAATACTTTCAAATATAAAACAAGTTATGTTTTTTGTTTTCTAATACTGTCTGTTTCAAATGGTTTAACCTTACAGGTTTTAGATATTGAGATTGATAAAAATAAAAAGTATCAAAAAATAAAAAGATGTGGAGTTTCAGGTATTTGGCTTTGTTAATTTGTTGGTTTGAATTGGCTTAATGAAAAATAGCAGAACTATCATTTAGTAAAGAATTAGTTAATTATAGTGATACAGATAAACAAGTTCAATTTTAAAATTTTTATCTAAATAAAATGTACGTCACTTCAGGTGATAAAAATTTAGAATTAACCAAAGTAGTAGTATTATAACTATAAAAGAAAAATCAATTAACACAATAATAGGATGTCAAAGAATATAAATATGAATGCAATTTTAAATAAGAAATTTGAGTTGATTTTGTGCCTTTTTTTTACAGTGATTATTTTAAACGCTTGTAAGACAAAAGGCACTATTTCAAAAGAAGAAAAGAAAAGACCTAATATTCTTTTTATTGTGGCAGATGATCTAGGTGCGCATGATTTAAGTTATGCAGGAAGTACTTATTATGAAACACCAAATATAGATGCAATTGCAAACGAAGGTGTAGAATTTACACAAGGGTATGCAGCTGCCCAAGTATGTAGCCCTTCAAGAGCAAGTTTAATGACGGGTCAACATACAGCAAGACATGGTGTTACTGATTGGATTGGCGCTCTAACAGGCGAGACTTGGGGTGAAAGAAAAAACACAAAAGTTTTACCACCAGAATACGTACACGCAATTTCAGAAGATAATATTACCATAGCAGAAGCATTTAAAGCAGATGGTTACAAAACATTTTTTGCAGGAAAATGGCATATTGGAGACGTTCCTTACTCTCCAGAAAACAATGGTTTTGAAATTAACATTGGTGGTTGGGAAGTTGGTAGCCCAAAAGGAGGCTATTATGCACCTTGGAGCAATCCAAAATTAGATTATAAATATAAGGGCGAAAACTTAACAAAAAGACTGGCTTTAGAAACCGCAGACTTTATGTCTGATAATAAAGACGAGCCATTTTTTGCATTTTTATCTTTCTATGCAGTTCATGGTCCAATAGAAACTACGCAAGAAAAATGGAATAAATATAGAAACAAGGCAGAAGCGCAAGGAATACCAGAAAAAGGTTTTGAAATGGAGCGTATTTTGCCAATAAGAACTGTTCAAGATAATCCTGTTTATGCAGGTTTAGTAGAATCTATGGATGATGCTGTAGGTGTTGTTTTAAATAGATTAAAAGAATTAGGTTTAGATAAAAACACAATTATAGTTTTTACTTCAGATAATGGAGGTGTTGCAAGTGGAGATGCTTTTTCTACTACAAATTTTCCATTAAGAGGAGGAAAAGGTTATCAATGGGAAGGTGGTATTAGAGAGCCATATTTAATTAAAGCCCCAATGTTAAAAAATTCTCCAAAAGCCATTAGCTACCCAGTTTCTGGTGTAGATTTTTATCCTACGCTTTTAGATTTAGCTGGTGTAGCACTAAACCCTAAGCAAATTATAGATGGTGTTAGTTTAGTGCCTTTATTAAAAGGAGAATCTTTAGAGGATAGAGCCTTATTTTGGCATTATCCACATTATGGAAATCAAGGAGGTGAGCCAGTAAGTATTATCAGGAAAAATGAATTTAAATTGATTCATTATTATGAAGATGGAAAAGATGAATTATATAATTTAAATACTGATCCTAAAGAATTAAATGATGTTTCTTCTTCAAATTTAGAAATAACAAAAAAATTAAGAGCAGAATTAGATGAGTATCTAAAAAATGTAGATGCAAAAGTACCTACTACAAATAAAAACTACGATGCAAAAAAAGCTACTGAATTGCAAGAAAATAGAAAAACGAAAATGATGCAAAGTTTAGAAAAGCAACGTAAAGATTTTTTAAAGAAAGACTTTAAACCAAATGAAGATTGGTATAACAGTAGTTTAACCAAAGACTAAATCATTAATACGAATTATTAAAATAAATTATGGAAATCAATCACCAAACACAAACAGAAAGTAATAAATTTAATTTTAGATACTTGCTTTTTTTAGCATTAGCTTCTGCAATGGGAGGATTTTTATTCGGTTATGACTGGGTGGTAATTGGTGGTGCAAAACCATTTTACGAGTTATATTTCGATATTAGTTCTATGCCAACTCTACAAGGCTGGGCAATGAGTAGTGCTTTAATAGGTTGTATTTTCGGAGCCATAATTTCGGGTTTTGTTGCAGATCGTTTTGGACGTAAAAATCCTTTAATTTTTGCAGCTGTATTGTTTACATTATCTGCTTTTGGTACTGGTTATGTAGATAGTTTTACACCCTTTATTTTTTATAGATTATTAGGTGGTTTAGGTATTGGGTTGGCTTCTACATTATCACCAATGTATATCGCAGAAATTGCACCAGCAAAGTATAGGGGGCAATTTGTTGCTATTAATCAACTTACCTTAGTAATTGGGATTTTAGTAGCACAAATAGCTAATTTTTTAATTTCAGATCCTGTTTTAGATGAAGCTACTATGCTATATTCTTGGAATGGTCAAACTGGTTGGAGATGGATGTTTTGGGCAGAATTAATTCCAGCTATCTTATTCTTTGTGTTAATGTTTTTAGTTCCTAAAAGTCCTCGTTTTTTAATGAAAATGAATAATGTAGTTGCAGCTAAAAAAGTATTAGCTAAAATTGGAGGAAATTCTTATGCAGAAGAGGAAATTAAAAATATTGCTTTAACCCTAAAAGAAAGTAGAAGTGTTAAAATTAAATTTTCATATTTTAAAAGTCCTAAAGTAAAACCCATTTTAATTATAGGTATTGTTTTGGCAATTTTTCAACAATGGTGTGGAATAAATATCATTTTTAATTATGCTGAAGAAATTTTTACAGCTGCTGGTTATAGTGTTGGAGATATGTTATTCAATATTGTAATTACCGGAAGTGTAAATCTAATTTTTACCATAATTGCAATGAGAACAGTAGATAGCTGGGGTAGAAGAAAATTAATGCTTTTTGGTTCTATTGGTTTAGGGGTTGTATATGCTATTTTAGGGGCTGCTTATTATATGCAGTATACAGGTTGGCCTGTTTTGGTATTGGTATTAACAGCAATAGCTATTTATTCGATGTCTTTAGCACCAATTACTTGGGTTGTTTTGTCAGAGATTTTTCCAAATAAAATAAGAGGAGTTGCAATGTCTATAGCAACATTTTCATTATGGGTTGCATCCTTTATATTAACATTCACTTTTCCAATATTAAATGATGCTTTAGGTGCTTCTGGTACTTTTTGGGTATATAGTATTATTTGTGTTTTAGGTTTTTTATTCATCAAAAAGAAATTACCAGAAACCAAAGGAAAAAGTTTAGAAGAAATTGAAGCAGAATTAACAAAAGACAAGTAAAATACAATGATATTCAGTTTAAAAAAATCAACAATAATTTTTTGTATGGGCCTTTTATTAAGCATCAATTTTGCTTGTGCTCAACAAAAAAATAACATATCTATAAATCAGATAAAAGTTGAAACCTATTTAGATTCAATCAAAGTTAAATTGATGAAAAAGTGGCCAAATAATAAGTCTGTAAATTTAGTTTTTCATGGACATTCTGTACCAACAGGATATACTACCAAAGGTGTTGTAGATCGTTTAAGCGCATATCCTTTTAGAACTTTAAAAAAGGTAAATGATTATTATCCTTACTCTGTAGTAAATACAATTACAACGTCTATTGGTGGTGAGCAATCAGAACAAGGGGCAAAAAGATTTAAAGAAGAAGTTTTAAGCTACAGGCCAGATGTACTTTTTATAGACTATGCTTTAAATGACAGAGGAATAGGTTTAGAAAGAGCAAAAATAGCTTGGGAACAAATGATTGTTGAAGCACTAGAGTATGGTACAAAAGTAATTTTATTAACTCCAACCCCAGATTTAAGAGAAGATATTTCATCCGAAGAAACAAAACTAGCAAAACATAGTGCTCAAATTAGAGCACTGGCAAAAAAATATAATGTTGGTTTAATTGATAGTTATGTACTATTTAAAAAATTAGCAGAAAAACAACCTTTAGTTGGTTATATGTCTCAAAACAATCATATAAATCAGAAAGGACATCAATTTGTAGCAGATGTAATTTTTGAATATTTTAAATAAATTAATTATAATATGAAATTTTACACCATCGTAAAATCCTTTACTATTTGTCTTATAATTCTTTTTTTTATTTCCTGTGGAAATAAAAAAGAGAACAGCATCGATTTATCAGGTAAGTGGAGTTTTCAGGTTGATTCTTTAGATCAAGGTATTACAGAGCAATGGTATCAAAGTCAATTTAAAGAAACCATAACATTACCTGGTTCTATGAACACAAATGGAAAAGGTGATGAGCTAAGTGTAAAAACAAAATGGACTGGTAATATTTGGGACAATGATAGTGTTTGGTACAAAGCTGCAAAAATGGCTAAATACAGGCAAAAAGGAAATATTAAGCTTCCTTTTTGGTTAACCCCTAACAAAAAATATACAGGAGCAGCTTGGTATCAGAAAAAGGTAACGATTCCATCAGACTGGAAGGCTAAAAAAATAGATTTACATTTAGAGAGAGTGCATTGGGAATCTACAGTTTGGGTAGATGCTAAAAAAATAGGGATGCAGAATAGTTTAGCTACAGCACATGATTATAGTTTAGGAGCTGCATTAACTGCAGGGGAACATACCATAACGATAAGGGTAGATAATAGGGTAAAAGATATTGATGTTGGAAAAGATGCACATAGTATTTCTGATAACACTCAAAGTAATTGGAACGGAATTATTGGAGATATAAAATTAATTGCAAAACCTAAAATAGCAATAGGTAATGTAAAATTATACCCTAATGTTACTGATAAAAAGGTAAAAGTTGTTATCCAGATTAAAAACCTTACCAAAGAAAACCAAACAGCAAAATTAACTTTAACTGCTATCGAAAAATCTGTAGAAGGTTTTTCTTTAAATACATTAAAAGAAGAAATTACAATTAGCGAAAATAATGAGGTTGTTTTACATTATGATATGGGTGATAGCCCAAAGCTTTGGGATGAATTCAATCCCAATGTGTATCAAATGCAAATTACTTTAGATTCCAAATCGGGTACAGATAGAAAAAACATCGATTTTGGAATGAGAGAATTTAAGGCAAATGGAAAAGTCTTTACCATTAATGGAAGGCAAACTTTTTTAAGAGGAACCTTAGAAAGTGCTATTTTTCCATTAACAGGTTATCCACCAACCGATGTTGCTTCTTGGAAGAGTATTTACAAAGTAATTAAAAATCATGGTTTAAATCATGTGCGTTTTCATTCATGGAGTCCTCCAGAAGCTGCTTTTATAGCTGCAGATGAAGAAGGAATTTATTTACAAGCAGAGGCTTCTGCTTGGGGTACTGTTGGTGATGATAAACCAATTGATGGATGGCTCTATAAAGAAGGAGAGGATATTATAAATGCATACGGAAATCATCCTTCATTTGTATTGATGACGCATGGAAACGAACCACATGGAAAGAATAGTAAAGAGTATTTAAGAGACTATGTAAATCATTTTAAAGATTTAGATAATAGAAGATTATATACTAGTGGCGCAAATTGGCCATATATAGATAATCTAGATTACTTTAATGGTGGGGCACCAAGAATTCAAGCTTGGAATCAAAATTTAAAAAGTATTATAAATGCACAACCTCCTCAAACGTTATTTGATTGGAGTAAGCATATTAACAAAACTCCAATGCCTTATGTAAGTCACGAGATTGGTCAGTGGTGTGTGTATCCTAATTTTGAAGAAATGTCTAAATATACAGGTGTTTTAAAACCTAAAAACTTTGAAATATTTCAAGAGTCTTTGGCAGAAAATGGAATGGCAGATTTAGCTAAACAATTTTTAATGGCTTCTGGTAAATTACAAACTTTATGTTACAAAGCAGATATAGAAGCAGCTTTAAGAACTAAAGATATGGCTGGATTTCAACTGTTAGATTTACACGATTTTCCAGGTCAAGGAACTGCACTTGTTGGGGTTTTAGATGCATTTTGGGGAGAAAAAGGATATGTATCACCAGAAGAGTTTAAAGCATTTAGTGGTCAAACAGTTGCTTTAGCGCGTTTTCCAAAAAGAACATTTAAAAATACAGATACTTTAAAAGTAGCTATTGAAGTTGCACATTTTGGTGAAAAAACATTGAAAAATGTAACGCCTAAATGGTCTTTAACAAACATTGATAATACTGTTTTTGCAGAAGGGAGTTTAGTTGAAAAAGATATTGAAATTGGAAACGGAATTCAATTAGGAGAAATTAGTTTATCACTTTTAAAAGTTGATAAAGCACAAAAATTAACACTTTCTGTTAATGTAAATGAGTTTAAAAACACTTGGGATTTATGGGTGTATCCTAATAAAATACCAGCAATTACAAATAAAAATAATGTAAAAGTTGTAAATAAATTAGATGCATCAACTGTTAATTATCTTCAAAAAGGAGGTAATGTTTTATTTAACATTACAAAAGGAGATATAGCAGCAGATAAAGGTGGTGATATTGGCATTGGTTTTTCAAGTATTTTTTGGAACACCTCGTGGACAAATGGTCAAAAACCACATACTTTGGGTATTCTGTGCGATCCTAGAAATCCGGCTTTAGCAGATTTTCCAACAGAATATCATTCTAATTGGCAATGGTGGGATGCTATGACAAATTCTAATGCAATTATTTTAGATGATTTACCAAAAATGACTCCAATTGTAAGAGTGGTTGATGATTGGTTTAAAAACCGAAGACTAGGGTTGGTTTTTGAAGCAAAAGTTGGCAAAGGAAAAATCATCATTTCTGGAATCGATTTACACACAAATTTAGAATCAAGATTAGAGGCAAAACAACTCTTGTACAGTTTAAAAAAATACATGACAACATCTGAATTTAATCCAGAAGTTACGTTAGAAATTAATCAAATTAAGAGTTTGTTAAAATAATAATAAACATGAAAATATTTAATCAAATTAAGATACTTGCAATATGTTTTTCTGTGCTTATTTTAGGAAGCTGCAAAAACAATACAGATACTAGCATCGATTTATCAGGTAAGTGGAGTTTTCAGGTTGATTCTTTAGATCAAGGTATTTCAGAGCAATGGTATCAAAATCAATTTAAAGAAACCATAACATTACCTGGTTCTATGAACACAAATGGAAAAGGTGATGAGCTAAGTGTAAAAACAAAATGGACTGGTAATATTTGGGACAATGATAGTGTTTGGTACAAAGCTGCAAAAATGGCTAAATACAGGCAAAAAGGAAATATTAAGCTTCCTTTTTGGTTAACCCCTAACAAAAAATATACAGGAGCAGCTTGGTATCAGAAAAAGGTAACGATTCCATCAGACTGGAAGGCTAAAAAAATAGATTTACATTTAGAGAGAGTGCATTGGGAATCTACAGTTTGGGTAGATGCTAAAAAAATAGGGATGCAGAATAGTTTAGCTACAGCACATGATTATAGTTTAGGAGCTGCATTAACTGCAGGGGAACATACCATAACGATAAGGGTAGATAATAGGGTAAAAGATATTGATGTTGGAAAAGATGCACATAGTATTTCTGATAACACTCAAAGTAATTGGAACGGAATTATTGGAGATATAAAACTAATAGCAAAACCTAAAATAGCAATAGGTAATGTAAAATTATACCCTAATGTTACTGATAAAAAGGTAAAAGTTGTTATCCAGATTAAAAACCTTACCAAAGAAAACCAAACAGCAAAATTAACTTTAACTGCTATCGAAAAATCTGTAGAAGGTTTTTCTTTAAATACATTAAAAGAAGAAATTACAATTAGCGGAAATAATGAGGTTGTTTTACATTATGATATGGGTGATAGCCCAAAGCTTTGGGATGAATTCAATCCCAATGTGTATCAAATGCAAATTACTTTAGATTCCAAATCGGGTACAGATAGAAAAAACATCGATTTTGGAATGAGAGAATTTAAGGCAAATGGAAAAGTCTTTACCATTAATGGAAGGCAAACTTTTTTAAGAGGAACCTTAGAAAGTGCTATTTTTCCATTAACAGGGTATCCACCAACCGATGTTGCTTCTTGGAAGAGTATTTACAAAGTAATTAAAAATCATGGTTTAAATCATGTACGTTTTCATTCTTGGGGTCCTCCAGAAGCTGCTTTTATTGCTGCAGATGAAGAAGGAATTTATTTACAAGCAGAAGCTTCTGGATGGAATAAATTAGGAGATGGAAACCCTGAAGACAAATGGTTTTATAAAGAAGGAGAGGATATTATAAATGCATACGGAAATCATCCTTCATTTGTTATGATGACTTATGGTAATGAGCCTCATGGAGAAAATCATAAAGAATATTTAAGAGACTATGTAAATCATTTTAAAAATTTAGATAGTAGAAGATTGTATACTAGTGGTGCTGGTTACCCTTATTTAGATAATTTGGATTATTACAATCACAGAGGTCCAAGAATACAAGGTTGGGATGAAAATTTGAAAAGTATAATTAATGCCAAGCCTCCACAAACTGTATTTGACTGGAGTACATTTATAGATAAAACGCCAATGCCTTATGTAAGTCATGAAATGGGTCAGTGGTGTGTGTATCCTAATTTTGAAGAAATGTCTAAATATACAGGCGTTTTAAAACCTAAAAACTTTGAAATATTTCAAGAGTCTTTGGCAGAAAATGGAATGGCAGATTTAGCTAAACAATTTTTAATGGCTTCTGGTAAATTACAAACTTTATGTTACAAAGCAGATATAGAAGCAGCTTTAAGAACTAAAGATATGGCTGGATTTCAACTGTTAGATTTACACGATTTTCCAGGTCAAGGAACTGCACTTGTTGGGGTTTTAGATGCATTTTGGGGAGAAAAAGGATATGTATCTCCAGAAGAGTTTAAAGCATTTAGTGGTCAAACAGTTGCTTTAGCGCGTTTTCCAAAAAGAACATTTAAAAATACAGATACTTTAAAAGTAGCTATTGAAGTTGCACATTTTGGTGAAAAAACATTGAAAAATGTAACACCTAAATGGTCTTTAACAAACATTGATAATACTGTTTTTGCAGAAGGAAATTTAGTTGAAAAAGATATTGAAATTGGAAACGGAATTCAATTAGGAGAAATTAGTTTATCACTTTTAAAAGTTGATAAAGCACAAAAATTGACACTTTCTGTTAATGTAAATGAGTTTAAAAACACTTGGGATTTATGGGTGTATCCTAATAAAATACCAGCAATTACAAATAAAAATAATGTAAAAGTTGTAAATAAATTAGATGCATCAACTGTTAATTATCTTCAAAAAGGAGGTAATGTTTTATTTAACATTACAAAAGGAGATATAGCAGCAGATAAAGGTGGTGATATTGGCATTGGTTTTTCAAGTATTTTTTGGAACACCTCGTGGACAAATGGTCAAAAACCACATACTTTGGGTATTCTGTGCGATCCTAAAAATCCGGCTTTAGCAGATTTTCCAACAGAATATCATTCTAATTGGCAATGGTGGGATGCTATGACAAATTCTAATGCAATTATTTTAGATGATTTACCAAAAATGACTCCAATTGTAAGAGTGGTTGATGATTGGTTTAAAAACCGAAGACTAGGGTTGGTCTTTGAAGCAAAAGTTGGCAAAGGAAAAATCATCATTTCTGGAATCGATTTACACACAAATTTAGAATCAAGATTAGAGGCAAAACAGCTCTTGTACAGTTTAAAAAAATACATGACTACTGTTAAATTTAATCCTGAAGTAAGTTTAGAAATTAACCAAATAAAAAAATTATTGAAATAGAAAATCGTCAGTAAAAAAAATAAACTAAAAAAAAATATAGCACCAAAGCTAACCAAAGAATAATTAAAAATATAGCATTATGAAAACTGTTAAAGTTTGGAGAGAAAAAGTGGTTATACCCACTTACGAGGTTGGAACACCTGAGAAATATCCAGTTTTTTTAGAAAAAAGAGTATATCAAGCAAGTAGTGGAGCAGTTTATCCAAATCCTGTAATTGAAAAAATTAGCGACACGAAAGTAGATAAAGAGTGGAACGCTATTTATATTGAAAACGATTATATAAAAGTAATGATTTTACCAGAATTAGGAGGTAGAATTCAAATGGCGTATGACAAAGTTAGAGAACGTCATTTTGTATATTACAATCACGTTATAAAACCAGCTTTGGTAGGTTTAACAGGTCCTTGGATTTCTGGAGGAATAGAATTTAATTGGCCACAACATCATAGACCAAGTACTTATGACCCTACAGATTCTACTATTGAAGAAAATGAAGATGGTAGTAAAACTATTTGGGTAAGTGAGTTAGAAAGAATGTTTCGTACAAAAGGAATGGCTGGTTTTACATTGCATCCAGACAAAGCTTATATAGAAATTAAAGCACAATTATACAACAGAACTCCACATCCACAAACGTTTTTATGGTGGGCAAATCCGGCAGTGGCTGTAAATGATCATTATCAATCTGTTTTTCCACCAGATGTAAATGCGGTTTTTGATCATGGAAAAAGAGATGTATCTGAATTCCCGATTGCAAAAGGAGAATATTATAAAGTAGATTATTCACCAGGTACAGATATATCAAATTATAAAAATATTCCTGTACCAACAAGTTATATGGCAATTACGTCTGAATATGATTTTGTTGGTGGTTATGAGAATGATTCTAAAGGAGGTTTGTTACATATAGCAGACCATAATGTATCACCAGGAAAAAAACAATGGACTTGGGGAAATGGAGATTTTGGAAAAGCTTGGGATAGAAATTTAACGGATGAAGATGGACCTTACATTGAATTAATGTGTGGTGTTTATACAGATAATCAGCCAGATTTTACATGGATGCATCCCTATGAGGAAAAAAGTTTTACCCAATATTTTATGCCATATTATAATGTTGGTGTGGTTAAAAATGCGACGAAAGAAGCAATGGTAAATTTAGAAATTGTTGATGGAAAAGCACGCGTAAAAGTACACGTAACCTCTACTTATAATGATGGAATTATTTCTTTAAAAGGTAAAAATGGAGTTTTATTAGACGAGGTTGTTCAGCTTTCTCCAAGAAATGGTTTTGAGAAGCTGATAGAAGTAAACGGTTCTAAATTTGAAGATTTAGAAGTATCAGTTTCTGATAAATTAGGTAATATTTTAGTTTCTTGGACTCCAGATAAGGATTTATCAACAGAAATTCCAGATCCTGCAACTGCAGCAAAAGAACCTAGTGAAATAGATTCTGTAGAAGCATTATTTTTACAAGGTTTGCATTTAGAGCAATACAGGCACGCAACTTTTAATCCTATGGATTATTATGAAGAAGCGTTAAGAAGAGCTCCTGGAGATGTTAGAAATAATAATGCAATAGGATTGTTATATTTAAGAAAAGGACAATTAGAAAAAGCAGTTTCTTATTTTGATACGGCTATTGCTTCTTTAACAAAACACAATCCAAATCCTTATGATGGTGAGCCTTATTTTAACAGAGGAATTGCCTTAAATTTCTTAGGGAAGAAGAAAGAGGCATATGCAAGTTTCTTTAAATCTTGTTGGAACGCTCAATGGCAAGATGCAGGATATTTTAATTTAGCACAAATTGATACTTTTAGAGGAGATTTAACAAAAGGGTTAGATTTAATTGATAGAGCATTAATTAAAAACTGGCATAACCACAAAGCAAGACACTTAAAAGTAATTATTTTAAGAAAATTAGGGAAATTAGACCAAGCAAATCAACTAATTAATGATTCTTTAGCAATCGATAAATTTAATTTTGGTGTTTTGTATGAGCGTTATTTAATTTCAAATAAAGCAGAAGATCTACAAGCGTTTAAAAATATTATTAGAGGGTATGCACATAACTATAATGAGTTTTCTTTAGATTACGCCATGGCTGGTCAGTTTAACGATGCAATTTCTTTGTTAAAGGTGTTTACCAATGATAATGATACAGTGTACCCAATGGTTTATTATTTTATGGGTTGGTATTTTGATCAAAAAGGAGATGTAACTAACGCTTTTGAATGTTATAAAAAAGCTTCTACAATGTCTGAAGATTATTGTTTTCCAAACAAAATTGAAGAAGTTTTAGCATTGCAAGCAGCAGCAAAAGCAAACCCAAAAGATGCTAAAGCACATTATTATTTGGGGAATTTTTGGTATGCAAACAGGCAGTATAAAGAGGCACAAAACGCTTGGGAGAAATCTTTAGATTTAGATGATACTTTTGCAATTACACACAGAAATTTGTCTCTTTTATATTTTAATAAAACGGAACAAAAAGAGTTGGCAAGAACACATTTAGAAAAAGCATTTTCTCTAGATAATACAGATGCTCGTTTATTAATGGAGCTCGATCAATTTTATAAAAAAGTAAACGTTTCTGCTGTTAAAAGATTAGAATTGTTAGAAAAATACATCGATTTAACAAACTCTAGAGACGATTTATACCTAGAACGAGTTGCGTTGTATAACACAAAAGGTGATTTTGAAAAATCTGCTGAATTAATGGCAAACCGTCAGTTTCATCCTTGGGAAGGTGGTGAAGGAAAAGTACCTTTTCAATATTTAACTAGTCAGGTAGAATTAGCAAAAAAGCACATTAATTTATACAATTTTGAAAAAGCAATTTTATGTTTAGAGCAAGCTAAAATTTATCCTCATAATTTAGGTGAAGGAAAATTAGACGGAACGCAAGAAAATGATATTGATTATTGGTTAGGTTGTGCATATGAAGGTTTAGGTGAACAGCAAAAAGCGGCTACACATTTTAAGTTAGCTTCGGAAGGTTTAAGTGATCCAAGTCCTGCAATATTTTACAACGATCAACAACCAGACAAAATCTTTTATCAAGGTTTGGCATTGCTAAAATTAAATAGAATTAAAGAGGCAAATGTTCGTTTCGAAAACCTAATTAATTACGGAATTGCGCATATGAATGATGAAGTAAAGTTAGATTATTTTGCAATTTCATTACCAGATTTATTAATATGGGAAGAAGATTTAAATGATATTAATAAAATTCATTGTAACTATTTAATTGGTTTAGGCCAATTAGGTTTAAAAAATCAACAAAAAGCGAGTGAAAGTTTTGATAAAGTAATCGAAATGGATTTATATCATTTACCAGCACATTTACATGCACAATTAGTTTTAGTAAGCTAATTATATTTAAAAAAAATTACGCTGTTATGGTTTCTTTTGTTGTATTTAATTAGATAAGAGAAACCAAACAGATTTAAAAATAGTTTGTAAAAAAAGATCTTTTTTCTTGAAATCTATCAATAAAAATAATCTTTATAAAAGGACTTTAAAAGAGTAATAATTCAGTTTTAAAAGCGAATAAAAACAATAAAATTAAACAGAAATAATATGAAAAAAACTAGAAATCTATGTATGTTGTTGGTTTCACTTTTAGTGAGTCAATTTATTATTTCTCAAAATAAAACAAAAAAACCAAACATAGTAATTATTTATGTTGATGATTTAGGTTATGGAGATATTGGTGTAAATGGTGCTATAGGTGTAAAAACACCTTTTGTAGACGAATTAGCAAAAAACGGTTTAAATTTTACGGATGCACATAGTGCTGCTGCAACTTGTACGCCCTCTCGTTATTCTTTATTAACAGGTAGTTATGCGTTTAGAAATAATGCCGCTATTTTAGAAGGAGATGCTCCTTTAATTATTGATACAACTAAAGAAACGCTGCCAAAAATGCTGCAAAAAGCGGGTTATACTACAGGTATTGTTGGTAAATGGCATTTAGGGTTAGGTGCAGGTAAGATAGATTGGAATAAAAAAATTCCTTTAGGACCAGAAGAAGTAGGTTTTGATTATAGTTTTTTAATTCCTGCAACTGGAGACAGAGTTCCTACTGTATTTTTAGAAAATCAAGAAGTAGTTAATTTAGACAAAAATGATCCTATTACTGTAAGTTATGGCACAAGAATAGATGGATATCCTTGGGGATCTAAACATCCTGAATTGTTAAAACAACATACAGATCCTTATCATCAAGGAGCAGTAATAAACGGAATTAGTAGAATTGGTTATATGAAAGGTGGTAAAGATGCTCTTTGGGTAGATGAGAAAATTCCTTTTGTTTTATCAGAAAAAGCCACTGATTTTATTGAAAAGGAAAAAGAAAATCCGTTTTTTTTATACTTTTCTTTACATGACATTCATCAACCAAGAATTGCCAATATAAAATTTGTAGAAAGTAGTACAATGGGGCCAAGAGGCGATGTTATTGCACAAATGGATTGGTGTGTTGGTGAAATTACAAAAGCTTTAAAAAAGCAAAATTTATTAGACAATACACTTATTATTTTTACAAGTGATAATGGGCCTATTTTAGATGATGGTTATTTAGATTATGCAATTGAATTACTTGGAGATCATAAACCAGGAGGAAAATTTAAAGGAGCAAAATATTCAGTATTTGAGGCCGGAACAAGAATGCCAACTATTTTACATTGGCCAGCAAAAGTAAAACCGGGTAAAAGCGATGCCTTATTATCTCAAGTAGATTTATATGCTACTTTAGCCTGTTTGTTAGATGTTAAAGTTGCTAAAAATGCAGCACCAGATAGCGAAAATTATTTAGATGCTTGGTTAGGGAAATCTAAAAAAGGAAGAGAATTTTTATTAGAAGAAGCCTATACTTATGGACTTCGTTTTGGTAAATGGAAATACATACAACCAAAAGGTAAACCAATTCCTGATTGGATTGCTAAAAAGTTTGTTGATCCTGGTTTTAGTGCAGAAATACAATTATTCGATTTAGAAAAAGATCCATCAGAAGAAAATAATATTGCAAAAAACAATCCAAAAATTGTTAAAAAGATGGAGAATAAGCTTAAAGAAATTTTAAAATAGAGATGTTTTATAAATAACTATTATAGATACTTTCCTTAATTTACAGCAACTATAAAATCTGTATAAAAAAAATTAAATTATCCTTATTAAGTAAAAGCTGCGTGCAATGATTTTTTAACAATTTTAGAAGGTTCCTAAAGTTTATTGAATTCTAAAATCAAAAGAATCAACAGATTTATAAAATTTAAAAAGAATAAAAATGGAGTTAAAAAACATAAGAATCAACTTTTTATTAAGTATTGCATTTTGTTTATTTTTTAACAACATACATGCGCAAACTAATATTGTTATAAACCCAGAAACCAAACATCAAACGATAGAAGGTTGGGGAGTTTCTTTAGCTTGGTGGGCAAATCTTGTTGGAGGTATGCCTAAAGAAACTATAGATGAAGTTGCAAACTATGCTGTAAACGATTTAAATTTAAATGTATTTAGATTTAACATTGCAGGAGGAGAAAACCCTACTTGTACAGAAGGAGCTCATATTAGAAAAGATGGTGGTTTAATGCCCGGTTATAGAACTCAGCAAAATAATAATGAAGGTTGGGGTGTAAATAATTATACAAATGATGCTCGACAAATTGCAGTTATGAATAAAATTGCTGAATTAAGAGCATCAAAAGGAGATATTATTACAGAAATGATTTCTTATTCTCCACCTTGGTGGATGACACATAGCCAATGTTCAGCTGGTAATGTTGTTGCTACACAAGAAAATTTAAAACCAGAATTTATAGACGATTTTGCAGATTATTTAGTTTCTGTTTCTAAAGGTTTAGATACTATGTACCCTTCCTGGAATATTAGTTATTTAGAAGCTTTTAACGAACCAATTTCTGGTTATTGGAAAAAAGGAGGAAAACAAGAGGGTTCAGCTATTTATCCTGTAACTCAGGCACAAATTTTATGGAGAATGTGGCAAAGAAGAAGAGATTTAGATTTTAACTCTTTGAAATTTACTGCTGCTGATAATTCTAAAATAACAAGTTCACTATCTAATTTAACTACTCTAAGAAATAATAATTTGAATGAATATAATGGTATTTCTAAAATAAGCACTCACAGTTATGGAGGTAGTTGGCAAGATAAAGCCAATTTAGCTTTGTTTGCAAAAAATAATGGCAACAAACCAATTTGGCAAACAGAAACAGGCCCTTTAAGTTGGGATAGAAATGGCAGAGGTTGGTTTGCAAGGCACTATGATATGGCGTATAGATTGGTAGAAGATGTAAGAAATTTAAAAGCTACAGTTTGGTGCGATTGGCAGTTAATGTCTAGAGACGATGGTTGGGGTTTGCTTCACCAAACAAATTGGGATGAAAGTAAGCCGTTTCAAGAGCCTGTTTTAAATAAAACAAGAGGTTTTTATTGTCGTAAAAACGTAACTAATTTTATAAAAGTTGGTTATAAAATAATAGCAACTGATGAAGGTAATACCATTGCTGCTTTAAACCCTGATGAAAATGAGGTAGTTTTAGTACTCGTTAATAGCTCAGAAGATACTAGAGAATACTCTATAGATTTAAGTAAATTCTCTAATGTAAATGGCTATAAAGCCTATAGAACTTCCGAAAAAGGAGAAGATACTACAGAAAACACTATTGAAAACATAAATTTAAAAGGACAATTAACAGGGAAATCTATAAGATATAATGCACCTGCTTATTCTGTAAGTACGTTTGTTATTGATGTTTCTAAATCACTTTCCACATCAGTATTTAAAAAAAAAGGCTTTAAATTTTATCCAATTCCTTTTGCTACGGAAAGTACTTTTAAGTTTCCACGCAATTTAATTAATGGTCGTTTATTAATTTATAATGTTTTAGGTATGGAAGTTAAAAAAATTGAAAACATTAATAGTAAAGAACTAAAAGTAACCAGAGAGGATTTAGAAAACGGAACTTATTTATACAAATTAGAGGAAGATTCTACAACTTTATCTTCAGGAACCATTGTTATCAATTAAATAAAATAATTTAAAGAACCCATTTATGAAATTAATTAGTTCAATTTTTAGTGTTTTTATAATACTTTTTCTATTTGCTAACTGCACAACTAATAAAATAGAAACAATTTCTTTGGAAGGAACTTGGCAAGTAAAATTAGACTCTACAGATATAGGTAATCAAGAAAACTGGGCATCAGCTAAATTTGAAGGACAAAATATAAATTTACCTGGTACTTTAGATGATGCTGAAATTGGAGTAAAAAGTACGTTAGAACCAGCTATGAACAACTATGTATTGTCTAATCTTACTAGAAAATATCAATATATTGGTAAAGCTTGGTATCAAAAAGAAATAGAAATTCCGAATGCTTGGGTAAAAGAAAATATTACGTTGAGTTTAGAGAGAATTATTTGGGAATCTACTGTATTTGTAAATGGTAAATTAATTGGTAAAAATAATAGTTTAGTTGCTAAGCACGATTATAATGTTACTAAACATTTAACTGAGGGCAAAAACTTGATAACCATACTAATTGATAATGGTAATAAATTTCCGTACATAAATGTTGCAGGAACCAGATACCCAGACAAAGTAAACCAAGATATGGCCCATGGCTATACCAACCACACTCAGATAAAATGGAATGGTATTTTAGGGGATATTCTTTTAAAAACGGCATCAAAAAATGCACCAGAAAATCTACAAATTTATCCAATTAGTAGAGCAAATAAAATAAAAATAAGTTTTGAGCAAGCATCTGTTTTAGAGAATGAAATAAAGTGTATTATAAAATCTAAAGATGGTAAAGAGGTTTTTAGTGAAAACGTTTCTATTGAAAAAGGAGAGAAAAATACGGTAAGTTTCGAAATTGATAAACCAGAAAACCTGCAACTTTGGGACGAATTTCATCCAAATTTATATGATGTTACGGTTATAACTAAAACAGGAGTAATAACAGATAGTTTTGGATATAAATTTGTTGGTAATGATAATGGAGATTTAACATTAAACGATAAAAGAATTTTTTTAAGAGGAAACTTAGAATGTGTTATTTTTCCATTAACAGGATATCCACCTACAAAAAAAGAGGATTGGGCAAAATTAATAACTCAGGCAAAGGCTTATGGATTAAACCATTTACGTTTTCATTCTTGGTGCCCACCAAAAGCAGCATTTGAAGCTGCAGACGAAGCCGGTTTTTACTATCAAGTAGAATTACCTCATTGGAGTTTAGAGGTTGGAAAAGATCCAAGCACAACTGCTTTTTTGAGAGAAGAAGCGCAAAGAATGTTAAAAGATTATGGGAATCATCCTTCTTTTATTTTTATGGCTTTGGGTAACGAATTACAAGGAGATATTAGTGTTTTAAATGAGATGGTTGCAGAGTTAAAACCAATAGATAACAGACATTTATATGCTACAACAGCATTTTCTTTTCAAAGACCAACAGGAACAAGACCAGAAAAAGAAGATGAGTTTTTTATTGCGCAATGGACAGATAAAGGTTGGATTCGTGGACAAGGCGTTTTTAATGACAAACCTCCACACTTTAATGCAGATTTTACTGCAGGAGCTTCTCATATAAATATTCCTTTAGTCTCACATGAAATTGGTCAATATTCTGTATATCCAGACATGAGTGAAATTAAAAAATACACAGGTGTTTTAGATCCTTTAAATTTTAAGGCAATTAAAATAGAATTAGAAAATAAAGGACTTATTGATTTTGCACCAGATTTTACTTTTAACTCAGGAAAATTAGCTGCTTTATTGTATAAAGAAGAAATAGAAAGAGCCTTAAAAACACCAAGTTTCGATGGCTTTCAACTACTACAATTACAAGATTTTCCTGGTCAAGGAACAGCTTTGGTAGGATTATTAAATGCTTTTTGGGAATCTAAAGGTGTAATTACTGCAGAAGAGTTTAGCCAATTTAACAGTGAATTAGTGCCGCTAATTCGTTTTGAAAAAGCAGTTTACGAAACGGGAGAAAACTTTAAAGCAACTTTAGAAGTTGCCAACTTTTTTGAAGACAAAACAAACCAAACTTTAGATTGGGCAATTACTAATAATGCAGGTTCAGTTATAAAAAATGGGAGCTTTAGAAATGTAAATTTATCAATAGGAAACAATGTAAATTTAGGTAAGATCGATTATGCTGTAAACGTAACAAAAGCTGAAAAATTAAATATTACAGTAAGTTTAAAAGGGACAAAATATACCAACAATTGGCATATTTGGGTGTATCCAAAAAAAGTAACAACAACAGCTAAAGATATACTTATAACATCATCATTTAAAGAAGCAGAAGCAGCCTTAAAGCAAGGGCAAAAGGTGTTGTTAAACCCTAATTATAAAGCCTTAAAAGGTATAGAAGGTAGGTTTGTACCTGTTTTTTGGAGTCCGGTACATTTTCCTAATCAACCAGCAACAATGGGTTTAATGGTAGATGATAAAAACCCTGCTTTTAATAGTTTTCCAACAGATACTCATACAGATTGGCAATGGTGGGATTTATGTATCAACTCTAAATCTATAGTTATAGACTCTTTAGAGGTTACACCAATAGTTCGTGTCATCGATAATTTTGTAACGAATCATCATTTAGCAAATGTATTTGAAACAAATGTAGGAACTGGAAAATTAATATTTTCTGCTATAGATATAAGCTCAACATTATCAGAAAGACCAGTTGCAAGACAATTACGTTATAGTTTATTAAACTATATGCAAAGTGATGCTTTTAAACCGTCTAAAAATATTGAAATGAAAGATTTAGATGTTGTTAAAAAGAAAGGCGAAAGTGATGAAAAGTTTGATTTTTTAAAAATGGATATAGGTTATTAATCAACTATTTTAAATCTTTTATTGTAAATACCTTGTAGATAATTAATTAAAAAAAAACTAAAAATGAAATTACATAAACTTATATTTTTCTTCTTGTTCGCATTTTCTTTTCAGTTTTTTAGTCAAGTTAACTCTATAAAAAACGGTACTTTTTGGAGAGATACAGCGGGTAATAGAATTAATGCCCATGGTGTTGCAATCATAAAACATCAAGGAATTTTTTATATGATTGGTAATGATATGAGAGATGCCTTTACTTTTAAGGGCATTAACTTATATGCTTCTACAGATTTAATGAATTGGGAGTTTAAAAAAACAATTATTGATAAAAATACAAACAATGAATTAAAAAACTTAGAACGGATTACAGAAAGGCCTTGTTTAATTTACAATGCTTTAACAAATACTTTTGTAGTATGGGTTAAATACCAAAATGCGTCATATACCAATAATAAAGCAGCTGTTTTTTATGCTAGCACAATAGATGGAAGTTACACTTATGATAGAGAGTTTTTTCCGAAAGGATATGATTCTAATGATGCTAGTATGTTTGTAGATACAGATGGTAAAGCTTATTACGTATCAACAAATAAAGCAAATCAAAGTTTAAATTTATACACATTAACAGCTAATTTTAGAGGTGCAGAAGATGCAACTGTTTTATTTTCTGGACAGAATAAAGAAGCGCCTGTTATTTTTAAAAAAGATAATATTTATTATATGCTATCATCTACTAAAACAGGTTGGGATCCTAACCAAATGCAATATAGTACTTCTACAAACTTAAAAAGTGGTTGGTCTTCTTGGAAAAACGTAGGAAATAAAATTACATTCGATTCTCAGCCTACAGACGTTTTAACAATTACAGGTACAGCAGGTACTAATTATTATTATGTGGGTGATAGATGGAGAGATCCAGATATTAGAAATTCTAAAACAGTACTATTTCCGTTAACAGTTAATAACGGAACATTAAGTATGAATTATGTAAGAGAATTTAAAATCAATTTAACAACAAGTACTTGGTCTGCTTTTGATGATAATGCCTACGTTCCAAAAAATAATTGGAGTGTAGTATCTGTTTCTAGTCAAGAAACAGTTTCTGGTAATTTTCCTTTAACAAATGTTTTTGATGGTAATAAAAATACAATATGGCACTCTCGTTACAATTCTGGACAAGATAATTTTCCTCATGAATTTGTAATAGATTTGGGTGCTAGTTATAGTATTTCTGGCTTAAGTTACGTGCCAAGATTAGATAATAGTTTAAATGGAATTCTTAGAGATTTTCAACTTTTTTTAAGTGAGGATGGCATTAATTGGGGAGCTCCGGTTGCTTCTGGTTGGTTAGGGTATTGGAGCGAACTATATTTTCAACAAAAAAGTGCTAAATTTATAAAGTTTGTTGCGCTTTCAGACTTTAATGAAACTAGTTTTGCAACCGCATCAGAAATAAAATTAATAATTAGTAGCGAGTATACATCTGGAGGAATAAATTCTTACTACAACACAGATAGTCTAGGCTGGAAATCTGGAACAAACATTCAAGTAAACCAAGGAAGTCAAGTGCAATTTGGACCACAAGCGCAAGATAATTTTGGGCAAACACAATATTTTGGAACATTTAGTTGGCATGGACCTAATGGTTATTATTTTAATGGAAGAGCACCTGTGTTAAATAATATTCAGTCGAAAGATTTAGGTACTTACACAGCTTTTTATTTAGATGATAAATTTAATGTTCAAAAACAGGCAATAGAAGTGTTTTCTAATACCATATTATCTACCAAAAACATTAATCTTGAAGAATCGCAAATTTCTGTATATCCAAACCCTGCAAAAAATATTTTAACTATTAAAAATGCAGACGATGATACTCTTTATAAAGTTTATAATATTCTCGGAAAGGAGCTAATTAAAAACACAGGAAAAACTATTGATATCTCTAAATTAGATGTTGGGTATTATGTTATTTTAATAAACAACAAGGCACACAAATTTGTTAAAGAATAATAAATCTATAAATACTTTTTTTTAACGAACTTAAAAATCTACTGCACAATTTTGTATTAAGACGCATTTTTATAAATATTTTTTTGTCTATATATACAAAAGTAAAGACTATGTTTATAAAAGTGATATGTGTTATTTTTATTTTTTGAGAAATTTTCATTTCTTAAAAAGTATTTTGATACCCTTAAAACTTCAATTTTAAGTTTTGTTTAATTAAAAATCGATTGCTAAATATCACAAAATCAACATAATTTTTTACGCTACATACAATGAAAAACTTTACCCAACTACTGCTTTTAATTTTATTGATTATTGCTTGTCAAGAAAACGAGATAACAAAACCAATTTATACATCAGAAAAATGGGAAAATCCAGAATGGGAAAACCCAGAAATTTTTCAGATAAATAGAGAAGCACCTAAAGCGACATTTTATAATTATAATAACGAAAATGATGCTTTAAGTAATAAAGGTTGGCAAAATTCTGCAAGCTATAAAACTTTAAACGGTACTTGGAGTTTTTATTATGCAGATAGTGTACAAGCAAGACCTGTAGATTTTTATAAAAACGATTTTAGCCTTAAAGGTTGGGATCAAATAGAGGTGCCATCAAATTGGGAAATGAAAGGATTTGGGCTTCCTGTTTATGTAAATGCAGGATATGTTTTTCCTAAAAACCCACCATTTATAGATCATAGTATTAACAATGTAGGGAGCTATAAAAGAACAATTAATATCTCTAAAGACTGGGGTAATAAAGAGGTTTTTTTACACTTTGCAGGTGTAAGTGGTGCTATGTATGTATATGTAAACGGAGAAAAAGTTGGCTACAATGAAGGTAGCAAAACTGCTGCTGAATTTAACGTTACAGAATTTATAAAAACTGGAGAAAACCAAATTGCTGTTCAAGTTTTACGTTGGTCTGATGGTAGTTATATGGAAGATCAAGATTTTTGGAGATTAAGTGGTATCGAAAGAGATGTGTATTTAAGGGCAGAAAATAAACTTCATATAAAAGATATTAGGTTAAATGGAAATTTGTCTTCAGATTACTCAAAAGGAATATTCAGCTTAGATATTGAACTAGATAATTTCTCTAAAAAAGAACAAGCTGCAGCCATTGAAATTACACTTTTAGATAAAGATAAGGTTTTAAAAAAATACTCAAAAAAGTTAAATGTTTCCGCAGATAACTCTTCATCTGCAGGTTTTAATGAGACACTTTCAGATATAAAATCGTGGTCAGCAGAAACACCAAATTTGTACACTACATTAATCACATTAAAAGATATAGACAGTAATGTTTTACAATCAACAGCTCTAAAAGTTGGTTTTAGGAATATTAAAATAAAAAATAATCAATTTTTAATTAACGGAAAACCTGTTCTAATTAAAGGAGTAAATCTGCACGATCATGATGAATCTGAAGGACATGTTGTAAGTAAAGAATTAACAATTAAAGATTTAAAAATAATGAAAGAAAACAACGTAAACGCAATACGTTGTAGCCATTACCCAAAAAATCCTTTTTTCTATGAACTTTGTGATGAGTATGGTTTTTATGTAATTGATGAAGCTAATATAGAAAGCCATGGAATGGGAACAACAAACCAAGGTTTAGATAATGATGAAAAAAGAAAAAGTGTGCATCCAGCATATTTACCTCAATGGAAAGCAATGCACTTAGATAGAACTATTAGAATGTTTGAGCGTGATAAAAACCACCCTTCAATTGTAACTTGGTCTTTAGGAAATGAAGCAGGTAATGGAGATAATTTTTTTACTACTTATAAATGGTTAAAAGATAATGATAGTACAAGACCAACACAATACGAAGGAGCAACAGGTTATGCAAATACAGATATTCAAGCACCTATGTATATGCTAATTCATGATATGATTAACTATGCTGAAAATGATCCTAAAAGACCAATGATACAATGTGAATATTCGCATGCAATGGGTAATAGTTTAGGTAACTTTAAAGATTATTGGAATGCTTTTAGAAAATATGATGTTTTACAAGGTGGTTTTATTTGGGATTGGGTAGACCAAGGTATAAAGACCAAAACAGACGATGGACAAGAATTTTGGGCTTATGGGGGAGATTTAGGCGCAAGTCATATAAAAAATGATGGTAATTTCTGTTTAAATGGTGTTGTAAACCCAGACAGAACTGCACACCCTGCATTAGAGGAATTAAAGAAAGTTTATCAAAATATACATTTTAAAGATATGAACTTTAAAACAGGTAAAGTAGCTGTTTATAATGAGTTTTTCTTTAGAGATTTAAATGAGTTTAATTATTCTTGGAAACTTTTTAAAAATGGTTCTCAAATAGAAAAAGGAACCATGACAAGTACAAATGTTGCTCCTGGAGAAACAAAAACACTAGCTTTAAACTTACCTAAAATAGACTTGAATACAGGTGAGTTTTCTTTACAATTATATGCACATACAAATACTGCATCTCATTTAGTTGCTAAAGATTATGCAGTTGCAAAAGAAGAGTTTATTGGTGGTAACTATACTCCAATATACTTAGAAACTTCAAAAGAAAGCTTAGAGGTTTTAAAAGAAGAAAACAGTTTAACCTTAAAATCTGCTAATTTCGAAGCAAAATTTAATACCAAAACGGGTACATTAAATGGTTTAAATTATGGAGATGGAAATATTTTAGTACAAGGCATGCAACCAAATTTTTGGAGAGCAACCACAGATAATGATTTTGGTTTTAATATGCCAAAGGAGTTTGGTGTTTGGAAAGAAGCTACAGAAACCCAAACATTAATTTCTATAGAGTTTAAAGATGGTGAAAAAGTTATAGATATATCAACTTTAAAAGAGCGTAATTCTTTAAATAGAAAATTTGCAAATATTAAAGTAGTATATCAATTGCCTAATGAATTAGCTAAAATTCAAATAGATTATAAAATAGAGGCTTCTGGTCAAATAACGGTTACAAACTCTTTAAGAGATGTAAAAAAAGGCGTTTCTAATATACCGCGTTTTGGAAATAATTTTATTTTAAATAACAACTATAATCAAGTAAATTGGTATGGTAGAGGACCACAAGAAAACTATCAAGACAGAAACTCTGCAGCATTTGTGGGAGTTTATAATTCTAATGTAGAAGACTTATATTATCCTTATATACGTCCGCAAGAAAATGGTTATAAAACAGATGTTCGTTGGATAACTTTTACAGAAACTTCTGGTAAAGGAATAAAAGTTTTAGGACCAAAAATGTTAAGTTTTAGTGCGCATCATCAATACAATTCAGATTTTGATTCAGGCAAAGAAAAGCAACAAAGACACACAACAGATATTGTAAAAAGAGATTTTGTAAATATCAATATAGATACTGAACAAATGGGTGTTGGAGGAGATACAAGTTGGTGGGCTAGACCTTTAAACAAATATCAAATTAAGGCAAAAAATATGAGCTATGCTTACAGTATAATTCCTATCAAAAATTAAAAACTGATGAGTATAATCTTAAATTATTTTTTAACTGAAACAATACATAAAAAGATAAGATGTAGTTTTATACTACTGTTTAATTTATTAGCTGTTAATTTTCTTTTTTCTCAAGAAATGGTGGATACTGAAACACCTGCATCTGCTAAACCAAATGGAGTTGATTTGTTTGGAGACTGGGAAATGACGTTTAGTGACGAGTTTAATGATACAGAAATAGATGGCTCTAAGTGGGGGGTGTCTAATAGCGAAAAATCTAGAAATTCTAGACCGGGTTTAGGAATTTCGCAATGGTTTTGGAGACCTCAAAACACTTGGGAAGTAGATGGAAACCTTGTTTTAAGAGTGCAAAAGTACAATGCCAATACAATGACTTGTGGTTCTGTAAACTCTAATAATAGGTTCGAAAAAGCTTTTGGTTATTATGAAACAAGAATTAAAATAGCACAAGCAGATAAAGGTACTCATACTGCGTTTTGGTTTCAGGGAGATAATATGGGCAATATAGATGGAACAGGAAGAGATGGAGCAGAAGTAGATATTTTTGAATCTGCTTGGACAGGAGATTATACAAAATCTGTAATACACATAGATGGTTATGCAAGTGCACATAAAGCAAATACAAAAAGGTATGAAACACCAGGCTTACATGAAGGTTTTCATACATTTGGTGTATTATGGACCCCAGATGCCATAAAGATTTATTATGATGGTAAATTAAAAATTACGTATTCAGATCCAAAATGGATTCCACAGGTACCACAATATATTTGGCTTTCAGATGGTGCTAGTTTTGGTTTTTCTGGAGATAATTTTACAAAAGAACCAATTGGGACACTTACACATGCTTATGTAGATTACGTTAGGGTTTGGGAATTAGATAATTATGCTTGTCTTAATCCTATTAAAGAGGTAGAAAATTTAGAATACGCAAGCAATGGAGCAACAACAGATGTTGTTCAAAATTCTTTAGCATCTAATGATTCGTTACTAAGATTCCAGTCAAATGGTGAAGGAGATGAAGTAATTTTAGAGAATATCTGCCATACAGAAAGTGGTTATTATACCTATAATTTATCAGGTTTAACCTTTAGTACTTTTGGTCAATATAAAGCATCCATAGAAATAGAAGAAGGTGTTTGGCATGAGTTTGATCAAGTATTAGATCTTTATGGAGCATCAGTTAAAGAAAAATTGCAAACTTTTGGAGCTATTTATCTAGAAAAAGGGAATTACAATATAAAATTAACTTCTGTGGGTAAAAATGCAAATTCTACAGGTTATTGGGGAGCTTTTGATGTGTTAAATATTAAGAGTAGTTCAACATTAGATATTAATTTTTTAGATGAAATTAGTTCAGAGGTTTTATGGACTGGCGAAGCTGAAGATGCTTCATATATAGGTGCAAGTGCGTTACAGAACTGTAATACTGCTTCAAATGGACAGTATATAAATTTAAATCCAGTACCAAACAAAAACTTAAACTATACAAATGTGCAAGTAAATGAGGCTGGCTCTTATATTTTAAATGTAGCATATATGTCTGCAAATAATAGAAGTGCAAAAGTTCACGTAAATGGAGCGCTTTTATACAATGGGTTTTTTGAAAGATCGGGCAATTGGTGTGATGCTGGAGGACAAATGGCAGAAAGAACTTTTCTGGTTAATTTAAATGCAGGAATAAATGCTATAACAATATCTCAATCTCAAGAAAATATGCCAATTTTTGATAAAATTACTATTCTAAAAGGCCCTTCAGATATAGATAAAGATGGGGTGCCAGATGTATTTGATATAGATGATGATAATGATGGTGTTTTAGATATATTAGACAATTGCAAAACAACCCCAAATACAGATCAAAAAGATACTGATAATAATGGTATTGGTGATGCTTGTGATGGAAATGCACTAAATATTGATGTTTTTAATTCAAAAGATAAGTTACGTATTTACCCAAATCCAACAAACGGAAAAATTACAATTACAGTTAAAGATTTTATTAAAATTTTAGAGTTGGAAATATTTGATGTTACAGGAAAAAAAGTGCAAACAAAAATTTTAGAAAAAGAAGTATCGGAAATTATAATATCGCCAGCTTTAGCAGAAGGTATTTATATTTTTAAGTTTAACACTGATAATAATTATTTATGGCAAAAAATAATTTTAAAAAAATAACCTATACAAGCCTTTAGTTTCTTTGGTAATAACAAATAAATATGAAAAAAGTTATCAAGTCAATTATATATCTATCTATTTTAATAGTTTCATTTCATAATTATTTTGCGCAAGAAAAACATAGTAGTTTTAAACCAGGGGAAATCTGGAAAGATACAGATGGTGTACATATTAATGCACATGGAGCAGGAGTATTAACTAAAAATGATACTTATTATTTATTTGGAGAACACAAAGTTAAAGGTAGTAGAGGAAACCAATCTTGGGTTGGTGTAAGGGTTTATTCATCTAAAGATTTATACAATTGGAAAAATGAAGGAGTTGCTTTAAAAGTAACAAAAGACCCATCATCTAAATTAGTAGAAGGCAGTGTAATTGAGCGCCCAAAAGTTATTTATAATGATAAAACTAAGAAATATGTTATGTGGTTTCATCACGAATTAAAAGGCAGAGGTTATGATGCTGCATTAGTTGGTGTTGCAGTTTCAGATAATGTTACAGGCCCTTATAATTATATAGATAGTTTTAGAATGCACGCTAATGTATGGCCTAAAAACTTTACTGAAAAACAAAAGGAGCATGCAAAAAAAATGTCACAAGAAAAATTAAAATGGGGTGAAGGTTCTGTACACGGTGTTTATTTCTTAAGAGATTTTAAAAGCGGACAAATGTCTAGAGATATGACGCTTTTTAAAGATGATGATGGTGTTGCATATCACATTACAGCATCCGAAGAAAATGGAACTTTAATAATATCTAAATTAAGTTCTGATTTTCTTTCGCTTTCAGATGAATATATACGTGTTTTTCCTGGAGGAAATAATGAGGCACCAGCTATATTTAAAAAAGATAAAAAGTATTTTATGATATCTTCTGGTTTAACAGGTTGGGACCCAAATAGTGCAAGATCTGCAATGGCAGATAATATGCTTGGTAGTTGGATTTCTTTAGGAAACCCTGCAAGAGGTAATGAAAAAGAAAGAAAAACTACTTTTCATAGTCAAAGTACTCACATTTTACCAGTAATGGGTAAAAAAGATGCTTATATTTTTATGGCAGATAGATGGATGCCTCAAAACGCAATTAATGGCAGATATGTATGGTTGCCAATTGAGTTTGAAGATGAAAAGCCAATAATAAAATGGTATTCTGAATGGAGTTTAGATTTTTTTGATAAATAAAAATTAATAATATGAAATTAAATAGTATTTGTTTAAGTTTTTTTATTCTACTGGTAATCAGCTTTAGCTGTAAAACTAAAGAAACTAACAGTAAAAACAGATTAGTAACAAGTAAAAAACTAAAAAATGTACAACCAAATGTTATCATAATTTTAATTGATGATGCTGGCTATGTAGATTTTGGTTTTATGGGTAGTGAAGATTTACAAACGCCTAACATAGATAAATTAGCAAAAAGCGGAGTTGTATTTACAGATGCACATGTTAGTGCAACAGTTTGTGCACCTTCTAGAGCAGGTTTAATTACGGGTAAATACCAACAACGATTTGGATTTGAGGCAAATGGAACAGCAGGAATTGGTTTAAGTGATAACGTAACTACAATTGCAAATGTGTTTCAAAAAAATGGTTACAATACATATGCTTTAGGAAAATGGCATTTAGGAGAAGACGTTTCAGACCATCCAAACCAAAGAGGTTTTGATGATTTTTATGGTTTTATTTCTGGTAGTAGATCTTATTTTCCAATAAAAAATCCATCAAGAAATGATATGTTACAAAATAATGGAGAACGTGTAGTTTTTGACGGTTATATGACAGATGTTTTAGGAGATCAATCTCTAAAATATATAGAGGATTCTAAAGACCAACCATTTTTTATGTATTTATCATACAATGCTGTGCATACCCCAATGCACGCTAAAAAAGAAGATTTAGAAAAATTTAAAAACCATCCAAGACAAAAATTAGCTGCAATGACTTGGTCTTTAGATAAAAACATAGGTAAATTAACAGATAAATTAGAAACCTTAGGGGTTAGAGATAATACAATTATATATTTTTTAAGTGATAATGGTGGGGCTCATAATAACGAATCGAAAACGGGGCCTTTAAAAGGTTGGAAAGGTAATAACTTTGAAGGTGGCCACCGTGTGCCATTTGTAATGAGTTGGCCTTCAATAATTAAAGGTAATGAGAAATTTAATGGATTAACCTCATCACTAGATATTTTTGCAACTTCAATAGCAGCAGCAAATATTTATGAAGAAAATTTAGAGTTAGATGGAGTTAATTTAATGCCATATTTAAATAATACTAAAACAGGTAATCCTCATAAAAACTTATTTTGGAAAAAACTAGAGGCTTCTGCAATTAGAACTGGAAATTACAAAATGATTACTTTAAATAATTATGGATCTGTAGTTTATAATCTGAAAGAAGACTTAGGAGAAACAAGAAATATAATAAATTCAAAAGTTTCTATTTCAGAAAATTTAAAGAAAACTTATAAAGATTGGGAAAAAACGTTAATGAAACCATTATGGGATGAAGGCGAAAGTTGGTTAAATGTTTCAAATCATATTCATCAAAGCTTAATGGAAAATAAAAAGACAGATTATAAAGATATTTGGAATCCTGCTTACAAGAAAGCACATCCAAAAAAGTAAGATTTTTTTAATTGTATTTACATTCTTTTTGGTTTTTTAATTAAATTTCAAAACTTAAAAAATAACGATATAAAGCTTATATCAAATGGACAAATATTTATACATTAATTTAATGTATAAATATTCTTTTATGAGTTTTTAATGCAAATAAATTGGTTGCGTAAGTCATCAATTATGTAGGCAATTGTTTAGATTGATCTATTATTGGAAAATAAAAAAGCCTTACAATTATAGAACTACTTTTTATTTAGTATGGCAGCATTTTCTAGCTAATCCTCACAAACCTCTTTTCTCTTCAGTAGCTTTAAACTTTACATACAAACATGATTCAGTTTGTATATGTCAAATTAATTTATCCTTAATATTTATAGCTTTAAATTATATAAATATTAATATAAAAGTATTTTTGTTGATGTTTTTAGTTGTTTTATCCATTTTTTCATGTATTCTAAATGCTAAATTGCACTCAGTTATGTTAATGAGATGTTAATTGAATCTTAATTTTAGTTAATACTTAAAGTGTTTATAAAAAACATTCTTTTAGCTTAACGTTTTTCTTACATAATAAACAATAAACGCAAACCAAATATTAAAGTATGAAGAATACAAAACATCTAATCGTCTTATTTATTTTACTTGCCCAAACTGTGTTTTCGCAAATTTCAATAGAGGGAACTGTAAAAGACCCGGAAGGAAACCTTTTACCTGGAGCCAGTGTTTTAGAGAAAGGGACCACGAATGGATTTTCAACAAATTTTGACGGTCAATATGTAATTTCAGTGTCAAATACAGATGCCGTTTTAGTTTTTGCCTATTTAGGGTACAAAAAGAAAGAAGTTGCTGTTAAAAATCAAAAATCAATAAATGTAGTTTTAGAAAATGATGACAATCAACTTGATGAAATTGTACTAGTAGGTTTTGGTACTCAGAAAAAAGAGAGTTTGGTAAGTTCTATTACTACAATTACTCCATCAGAACTGCAAGCACCTACTAGTAATCTTACCTCAATGTTAGCTGGTAGAGTTGCCGGTATGATTGCTTTTCAAAGAAGTGGTGAGCCAGGAGCAGATAATTCCGATTTTTTTATTAGAGGTTTAAGTTCATTCGGAACTGGTAGGCAAAATCCATTAATTCTTATTGATGGTATTGAATCTACAAATACAGATATGGCCAGATTACAACCAGATGATATTGATTCTTTTTCTGTTTTAAAAGATGCTGCAGCTTCCTCTATATATGGAGCACGTGGTGCAAATGGAGTGGTTTTAATTTCAACAAAAGTTGGTAAAGTTGGTGCAGCTAAATTTGACGTTAGAATAGAGAACAGGTTTTCTTCTAATACAGACAACTTTAAAATGGCAGATAACATTACCTACATGAAGTTGGCAAACGAAGCAAATTTAACTAGAGATCCTTTAGCGCAATTGCCTTACTCTCAAAACAAAATTGAAAGAACAGCAGCTGGCGATAATCCTTTATTATACCCAAATAATAATTGGATAGATAGATTGATAAAAGATTTTTCTTGGAACCAAGCATTTAATATAAGTGCAAGTGGAGGTGCTGAAAAAGCTCGTTATTACGTTGCAGGTACATTTAATGTAGATAATGGTTTAATAAAACAAAACAGTTTAAATGGTGTGGATAATAATATAAAATTGCAAAATTATTCAATAAGAACAAACATAAATTTACAGTTAACACCAACAACAGAAGGTATCATAAGAATGTATGGTCAGTTTGATGATTACAAAGGGCCAATTGGAGGAAGAGATGCTCAAGGTAGAAGAATAAATGGGGGACAACGTATTTTTAGTTCTGCTTTGTATTCAAATCCAGTATTGTTTCCAGACATTTATCCAGCAGAACTTTCACCATTTACAACACACCCAATGTTTGGTGGTGCAGAAACAAGACCAGGAAGTGGTGTTTTAGCTCAAAACCCTTATGCAGAAGCTGTAAGTGGTTTTCAAGAATATAAAAACTCAACTTTTCAGGTACAATTAGAGTTAAAACAAAATTTAGACTTTATAACAGAAGGCTTAAGTGCTAGAGCAATGGGTTATATCAGAAGATTTCAATACTTTGATGTAAGTAGAGGTTTTAACCCCTTTTATTACTCATCAAGAAAAAACCCAGAAAACGGAGAAATTATATTAAATGTAATTAATGATGGTAGTGAAGGTGCTATTGGTGGTCTTGCAGGAGCAGGTACTGAATTTTTAGATTACAGTCCAGGTGAAAAAAATATAGATGCTAGAATACATATAGAGACTGCTATAAACTATAATAGAACGTTTAATAAAGTACACAATGTTTCAGGAATGTTAGTTAACTTATTGCAAAGTTTTCAGACAGGAAATGCAGGGTTTTTAGAAGCATCTTTACCAAGAAGAAATAATAGTTTTTCTGGTAGATTTACTTATGATTATGATAGTAGATATTTAGTAGAATTCAATTTTGGTTATAATGGTTCTGAACGTTTTGATTCTGGAAAAAGATTTGGTTTCTTTCCTTCAGTAGGTTTAGCATATAGAGTTTCTAATGAGAAGTTTTTTGAGCCAGTTAAAAACGTATTAACAGATTTTAAATTTAGAGCTACTTTTGGTACTGTTGGTAATGATGATATTGGAGGAACTCCTCAAGATCGTTTTTTCTATTTAGCAGGTGTAAATCTTAATAATGATACTTATGGAGCTACTTTTGGTCAGGATTTTGAGTTTTCTAGACCTGGTGTATCAACAACAAGTTATGCAAATAGAAATATTAGTTGGGAAACCTCTGAACAATTAAATATTGGAATAGATTTTGAAATTTTAAATTCTTTAAAAATAAACGCAGATTATTTTAAACAAACAAGGTCTAATATACTTCAGGTAAGGCAAGATGTGGGGGCAACTCAAGGATTACAACTTACTCCTAGAACTAATTTTGGTAAAGCGCAAACACAAGGTTTTGAATTATCTTTAGATTATAATAAACAGTTTGGTAGAGATTGGTGGACTAGTATACGTGGTAACCTTACCTACTCTAGAAGTAAGGTTTTACAGTTTGCAGAACTTGATTATCCTGATGAACTATCTTATTTAAGACAAAAAGGGAATTCAGTTGCACAAACATATGGTCTTATTGCAGAGCGTTTGTTTATTGATGACGAAGAAGTTGCCAATTCACCTACTCAGTTTGGTGATGTTCGTGGTGGAGATATTAAATATAGAGATGTAAATGGAGATGGCGTAATTAGTAATACAGATAGAGTACCAATTGGTTTACCAAGAGTGCCAGAGCTTATTTTTGGTTTTGGAGGTACAGTAGGTTACAAAGGTTTTGATCTAAGTATTTTCTTTCAAGGTTCTGGTAGATCTAGCTTTTTTATAAACCCATCATTAATTCAGCCATTTTTTATTAATGGAAGATCAGAAAGTGGTTTATTACAAGCAATTGCAGACAGCCACTGGTCTGAAGAAAATAGAGATATTTACGCTTTTTGGCCTAGATTAAGTACCAATCAAGAAGTTAATAACAATCAAACATCAACTTGGTGGATGAGAAATGGAGCTTTTTTAAGACTCAAAAATATAGAAGCTGGTTACAATGCTCCAGAAAATTTTTATAAAAAATTAGGACTTAAAAATTTAAGAGTATATGCAAGTGCTATTAATGTTGCGGTTTGGAGTTCTTTTGATTTGTGGGATCCAGAACAAGGGGCTAATGGATTAGGATATCCAATACAAGGCACCTATAATATTGGATTAACAGCTAGATTTTAAAAAAATGATTAATTTAAAAAATAAAAAAATGAGTTTGTATTTTAAAAAAATTAAAGTATTTGCTGTGTTTGTGGCACTAACTATAAGTTTTCAATCTTGCGATAGTTTTTTAGATATAGTTCCTGATAATGTAGCAACTATAGATAATGCCTTTACACTAAGAAATGAGGCCGAAAAATACTTGTTTACTTGTTATTCATACATTCCAAAAAACGGAGATATTAATTATAACATAGGTATGTTATCAGGAGATGAAGTTTGGAAAAATAATGTTGCACTTCCTAATATGCCTAGTACCCAAATAGCTATTGGTAACCAAGCTGTAGGTACAGTTTTTCAAAACGCTTGGGACGGTAATAGAGACGGTGCTGGTCCATCGAATAACTACGATATTTATGATGGAATTAGACATTGTAATATTTTTATAGAAGCTGTTAGTAATACTGATAATGTTAGAGATTTAGATGCTTCGGAAAGAGAGCGTTGGATTGCTGAAGCGCAGTTTTTAAAAGCTTATTATCATTATTATTTATTAAGAATGTATGGACCAATTCCTATTATAGATAAGAATATTCCTATTGAAGCATCAACAGAAGAAATAAATGTTTTTAGAGAACCTTTTGATGATTGTGTAACTTATATATCAAATTTATTAGATACATCTGCAGAAAAATTACCAGAATCTATACAAGATGTTACCAATGAATTAGGTAGAATTACAAGGCCAATTGCATTGGGTATAAAAGCCAAATTATTAACAATGGCAGCTAGCCCTTTATTTAATGGAAATCCAGATTATGCAGGTTTTACAGATAGTAAAGGAAGACAGTTAATAAGCACAACATCAGATTCTGAAAAATGGAATAAAGCCGCAGATGCTGCGTTAGCTGCTATTCAATCTGCAGAAGCTATAGGAAGTAGTTTGTATTACTTTCCTCAAAATCAGTTTAATTTATCCGATACTACATTAACTAAAATGAGTATTAGACAGGCTGTTACAGAGCGATGGAATCAAGAGGTAATATGGTCCAATCCAAATAGTAGAACAGGAGCTTTACAGTATTATTGTATGGTTCCTTTGAGCTCAGAATACACGCATACTTTAGCCCAAAAAATATTATCACCACCATTAAAAATTGCTAAAATGTACTACACTAAAAATGGAGTACCTATGAATGAAGATAGAACTTTAAACTTTGGGAATGATACAGATTTAAGAATTGGAGATGCGGACCATCGTTATAATATTTTAGAAGGATATAGAACAGCTAGGATTCATTTTGATAGAGAGCCTCGTTTTTATGCAAATTTAGGTTTTGATGGTAGTACTTTTTATAAAGACGATAGTCCATCTAGATCAGATGAAGATACTTGGGTAATTCGTTCTAAATTTAACGATTATTCGGGTAGTAATGCGGGTGTACTTTACAATGTTACAGGATATTATATTAAGAAGTTGATAGATAGAAGGATGACAAATTCTACTCAAAACCCATATAGAACTTATGGTTGGCCAGAACTAAGATTGGCAGACTTATACCTTTTGTATGCAGAGGCTTTAAATGAAGCTTCTGGGCCAACACCAGAAGTTTTAAGATATATAGATTTAGTTAGAGCAAGAGCTGGTTTAAAAGGTGTTGCTACATCTTGGTCTACGTATTCTGTAAATCCATCAAAATACACCACTAAAGAAGGGATGAGGGAAATAATTCATCATGAGAGGCTAATCGAAATGTCTTTCGAAGGACAAAGATTTTGGGATTTAAGACGTTGGAAAAAAGCTGCTGAAGAATTAAATAAACCAATTCAAGGATGGAACTTTACTGGAATTGAAGAAGCTGAATATTATCAAATACAAACTTTAGAACTACAAAGATTTGTTGCACCAAGAGATTATTTATGGCCAATTTCTGAAAACACATTATTACAAAACCCTAATTTGGAGCAAAACCCAGGTTGGTAATCAATTCTAAAATAATAACTTATGAGAAACTTAATATTTAAAACCTGTTTATGTATACTTTGTATAGTCGCAACATTAACTTCTTGTGATAAAAGTGATAATTTTAACGAACCTTTAAGTGAAAATAGTACTGTACCAGAGCAGTTAACTAATATTTCTGTTACAAATGCGGCAGGTAAATCTAAAATTACATATTCACTTCCTAAAGATGATAATTTACTATATGTAAAAGCACTTTATAAGTTAGATACTGGTAAAGAAATTGAAGTAAAGTCTTCATTTTATAAAAAAACAATAGAGCTCGATGGTTTTTCTATTGCTGGTCCTAGAGAAGTAAGTTTAGTTACAGTAAGTAGAAACGAAATTGAATCTGCACCAATTATTATAACAGTAAATCCTTTAGATTCTCCTATTTACGATATTTACAAAAGTCTTACAGTGGGGCCTGATTTTGGTGGTTTGTTTTTAGAAGCTAAAAATCCAGAAAGAGCTGATATTGCTATTTTAGTAATGGAAAAAGATGAGAATGGAGATTGGGAAACAACTGCTAATAGTGTGTACACAGGTACAGATGAAATTTTTAGAACAGTTAGAGGTTTAGATACAATATCTAGAGATTTTGCATTTACAATTCGTGATCGTTTTTTAAATACTTCAGATACATTATTTCAAGCGGTAAAACCAATTTTTGAAACAGAAATACCAAGAACACAATATGCTGGCTTTCCATTACCAGGAGATGCTCCAACAAATGATTTTGGATTCGGTTTAGATAGATTATTTGATAATAATTTTATAGGCTGGCCAAGAATTTATATTACAGATGCTTCTGCACCTGCTCCTCATTCATTTACTATAGATTTAGGACAGGAATTAAAAATAAGTCGTGTTAAAATCTGGGATTATCCACAAGGAACTGCAGCAGGCTATATTTATTATTGGCAATTTAACATGCGTAATTTTGAGATTTGGGGTTCAAATAACCCAAGTGCAGATGGTAGCTTTGATAGTTGGGATTTGTTAGGTACCTATGAAGTTGTAAAACCTTCTGGGTTGCCTTTAACACAGCAAAATGCTGAAGATTTAGAATTTGCACAAGATGGTTTCAATTGGCCAATTCCTATTACATCACCTAAATATAGATATTTAAGAATTAACAACTTAAAAAATTGGGCTGGTGGTGGCCGTTTAGCGATTGCAGAAATGAGAGTTTACGGAGATCCTAGATAATAATAAATACTAATAAATTAATTAATATTATGATTAATAAGTTAAAAAATATAGCATATTCACTGTTTCTGTTCGGAGTATTAGTAATAGGTTTAAATGCTTGCTCTGTAGAAGCTGACGATTTTAAGAAATATACTGAAGGTGGTGAAATCTCCTATACAGGAAAACTAGATTCAGTAAAGATTTTTTCGGGTAAAAATAGAATGAAACTAAATGCTCTTTTAAGCACAGATCCACAAGTAACCTCTTATCGAGTTTATTGGGCTAGCAGAAAAGACAGTGTAGTTATTCCTGTACAAGAAAATCAAATTGCAACGAATATTTCTCAAATAATTGAAAACCTTGAAGAAAATACGTACAATTTTGAGATTGTAACTTTTGATGATAAAGGAAATAGTTCAGTACCTGTTTTTACATTAGGAAAAGTGTATGGAGAACGTTATCAAAATTCAATAATTAACAGGCCTCTTGTAAAAAGTGAATTGCAAATAGCAGATAATTCTGCAGTAGTTCAGTTTGCTCCAGTAGATACCTCTTCAGGAATCATCGATTCTGAGTTAGAATATACAGATAATAATAATGTAACTAAATCTTATACAATTCCTGCAGACAGCACTTATGAATTAGTTTTAGATAATTTTAATCCAGGAAATACTTTTAAATATAGATCTTCTTTTAAGCCAGATTCTACAAGTATAGATACTTTTTATACAGACTATAGTGTTATAGAAGCTATTGTTCCTATTTCAGAAGCGCCTTACTTTGAAAACGCTTCTAAACCTTTTAAATTGTTAGAGATTGGTACAGGTCGTTATGGAACACCAACAGATTGGATTCATAATGAAGGTGCATTAAATCATAATGGTTATGGTGTTTATGATAGTAATAGTGGTGGTGGAATATTTAATCTTGTTTCTGGTTATGGAGGTGAACCTAATATTGTTAATGGTAAAATTTACCAAAAAATGAGATTACGAAGTGGTACCTATACCTATACATTAGTAACAGAAGGTAATAATTATAATGGTGTAAACGACCAAGTTTATATGACAGCTACTTTAGGAGATATATTACCAGATGTTATAGATGTAGAAACATCTTCAGAAACATTAGCCTTTACAAGAGTTTCTGGTCCAGCAAATACATATACAATTGAATTTACTTTAACAGAAGATTTAACAGATATTGCAATAGGTTTAGCTTTAACAAATGGTATTAACCCAAATGACCCAAGTGCTCCACCAGTAAATATTAATAGATATATGACAATTGCTTCTTTTAGTTTACAAAAAAAATAATATATTAAAATATCTATTCGATTAGATTTTTTTAAATGGTTTTTTGTTTTTTTATTTCCTTATCATCGGGCTGTAATTAAAATAAAAAGCCATTTTTAGTTCTACTAATTCCAATGATTAAAATGTGTTTTATTTTTCAGTCATTTTTTATGTTGATTATTTATGAAAAATTAATATTTTAAGAAGATTAAATACTTATGATACTTCTGTTGGTAAGGTAAATACATGGCAGAAATTGGTTTTTGAAATTAAAAAGGCTGTAACTGGATCACATACATTTACCAATCGTACTATGTATAAAGTTGGTTTTTATCCAGATATGGGTTTTGCATTATCTACAATGTCTACAAAGTTAGCTGGTGTGCAAGTTTTTAAGGAAATGAATAATATGCTTAAAATTAAAGGTTTGCAACTAGGTAAAGCTATTATTTTTAATGTTTTAGGAAAACAAGTAATGAGTTCTAATTTTACATCAAACAATAACATAGAAATTGCTTTACCAAGATTTACTTCTGGTATTTACTTTGTAAAGTTAGAAATAGAAAGAGGTCGTTTAATTAAAAAAAAATTATAGAATAATTTAAGAGATTTTTAAATAATAATTTTATGAAGAAAGATATAGAGACAAATAAAGAAGTTACTCGTAAAGATGCTATTAAAAGATAGGTAAATATGCAGCATTAACAGCATTAAGAACTTATATGATTTTAAATCTACAAAAAAGCACAAGCAGCAAGTGCAACACCTGAGGGGCCTTGTACAGGTTTTTAAAACCTTATTAATAATTTTTTAAGAATATAAAACTTCAACTTTTAAAAGTTGAAGTTTTTTTAAATCGTAAAGTAAACATTATTAGCTATTTATTAGATAATATCATCTATTTTAATCAAGCTGTCTTTTAACTATTTTTATGTCTAACTAATTAAATTAACTTATGATGAAAAAAATTACTCTTTTTACCTTATTTACACTATCAATTAGTGTTGGATTTAGCCAAATTAACGTTCAAGATTTTGAGGGCTCTAATTTAGAATTTGTTAAAGGTGGTGTTACCACTTTAGTAGTAGAAAACCCAAGTAAAACAGGTTTAAATACTTCAGATAATTGTTTACAATTTTCAAGAAATGATAATAGCAAATGGTGGGCATTTGCTACAATACCTGTAGATCCTATTGCTACAATAAGCGTTACTGATAATCCTAAGTTTTTAAGTATCATGGTACGTTATTCAGCTCAGTCAGATTTAGGAGTACGTTTTAATGCTAACGAAGATAAACCTGCTGGTACAGAATCGGGAATTGTAAGAGCATTAAACACTTATGATGCTTCTGCACCAGATACCTGGCAAGAAATTGTATGGGAAATTAAAGATGATAAAGATGCTTTTGCTTTTACCCTTGGCTCTTTAGATAGATTGGTGTTTCATCCAGATATGGGTTTTGTAAATGTTCCTGCAGGTCAAGTACTAAGCACTACAAAACTAGCTTATATAGATAATATTCGTATTTTAGATGAAAACCCTTTAGCTACTGCTAGTATTAATGATGCTAGTTTAGAAGATGCTTTCTCTATTTATCCAAGTGCTGTTTCTTCTGTCTTTACAGTAAAAACTACTAAAACTATAAGTGATATTTCTATATTTAGTGTTTTAGGTAAAAATGTTACTAATAATCTTGTAAAGTTAGAAAACGAAACCTACAACATTAGTTCTTTATCATCAGGAATGTACATTGTTAAAATTGCTAGTGAAAACGGAAATTTTATCACCAAAAAAATAATTAAAGAGTAACGTTATTATTGCTTAAAATTAGTCAATTATAGAACCTCAACTTAATAAAGTTGAGGTTTTTTTATTTGTAAAATGGTTTCTATAAAGTTGATAAAATAAATAATAACATCTGTTTTAAAAAGTGATAGTAGCCAGTTATTATAATCCATATTTTAAGAAAAAGAATTCTTAAATTCCGAAGGCGATTGTTGTTTATAAATTTGAAACTGTCTATTAAAATTAGAAATATTATAATACCCACATTGCTCTGCTATACCAGCAATAGAAGCTTCTTTATCACTTATTAAAAGTTTGCAAGCATTTTCAATTCTTAACTCCATTAAAAACTGAAAATAAGTTTTATTAGTTCGTTTTTTAAAATATTTACAAAACGCATTTTTAGTCATATTTGCAATGGTACTTATTTCTTCAAGCGTTATTTTTTGAGTAAAATTGTTCATAGTATATTCAAAAATAGTTCGCATTCTATTTCCTTCATTATCAGAATATTTTTTATCGTAAATAAAAGAAGATAAACTTTTATAACTAGCATTAGAACAGGTTTTTAAAAGTTGAAGTAAGAGAATTAATTGATTTAGTTTTGTAGATTTTTCAAGTTGAAAAAATACATCACTTGCAATCTTTTTTTTAGAAGTAATTTTAAAACCATGTTTAGATCGTTTAAAAAAAGTAGTGACTTCTTGCAATTCCTCTAGTTCAAAAAAGTCTTTTCCAAAAGATTTATAGGTAAAAAATAACGTAAGCATATATGAAGTTTCAGAGGCTTTTATATCACTTTTAAAAACATGAGGAATTGCGCTACCAATAATAAAGATATCACCTTTTTTAAAAGAATTAACAGTATCACCAACAATTAAAGTGCCTTCACCTTTAACAATTAAACTTATTTGTATTTCTTCATGCTGATGTAATTTGTCATAAAAAGGATGTGTATCATCTATCTGAAAAACAAAAGAATTCTTTTCTGGTTTCGCTATTTTAAAAGGGAGTACAATCATAAATAAGCTATAATTACATCAAATATATGTAAATAATACTCGATATATAATTTACATCATACTTATTGGATATTATAGTATTAATTTTGGATAATTTATCAACTAAAAAAAATAAGTTATTGTGTATTTTTGGATAAAACAAAAAACAATAATTATGAGTATACAATGGAATGGCGTAATGCCGGCCGTGTTTACATGGCTGAAAGAGTCAAAATCTGGCGCTCTTGAAATTGACCTTGATATAACACAAAAACAGGCCGCAGTTATTTTAAAAGCTCAAGGAAAGGGCGGAAGCAGAATGAGCGGACTTGTTGGTTCTGGTACTCTGGGAGAGAATAGCTACTTGAGCGCCAAACAGCGTCTTTCTTTACTTAAATCCCTTTCTGAGGTTGCTAAAGAATACAATGTTCCGTTGATTAGTGGAGCTGCAGCAGAAACTAAGGAAGAACTTGCCAAAATTATTGAAGGACTTGCAACAGTTGGAGTTGATACCGTTATGGTTATGCCACCAAAAACTAAGGCGGTTCCTTCTGAAAAAGAAATGTATGAGTACTATGCACTTTCTGAAACAACTGCAAAAGATGCAGGTGTAACAATTATGCCTTATAACAATCCTGATGCAGCCGGTTATCATGCGCTCTCAACGGACCTTCTTAAAAGACTTTCTGTGCTGCCTAAAGTAACTGCTCTTAAAATATCGACTATAGATGTTTCAATTATTGAAACTCTGATGTTAGAGAACAAAAAATTAAAAATTTTGGCAGGAGTAGACACAGTAACTGTATATGCAGGACTCGCTGGAGCAAGCGGTGGAATTACAGGTGTAGGTACTATCTTCCCAAAAGCAAGTGTTACTATGCAGGAGTATGTTTTAAATGGAGAATGGGCAGAGGCTAACAAAATTTCTCAGGCTTTAAATTCCTTATCGTATCTAGATGCTCAGCCGCTGCTTATGGAATATCTTAAGCTTGCTATGGGAATTCATCATAATGATGTTGCTGGAGGGCTGCGTACCTTTGGTAAGAAATTAACTCAACAGCAAATTGATGATGTCCGTGCAAGGTATATTCTGGCAAAAGAAAGACTTGAAGTTCTGGACTTAATAAGTTGATCCTTTCAAATATTTAAAAAAGAGAAAGCTTCGTTTTTACAGAAGGCATAATGTAGACATTAATTACACGTTTATCATAATTCTAGAGATGGATATGAGAAAAGGTTTTTCATTTTAAGGCATTATTGTAAAAATATCTATTATCAAAAAAATAGCTTACAAACGAGTAAATTTGAAAAAAACATTTAAAAATAAGCAAAGAATGATTACAGGAAAAAACTATATAGGAAATAAATTATCAGCAAAAGGAAACAAGACTTTTACAACCTTTAATCCAGAATTAAATCAAGAAAACAAATCTGTTTTTACAGAAGCAACAACCGAAGAAATAAATGAAGCTGTAAGTTTAGCAACCAAAGCTTATAAAGAATACAGTAAAATTTCTGGCACTAAAAAAGCAGCATTCTTAAATGCAATTGCAGATGAAATTTTGGCTTTAGACGATGTCTTAATTAAAACATATTGTTCAGAAAGTGGTTTGCCAGAAGGACGTGCAACTGGAGAAAGAGGAAGAACAGTTGGGCAATTAAGAGGTTTTGCCAATTTAATTGCAGCAGGTTCTTGGGTAGATGCAACTATAGATAAAGGAGATGCAGCTAGAGAGCCACAACCAAAACCAGATATTAGAAAACTTAACTTTCCATTGGGTCCAGTAGTTGTTTTTGGTGCAAGTAATTTTCCTTTAGCATTTTCTACTGCTGGTGGAGATACTGCAGCAGCTTTAGCAGCAGGTTGTCCTGTACTTGTAAAATCACATCCAATGCATGCAGGAACAGGAGAATTAATTGCTACAGCAGTTATAAAAGCAGCAGAAAAAACTAAGATGCCAAATGGGGTTTTCTCTAACTTAAATTCTAGTGGTATAGAAGTTGGTCAAAAATTAGTTTCAAATTCAGGAGTAAAAGCAGTTGGTTTTACAGGAAGTATAAAAGGAGGAAGAGCTTTGTATGATTTAGCCGCAAAAAGAGAAGAACCAATTCCGGTTTTTGCAGAAATGGGTAGTATAAATCCTGTTGTATTGTTACCAAAGGCATTACAAAACAGAGCAGTTAATATTGCAACTATTTATGCAGGTTCTATTACTGTTGGTACAGGTCAGTTTTGTACAAACCCTGGATTACTTTTAGGTATAAAATCAGAAGGATTAACCACTTTTGTACATACATTATCAGAAGAAATTGTAAAAATAAATCCTTCTGTTATGTTGCATCCAAATATTAAAAAAGGCTATTTAAATAATAAAGAAAAGGTGGTTTCTCAAAAAGGAGTTTCTGTAACTGCAAATTTTACAGAAGATGTAAAAGCCAATTATGCACAACAAGCTGTTGTTACTGTAAATGGAAGTGAATTTCTTAAAAACACAACTTTACACTTAGAAGTTTTTGGACCTTTTTCTATGGTTGTTCAATGTGAAAATGAAGCTGAATTAGAAAACGTAATTGACCATTTAGAAGGGCAATTAACAGGAACTATTATTGCAGATGATAATGAATTAGAAAACCACACAAATATTGTAAATGCGCTACAAAATAGAGTTGGACGAATTATTTTTAATGGAGTGCCAACAGGTGTAGAAGTTTGTGAGTCTATGGTTCATGGAGGTCCTTATCCTGCATCTACAGATAGTAGATTTACAGCAGTTGGTGTTGGTTCTATAAAACGTTGGGTAAGACCTTTTAGTTATCAAGATTGGCCAAATAATTTACTGCCAGACGAATTAAAGAACGAAAATCCTTTAGGAATTTTAAGATCAATAGACGGAAAAAAATCAACTGAAAAAATTAACTAATTTGAAAAATTTAAAATCTCTTTGTATTCTAATTTGTTTTGTGTGTATTTCTTTAACTACAGCACAAAGTAAAAACGAATTGGCAAAAATTATTGAAGTTTATGAAACGCAAAGAGATTATAAATTTAATCCATTTGAATCTGTAGAAAAGACAAACGAGTATTATAAACTAGAGGCAGATTTTGCAACGGAAATGATTCAAAAAATAAATAAGATTTCTCTAGAAAATCTTTCTGAATCAGATAAAATTTCTAGAGAATTATTGCTTTTTGTCTTGCAAGATAAAATAGACGAAGTTAAGTTTAAAATGCACCTAAATCCGATTACAAATGAAGTTGCTTTTCATTTGAATTTAGGAAATATGGGTTCTAAAGTTCTAAAAACAAAAGAAGATGTTGCAAAATATTTAAAGGATTTAGAAAAACTTAATCGTAAAATCGATTATAATATAGACTTACTAAGAGCAGGAGTTGCAGCAGGAATTTCTCAACCCAAAGCAGTTTTTAGCAATTATAGTTTTACATATGATAAACATATTGTTTTAGATGTAACTAAAAGTGAATTTTACAAACCTTTTTTAAATTTACCTGCATCCTTATCAAACCAAGAAAAAGAAGATTTTATAAAGAAAGCAACAAAAAGTATTCAAGAAAATGTAGTAGAAAAATTTAAAGAAATAAAAGCTTTTTTTGAGGATGAATATTTTCTAAATACTAGAGAAGAATTGGGTGTAAATAACACTCCTAATGGAGAAGCGTTTTATCAAAACAGAATCAATTTTTACACTACTAGCCAAGAATATACTGCAGAAGATATTCATCAAATTGGCTTAAAAGAAGTTGCACGAATTAAAGCAGAAATGCAAACAATAATTAACGAACTTCAATTTGAAGGAACTTTTGCAGACTTCTTGCAATTTTTAAGAACAGAAGAGCAATTCTATCCAAAAACGGCAAAAGAATTATTAATGTTCGCAAGAGATATCGCTAAAAAAATTGATGCTGAATTGCCAAAATATTTTAAAACATTACCAAGAAAACCTTATGGAGTTGTGCCTGTTCCTGCAGCAATTGCGCCCAATTATACAGGAGGTAGATATTCTGGAAGCAGGAGTGATGATACAGCTGGCTTTTATTGGGTAAACACCTATAATTTACCAAGCAGAACTTTGTATACAATTCCTGCATTAACAGCTCATGAAGCAGTTCCTGGGCATCATTTACAAATATCTTTAAACAACGAATTACCAAAAGATGAAATTCCAAAATTTAGAAGAAATTTATATTTATCTGCTTATGGTGAAGGTTGGGGTTTGTATGCAGAAACGCTGGCAGATGAAATGGGAATTTACACAACACCTTACGAAAAGTTTGGGAAATTTACTTACGAAATGTGGCGTGCTTGTAGGTTAGTTGTAGATACAGGAATCCATGCGAAAGGTTGGTCTAGACAGCAAGTAATTGATTATTTGGCAGAAAATACAGCATTGTCAATCCACGAAGTTACTACAGAAACAGACAGGTATATTTCTTGGCCTGGACAAGCAATTTCTTATAAAATTGGTGAAATTAAAATTCGTGAATTGCGTAAAAAAGCAGAAAAAGAATTAAAAGAAAAATTTAATATTAGAGATTTTCATGAAGTAATTTTAGGTGTTGGTACTGTAACGTTATCAATCATGGAAAATCGAGTGAATAATTATATCAATCAGAAATTAAATGAGTAGAAAAACTTTTTTTTGTGTTGATGCACACACTTGTGGGAATCCTGTGAGAGTTGTTGCAGGTGGTGGTCCTAACTTAATTGGCGCAAATATGAGCGAAAAGCGTCAGCATTTCTTAAAAGAATTCGATTGGATTCGAAAAGGCTTAATGTTTGAACCAAGAGGTCATGATATGATGAGTGGTTCTATTTTATTTCCACCTCACAATCTAGCAAACGATTTTGCCATTTTATTTATAGAAACTTCTGGCTGTTTGCCAATGTGTGGTCATGGAACAATTGGCACAATTACAATTGCGATAGAAGAAGGTTTGATAACCCCAAAAATTCCTGGCAAAATTAGAATGGAAGCGCCTGCAGGTTTGGTTGAAATTGAATACAAAACCACAGGAAAAAAAGTAGATTGGGTAAAATTAAAAAATGTAAAAAGTTATTTAGCTGCAGAAAACTTAACTGTAGACTGTCCTGAATTAGGTGAACTTACTTTTGATGTTTCTTATGGAGGAAATTTTTATGCAATTGTAGATCCGCAGAAAAATTTTAGTGGTATTCATAACTTTACAGCAAGTAAAATTGTTCAATATTCGCAAATAGTAAGAGCAAATATCAATTTAAAATACCCTAATTTATTTGTGCATCCAGAAGATGAAACCATTAAGGATGTAACACACATGTTGTGGACAGGCAATCCTTTAGATTCAACATCTTCTGGCAGAAATGCAGTTTTTTATGGCGATAAAGCAATTGATAGAAGCCCTTGTGGAACAGGTACTTCTGCAAGATTAGCACAATTATTTGGGAAAGGAAAATTAAAGGTTGGTGAAGAGTTTATTCATGAAAGCTTTATCGGTTCTAAATTTACAGGTTTAGTGGAAGAAGTAACCACTTTAAATGGCAAACCTGCAATAATACCAAGCGTAAAAGGATGGGCAAAAATTTATGGTTACAATACAATTATTATTGATGATGAAGATGATCCTTATGCACATGGTTTTCAAGTGATTTAAGTTGATTGTTACATAAAACTAAATTATTCTGAACTTGTTTCAGAATCTTATAACATTATTAATTTAAACAAACTAAAATGAAGCATTTCTTAAGAGCATTAGTTCTTTTTTTAATAAGTTCAGTAACTATTACTGCTCAAGAAATAACAAAAGAAGACTATAAAAGGGCAGTAAACTTTGGCTACAGTAAATTAATTAATAAGCAAGTTTTTAATTTACAAACAAATGTAAATTGGTTTAAAGATGGTTCGGGTTTTTGGTTTATCGATTACAGTAAAAATAATAAAACGTATAACACAGTAAGCTTTAAAAATAAAAAAGTAGTTGAACTTTTTAACCATCAAAAATTTGCAAAAAGTTTATCAGAAGCATTAAATAAAGAAGTAAAAGCAACTAATTTATCGCTTTCAAATATTGAAAAATTAGATGGTATTCTAACTTTTTCTGTTGATAATAAAACCTTCAACTTAAATTTAAAAGATTATCAACTAAAAGAAAAACCAACGAAAACAGCGCAAGAAAAACCAAATAATTTTGAAAGTAGATCGCCAGATAAAAAATGGATTGCTTTTGTAAAAGAGTATAATTTATTTATAAAATCTACAGAAACAAACCAAGAATTTCAACTAAGTAAAAACGGAAAAAAAGGATACGAATATGCCTCTTGGTATGGTTGGTCTGATATGATGGAAGGAGAAAATGGGGAAAGACCAAAACATTTTTCTGTAAAATGGTCCAAAGACTCGAAATGGATTGCCACGAATATTGTAGATACAAGAAATGCAAAAAAAATGTATTTGTTAAATTGGGCAATAGATTCTTTATACAAACCAAAATTATTGTCTTATTACAGAGGTTCTCCTGGAGATACAACCATGGTAAAAAGTATTCCTGTATTTTTTAATATTGACACAAAAAATGAAGTAAAAACAAACTTACCAACTCAAACTCACATAAATACTGTAAGTGTAAATTGGACAAATAAATCTGGCGAGTTTATTGCCAATTATAAAGAGAGAGGTTTTTTTAATGAATATGTAAAACTCATCGATTTAAACACAAATTCTGAAGAAGTTTTAATTCACGAAAAAGATTCTATTGGCATTGATGCTTTTGAATTTAGGCTTACAGAAAACAAAGAAAATATCATTTATTTGTCAGAAAAATCGGGATGGAAACAGTTGTATTTATTTGATGTAAAAACAAAAAAATCTAAACTTTTAACAAGTGATGGTTATTACATTAACAATATTGAATTTATTGATGATAAAAAGGAAGTTGTATATTTTTTAGCATCAGGAAAAGAGGAAGGAAACAATCCATATCATCAGCAATTATACAAAGTTACTTTTAAAGGAAAAGAAACGTTATTAACGCCAGAAAACACGCATCACATTGTCCATTTTTCAAAGGATAAAAAATATTTTGTAGATAATTTTTCTACGATAGAAAAACCAACAAAAACAGTTTTAAGAGAAACAATATCTGGTAAAATAATTACAGAATTAACAAATGCAGATGTTTCTGAAATTACAGAAATAGGTTGGACAGCTCCAAAACCATTTTCGTTAATTGCAAAAGATAATAAAACAACTATTTATGGTGCTTTTTGGAGACCTTCTAATTTTGATGCTTCTAAAAAATATCCAATTATAGATGCCACTTATACAGGACCACATACACAACGTTTTCCAAAATCTTTTAATTTAATTTATACTGAACAATCGTTGGCAGAATTAGGTTTTATTGTGGTTAGAATTGATGGCTTAGGAACTGCAGGAAGATCAAAAGAATTTAAAGCACATTCTTATTTAAACATGCAAAATAATTTAGAAGACCATGTTTTAGCAATTAAGTATTTAGCAGAAAAATATGCTTTTATAGATGTAAATAAAGTTGGAATTTACGGGCATTCTGCTGGAGGTTATGATACTGGAAGAGCTATGGTTGGTTTTCCTGATTTTTATAAAGTTGGTGTTGCCAGCTCTGGAGATCATGATTTTAGAATGGAAAAAGCTTGGTGGCCAGAAATGTATATGGGGTGGCCAGTTGATGAAAGATACCATAAAGCATCTAATATTACCAATGCAAAAAACTTAAAAGGAAAACTACTATTGGTTCATGGAGGAATTGATGAAAACGTAAACCCTTCTGCAACGTTTAAATTTGCTGAAGCACTTATAAAAGCAGATAAAGAGTTTGATTTATTGATTATTCCAAGTCAAAAACATGGATATAGTGGAGATTCTTACAAATATTTTACAAAGAAAAGATGGAACTATTTTGTAGAACATCTTTTAGAAACAAAACCAATTTGGAATTTTAATTTAGAGTAGAACATGAGTAGAAATATAGTAATTATTGGCGGTGGAATTATAGGTGTTTGCACTGCTTATTACCTTCAAAAAGAAGGGTGTAAAGTTACCGTTATTGATAAAACAAATATGGATTCTGGTGCTTCTCATGTAAATGCAGGGTATATAACTCCAAGTCATTTTATACCATTGGCAACTCCTGGAATTATTACAAAAGGCATTAAATGGATGTTTAATTCTTCTAGTCCATTTTACGTAAAACCAAGGTTAGATATCGATTTTTTAAAGTGGAGTTTAGCGTTTAAAAAATCTGCCACAAAAGAAAAAGTAGCCAAAGCAATACAACCAATTTTAAACATTAATTTGTTGGGGAGAGATTTGTATGAAGATTTAAAAAACACAAACGATTTTAATTTTCATTATGAGAAAAAAGGGTTGTTGATGTTTTATAAATCTGATAAAGTTGGAGAGGAAGAATGGGAAGTTGGTAAAATAGGAATTCAGCAAGGTTTGCAGGTTGAAAACTTATCAGCTAAAGAAGTGGCAAAAATAGAACCCAATGCAAATTTAGATATTAAAGGTGCCGTTTATTATCATTCTGATGCACATATGACTCCAAATTTATTTATGAAAGAAATGATTTCTTATCTAGAAAAAAATGGCGTTACTTTTTATAAAAATGAAACTGTAAATGATTTACAAATTTCAAGAGGTGAAATTTCATCAATAATAACCAATAAAAGAGCATTAAAAGCAGATGAGGTTGTTTTGGCAGCAGGCAGTTGGAGTCCGATAATTACAAAAAAGCTGGGTTTAAAAATACCAATTCAAGCTGGAAAAGGCTATAGTATTAATGTTAAGAGCGATACAAAAATTACGATTCCATCAATTTTATGCGAAGCAAAAGTAGCAGTTACGCCTATGAACGGTTTTACCCGTTTTGCAGGAACTATGGAAATTGCAGGTATTAATCATGATATTAACCCAAAAAGAGTTGCAGCAATTGCAAATGCAGGTAAAAGTTATTATAAAAACTTAGAAATTTCATCCAAAGAAAAAGAAACTGCAAATTGTGGTTTAAGACCTTGCTCTCCTGATGGATTGCCTTATATTGGGAAATCAAACAAATGTAAAAATTTAACCATTGCAACTGGTCACGCAATGATGGGGTGGAGTTTAGGCCCTGTAACAGGTAAGCTAGTATCAGAAATTATTTCTGATAAAAAATTATCTTTAAATATAGATTCATTTCATCCAGATAGAAAATTTTAAGTATGAATAAATACGGAATTGGAGGTTCTACTTCAGAAAAAGAATTAGCGAAAATACAACCTTTAGAAAGTAGCGTAAAACCAATACAAAAAGTAGAATACAAGCAGCGAATTCATAAAATTTGTAATTTAATGAAAGCGAATAATGTACAAGCAATATATGTAAATGCAGGTGCAAATTTACTGTATTTTACAGGCACACATTGGGGTGCAAGTGAAAGAATGGTTGGTGCACTTTTATTGCCAAATGAAGAGGTACATTATATAGCACCAAATTTCGAAAAAGGAACGATTCAGGATTTTTTAGAAGTTGAAGGAACAATTCATTGTTGGGAAGAACATGAAAATCCGCATACATTATTCTTTGATGTTTTAAAAGAAAATAAGATTAATCCTGGAGAAATTCAAGTAGATGAAACTACACCTTTTTCTATTATAAATGGATTATTAAAAGAAAAAGAAGCTTTTAAAATAACAACTGCAACTGCTTTTATTTCAGAATGTAGAATGATAAAATCGGCAGCAGAAATTGCCATTATTCAACATGTAATGAATATTACTTTAGAGGTTCAAAAAGCAGCTGCAAAAATTTTAAGAGTTGGTATTTCTACCAAAGAAGTAGAAAATTTTATACATGAAGCACATAAAAAATACGGAGTTTCTTCTGGCTCTTATTTTTGTATTGTTTTATTTGGTGTAGATTCTTCTTTTCCACATGGTGTTAAAAATTCGAAAAATTTAGAAATGAATGATGTTGTTTTGGTAGACACAGGTTGCCAATTGTATGATTATATTTCTGATATTACAAGAACCTACGTTTTTGGAGAAGCCAATGAGCTACAACACAAAATATGGAACATCGAAAAAGAAACGCAACAAGCAGCTTTTGAAGCTTCTATTTTGGGAAACTCTTGTAGTTCTGTTGATGATGCATCAAGAAAAATTTTAGAAAAACACCATTTAGGACCTGATTATAAATTACCAGGTTTACCTCACAGAACTGGTCATGGAATTGGGTTGCAAATTCACGAATACCCTTATATTGTTAAAGGAGATAAAACAACATTAGTAGAAGGAATTACATTTAGTAATGAACCTATGATTTGCGTGCCAAATGAATTTGGAATTCGTTTAGAGGATCATATTTATATGACAGAAAATGGTGCAGAATGGTTTACAAAACCAGCACATTCTATAGAAAATCCTTTTGGTGTTTAATTTTATCTAAAATTAATAGAAAACTATTGTTTTACTATTTTTAATGTTTCAACGACATTGTTTTTATCGATATATTTTATAAAATATAAACCAGTAGATAAGTTACTGATATCGTATTCATTTAAATTGATTTTACGTATGCTTTTGGTAATTTCTTTTCCCAAAGAATCAAAGAAAGAAACTTTACTAAATGCTTTTTCTGTAAGGATTTTAAAAGTGTTTTTTACAGGATTTGGTTGTATAGAAATTACATTATTATTTAAAAATGCTGCATCTGTAGAAAGTGTAGAATTTTCTAAAAGCATTATTTCATCGATATAACCAACTTCGCCCATATTATTTAAAATTTGTATGGCAGGTTCATTTTTAAACCCTAAATCAGGAAAAATAATAATGGAATTCACTTCAATTTTCTCTTCTTGAGCACTAATAGGAAATACAATTGTTTGCCAAGTATTTAAATTTGTATATTTTTCTGTAGGTCTAATAAGTGATGAAATTATAGCGTCTGAACCTCCATTCTTGCTAGCAACTTGTATAGCAATATCTGGTTGTGCTTTGTAATTTATCATCATTTGAATATATCTAGTAGTATTTGGAGGAATGGTAAATTGATCAAAAGAAAAGGTAATTAATGCTTCTTCATTATCGGTAGTTCTCCATACTTTAATACAATTTTCTGTATTATTAGCTTGTCCGTAAATAAGTATTGAACAACACAATAAAAATGTGATGTTAAAAAATGTTTTTTTGGTCATCATAAAGAATTAGTACTTGATTGTTTTGTTGAAGTTTTTAAAAAAACTTTATAATTTCGTTAGATATTAAGGTATGTCCGGCAGCATTTGGATGATTAAAAGAAGATAAATAATTATTTACGTTATTACCTGCCAATACTGCTTTTTTAAATTGCTCGTAACTATCAACCAAAGCAACTCCATTTTCTGTTGCTAATCTTTTAACTTGTTCTGTATGCTGGTATAGCTCTGTAGTTGTAGATAACATGTCTACATCTCTAAAAGGAGATGGTGTTAATAGAATAACCTTAATACCTTTTGCAACAGCTTTTTTAATCATTTCATCCCAAGCAGCATAAGTTGCCTCTAATCCTTGAGAACGATCATTTAAACTGTAATCTATAAATAAAACATCTGGTTTGTAAACCAATACATCTTCATCAAATCTTCTGGCTCCTTGTATAGAGTTTTCTCCACCAATTGATGTTTTAATCGTATTTATAACAGCTGTTGGGTATTTTGCAGATAATTTTTGCAATACTTGATGTGGATAAGAATTTAGTGTATTTACTATTGGTGTTTGATTGTATCCAGAAGGTACTGAGTGTCCGTGAAAAACCAAATTAATAGTTCTATTTGCTGGCCAATTTTTTACGAGTTCTAATTTTACGTTTGTTAAATAATCTTTATAAGTTGTTTCTTCGCTATCGGTATCATTTAGTTTAATTTCATCAATATAACCGAAAGAATCGGTATTGTTTAATATTTTTTTAATAGGAGAGTTTTCAAAACCAGCATCTGGAAAAATAACAATCGCTTTAATTTGAGCACCATTTTGTCCGCCATTAATTTTAAAAGTTAACGTTTGCCAGTTTCCAAAATTAGTATATTTATTAATAGGTCTAATAGCAACAGTAGCGCTTCCGTTAGAATTTTCATCCTCTCCATCTATTCGTATAGCAATATCTGGCTCTGCAGGATAGTTTACTGCCATTGTTATATATTTTATTGTATTAGCAGGAATAATAGCTTCATTTGCAACAGGAAAAGCAATTAATTCGAACCAATTATTAGTAGTTCTTCCTACTCTAATACAATTTGCTGTGTTATTTTGTTCGCTACTATTAGGGTTTGGTGCATTTAAAATACTTGCACCACTTCTAGCAACAACATTTGGTGAGTTAGGTTCAAAGTCGTTTAAAATTATGCTATTATTTTTAGTAAGACTTGGGTTTTTAACGATTGTAAACTTTGCATCATTTTTAGCAACCACGCTTGGTGAATCTGTTTCAAAATCATTTAGAATTGTATTTTGGGAGAAAACAGCTCCATAACCACAAATTATAAAGGCGATAAAAAATAGTATTTTATTTTTCATTTTAAAGTTTTAAATTGAGGTTGAAAGGTAGTTGTTATTCCGATTTTAAAAATGTACAATTATATAGATTATATAGATTATATTTTTAATTAGATATATTTTGTAATAAATATAATACTGAAAATTACTTCTCAAATTTAAGAAGTATAGAAGTGTTTACTATTTATAAAGTAAAGCAGTGTAGTGTCTGTTTAAAACCTTTTAAGGTTGTTATAAGCGATAGAGCTCTATACCCAATCTAAAAATAAATATTGCCGTGTTTACAGTCGTTTAGATTCTTCTATAAAAAAGTAAAATACTAAACCACTAGAAATATAAATAACTTAATAAAAAAAATATGAAGAGAAAAATCAAATTATTTTGAAAACGGAAAAACGAGAAGAATATTCATTTTATTTAAATGGAAATTCAGTGAAATGCTGTCCCAAATAGTTACTAAATTTGGGACGTAAATAGAATGTATTTTCCTTTTACAAAACAATCCTCTTTAAAACTCCCAACTCAATATTTGATTTACTGTAAAATACAATAGTATAAATGCGAGATTATTAGTAAAATTCACTAAGTTTATCGAAAAATCACTAAATATTGTATTTGTCAGATTTTATAAAAGAACGTCTTTCGCTTGAAGAGTACTCATTCTCAAAGGATGAGCTTCATTTAATTAGTAAAAAAGGAGATATTATTTCTTTACGAAAAGGTTTTTATTTAATTATACCTACATGATATTCGAAATCTGGAAAGTTACCACTTGATTTATATGTAAATAAACTATTTAAGTTTATAAATAGACTTTATTCTGTAGGTTTATATTCCGCTGCAAAATTTCACGGAGCAAAAGCAACCTACCGTTTTACATCAGAATATGAAGTTATTAGATTATGCTTAAAATTAGAAATTAATTGTAAAGAGCATTTTAATGTTTTGGATTGGGTAGATTTTCCTTTTGAAGTAGAGAGCGAATGGTTTTTTGGAAATGCCAAAATTAAAACATATAGCATTAACGAATTATTAGGTACAAAATTACGTGCCTTATACCAACGTAGCAAAGGAAGAGATTTATTCGATTTAGATTATTCTAGATTGAATATGGAATTAGACATTGAGAAAATTATAAAATGTTTTAAAGAAGACATAACTTTTTCGACAGGGAATAGACCACCCAAAAATTAAAAAACCCTTTAAAAACATTATTTTTAAAGGGTTTTTGGTACTCAAGGTGGGAATCGAACCCACACTCCCGAAAGAACTGGATTTTGAATCCAGCGCGTCTACCAATTCCGCCACTTGAGCAAAAAATTAATAAGACTGCAAAGGTATAAAATTATTTTATTTTAAAGTCAAAAAATTAATTCGAAACTCAATAAATAATTTCTACTTTTGTCAACTCAGAACAACACAACAAAAAAACAACTAAATGCCTACAAATCAATTAGCACCAAAACTTTTTGCCTGCAGACAAAGCACAGTTTTGGCAGAAAAGATTGCAAAAGAATACAATACTACTTTAGGAAAAGTTAAAACAACTTACTTTAGTGACGGAGAATTTCAGCCAGCTTTTGAAGAATCTGTTCGTGGAAGACGTGTTTTTATTATTGGCTCTACATTTCCGAATGCAGACAATTTAATGGAAATGTTATTAATGTTAGATGCGGCAAAAAGAGCATCTGCAAGACACATTACTGCTGTTATGCCATATTTTGGTTGGGCAAGACAAGATAGAAAAGATCAACCAAGGGTTGCAATAGGAGCAAAATTAGTAGCCAATTTATTGCAATCTGCAGGGGCAACTAGAATTATGACGATGGATTTACATGCAGATCAAATTCAAGGGTTTTTCGAAAAGCCAGTAGACCATTTGTTTGCTTCCACTATTTTTATGCCTTACATTAATAGTTTAAAATTAGACAATTTAACAATTGCATCTCCAGATATGGGAGGTTCTAAAAGAGCGTATGCATATTCTAAGCACTTGCAATGTGATGTTGTTATTTGTTATAAGCAACGTATTAAAGCCAATCAAATTGGGCACATGGAGTTAATTGGAGATGTTAAAGGTAAAAATGTAATCTTAGTAGATGACATGATTGATACAGGAGGAACTTTGGCTCATGCAGCAAATTTAATGATGGAAAGAGGTGCTTTAAGTGTTAGAGCAATCTGTACACATCCTATACTTTCTGGTGGTGCTTATGAAAAAATAGAAGACTCAGGATTAACAGAGCTAATTGTTTCAGACACAATTCCTTTAAAAAAGGCTACATCTAAAATAAAAGTGGTATCTTGCGCGCCATTATTTGCTGATGTTATGCATAAAGTGCAAGACAATACTTCAATTAGTGGACAATTTTTAATGTAAATAAATAATAAACAAAGAAATGAAATCAATTTCAATTAAAGGATCAAAAAGAGAAAGCGTGGGTAAAGTAGCTACTAAGGCCTTACGTAATGCTGGTATGGTTCCTTGCGTTATATACGGAGGAGAAAACCCAATACATTTTTCAGCAGAAGAAAAAGCGTTTAAAAAGTTGGTATTCACTCCAAATGTGTATACTGCAAGTCTTGATATTGATGGTCAAAAAATACCAGCAGTGTTACAAGATATTCAATATCACCCAGTAACAGATAAAATCATTCACGTTGATTTTTATCAATTATTTGATGATAAAGAAATTACAATGAACATTCCTGTAAAATTAACAGGTACTTCTCCTGGTGTATTAAATGGTGGATCTTTACGTTTTACAAACCGTAAATTAAGAGTAAAAGCATTACCAGCTAACTTACCAGATTTTGTAACTGCAGATATTTCTAAATTAAAAATTGGAAATAAATTAGTAGTAACAGCTTTACCAACAGAAGGGTACACGTTTATGCACCCAGACAATACAGTTGTTGTTCAGGTTAGAACTTCTCGTAATGCTACTAAATCAGCAGATGAAGAAGAAGAAGAAACAGAAGCTGCTGCAGAATAAATTTTTTGCAAGTATAAAATATAAAAAGCGTTACAAATTTGTAACGCTTTTTTTTGTCTTAAACTTATTTGAAGGCCACACATTATGTAATTCTTCTTATTTTTGAAGAATGAAATTTAAAAACTTTTTTTCTGACATATTGGGTATAAAAGTTGAAACTAAAGAAGAGTTGATGAAGAAATTTTTAATTATTGGTTTAGGTAATATTGGTGATAAATATACCAATACAAGGCATAATATTGGTTTTAAGGTGCTAGACGAAGTGGCAGAAGAACACAATGTAACTTTTGAAACTGAAAAGCTAGGTGATGTAGCTAGCTTTCGATTTAAAGGCAGAACTTTTATTTTACTAAAACCAAGTACGTTTATGAATTTAAGTGGAAAGGCGGTAAAGTATTGGATGGATAAAGAAAATATATCTATAGAAAATATTTTAGTAGTTACAGATGATATAAATATTGATTTTGGTGTGATTCGTTTAAAAGCAAAGGGATCTGCTGGCGGACATAACGGATTAAAAGACATTCAAGAAAAATTGAATACACAGCAATACGCTCGTTTTCGTTTTGGAGTAGGGGGTAATTATAGTAGAGGTAGACAAGTAGATTTTGTACTTGGCGAATGGAGTAAAGAAGAAACGAGCCAATTAATAGAACGCTTGCCAACTTCGGCAAAAGTAATAACCTCTTTTGGTACTGCAGGCTTAAATAATACCATGAATACTTTTAACGGTAAATAAAAAAAGGTATCTATTTCTAGATACCTTTTTTTATTAAAGTTTACTTACTTTTTTAATTTCTTTCTAAAGTAATGTCTGTAATAGCATCTATTCTAACGTCACCTGTTCCTTCAACTGTTTGTTTTAGTACCATTTTATCTTCATTAAAAGATTTAATATCAAAAGTACCACCAATAAAAGCTTCGTCTTCAGATACTGTAAGGGTAATTGTTTTAGCTGTTGCGTTTAAAGTGTAATTACCACTAGAAGCTAAAGTTAGTATTTCGTTATCTTCATCTCCACCTTTTGGAGTTGGATCTGCTTTATACTTTAATAATAAAGTTCCGCCAATGCTGTAAGTTCCGTTTGCATTTAATGCTACATCTATTGAAAAAGTACTTCCTGTTTTTGTGGTTGTAGAAAGTGTAGATTCATTACCATTAGAAGCTGTTGCTATTTCTGCTTCTACAGATTTATAAGCTGTAAGGTTATAACTACCAGCTAAATTGGTTGCTACTAACTCAAAAGAATTGTCATCGTCACTACTACAGCTAGTAATAGAGATTGCGATAAATAAGATTAAAAATGATTTTAATAATTTCATAATATTTTGATTTTTTGGGCAAATATAAGTCATAATTTAAAATGTTACGATTAAAATAGTACACTTTTTTAAAATAGACTATTTGTTTTCACTAGCAAACCATTCTGCAAAACTAGAGTCTGTTTCTTGTAGTTTTATAGAATATAATTTGATGTTTTCTGGCAATCTGTTTTTAATTTTTTCGGCAAAATCTATCACCATCATTTCGCTAGTTGGTTGGTAATCAACTAAAATAACATGATGGTCTCTTGCTTGTAATTCTTTAGCCAACTCTACATGAGGTGTGTTTTTATTAAAAACAGTGGCATGGTCAAAAATATCAACAATTTCTTCGTTAACAATTTTCTTTAAATCCCCAAAATCTATTACCATACCAAATTTTACATTGGTATTGTCTTTAATTGGTTTTCCAGAAACAGTTACAGATAGTTTGTAAGAATGTCCGTGCACATTTTTACATTTTCCATCATAACCATATAATGCATGTCCTGTTTCAAAATTAAACTGTTTGGTAATTCTAATTGTGCTCATTTGTGTTTTTTATGAATCTGTCATTACGAGTAAGAATAAAGAAGTAATCTGTTTTTTATTATCAGATTATTTTATGCTTTTTAATGACAAAAAAATTATCTTCTGTTTCTAAATTTGTTGTAAAAATAAACAACAACTAATGCTATTGCCAATCCTAAAAATAAAAAATCTCCTCCCATTTTGTGTGTATTTTGTTATGCTGTAATTAAAAAATTATTTAAAACATCTGCAATTTTTCTGTTGTCAGATAATTGCGGAATCTTATTTTGTCCTCCAAATTTACCAATAGATTTCATATATTCATGAAAACCACCCTTTTTTACTTTTCTAATCACCAAAGGACGTAAAACTTTTCCTTCAATTAAATCGATATAATAAATATTTTGAGCCTGCATAGAAGCATCAATCTTAGCCGCAAAAGCTTCTAAATCTTCTGGTTCGTTTTCAAACTCTATAAACCATTCATGATACGGTAAACCACTTTCTGGGCTTACTTGTGGTGCTACTGTAAATTCGCTAATGTTTATATTTGTGCCTTTAATAGAGTCGTTTAGTGCTTTTTCTACTTCTTTACCAATAACATGTTCGCCAAAGGCGGATATAAAATGTTTTATTCTACCGGTAACTTTAATTCGATAAGGTTTTGTTGATGTAAACTCTACGGTATCACCAATATTATATCCCCAAAGACCTGCTGTGGTGTTTAAAATAATGGCATAATTAACGCCCATTTTTACATCTTTTAAAGAAATTCTTGTTGGGTTTTCGTTAAAAAACTCATCCGCAGGAATAAATTCATAAAAAATACCAGAATCTAATTGCAACAACATTCCTTTTTCTGTCTGAGAATCTTGATAGGCAATAAATCCTTCTGAGGCAGGATACAACTCTATGTAATCTATCTTTTTACCAATTAAACTTTCAAATTTATTTTTATAAGGCTCAAAATTAACGCCTCCATAAATAAAGAAATTAAAATTAGGAAACGTTTCTGATATTGGTTTACCTGTTTTTTCTATTAATTTTTCAAAATACATTTGTACCCAAGACGGAATGCCGCTAATTACAGACATGTCTTCGTTAATGGTTTCTTCTACAATGGCATTTACTTTGGTATCCCAATCTTCTATACAGTTGGTTTCCCAACTTGGTAACCTGTTTTTTAATAAATACTGAGGAACATAATGCGCTACAATTCCGCTTAATCTACCTAGTTTTATGCCGTTTTTATCGGCTAAAACAGGGCTTCCTTGTAAAAAAATCATTTTTCCATCAACAAAACTAGCATCGTTTTTTTCTTTGATATAAAATAACAAAGCATTTCTTGCCGCTTTAATATGTGTTGGCATAGAATCTTTGGTAATAGGTATGTATTTTGCGCCAGAAGTTGTACCCGAGGTTTTTGCAAAGTAAAGCGGTTTTCCGGTCCAAAGAACATCAGGTTCACCGGCAACAACTCTATCTACATAATGTCTTAAGCCTTCGTAATCTGTAACGTTAACTTCTTTTTTAAAATCTTCGTAGGTAGTAATATTAGAAAAATTATGATCTTTTCCGAAAGCGGTTTTACTTCCTTTAGAGAGTAGGTTTTTAAAAACCTTTTCTTGTGTTTTATGAGGGTTATTTGCCCATTTGTAAACTTTTTTTGTTGCTATTTTAGCAAACGGTATTGCAAAAAGTGATTTGATGCTCATTATTTAAAATCAATAAAATTTGTTGGGTTTACAGAATAACCACCGTTCCAGAGTTCAAAATGCAAATGAGGTCCGGTTGTTAATTCTCCGGTAGAACCTACAGTGGCAATAACTTCGCCAGATTTTACAAAATCTCCTTGTTCTTTTAGTAAATTTCCGTTGTGTTTGTAAACAGAAATATAATCTTTAGCATGTTTTAAAATAATAACGTAGCCCGTTTCTGCAGTCCATCCAGAAAATATAACAGTACCATCTGCCGTTGCTTTAATTGGGGTTCCTGTTTTTGCGGTAATGTCTACGGCAAAATGTTTTGCACTTGCATCAAAACTTTGAGAAATAGTACCATTTAAAGGAGCAAAAAATACAATTTTAACATTGCTTTGCGCATTTTTCTGTATAGAGAATCGGGTTTCGCTTTCTACTTTTTCTCTAAATATAGAATCTTCTTTAGAGGCATCTAGCTTGCTTTCGTCTATTAAACGGTGTCTTGCTTCAACCTGAATAGAATCTATATTATCGGGTTCAATATCGCCTGTTAATACAGGTTTTAAGGCTTTTGTATAGTTTTCTAAAATGGCTAATTTAGTTTTTAAAGAGTCTGCTTCAAAAGTTAAATTGGCTGCTTTTCTTTTTAAAGCGGAAGAGGAATAACCGGGTATATATTCTTTTAAAGGGGTAAAGGCTATTAATAAAATGGTGCTGGCTATTAATAAAATAGAAAAAAAGCCGCCTAAAACAAAAACATTTAATCTAGATAGTTTTAATGAAAAACGCTCTTCAAAAGTATCTTCATTTAAAACAACCAACCTGTATTTGTCGGTCAGTTTTTCTTTAAGTTTTCCTTTTTTGTTATTTTTTTTAGCCACAAAAATGTATTTGATGTTTAACAAAGATACAAGAAACCTTTGCAGTATGTACTCGGTTTATTAACGTTACAAATTTAATTTAATTATTTTTTGTAAAAATTCATTTCATCGGCATACTCCCAAACTTCTTTTGGCAAGAGTGGTTGTATGTTTTTTTGATTTTTTATACCCTTTCTAATCATGGTAGAAGAGATCTGCACAATAGGTGCATCTACCTTATGAATTTTAGAATGATTTTTAAATTGATGATCTACAGTACCTTCTGCAATTCTTGGATATACATAAATATGATGATGCTCTAAAATAGTTTCATAATTTTTCCATTTATGTAAACTCTTTAAATTGTCTTCACCCATAATTAAACAAAATTCTTTGTCTGGATGTAACTCTGTAATATTTGCTAATGTATATACGGTGTAATTGGGTTGTGGTAATTTAAATTCAATATCAGAAGGTTTAATTTTTACATAGTTTTCTGTTGCTCTGTAAACCATTTCAAATCGATGATGATTTTCTAGTAAAGAACTTTTCTTTTTAAACGGATTATGAGGGGTTACCACCATCCAAATTTCATCTAAATCTGAATATTCTACCATGTGATTGGCAATAATTAAATGCCCAATATGTATGGGGTTAAAGGTGCCAAAATATAAACCGATTTTCATTATAAATAGTTTGAAGTTTGAAGAATGGAGTTTGAAGTAGTCCGTATTCGGCTTCTATCTTTATACTACCTTTTTCAGTCTTTTTAAATTTTCTTCTTTATTTCTATTCTAATCCTAAAAAACTACTCATTAAATCTTCTGCTTCTTTTAAAGCGTCTTCTAAAATGTAATTTTTTATGATTTTATCAAACTGCGGAGCCGTTGCTAACTCTACAGAAGCTTTTGCAATACGCATGTTTATTTTGTCTTCACTTTCTGTAGAACGCTTTTTTAAACGAATTTTTAATTCATCTACACTTGGTGGTTTTACAAAAACAGACAAGGTTTCATTTGGGTATTTCTTTTTAATTCGTAATCCGCCAACCACATCAATATCAAAAATAACATGTTTTTTTAATGCCCAAATACGTTCAATTTCACTTTTTAAAGTGCCATAAAAGTTGTCTCTATAAACTTCTTCCCACTCTAAAAATTCATCATTTTTAATTTTATCTTTAAATTCTCTTAAATTGATAAAGTAATAATCTTCACCATCTTTTTCTTCTCCTCTTGGTGCTCTAGAAGTAGCAGAAATAGAGAATTCTAAATTAAATCTTTCTTGTTTTAATAAATGACGTACAATTGTAGTTTTACCTGAACCAGAAGGTGCCGAAAAAACGAATAATTTTCCTTTAAAATCTGACATATATTTTAGTATTTGTCTTGCTGAACTTTCTTCAGCATCTTAATAATTTGAATAGTGTAAATACCTACAAGGTTTTAGAAACCTTGCAGAAAACTTTACAATACGTTTAAAATTTGCTCTTTAATTTGCTCTAATTCGTTTTTCATTTGAATTACTGCTTTTTGCATTGGTGCAAAATTAGCTTTAGAACCTGTTGTGTTTATTTCTCGTCCCATTTCCTGAACAATAAATCCTAATTTTTTACCATTAGAATCTTCAGAATCCATTGTTTGTAAAAAATAATCTAGATGATTTGCCAAACGAACTTTTTCTTCGTTGATATCTAATTTTTCAAGATAATAAATCAATTCTTGTTCAAAACGATTTTCATCCGTATCAACTTTTAAATCGTCGATAGCCTTTTTTAAACGTGTTTTAACGTTTTCTACTCTATCGCCATCCAAAGCTTTTACTTCTTCTAAATAGGTTTTAATATTAGCAATTCTTTCTTTAAAATCTATTTCTAAAGAAGCTGCCTCATCAATTCTATATTGTACAATATCTTTAATGGCAATATCTACACTTTGGTTGATAAGATTCCATTCGTTTTCATCTAATTCTTCGCGTTCTGTTTTTAAAGCATCTGGCATTCTTACGGCCATTTTTAATAACTCAACATCATCTGTAGTGCCTGTTTGTACAACGTTTCTTAGTTGTTGCATGTATTCTTTTACAACCCCGTGATTTATAGTTGTAGAAGTTTCATCCGCAGTCATTTCTACAAAGATTGAAAAATCTACTTTACCACGAACTAATGCACTTGCTAGTTTTTTACGAACAGCCAATTCTTTCTCTTTATAATAAGAAGGAATACGAACGTTTAAATCGAGGTTTTTACTGTTTAAAGATTTAATTTCTATGGTTACTTTTTTTGTAGGTAATTGTAATACAGACTTCCCATAACCAGTCATAGATTGAATCATAAAATCAACATTTTAGATGAAGGGCAAATATAGTTTTTATTTCACAGAATTTTCTACTTGTCTGGTTACTAAATATACACCAGAAAAGATAAGTAAGGTTGCCCCTATTTTTATAAGGTTTAAAGAGTCGCTACCAACAATTAATGCAAAAATGGTTGCAATTACAGGTTGTAAATAAATAAAAACACTAACAGTGGTTGGCTTTAATTTAGATAAACCGTATAGATTAAAGAGATAGGTAACGCAAGAAGTAAAGACAACTACAAAGCTTATATTCCAATAAATATTTGTGGGCATCTGGTGCCAATTAACCTCCATTAATTCGCTATACCCAAAAGGAACTGTAACGAGTAAACCTAATAAATAGAGCCACTTTACTAAAGTTATTGGATGGTATTTTGCTGTTAGGTTTTTAGAAATAACCAAATACAAACCATAAGAAGCAGCATTTATAAAAACCAAGAAATTACCCCAATTGCTGTTTGTAGCGTTAGAGTCTGATGAGTTGCCGTATGTAATTAGTATAATTGTACCTATTAAACCTATAATAACGCCTATAATTCTTTGTTTACCAATTGCTTTACGTATTAGTATGCTAGAGAAAATTAACACCATAATTGGCGAGGTAACCATCATTACAGAAGCACTTATGGGAGTTGTTAGGCTTAATCCTTTAAAAAAGGAAAGCATGTTTACACCGATACCAAAAAAGGAGGCTAAGAGAATGGTTTTATAATCTGATTTATCTATTTTTTCTGATTTAATAAATAAACCAAGAATCCAAAAAATAGTAGCTGCCCCAAGAACTCTTATTAAAATAAAACCAAAGGGCTTTACATAAAAAGGCATTACTTCTTTAGCTATGGTGTAATTAAGCCCGTAAATTAAGGTGGCTATAGATACTGCAATTAATGCTAATGTTCTTTGGTTTATTTTCAAGATTAAAATTCTAAAATTAGCTTGCAAAGTTGGTGATAAATTTTAATTTATCGCACAAAAAAAAGAGTTCCAAATATATTTTGAAACTCTTTTAAAATTTTATTGTTTTTTAAGTTAGTCTACTAAAGGTGGTATTCTTAAAACTTGACCAGGGTAAATTTTATCTGGATGCGATAACATTGGTTTGTTAGCTTCAAAAATTACAGGATACTTCATTGCGTTACCATAATATGTTTTTGCAATTTTACCTAAAGTATCTCCACTTTCTACTGTATGAAATTGCGCCATTGCGGCTTCTTCAATAACTTCAACCTCTGCAACCGTTAAATTGTCTTCAACAGAAGCTACACCATTGGTGTTACCTACTACTAAAACTACTTTTTCTTTGGTAGCTAAATCTGCAGTTTCTCCCCAAACTTTTACGGCATCATCCTCAACCTCTATAGATAGGTCTTTAACTTCTAATTCTAAAGCGGCAATTGCACCTCTTAATTGTTCAGATTTATCTGCATTTTCTTCTTCTGTAGTTTTTCCAATGCCGAAAACTTTTGCTCCTGCATTTTTAATGAATGAAAAAATTCCCATTTTTTTTAATTGTTTTTTGTTAAATTTTTAATTTTTTGTCTTCATGCAAGATACAAAAAAAATAGATGTTTTTATTGGGTTTTTAAAATGTATTAAACATTATTTTGATTGTTTGTTAAACATCATAAATTTAAATTAATATATGTTATGCTTACAACTATGTTTATTATAACAAAAATATAAGGTCTATGTTTTGCAGGAGTTTGTCTAATTTATAGCGCAAATTTTCTGATGTATAAATACTACTTTTCCTACAGATTAAGCTGATAATCGAATTTTTTTTAATATGATAAAAAACGGATATAGAGCATACTAATTTTATCAACTTTAATTAAACTTTTAGGTAAATTTTTCTTTTTACCTTTGTAGAAATACCTTAACAAATGATTATTCATCACCTACAAGAAGAAAACTCAATTCTTAATAAATTTATTGCAGAGATTAGAGACGTCAAAATTCAAAAAGATTCACTTCGTTTTAGAAGAAATATTGAGAGGATTGGAGAAGTTCTGGGATATGAATTAAGTAAAAAACTATCATATAGTGATGTTTCTATAGAAACACCTTTAGGCGTAAAAAGAGAGCAATTATCTAGTAATGAAGTTGTTTTGTGTTCTATTTTAAGAGCAGGTTTGCCTTTGCATCAAGGGTTGTTAAATTATTTTGATGATGCAGAAAATGCTTTTATTTCTGCATACCGTCATCACCCAAATAACAATGCCGAATTTGAAATTGTAGTAGAGTATTTTGCTGCTCCATCCGTAGAAAATAAAACCTTATTATTGGCAGACCCAATGTTGGCAACAGGGCAATCTTTAGTGTCTGTTTACGAAGCGATAAAAAAGCAAGGAATTCCAAAAGAAATTCATATTGTAGTGGTTATTGGTTCTAAAGAAGGAATTGAATTTATAGAAGATAAGTTTCCAGAAAACACCCATTTATGGATTGCAGCGGTAGATGATACTTTAAATAGTAAAGGATATATTGTGCCTGGTTTAGGTGATGCTGGCGATTTGGCTTTTGGATCTAAATTATAAAAAGAAAAAAGTTAGTACTGTTGCAATAAACAACAATCCTGCTAAAATATTTTTAACCAACATTTTATCAATGGTTTCAAACCCATTTGCAATAATTATTGATGCTGGAACTAATAAATAAACAATTTCAGATCCATTTTTATTGGTAATAATTAGAGCATAGGTAACTGCAATAACTGTATTTATAATTAACAGAGTCCAACTCTTTTTAAAAGAATTATTTACAGAAAATGCTTTAGGCGATTTTAAGAAAATAGAAGAGATTGTTAATAAAATTATAGTTCCAAAAATCCATATAGTATTGTCTTTTGCGTAAATAAAAAGACTATTTATACTTTTAAAATAGAATAAATGGTGTATTTTTTCTGTTGCATCATTCCAAAATAAGTACGCAAAGTAAATAATTAAAGGAGAAATAAACCCTGTAATTGGGGTTAATAAAGTATGAATTGATACTTTTTTTCTTAACAGAATAGATGCATATATGATAAGGATAAATACCAATGTAAAAGGTTCTAAAATAAAAAGAATACCTAACCAAAAACCACTGTCAAATAATTTTTGAATAACCTGTTTAGAAGAGCGTAAGCTGTAAGTTTTTCTTAAAAAAAGTAAGTAAACTATAAGCATTAACAGGGCTTTAGACTCAAGTAGCTTAGAAATAAAAAGGATGGTTGTGAGTACAAAAATAAAGAACGCATACGAATGATCGAAGGTTAATTTGTTCTTAGAAACGATAAAATTATAAAAGAAAAAAACAACCAAAAATAACAATAAAAAAGACAGGTTTTCTATGGTTTGGTATCCTGTAAAATTACTTGTAAAAACAGTAATTAAAAAGAAACAAAAAAAGAGTCCTAAATAGACTATAAAATTGATTGGTTTAGATTTCTCTAAAAAATTGGCTAGCATTGTTTCTTTTGTTATTTTTGCAGCGTAAAGATAATTAAGTTATGATAGCAAGCAATATTTTTAGACTGATTGGTAGTTTATTTACTGATTTTTTATTCCTTCCATTTAATTGGTTACGCACAAGTGTAGCACAAGCAGATTTAGGTTGGTGGATTTCTAATGCAGTAAACTGGGGGTTTCTAGTGGTTTTATTATGTTTATTAGCATATTGGATGAAAGAATCTCTTAAATTTCAGAGAGAAGGAACTGAAGATAAAGCTTAAAATAACAATTTGGGAAGCAAAAATAAACTAAAACGTTTCAAAGAAAATGAAACGTTTAAAAATGTCATTCAACCAACTAGAGAAGAAGTTGTAACAGATTTTTCTCATAAAGGGAAATGGCATTCTTTTTTTGGTAACAACAATCCTATTGTTGTAGAACTTGGTTGTGGTAAAGGAGAATATACCATTGCTTTGGCTAGGAAAAATCCGAATAAAAATTATATTGGTATCGATATAAAAGGCGCTCGTTTTTGGAGAGGCGCAAAAACTGCAATAGAAGAAAATTTACCTAATGTAGCTTTTGTAAGAACTCAAATAGAATTGGTCGATTTTATTTTTGCTGAAAATGAAGTTTCAGAAATTTGGATTACTTTCCCAGATCCACAAATAAAATATCAACGTACAAAACATAGAATGACAAATTCTAGTTTTATGAAAAAGTACCACCATATTTTAAATGAAGACGGAATTATGAACTTAAAAACAGATTCTGAATTTATGCATGGTTATACTTTAGGTTTGTTACATGGAGAAGGGCATGAGGTTTTATATGCAAATCATACCGTGTATAAAAATGAAGGAGCTCCGAAAGAAGTTACAGAAACACAAACCTTTTACGAAAATCAATATTTAGAAGTAGATAAGCCAATTACCTACATTAAATTTAGATTAAAATATTAATTTTTTTTCTTCAAAAAACCTTTTTGGGTAATTTAAGGAAATCTTAGATATAAAAAACTAGTATTCATTTTAATGAGTACTAGTTTTTTTATGAAGATTCATTAAAACGCACTACTGTCATTCCGAAGTGAGCTTTTTTAAGCGATTGAGGAATCTCATTACCATACAATTGTGAGCACTTATTTTAACTCCGTGAATCTTAGTTTTTTCTCTGCAAAATTCTGTACAATAACTTTCTTTTCATTTTTCCATTGATGAAAAACGAAACAAAAAAATCTAGACTTATTTTAAATTTCTAAAATTCTACATTTTATTTCATTCACGTGTCCAGACCACTGCGTTCTTTGGATACTTGCCATTCCATAAAACTTGAATTATTACAAAATTTAAAAGTAGGTCGGTTTTTAGATGCTGAAATCAATATTACTTATTCCTGTCAATTCAATTCTCAATATTCATTAAAACGTTCTACTGTCATTCCGATATGAGCCTTTTTAGGCGATTGAGGAATCTCATTACCAACAATTTTGAGTATTTATTTTTAACTCCCTGAACCTCTGCGTAATAAGTTTCTTTTCTTTTTTCCATTGATGAAAAACAAAACAAAAAAATCTAGACTTATTTTAAATTTCTAAAATTCTACATTTTATTCCATTCACGTGTCCAGACCACTACGTTCTTTGGACACTAGCCATTCCATAAAACTCGAATTATTACAAAATTTAAAAGTAGGTCGGTTTTTAGCTTCTGAAAATCAATATTATTTATTTCTATCATTTCTAATTATCAATATTCATTAAAAGGTTCTACGGTTATTCCGAAATGGGCATTTTTAGGCGATTGAGGAATCTCATAGCATCACTATTGTTAATGTATACTTCTAACACTCTAAATTTCTCTGCAAAATTCTGTGTAATAATAGTATCTTCACAACGTGGAAAAAGAAGACAATTTTTTTGATAAAGTTTACAAGGTTGCACGTTTAATTCCTTACGGAAAAGTGACCAGTTACGGAGCAATTGCAACGTATTTAGGAGCAGCAAGATCTGCAAGAATGGTAGGTTGGGCAATGAACAAAGCCCATAATTTAAACGATATTCCTGCACATAGAGTTGTAAATAGAAAAGGGTTACTAACAGGCAAGCATCACTTTGATGGCACAAACCTGATGCAGCAATTATTAGAAAGTGAAGGAATAATTGTTATAGAAAACCAAATTCAAGATTTAGAAAACGTATTTTGGAACCCTTCAGAAGAGTTAATTTAAACGTTTTCTTGTTGTAAATACATGATCAAATAGTAATCAAAAACCATTCTATAATTCTAACCTATCAATTCATCAATATTCACAATCTACAAACTTTCTTTTCTGAGCAGTAAGACGTATCTTTGCTTGTAAGATTAAATATAAGAAAACGTGAGTTTTAAAAAGCAAGATATATACAACGCATTAGAAACAATTACCGCTCCCGGAGAAGGTAAAAGTTTAATAGAAAATAACAATGTTACCAACGTTGTTACTTTTGGTAATGAAGTAGAGGTAGATGTTACCATTAGTAACCCTACTTTACAAGCAAAAAAGAAGATTGAGACGGAAATTACAAAGGCAATTCAAACCAATGTAGGAGAGCATATTACGGTTAAAATACATGTAAAGGTAGAAAAGCCAGTAGAAAAAGCAAAACCGAATCAAATTAAAGGAAAAGCAATTCCTAATATTAAAAACATTATAGCAATTGCATCTGGTAAAGGTGGTGTTGGTAAATCTACAATTACAGCAAATACAGCTATTTCATTAGCAAAAATGGGTTTTAATGTAGGTGTTTTAGACGCAGATGTTTACGGGCCATCGCAACACATTATGTTCGATGTAGAAAAATCAAAACCACTTTCTGTACAAGTAGAAGGGCGTTCTAAAATGAAGCCTGTAGAAAATTACGGAGTTAAATTATTGTCTTTAGGTTTTTTTACAAACCCAGATCAAGCAGTAATTTGGCGTGGACCAATGGCTTCTAAAGCCTTAAATCAATTAATTTTTGATGCAGATTGGGGAGAATTAGACTTTTTATTAATCGATTTACCTCCAGGAACAGGAGATGTACATTTATCAATAGTACAAGCCTTACCAATTAACGGAGCAGTAGTTGTTAGTACACCACAAAACATTGCTTTAGCAGACGCTAAAAAAGGAGTTGCAATGTTTCAACAAGACAGTATTAATGTACCCGTTTTAGGAATTATCGAAAATATGGCGTATTTTACACCAGAAGAATTACCAAATAATAAATATTATATCTTTGGTAAAGATGGCGCAAAAAATTTAGCAGAAGATATTAAAACTAAATTTTTAGGAGAAATTCCTTTAGTGCAAAGTATTAGAGAAGCTGGAGATGTTGGACATCCTGTAGCCTTACAAAACGGAACAATTTTAGAAAAATCATTTAACGATATTACCAAAGAAATGCTTTCAGAATTGTTAAAAAGAAATGAAACTTTACCACCAACAGAAGTGGTAAGAATTACAACTATGAGTGGTTGTAGTTCTAAATAAACTTGATTTATGACAGCAGAAGAAACATTAAATAATGTAGAAAAAGCATTAGACGAAATTCGCCCTTTTTTAATTAGTGACGGAGGGAATATTAAGCTTTTATCAATAGAAGATTCTATTGTAAAAGTACAATTAGAAGGCGCTTGTACAGGTTGTTCTGTAAATCAAATGACGTTAAAAAACGGAGTAGAAGCTACCATTAAAAAGTTTGCACCACAAATTACAGAAGTAATAAACGTAGCGTAAACTAATTAAAATATTTATAAAAATATAATTTTGGGCGTTACCTAAAGGTCGGGCTTTACATTATATCTTTTTGCAAAAAAAAAAGCAAAAAGGATGTCATTTCAATCCCTAACGCGTTCAACAACATAAAAAGACCTCACAAGATTTTTTCTTGTGAGGTCTTTTTATTTTTGTCATTCCTGCGAAGGCAGGAATCCATACTTTGTAAATTAAATTTCTTATTTTAGGTAAAAATTAGAATTATGAATCAAGAAGAAAATTTGTTAGGCTTATTGTGTACATGTTGGGGTGGTTATTATCCTAATCCAGATTCTATTTTTCAATTAAGTTCAGACAGTATAATAATTTTGACCTTTTTGTCAGTTTTAACTTCAATTATTCTTCACAATTTTTTCAACAAAACAGATTTTAAAACCTCAAATAATAGTCAAATTGAAATTATAGTAGTAAAGGAATATTCATTTGTTACTAAAACTATTGTTGTATTCTTTATTTTAATAGTAGTTTCTATGCCTATCTTCAAATTTTTAAATACAGGTTACTTCTTATAGTATTTTTTTCTGCATACATTTTGTATATTTGAATAACTAACGAAATCGATTGAGATGTTTTCAGATTTACTTACATATCTAAAGTTTTTAATAAAGCGTAATCCTGAATAAAGAATTATTTGTTGTTATTCTAAACCTGTTTCAGAATCTCATTTATAAAGCTGAGACAAAAAATTAAGCAGTTCAACAATTAAACACATTTTATGCCTTTTTATCATAAGTTAGGTGCAATTCCACCCAAAAGACACACGCAATTTCGTAAAAAAGACGGAAGCTTATATTACGAGCAATTGTTTGGTACTATTGGTTTCGACGGAATGTCTACCAATTCGTATCATGAGCACAGACCAACCATGGTTAAGCATATTGGTAAACAATATTCTGTAAAACCAAAAATTGCAAAAGCCAATAATATTCAATCCTATCGTTTTCGAGGATTTCAAGTGCCGCCAGAAAACGACTATCTAGAAAGTAGAAAAATCGTTTTAACAAATGCTGATTGTAATATTATTTTATCGGCACCAAAAAAATCTACCACAGCATATTTTTATAAAAACACAGATGCAGATGAGGTGATTTTTATCCATAAAGGAACCGGAAAATTAAGAACGCATCTTGGTAACATCAACTTTAAATACGGAGATTACTTGGTAATTCCACGTGGAATTATTTACAAATTAGATTTCGATGATGAAAACAACCGACTTTTTATTGTAGAATCTTACAGTCCGGTGTATACACCAAAAAGGTACAGAAATTACTTTGGTCAATTATTAGAACATGCACCTTTTTGTGAGCGAGATTTAAGAAGACCCCAAGAATTAGAAACTTATAATGAGTTAGGTGATTTTCTTATCAAAGTAAAAAAACAAGGCGAAATTATAGAAATGACCTACGCTTCGCATCCTTTTGATGTGGTGGGTTACGACGGTTATAATTTTCCGTATGCATTTTCAATTCACGATTTCGAACCCATCACAGGTCGTATTCATCAGCCGCCACCAGTGCATCAAACTTTTGAAACCAATGCCTTTGTAATTTGCAGTTTTGTACCCCGTTTGTACGATTATCATCCCAACTCAATTCCTGCGCCATACAATCACAGTAATATAGATTCAGATGAAGTTTTGTATTATGTAGATGGCGATTTTATGAGTAGAAACGACATCGATCAAGGGCATATTTCCTTGCATCCAGCCGGAATTCCTCATGGTCCACACCCAGGCGCAACAGAACGTAGTATTGGGCATACAAAAACCGAAGAATTAGCAGTAATGGTAGATACTTTTAAACCTTTGATGGTTACAGAAGAAGCCATGAAAATTGCCGATGAAGAGTATTATAAATCGTGGTTGGAGTAAATAGAAAGGAGAAGCAAGAAAAGAGATTATGACCGTTAGAAAAAGACATAATTATAAGAATTTAAAGATTTGGAAAATTGGAATCGAAATTGTAGATGATGTTTATACGATTATCGAAGATTTTCCAAAAGACGAAAATTTGGGTTAATTTCTCAAATTAGTAGATGTTCAGTTTCTATTCCAAGTAATATTGCAGAAGGATCATCGAGAACAGATAAATCTTTTTCTCACTTTATTGATATCGCTTTAGGTTCTTCTTTCGAGCTCGAAACTCAATTAATAATAGCTTGTAACAGAAATTATATAAATAAAGAACAATTAACAAAGATTGAAGCAAAAATTCAAGAATTTCAAAAAATGACAATGGGGTTTCAAAATAAGCTCTAAAAGTCTTTTTTCTTGTCTCTTTTTTCTTTGTTCTATAAAACATACAGATGAGTAAAAAAGAAATAAAATCAGTAAACTACGGTTTAGAAAAAATATTTGAAGGAGCACAAGATTTCCTTCCACTTTTAGGAACAGATTATGTAGAGTTTTACGTTGGTAACGCAAAACAAGCAGCACATTTTTATAAAACAGCTTTTGGTTTTCAGTCACACGCGTATCGCGGATTAGAAACGGGTTCTAAAGATTCTGTAAGTTATGTGTTAACACAAGACAAAATAAAGTTGATGCTAACAACTCCCCTTAATAGCAAATCGCCAATTAATGACCATATTGTAAAACATGGCGATGGTGTAAAAATAGTAGCACTTTGGGTAGAAGATGCAAGAAAAGCATACGAAGAAACCACAAAACGTGGCGCAAAATCTTACATGGAACCAACAGTAGAAAAAGATGAGCACGGAGAAGTAGTGAGAGCAGGAATATATACCTACGGAGAAACCGTACACCTATTTGTAGAACGTAAAAACTATAAAGGTGCATTTTTACCAGGTTTTAAAAAATGGGAATCCGATTACAATCCGCCAACTGCGGGTTTAAAATACATAGATCACATGGTGGGTAATGTGGGGTGGAACCAAATGAATACGTGGGTGAAATTTTATGAAGATGTTATGGGGTTTGTCAATTTTTTATCTTTTGATGATAAGCAAATTCATACCGAATACTCCGCTTTAATGAGTAAGGTGATGTCTAACGGAAACGGAAGAATTAAGTTTCCGATAAATGAACCAGCAGAAGGGAAAAAAAGATCTCAAATAGAAGAATATTTAGATTTTTATGAAGGTTCTGGTGTGCAACATATTGCTGTTGCAACAGACGATATTATTAAAACAGTATCTCAATTAAAATCTAAAGGAGTCGAGTTTTTATCAACACCGCCAGAAGCCTATTACAAAGCAGTTCCGGGTAGGTTAGAAGAACATAGCCACGAATTAAAAGAAGATATCGAAAAACTAAAAGGGTTGGGTATTATGATTGATGCCGATGAAGAAGGGTATTTATTGCAAATTTTTACCAAACCAGTAGAAGATAGGCCAACGTTGTTTTTCGAGATTATTCAGAGAATGGGAGCAAGAGGTTTTGGTGCAGGAAATTTTAAAGCCTTGTTTGAGTCTATAGAAAGAGAACAAGCAAAAAGGGGAACCTTATAAAAAGAGACAAAATAAAAAGGAACCAAGAATCAAGATTTAAGACTTTGTTTTTTGTTTTAATTAAACATCACTAGAAAGATGAAATAATCTTTATTTTTTATATTAAATTGCATCAATAATGTCCAAAAATCAAAAATTTCTTGTTTTTTGGCCCTAATTATCTTGATTCTTAAAAAAAAATGAACAGAGACGAAATTTTAAAAGCAATAGAAGAAAAGTACGATACATTAGGTGTTCCCGTAGATTCTATGTTAGAGGGTTTGTTGCACAGTACACCAATTACGTATTGGGATTATATTCAGACAGATGCCCTTTTAGGCTTGCAAACTCCAAGAACCACACAACCCGATGAAATGGTTTTTATCATGTATCATCAAGTAAATGAGTTGTTATTTAAAATGATTTTGTGGGAAATAGATCAGGTTGCAAAAACAATAGAAGTTACTGCCGATAAATTTTCGATGCATTTAGGTAGAATTAGCAGGTATTTTGATATGCTTTGTAGTTCTTTTACGGTGATGGCAGATGGTATGGAACGAGAACAATATTTAAAATTTAGAAATACATTAACACCTGCAAGTGGTTTTCAAAGTGCACAATACCGTAAAATTGAGTTTGCATCCACAGAATTAATCAATTTAATAGATGTTCGTTTTAGAGATAATATCGATAGAAACTCGTCATTTAAAAATGCGTATAATCATTTGTATTGGCAAGCTGCAGGTAAAAATTACACCACAGGGCAAAAATCTACTCTATTAAATCTTTTTGAAAAAAAATATATGGGAGATTTTATCGATTTTATGGAAGATTATAATGATATTAATTTGTCCTTAAAATTTCAGCAGCTTCCAAAGGAAATTCAAGAAAATGAAGATTTAATAAAAGCAATGCGCCATTATGATTATACGGTAAATGTAAAATGGGTAATGGCTCATTACAACGCTGCTGCAAAATATATTGGCGGTAATGATTCTGAATTAAAAGCTACTGGAGGTAGTAATTGGCGAAAATACATGCATCCAAAATATCAACGAAGAATTTTTTACCCATATTTATGGAGCGAAGAGGAATTAAAAAATTGGGGAACATTTTAAAGTAAAATAGTTTGTTTTTAATAAAAATAAAACGATCATTTTTGTCAAATTATTACTCAATTTGATTGACTGATAGAAACATAGATTTATATTAAAAAACCATTTACAAATAGTTAGTAAATGGTTTTTTTTTATTTTGGAACGGTAATTGTCATTACTTTTTTATATGTTTGGTTTAATATGAAAAAGTATACCCTATTATTTTTGACCCTTTTTTTCTTGACAATTACTAACAGTCAAGAAAAATCAGTTGCTTTTAAAAGCGGAGAATTGTTGCGTTATAAAATGAGTTACAGTGGCTTTTTAAGAGCAGGAACTGCCGTTTTAGAAGTAAAAGAAAAAGTACTAAATGGTAAAAAAGTATTTTATACAAAAGGTACTGGTTGGACTTCTGGTATGATAAAATGGTTTTTTAGTGTTGATGATAAATATGAAAGCTATTTTGATAGAGATAGCGTAAAACCGTATCTTTTTAAAAGAAAAATTGACGAAGGTGGTTATAAAAAACACAGAATTACAAGGTTTAATTATGATTCTAATAAGGCATACGTTCAAGATTTTACAATGCAAAAAGATACTTCTGTTTCTTTTTCTAATGTGCAAGACATCCTTTCTTCATTCTATTATTTAAGAAATAAAGATGTTAAAAACATGAATAAAGGAGAAGAAATTGCTATAGATATGTTTTTAGATTCTCAGGTATATCCTTTTAAGTTGCGTTTTATAGGAAGAGAAACGTTAAGAACAAAATTCGGTAAAATTAAAACCCTTATTTTTAGACCGTTAGTTCAGTCTGGTCGAGTTTTTAAAGCGCAAGAGAGTGTTACTTTGTGGATTACAGATGATGCTAATAAAATTCCTATTAAAATGAAAGCAGATTTAGCAGTTGGTTCTTTAAGAGCAGAATTAGAGTCTTATAATGGATTAGCGAATCCTTTTATCAAAAATTAGGAAATTTTTAACGAAACCGATATCGGAAGTTCATGGAGATAGACACCTAAAAAAACTTTTTTATTTGTACTTTTGAAGCTACATTCAATAGCACATATTTTTGAAAAAAATAATCCTCCTTTTAGTTTTAATTACCTCGTTTTCATCTTGTAAAAAAGATGTTAAAAAACCCATAATAGTACCTAAAAAAGTAAAACCTAAACCTGTTTATAAATTTGGGTATAAAATAGATGATTATAAAGTAATACAAGATACTATTAGAAGAGGCGAAAGTTTTGGCGCTATTTTAGATAGGCATCATGTAGGTTACCCAAAAATTAGTAAAATTACTACTTCTATAAAAGATGTTTTTGATGTTAGAAGATTAAGAACAGGAAAACCTTATGTAATTTTATCTAGTAAAGATTCTTTAGAAGAAGCCAAGGTTTTTATTTACAAGGATAATTTAATTAACGCTACAGTTATAGATTTTAAAGATTCTATAATAGATGCACACACTTATGTTCAGCCAATAAAAACAGTAGAGAAAATTGTAGAAGGAGAAATTCATTCTAATCTTTCTAACGCAATGGATAGTTTGCATTTATCTGCAAATTTAACCTATGCAGTTGCAGATATTTATGCTTGGACTTTAGATTTTTACAAACTACAGAAAGGAGATACTTTTAAACTTATCTTTGAGGAGAAATATATAAAAGACTCTCTTTTTGCAGGATATGGAGAAATTAAATCGGCAATATTTAATCATAAAGGACAAGATTTATATGCATTTAAATATATGTCAGATTCTATAAAAGGAATTTCGGAGTATTATGATGAAAACGGTAATATGCTTCGTAGTCAGTTTTTAAAATCACCTATAAAGTTTCAGTATAGAATTTCTTCTAGATACAATTTAAGAAGAAGAATTGCATATTACGGCAATAAAATAAGACCACATAAGGGTACCGATTTTGCAGCCAAAATTGGAACACCTATTTTAGCAACAGCTAGCGGTACCGTTTCTGAGTCTGCAAGAAGAGGCGGTAATGGTAATTATGTAAAAATTAAACATAATAGCACCTATTCTACACAGTATTTACACATGAAAAAACGTAAAGTTAAAAAAGGCGACTACGTAAAACAAGGGGATGTAATTGGTTGGGTAGGAATGACAGGTAACACAGGTGGGCCACATGTATGTTATCGTTTTTGGAAACATGGCAAGCAAGTAGATCCTTTTAAAGAGAAGTTACCTTCTGCAGAACCTTTAAAGAAAAGTTTAAAACCTCAATATTTAGAGTTTATTAAACCGCTTAAATATCAATTAGAAAACAAAGTACTTCCGGTTAAAGAACCAGAAGTTATAGAAAAAATAGCACAAAATTAAAATAAAATGGCTTTAAAAAACATCAACCCAACTACAACAAATGCTTGGACAGCATTAACAAATCATTTTAACGATATTAAAAATATCCAGATTAAAGATTTAGATAAAGATGCAAACAGAAAAGAAGATTTTTCTTTAGAATTTGATGATTTATTGGTAGATTTTTCTAAAAATAGAGTAACTAAAGAAACCATTAGTTTACTACTGGATTTAGCAAATGAGGTAGATTTAAAAGATGCCATAGAAAAGCAATTTGCTGGTGATGTTATTAATGTAACTGAAGGTAGAGAAGTTTTACATACTGCGCTAAGAAGTACTTCTGATGAACCTGTTTTGGTTGATGGAAAAAATGTGAAACCACAAATACAAGCCGCTTTAAGAAAAATTAAAAGCTTTTCTAACAAAGTTATTTCTGGTAAATGGAAAGGATATACAGGAAAATCTATTACAGATATTGTAAATATTGGTATTGGAGGTTCAGATTTAGGACCAGACATGGTTGTAGAAGCTTTAAAGTTTTATAAAAACCAACTAACACCTCATTTTGTATCTAATGTAGATGGAGATCATGTTTCTGAAATTATGAAAACATTAAATCCAGAAACAACCTTATTTGTAATTGTATCTAAAACATTTACAACACAAGAAACCATTACCAACGCAGAAACGCTTAAAAATTGGTTTTTAAAATCGGCAACTATTTTTGATATTCCAAAGCATTTTGTGGCAGTTTCTACAAATCTAGAGGCAGTAGATAGTTTTGGTATCGATAAAAGTAACGTTTTTCCTATGTGGAACTGGGTTGGAGGTCGTTTTTCACTTTGGTCTGGAGTAGGTTTGTCTATTAGTTTGTCAGTAGGTTTCGATAACTATAAAGAGCTTTTAGAAGGCGCAGAAGAAATGGATCTTCATTTTAAAAATGTAGATTTCGATAAAAACATTCCAGTAATTTTAGCATTGTTAAGTATCTGGTATAATAATTTTTATGGAGCAGAAACAGAGGCTGTTTTACCATATACTCAGTATTTATCTAAACTTCCAGATTATTTACAACAAGCTACTATGGAGAGTAATGGTAAAGGTGTAGACAGAAATGGCGAAAAAGTAACTTACCAAACAGGTACCATTGTTTGGGGAAGTACAGGTACAAATATGCAGCATGCTTTTATGCAATTGGTACACCAAGGAACCAAATTAATTCCTGCAGATTTTATTGGTTACAAAGAATCTTTATATGGTTTAACAGATCATCATAAAAAATTAATGTCTAATTATTATGGTCAAATGGATGCATTGGCTTTTGGTAAAACAAAAGAAGAGGTGCATTTAGAATTAAAATTTTCTGGTGATGAAGATAAAATTGCAAAACTTTTGCCTTTTAAAGTTTTTGAAGGAAACAGACCAAGTAATGCTATCCTTTTTGATAAATTAACACCACGTTCTTTAGGTAAATTAATAGCACTTTATGAACATAAAATTTATACACAAGGAATTTTATGGAACATCTATAGCTACGATCAATTTGGTGTAGAATTAGGAAAAGAAATGGCTAAAAAATTATTGAATAAATCTTAAATTTAGTTTTTTGTCTTGTTTTTTAAACTATTAATTATTTAGTTAACTTTTGTTAACATATCTGTTTATTTTTAACAGTTTGATTATTAGTATAGAAAAAATATTTTATGTACTTACTTGTCTTAATTTTTTGTTAAAGCTTAACATTAAATTAACATTAGAACTCTACGAAAAGAGGAATTTTGCAGAACATTTAATAACATAAAATTAAACAATGAGAAATTTTAAAAACTTATTATTTGTAGCCTTACTATTTGTAACAGCTACAATTTTAGGACAAACTAAAATTACTGGTACAGTTGTAGATGATACAAACCAACCATTACCAGGAGCAAGTATTGTTGTAAAAGGTACAGCAAACGGTACATCAACAGATTTTGATGGAAAATTCACTTTAACAGCAAAAACAAAGTCTGGGGTTGTGGTAGTTTCTTTTATAGGCTACAAAACTAGAGAATTTGCGTTTTCTTCTTCAAAATCAAATTTTAAATCTATTAAATTAGAAGAGGATGCTGGAGCTTTAGATGAAATAGTTGTTACAGCAACTTCTTTTGCAATTGGTAGAAAAACACCAGTGGCAGTTTCTACAATTAAAGCGGCAGATATTGAAGCTAAATTAGGAGCACAGGAATTTCCAGAGATTTTAAAATCTACTCCAGGTGTTTATGCTACCAAATCTGGTGGTGGTTATGGAGATGGAAGAATTAACTTACGTGGATTTAGATCTCAAAACGTTGCAGTTATGATTAATGGTATACCTGTTAATGATATGGAAAACGGAGCAGTTTACTGGTCTAACTGGGCAGGATTATCAGATGTTACTTCTGCAATGCAAGTACAAAGAGGTTTAGGAGCTTCTAAAGTAGCAGTACCTTCTATTGGTGGTACCATTAATGTTATTTCTAAATCTACAGATGCAGAAAAAGGTGGTATTGTTAGAATGAGTACAGGAAACAATGGTTACCAAAAATATGGAATGACATTATCTACAGGTATGATGGACAATGGTTTTGCAGTAACAGCTTCTGCAGCTAAAGTTTCTGGAGAGGGTTATGTAGATGGTCTTCAGTTTAGTGGTGTAAACTATTTCTTAAATGTTTCTAAAGAAATTAACGAGAAACATAAATTATCTTTCAACGTAATTGGTACAATTCAAGAACACGGACAAAGATATAATAGAAGAACTATTGCAGAATATAGAGCAACAGAACAAGGAGGTAAAAGATTTAACCCAGATTGGGGTTACAGAAATGGTCAAGTAGAAAATACTTCTTTTAACTTTTATCACAAACCACAAATTTCTTTAAATTATGATTGGATAATTTCTGAAGAAACATTTTTAACTACTTCTGTATATGCTTCTTTTGGTACAGGAGGAGGAAGAAGAACTCAAGGTTCAAAATTTATTAGCAATGATTATAGATTAGGTGGTGCAGACCAACCAATAGATTTCGATAGAATTGTTGATGAAAATATATCAAACGGAGCTTTAGGTGCTACAGATTTCTTTGCAGCTTCAAAAAACTCTCACGAATGGTACGGAGTTTTATCAACTTTAAAAACTAAATTATCAGAAACTTTATCTTTATCTGTAGGTATAGACGCAAGATCTTATGTGGGGTCTCACTGGTATGAGGTAACAGACTTATTAGGAGGAGAGTATTTCTATAACGATGATAGTTCTGATAATACAGGAGGTCAAGCATTACAAGTAGGAGATAGATTTAGTAAAGATTACGATGGTATCGTAAAAAGATATGGTGTATTTGGTCAATTAGAATATTCTGTAGACGATTTATCTGTATTCTTTTCTACTGCAATTTCTAACACAGCATACAGTAAAGAAGACTTTATGAAATATGCAGCAAATGATCCTGAAAGAAAATCTGATGTAGCAAATTTCTTAGGATACAGTACTAAAGGTGGAGCAAACTATAATATTGATGATCAACAAAATGTTTTTGCTAACGTAGGTTATTTCTCAAAAGCACCATTTTTAACAGGAAACGTTTTTCAAAGTGATAGATCTACAGCTTTAAATGAAGATGCTATTAATGAAAAAGTTTTTAGTGCAGAAGTAGGATACGGTTTTAAATCTCAAGTATTCTCTGCAAACCTTAACATTTACACAACTTCTTGGTTAGATAAATCTCTTATTAGAAGTCTTCCTGGACCTGGAGGAGAAAACTTAACAGTAAATATTAATGGTTTAGATGCCTTACACCAAGGTGTAGAATTCGATTTCTTACTTAGACCTATGGATAAATTAGCTATTACAGGTATGGCTTCTGTTGGTAACTGGAAATGGAAAAACGATGCAGTAGGTAGAACATTTGCGCAAGATGGTACTGAAATAGCTAGCTCTACAGTTTATGCTAAAGGATTAAAAGTATCTGATGCAGCACAAACTACATTTGCATTAGGTGCAAAGTATGATTTATTAGAAAAAACTACAATTTCTTTAGATTTTAATTATGCAGGAGACAACTATGCTTACTTTGATGTAAACAGAAGAAATGATCCAACGAACACATCTAACCCTTGGAAATTACCAAGCTATAGTTTATTTGATTTAGGTTTAAGACACGGATTTACAATTGGTGATTTTGATACTACTTTAACAGCAAATATGAACAACTTATTTGATGTAGAATATATTTCAGATGCAAATGATGGTGATGGTTCTACTTATGATACTGCACAAGTTTATTATGGAGCAGGTAGAACATTTAGTCTAGGATTAAAAGTTAAATTTTAAAAAACAAAAGATGAAAAAAATAGTATTATTACTAACAATTTTTTCAATGGTATTTACTTCTTGTGAGCCATTAGAAGATATTAATGCAGAAGTTGACGCGAATGAAAATGCAATCGTAGGAGAAGCTTCTTATACACTTACAAGTGATGACTACGACGCATTAGAATTATCTGGACGTTTTAACGACGTAGATGAAGCAAAAGCAGCTTTACCTGCTTTTTTAGCAGATAAATACCCAGTTTGGGGAAAAAATTCATCTGTTTTAGTAGGTTACCAATTAAATGTTGGTTATGCTTTTGGTTTAAAAAATTACACTTTAGATCAAGCAGATTATACAACAAGCGGAAGTGATTTATTAGGTTTCCAATCTACTGCAACACCAGGAGATTATTTGGTAGATATCATTACAGCTAAATATCCTACTGCAACAGAAGGAGATTTTGTTTCTGCACAATATGATCAATTTACAGGTAGTGCTTTTACAGTAACACCTGAGGTTTCTTTAGATGAAAACTTAGATTACGGTACAACAGCTGGAGATTTAACTACAATTTCTGCAGGAGCTTGGGTTAATCATTCAGGAGCTGATAATCAATTAATGTATACAACAGAAAACTTAACAATGGCAGATTATCCTTCTTCAAATGTTGGGGGGGCTTTAGCTATTTCTACTGCTGGTTCTGAAGATGTAAATACAGCTATTTCTCCAGAATTAACTTCCAAAAAAGTATATTCTAGCGCTTTAATTAAATTAAGTGAAGTTGGTAATGGAACTTACTTTTTCCATTTAATGGAAGAAGACGGAAGTTTTAATTTTTCTGCAAGAACCGGAGCAAAAAGCGATGGTAACGGAAAAGTTTTATTTGGTATAGGTGCTAGTTCTAGTTCTTTAACTTATGGTACAACTGCTTACGAATTAGATACTACTTATCTTATAGTAACTTCTTATGAGGTTGAAACAGGTATTGCAAATTTATATGTATTAACGTCTGTAACAGATACAGAACCTGCTACTCCTGAAGCTACAAATACGGGTAATTCTGGTAATAGCGCTAAAAGAATTGGTATCCGTCAGGGTGGTGGCGGACCATCAGCTATCATAGATGGTATCCGTGTTGCAAACACTTGGTCTTCTATTATGAGTAATGAAACTTTAGCAGATGAAACTGTAGGTAATAAAGAAACTTATAATGCTATTTACACTTTCAATGAAGGTGCTTGGGAAATCCCATCTACAGATGGATTTTACTCAGTTACTGATGCAGATTTTGCTTCAATGGGACTTGAAAACTTTGGAAGCTCTAAGCCTGCAGATGATTATTTAGCAGCTTTTTTAAACCTAAAATTTCCTTATGCTAAAAACGATGCTGTTTTAGATGTACTATATAAATATGTATCTAGTTCTAGTGGTGCGCAAGTACGTGGAGATAGATATACAAAAACTGATGGAGTTTGGGTTAAACATCAATCAACAATGAGTACAACATTACAATTTGGTCATGATGGTAGTAACTGGATTCCAGATAATACAATTAAATATACTTTAAATGCAGATGATTATGTTTATATGGCTGCAGAATTAGAAGGTAATACAGATTTTGATAATGTAAGTTTAAGTAATCTTGCGGATTATTCTGATTATGATTATAATTGGGAAGACGATCAAATATTATTTTCGTTAGACCTATTATTAGATCATTTAAATCCATCTGCAGAAGATGGTCAAAAATACCTAATTACATACTTATTGTATGACAATGGTACAAATGATGTAATCAGATATTTAATTAAAGAAAATGGAGAATGGGTTTGGAATGAATAAATCCTAAAAAAAACCTTAACAAAAACCACCTCAATTGAGGTGGTTTTTTTATTATTAAAATTAGTAACTTTGTAACATATACAAATAGAATATAAAAAGCATGAAAGACGTACATTCATATTGGGCATACCTTGTTTTAGCAATTTTAATTTTTGCAGTAGTTAATGCAGTAATTGGTTTAAAGCAAAAAAAAGAATTTACAGATAAAGATTTAAGACTAGGTTTGTTTACCTTAATAGTGTCTCATATACAATTATTAATTGGTTTAGGATGGTATTTTATGTCTCCTTGGTACAAAGCATTAAAAGCTAATGGTGGCGAAGTTATGGCAAATAAAGCAACTAGATTATTAGCTGTAGAACACCCTTTAATGATGCTTATTGCTATTGTATTTATAACAATAGGTTGGTCTAAACATAAAAAGCAAACAGAAGATGCAGCTAAATTTAAAACATTTGCAATTTTCTACGGTATTGCTTTAATATTGATTCTTTCTAGAATCCCTTGGAGTAACTGGTTTTAATAACAAGCATCCTTGCATAAGCAAGCATCTATATTAGATTCAAAATGAAAATTTTAAGCTACATATTATCACCAATTTTTATATTGGTGTTTTTTTTATCACTACTTATATTTCATCCATTACAATGGTTGGGGTTAAAATTATTTGGTTATAAAGGGCATCAGTTTGTAGTAGATTATATGAACTGGTTTTTATCTAAAACATTATTAATTTTAGGCGTAGTTGTTAAGGTAGATAATCAACACAAACTACCAGAAGATTGCTCACTAATCTTTGTTTCTAACCATCAAAGTATGTTTGATATTTCACCAATTAGTTGGGCATTTAGAAAACATCAACCAAAATTTGTCTCTAAAAAAGAACTCGGTAAAGGCATACCTAGTATCTCTTTTAACCTAAAACATGGTGGTGCAGCATTAATCGATAGAAAAGATTCAAAACAAGCCATTTCAGCCTTAATGGAGTTTGCAAAAAGAATTAAAAACAATAAATGGGGAGCCGTAATTTTTCCGGAAGGAACAAGAAGTAGAGATGGTAAGCCTAAGAAATTTGCCATAAATGGCTTAAAAGTCATCACTAAATTTAATAAAGAAGGTTATATTGTGCCAATAACAATAAATAATTCTTGGAAAATTTTTAAATACGGAAAATTTCCATTAGGTTTAGGTAGCCCAATTACATTTACTGTTCATCAACCATTAAAAATAAATTCATTACCTTTTAATGAATTATTAGAAAAAACCGAATCAGTCATTAAAGACCACATAAAATAAAGATATGTCTATACACAACGTAAGAAAAGAAGTGATGCTAACCTTAGAAAAAAGCATGCATACCTTTGTAGATAAATATTTAATCCCTGCAGAAAAAATCTGGCAGCCAACAGACTTTTTGCCAAATTCTCAGAAAGACTCTTTTATATCAGAAGTAGAAGAAATTAGAGAATTATCTAAAGAATTGCACGACGATTTTTGGATTGTTTTAGTAGGAGACACCATTACAGAAGAAGCATTACCAACCTACGAATCTTGGTTATTAGATTTAGACGGAGTTTCTCAAGATCCAGACAATAGTTGGGCAAAATGGGTAAGAACTTGGACCGCAGAAGAAAACAGACATGGAGATGTTTTAAACAAATACTTGTACTTATCTGGTCGTGTAAATATGCGTGAAGTAGAAATTTCTACACAACATTTAATTGCAGATGGTTTTGATATTGGTACTTCTACAGATCCATATAAAAACTTTGTGTACACAAGTTTTCAAGAATTAGCAACCTATGTTTCTCACAACAACGTAGCTAAAATTGCACGTAAAAAAGGGCACAAAGCTTTGGCAAAAATGTCTAGAATTATTGCAGGAGACGAAATGCGTCATCACCAAGCATATACAGAATTCGTAAAAGAAATCTTTAAAATTGATCCTAGTGAAATGATGTTGGCTTTTCAGCACATGATGAAACATAAGATTGTAATGCCTGCAATGCATTTAAGAGAATCTTTTGAAGCAAAAGGAAGTTTGTTCGATGATTTTTCTATTGTAGCACAAAGAGTTGGTGTTTACACCGGTTTCGATTATGTAGATATTTTAAGAAAATTAAATGAAGCTTGGGAAATCGATAAAATTACAAATCTTACGCCAGAAGCAGAAAAGGCAAGAGATTATTTAATGAAATTACCAGATAGAATGTACAGAATTACAGAAAGAATTGTAGTTCCTCAAACAGATTTCAAATTCAAATGGATGATGAATCCTAGTTAGTATTAGAAGCTATTTCCTGCTTTCCACTATATCTTTTTGTAAAAAACAAAAAGGATGTCGTTTCAAATGCGAAGCATTCAACGATTCAAAAAAATAGTAAAGCAGAGTTAATCAGGGCTAGACTTGTTTGCAAACTTATATATAATTTAAAAAGACCTTTTTGTTTAAATACAGAAAGGTCTTTTTATGTTGTAGAAACATTAAAAATCAATTTTAAAAGTATCCAAATCATTTAAAAAACCAAGTTTTTTTCTAATTGCATCTTGCTTGGTTTTCACCAAAGTAGTGGTAACAATTCCAATTTCATTACTTTCTAATTGAGAAAGCTCATCACCCAAAAAATCCAAGACTAAAGAGTTTCCAGAGTAATCATAATTATTAGCATCCTTTCCGGTTCTATTAACGCCAATTACATAACACATATTTTCTATGGAGCGTGCTTTTAAAAGTGTTTCCCAAGCTTTAATTCTAATTATAGGCCAATTTGCCATAAAAATTAAAAGATCGTAATTTTCAGTGTTTCTAGCCCAAACAGGAAAACGCAAATCATAACAAATTAACGGACAAATTTTCCATCCTTTATAATTTACAATTAGTTTTTCAGCACCAGAAGTATACACTTTATCTTCACCTGCCAAGGTAAAAGAATGTCGTTTGTCATACGTTTCTATTTTACCAGAAGGATGTACAAAAACCAAACGATTGTAATATTTTTTGTCACCTTTAGCGCAGTCGAAAGGTCTTTCGTATATCACCAAGCTACCACAAATTGCAAAAGCATTTTCTGTTGCCATTTTTTGCATCCAAGAAACCGAAGTTCCATTCATTTCTTCTGCAACTTTTTCTGGGTTCATGGTAAAACCAGAAGTAAACATTTCTGGTAAAACAACAAGATTGGTGTTTTTAGAAAGCATATTAATTTTCTCTTCAAAAAAAGCCAAATTTTTTGCAGGATTTTCCCAAACTAAATCTGCCTGAATACCAACAATGTTCAATTCGTTTTGCATTTTTTATTTTTAAAATTAAAAATTAGATTACTCAAAAATAGGATAAAAATTGTAATTTGGTATTTAATATAAACCTCTCGACTCCGTTCGAGGAGACAAGTTCTCCTAAATGTCTGGTCGAGCGCAGTCGAGACCTATTTTAACTATGCAATCTTTTATTTCTGATACTATAGAAAACATTTTAAAAAGCACAAAATCTTTTCAAGATGTGGTATTTATACTTCCATCTCAAAGAGCAAAAGTGTTTGTAAAGCAAACCTTTAAAGATAAAATTACGGTTGGTTTTTTACCAGAAATAATTAATGTAGAGCAATTTATAAATAAGGTTTCAGGTATAGAAAAGGCAGATAGCATTCAATTATTATTTCATTTTTATACCATTTATAAAGGGTTAGAGAAAGAACCTGTAACTTTTGATGTTTTTGCTTCTTGGGCATTTACTGTTATTCAAGATTTTAACGAGATAGATCAGCATTTAATAGAAACTAAAAAGATTTTTATTTACTTAAGAGACATTCAGCGTTTAAAAAAATGGTCTGTAGACGGTGAGTTTACAGAAACCGAGTTAATGAAAGATCATTATTCGTTTTTAGAGAAATTAAATGTGTATTACGATGCTTTTTATCAATTTTTAAAAGAAAAAAAGATAGGATACCAAGGTTTAATTTATAGAGAATCTTGCGATAAAATTGATGAGTTTTTAGAAAAAAATTCAACAAAAAAATTCTTTATTATTGGTTTTAATGCCTTAAACACTGCCGAAGAATTATTGTTTCAGAAAGTTTTAGAAAGTGGTAATTCGGAAATTTATTGGGATATTGATGAAACCTTTTTCAAATCAAATCATCAAGCCGGAAAATTCATCAGAAGGTATAAAAAACAATGGAAATATTACGAGAAAAACGAAATACAAACTTTAGGTACAACATTTTCAGAGCCTAAAAAAATAGAAGTAATTGGGGCATCTAAAAACACGACTCAAATAAAATATGCAGGAGAAATTTTAGAAAAAATTACTGATTTTAAAAATACAGCTTTGGTTTTAGCAGATGAAACTTTGTTGCCAATAACGTTAAATTCTTTGCCTAAAAACATCAATGCAATTAATATTACCATGGGATACCCTTTAAAAGATGTGCCCACAACCAACTTGTTGTTTTCTGTATTTCAGCTATTTATTTCTCAAGAAAAATTGCAAAAAGCAGTTGTAAATGAATTTTATTATAAGGATGTAATTCGGTTTTTAAAACATCAATCTATTTATAAAATAATACCAGATATAGATGCTTTTTCAGACAATATTGCCAAACATAACCAAACGTTTATTAAACAAAAAGACATCTATAAATTATTAGAAAATATAGATGCAGCGTTAAAAGAAGCGCTTATTTCAATTTTTAACGCGTATGCTTCTGTAGATGAATTTATAGATCGGGTTTTAAACTTAATCAATCTTTTAAAAGAAGATGTAAGTGATTTAGAAAAAGAATATTTGTTTCGTTTTTACACCACCTTTACGCAATTAAAAACCTTGCAAAATGAGTTTAAATACTTCCCAGATTTAAAAACATTAGCCCTCTTTTTTAGACAATTAATTTCTTCGGAAAGTTTATCGTTTCAAGGAGAACCTTTAAGAGGTTTACAGTTAATGGGAATGTTAGAAACCCGTGTTTTAGATTTCGAAAACATTATTTTAATTTCTACTAACGAAGGAGTTTTACCAGCAAGTAGTCAACAAAATTCTTTTATTCCTTTTGATGTTAAAGTAGAGTTTGGTTTGCCAACTTACAGAGAAAAAGATGCTATTTTTTCGTATCACTTTTTTAGATTGATGCAGAGAGCCAAAAATGTGTTTATCATTTATAATACAGAACACGATGTTTTAGGAAGTGGAGAGAAAAGCCGTTTTGTTACGCAATTAGAAATGATGCGAACAGACGTTATTCAGAAAACGGTTGCTCCAAAAGTACTGAATCAAAAAGTGGAGTTAAAAGAAATTAAAAAAGATAAAACTGTTTTAGATAAGTTACAAGAATTGGCTGTAAAAGGAATTTCTCCGTCTGCATTAACCAATTATTTATACAACCCAATTTCGTTTTACAAACAGAAAATAATTAAATTAAAAGAGTTTGAAGATGTAGAAGAAACCGTTGCTTATAACACCTTAGGTACTGTTGTTCATGAAACATTAGATGAACTATACACACCGTTTGTAGGTAAGTTTTTACAAGTAGAAGATATTGATTCGATGGGCAAAAAATCGAAAGATTTGGTGGTGAAACATTTTAAAGAAGCCTTTAAAAACGGAGATATATCTACAGGTAGAAACCGTTTGATTTTTGAAGTAGCCAACCGATTTGTTAATAATTTTTTATCACAAGAAAAAGAATTATTAAAAGATAAAAACAATCAATTAAAGATTCTGGCAACCGAAGAAAATTTATCTGCAGACATAGAAATAGAAGGTATTGAATATCCTATAAAAATACATGGTCAGGTAGATAGAGTAGATGAATTAAATGGTGTGTTACGTATTACAGATTATAAAACAGGTATGGTAAGTAGTGCCGATTTACGTGTTGTAGAATTTGATAAATTAAGAGAAAAAGAGCAGCACAAAGCCATACAGGTATTGTTGTACGCTTATTTATATACTAAAAGTAAAAAGTACGATTTTAAGCAACCTTTAGAAGGCGGAATTTATTCTTTTAAAAACCTAAATAGTGGATTTTTATCTGTCAATTTTTCATCAAATTATAGAAAACCAGACGTTGAAATAACGGAAGAAAAGTTAGAAGAGTTTATGGTAGAAATAAAAACCTACATCAAAGAAATGTATACCCTTGATGTAGATTTTATTGAACCAGCAGATTTAAAATACTAGTTTATTTTCCTTTTAAAGTTAATAAAGGAATAGAGGTATAAAACTCTTTTTTAAGTACTGTATTTTTTTCCCATAATTTTTTAAAGAAACCTCTTTTACGTCTAAAAACACATAACATATCTGGGTTATGTGTTTTAAAATGCTCTAGAACACCTTGATACGTTGTGGCATTTTCTGTAGTTGTAAGTGTGGTTTGTAGTTCAATTAATCCTTTATCTAAAACTAAATCTTCATCTTTATAACCTACAGTTTTAACTAATAAAGAATTTATTTCTGGATTAAATTTTTCTGCCAAAGTAACCAAAGGATTTAAAGCCGTTTTACTTTTAATAATACCAGATTTAAATGCCAATAAAATAGATTTTATAGGTTTATAAACATAGCCTTCAGGAATCGTTAAAACAGGTAAATCAGATTTTTTAACCAAGCTACCCGCTGTACTTCCTAGAAAAACACCATGTTTAATAGAATTACTTTTAGCTCCCACAATAATTAAATCTACACCAATTTCATTATCTATAGCCTCAACACTTTCAAGAACTCCTCCTTTAGAAGAAATTAACTTTACATCTACATTTTTTCTATGAACAGCGCTTACCAATGTTTTTAGGTATAATTTTGTTTCACGCTCTATAATTGCCGTCATATTTACCATACTACCTGCTTTAGATTTTGCTTTATATGCCCTAAAAACTAATACGTTTGCATTTATTTCTTCTGCAAAATCAATGGCATATTGTAAAGTGGTAATTGCTTTTTCTGTAGATCCGATTGGGACTAAAATATTTTTCATAATGCTGTATTTAAAGATGCAAAGTTACATTTTTTTTTTGGGCGTTACTACAAGGTACTAGCTTTGGGTTTTAAGTACTTGTTTGTATTGCGCTGTAAGCATGTAATTTATCTGGAGTGTATTAGAAAGGCTGTAATCTTTAACGCAAATCTAGTTACATTTGCAAAATCTAGATATGAAAACAAACATCAGTTTTAAAAACATAAATAAATTAGCAATTCCTGCTTTAATTGCTGGGGTTGCAGAGCCTTTATTATCTATTACAGATACTGCCATTATTGGTAATATTAATGAAAATGCAACCGAAAGTTTAGCGGCCGTAGGAATTGTAGGTGCATTTATTTCGATGTTAATTTGGGTTTTTGGGCAAATTAGAAGCGCCATTTCTTCAATTATTTCTCAATATGTTGGTGCCAATAAATTAGATGAAGTAAAAGATTTACCTGCACAAGCCATTGCTATAGTTGTATTAGGCAGTGTATTTGTTTTAGCAATTTCTTATCCGTTTGCAAAACAAATTTTTCAATTTTATAATGCATCAGATATTGTTTTAGAGTATTGTATTACTTATTTTAAAATAAGAATTTTTGGTTTTCCATTTTCGCTTTTTGTGTTTGCTGTTTTCGGTATTTTTAGAGGTTTGCAAAACACCTATTATCCAATGATAATTGCCATAATAGGAGCCTTGTTAAATGTGTTTTTAGATATTATTTTGGTTTACGGAGTAGAAGGTTACATACCAGCAATGCAAATAGAAGGTGCTGCTTATGCAAGTATTATTGCGCAAGTTGTAATGGCAATTATTGCATTGGTTTTGTTGATGAAAAAAACGCCTATTTCATTAAAATTAAAACTACCTTTTCATAAAGAAGTTCCTCGTTTGTTGGGGATGATTGGTAACCTTTTTATTAGAACCATTGCTTTAAATGCAGCTTTGTACTTTGCAACTTCTTATGCTACAGATTACGGAAAAGAATACATTGCTGCGTATACTATTGGTATTAATATTTGGTTGTTGGGTGCTTTTATGATTGATGGATATTCGAGTGCAGGCAACATTTTATCGGGTAAACTTTTAGGGGCAAAATCTTATAAATTATTGTTAGAATTAAGTAACAAGCTTTTTAAATATGGTTTAATAATGGGCGTAATTATTGCTTTAGTAGGTTTTGTTTTTTATGATTTTATCGGACAAATTTTCACGAAAGAAATAGCTGTTTTAGAACAGTTTTATAATGTTTTTTGGATTATTTTATTAATGCAACCTATAAACGCAGTTACTTTTATTTTTGACGGAATGTTTAAAGGAATGGGAGAAATGAAATATTTAAGAAACCTACTTATTCTAGCTACCAGTTTGGTTTTTATTCCCACTTTATTGATTTTTGATTATTACGATTTTAAATTAACTGCCATCTGGATTGCCTTTACCCTTTGGATGGTTGCAAGAGGATTGCCATTAATTATTAAGTTTAGAAGTAAGTTTTTACCACTTGCGGAACATGATTAGTTTGCGTTGTCATTGCGAGGAAGGAAGCAATCTTTTAAATTAACACTCTAAATAAACAGATTACTTCGTCCTATCGTCCTCGTAATGACAGTATGTTTGTCATTGCTAGGAACGAAGCAATCTCATTAAATATTATACTTTTATTTTTCTCAATCGACTAAAAAGTCTCATTTCGAAATGACATTAAGAATTAAACCTTAACTTTACTAAAAATACAATCATATGAGCACTACAAGACAAAACGGAAGTTTATATATCAATATTCAAAATAGCATTGCAACCATAGAATTTGGGCATCCTGCAAGTAATTCTTTTCCGAGTGAATTGTTAGATAGATTAACGAACGAATTGATTTCAGTGGGAAATAATGCAGCTGTTTCTGTTATTGTTTTAAAGTCTGAAGGTGAAAAAGCATTTTGTGCGGGTGCTTCTTTTGATGAGTTAGTGGCCATTTCAAATTTAGAAGAAGGAAAACAATTTTTCTCTGGTTTTGCAAACGTACTAAATGCCATGAGAACTTGTGGTAAATTAATTATTGGTCGTGTTCAGGGAAAAACAGTTGGAGGTGGAGTTGGTTTAGCTGCTGCTTGCGATTATGTTTTGGCTACAGAAAATGCAGCAATAAAACTATCTGAATTTACAATAGGAATTGGACCTTTTGTAATTGAACCAGCAGTAACTCGTAAAATTGGAGTTTCTGGTACCGCAGAATTAACGTTAGATGCAACCAATTGGAAAAATGCCTATTGGGCTAAAGAAAAAGGTTTGTATGCAAAGGTTTTTGAATCGCAAAAAGAACTGGATGAAGAAGTTGAATTGTTATCAGAAAAATTGGCTTCTTACAATTCTGTAGCTTTATTAGAAATGAAGAAAGCATTGTGGCAAGGAACAGAAAATTGGCCGGATTTATTGGTAGAAAGAGCTGCTGTTTCAGGAGAATTAGTTTTATCAGAATTCACTAAAAAGGCATTGTTAAAATTTAAAAAATAAGAGTGTGAAAATCATTTCAACAAATATTGGGGAACGAAAAGAAATAGACTACAAAGGTACATTGGTTACTACAGGTATCTTTAAATATGCAGTTGAGCATCCGGTTTTTTTAGACGTAGAAGAGGTAAAAGGAGACGCTATTTGCGATAGAGAGAATCATGGAGGTGTTTTGCAATCTGTTTATGGGTATTCGTTTAAACACTATACATATTGGAAAGAGCTGTATCCGAAAGTGAATTTTGAAATGGGAATTTTTGGAGAAAACTTAACCATTGATGATGTTGATGAAACTAAAATTCATCAAGGTGATACTTTTAAAGTTGGTGATACCATTCTAGAAGCAACTGTACAAAGAGAACCTTGTTATAAATTGGGAGTCCGTTTTAATAATATGAGCATTGTAAAAAAGTTTTGGAAAACCACTTTTTGTGGTGTTTATTTTAAAGTTTTACAAACAGGTTTTGTAAAAGCTGGTGACGAGTTTATACAGATAAAAAGTTGCTCAGAAAATCCAACAATTGCAGATTTATTTATTGCAAAAAGAATTGAAAACGGAATTAGTGATTAGTTTTTAACTTTTTAAACTTGCAATCCAATTTACCAAATACTTTTTAAATGATATATCCACATTATAAATTTCATTTGTTAGTTGGCTAGTTCCTTTTTTAGTCATAAAATGGTTTAAATTTTTAATTTCTTTAAATATAATATTTGAATTTCCAATTTCATTTAGTTCGACTTTACTTTGTTTTGGGTCAACCAAAATATCTTCTTCTCCAATAATTACTAAAGTTGGAAAATCTATATTTTGATAGGTTTTTGTATTGTTAATTCTTGCAAACTCAACTTTTATAGGTGTTAAGTAATTCGAAAAAGATTTTTTATTGATGTTTACTTTTTTTGATTCTTTTTTTGCAATTTTCCATAATTCTAAAGCAGTTTTATTTGGGTTTTTATCTATCAAATGATGAATGTAATTTAAACTTTTTATCTGCTCCTCTTTGTTCTTGCCAATTATTGATTTATTATAGTTTTTAATTCCATTTTTAATTTGATAGCCTAATAATTCTCTTGGTTTTCCAATTGGAGCAGACCATTGAATTAAGAAATCGGGTTTTACATTCTGTTCGATAGCCATTGTAGTTACAATGCCACCTAAACTGTGACCTAAAAAGCCAATTTTCTTATTTTTTATAGGTTCTAATTTTCTTAATTCGCTGTATATTCCTATAAAATCACTTGTATAAATTTTTGGTTGGTCATTATATTCTCCGGTAGATTTACCAACTCCTCTTTTGTCAAATTTAAAAACCCCAATATTATTTTTAAGCAAGTAGTTGGTTAAATAATTATGAGCTTTTTGAGATGTTTTTCCCGTTCCGGATAATATTACAAGTATATTATTGTAATTAGATTTTGGTGTGAGTAATGTTCCGAAAATTGTAATGGTTTCATTTACTTTTTTACTTATTTCTTGAATATTATAGTTCTGAGTATTCTTAATTTCTTTTTCATTATTGAATTTTTCTTGAGAAAAAATAAATGTTGAAATAAAAAGAAGGAATGTAGTTAATACTATTTTCATTTTTTAACTTTTAAGTTACTGTCAAAAATATAAATATGAAAAGTGTTGACTATTAATGTATTGTTAATTAGTTTGTTTTTAACTGAATTATTTGTTTTTGAAAAAACTAAAAACAGAATTAAATATTAGCTAGCAAACAAGTTTAGCCCAGATTGAGTGGTCTGTTTGAGCTCTTTTTTACCATTTTTTATGGTAAAAAAAGCGAGTAACGAAAGCTGGAAATAGCTTCTAAACCGTTGCTTCTTTTTTGTGTAAAAAACGAGTCAATTTCATAGATAAATCTAATAAAATAATCTTTGGATTTCCGTTTCTTTCTATATGATACATGGCATCATTTAGTTCTTTTTCTATGTCTAAAATATTACCAGAATGCACAAAAGGAGCAAATTTAGAAAGGTCAAATCCGGTTTTGGTTTCCATAAAAACCAAGTTTTTAGACTTGTAATTTAATAATAAAGCTTGTCTAAAAAATTGCAAACAATATTCTAGAAAACGCTTCTGAGTTTCTCGTCCGGTTTTGGCAATGTTTTCCGACCATTCTATTAATTGCTGTACAACAGCGGCGTTTCCTTTGGCTTTAAAAGCGGTTCTAATCCACGCAATAAACCATTCTTCAAAAACAAGATCATTAGAATTATTCTGTAGTAATTGCAAGGCTTTGTTAAAATTACCTTCTGCCTGATGCGCTATTTTTGCAGCTTCATTATCCGAAACCTGATGGTCTACCACTAGGGTATTAGAAATATCTTGCTCGCTTAAAGCAGGAAAATGTAGTGCCTGACAACGCGATTTTATAGTATTTATAATGTCTCCTTCGTTTTCGGTAATTAAAATAAAAACCGTTTTTTCTGGTGGTTCTTCAATTAACTTTAATAGTTTATTGGCGGCAGCAATATTCATTTTTTCAGCCATCCAAATAATCATTACCTTAAAACCACCTTCGTAACTTTTAAGGCGCAGTTTTTTTACAACCTCTTCTGCTTCATCAACACCAATAATTCCTTGTTTATTTTCTACGCCAATATGTTGCAACCAATTAAACAAACTTCCGTAAGGTTGTGTAGCTATAAAAGATCTCCAATCTTCTAAAAACAAACTACTAACAGGATGTTTTTTTACGTTTTCATTAGCGGTAACAGGGTATGTAAAATGCAAATCTGGATGTTGTAGCTTGTCGCACTTTAAGTTACAAACGTCTACATTATCAGAAAAATTACACAATAAAAACTGTGCGTATGCAATTGCCATAGGCAAGGTTCCGCTTCCTTCTTTACCCACAAATAATTGCGCGTGCGGAATTCTGCCGTTTTCCGCAGATACTTTTAAGTGTTTTTTAATGTGTTCTTGGCCGATAATTTGGTTAAAAAGCATAGGCAAATATAAAATTTGTTTGGCATTAATCCATCAATTTTAGAGTGCAATCTTTTAATTTCTAAAATAGAAGTAAGCGTTGTCTTTATCTTCGCAAACGTTGTATTAAATTTTGGGTTTTAGAGTTCAAAAAGAGTAAATAATTCGGTATTTTTGTTGAAAATAGATTAATAAAAGATGAAAACACTAAAAGATTTTAATTTCAAGAATAAGAAAGCGTTAATTCGTGTAGATTTTAATGTGCCTTTAAATGATAAATTTGAAGTAACGGATGCTACTAGAATTCAAGCTGCAAAATCTACAATTATAGATATTTTAGAGCAAGAAGGAAGCTGTGTGTTAATGTCTCATTTAGGACGTCCAAAAGGATTTCAAGATGAGTTTTCATTAAGTCATATTGTAGCCAAAGCAACTGAAATTTTGGGTGTAAATGTAAAATTTGTGGCAGATTGTATTGGTGATAAAGTAGAAGAAGCCGTTGCAAATTTACAGTCTGGAGAAATCTTATTATTAGAAAACTTACGTTTTTACGAAGAAGAGAAAAAAGGAGATGTTGCTTTTGCAGAAAAATTATCTAAATTAGGTGATATTTATGTAAACGATGCCTTTGGTACTGCACACAGAGCTCATGCTTCAACAACTATTATTGCTCAATTTTTTCCAGAAAACAAATGTTTTGGAAACTTATTAGCAAGAGAAATAGAAAGTATAGACAAAGTATTAAATAATTCTGAAAGACCAGTTTTAGCAATTTTGGGTGGTGCAAAAGTATCTTCTAAAATTACGGTTATCGAAAATATTTTAGATAAAGTAGACCACTTAATTATTGGTGGTGGAATGAGTTTTACTTTTATTAAAGCACAAGGAGGAAAAATTGGAAACTCTATTTGTGAAGATGATAAAATGGAATTGGCCTTAGATATTTTAAAGCAAGCAAAAGAAAAAGGAGTAGAAGTACATATTCCTGTAGATGTTATTGCTGCTGATGATTTTTCTAATGATGCAAATACTCAAATTTGCGATATCAATGCAATTCCTGATGGATGGGAAGGTGTTGATGCAGGACCAAAATCTCAAGCAAATTTTGATGTTGTAGTAAATAAGTGTAAAACAATTTTATGGAACGGACCTTTAGGTGTTTTTGAAATGGAATCTTTTGCAGGAGGAACAATTGCTCTTGGTAATTCTATTGATAAAGCAACCAAAAATGGTGCATTCTCTTTAGTTGGTGGTGGAGATTCTGTTGCTGCTGTTAAACAATTTGGTTTTGCAGATAAAGTAAGTTATGTTTCTACTGGTGGTGGTGCTATGTTAGAAATGTTAGAAGGTAAAACATTACCAGGAATTGATGCAATTTTAAAATAGTCGTTTCACTGTTTATTTGTTTAATCGTGTAATTGTTTAATAGACCGTTATATTTTTAAATCATATTTCAGATTCTAATTAACATTTAAGATGTAAAACTGAGCTTGACTAAGTTTCATTTTAAAATATAAATTTATTAATAAGCGTGTAATTGTAAAATTACACGCTTATTGTTTTATAGAAGAATATATTATAATTTCGCGGTCAGTTTTTGTACAGTTACACAAATAAACAATTACACGTTTACACATTACTATGAAATACACAAAATTAGCAAATACAGATATTAAAGTTTCTAAGATTTGTTTAGGAACCATGACTTGGGGAAGGCAAAACACGCAAGAAGATGGTTTTAAACAAATGGATTACGCTTTAGAACAAGGCGTAAACTTTTTTGACACTGCAGAGTTATATGCAGTTCCTGCAACGCCAGAAACTTATGGAACTACAGAAACAATTATAGGAAATTGGTTTAAAAAAACAGGAAATAGAGATAAGGTTGTTTTAGGAAGTAAAATTGCTGGTTCTGGGCCTTATACAGCGCATATTAGAGCAAACGGATTTGCAAAGGAAGCAATTATAGATGCTGTAGAAGGTAGTCTTAAAAGGTTGCAAACAGATTATATAGATTTGTATCAGTTGCACTGGCCAGAAAGGGGTGTTAACTGTTTTGGTACAAGAGATTATCCTTATAAAACTTCTAATAAAGAGGCAGAAAATCATGTAGAGATTCTAGAAACGCTACAAACTTTAATTAGCGAAGGTAAAATTAGACAAATAGGTTTGTCTAATGAAACTCCTTGGGGTGCCCTACAATATTTACAAGCTGCTAAAGAGGTAAATTTACCAAGAATGGCTACGATTCAGAATTCGTATTCTTTAATACACCGTAGTTATGAATACGGAATGTCTGAAGTTTCTATGAGAGAAAATATTGGTTTATTAGCGTATTCTCCTTTAGCACAAGGAGTTTTAACAGGGAAGTATTTAAGAGGACAAAAACCTGCGGATGCAAGAGGAATTTTATTTCCTAATTATATTACAAGGTACCAGTCAGATTTAAGCGAACAAGCAGTTTTAGCCTATGAAGCAATTGCGTTAAAAAACGGAATGAGCTTAACTGAGTTGTCTTTAGCATACATTAATCAATTACCTTTTGTAACGAGTAATATTATTGGTGCTACAAAAATGAGTCAGTTAAAAGAAAATATTGGTAGCATAAACATTGATTTATCAGAAGAAATTTTAAATGAAATAGAAGCTGTTCATAAGTTAATTCCGAATCCTGCGCCTTAGATTAGTGGGTAGTTTACAGTCTTCCGTTTACAGTATAAAAAAAATCCGATGAAAATTATTTCATCGGATTTTTTTGTTTCTATTCCTGCGAAAGCAGAAATCTATTTTATGTCTTGATTTTTAATGCTTAAAATCTAGGTTCTATTCTTCAATCAATTCAATAGAACTCGCTACGAATCGTCCATCTTTAACTACACCAGTAATTTCTGCTTTTCTAATTACATTACAGAAGCCAATTTTCTCATCATGTGCATCGCCAAAATCATCAATATTAAAACCATCAACAAAATACGCTTTATCATTAAACCTAACCGCTAAGCTACACTCATCAGCATCTAAATGAAGCTGACATAGGCCGCAAGAAATTTCTGCAATTTGCTTCGTTTCTTTTTTATTAGCACAAGAAGCTAAAATTAATAAACTTAAAACGATTATTTTTTTCATAATTATAATTTTTATGAGTTCTCTACCGTGCAAGAACTGACATTTCGTAATTTGCTAACACCTAACACTTATTTGTCGGTTTCTGTCACATCGAGTAATTTTGATTTTTCATCAAAATTGTATCGAGATGTCTTACCCCAACAGTGATAACTGCCCACTGCTACTGAATACTAATTAGACAACAGTGATAACTGCAACTGAACACTTCTTACTTATTTCCCTCCCCAAGAATCTCTTAATCCAACAATTTTGTTGAAAATTAAATTATCTTCGGTAGCATCATCATCAACATTAAAATAGCCCATACGTTGAAACTGAAAACGTTCGCCAATTTTAGCCGTTTGTAAACTAGGTTCTACAAAAGCGGTAATTATTTCTAAAGAATTTGGGTTTACAAATTCCATAAAATCTTTGTCTTTGTGGCTATCTGGCGCTTCATCTAAAAACAACCTGTCATAAGCTCTTACTTCTGCTTTTACAGCATGTTTTACAGAAACCCAATGCAAAGTACCTTTTACTTTACGCTTGCTTTCTTCAGTGTCCATTCCAGATTTTGTTAACGGATCATAAGTACATTGTATTTCTGTAATATTTCCATCAGCATCTTTAGTACAGCTCGTTGCAGTAATAAAATAAGCATTTTTTAAACGAACCTCTTTTCCTAATTTTAAACGGAAGAATTTTTTATTAGCTTCCTCTCTAAAATCTTCACGTTCTATATAAATCTCTCTAGAAAAAGGAACCTCTCTGCTACCAAAACCATCTTCATAGTCGTTATAGTTAGCGTCTAAGATTTCTTCTTTTCCTTCCGGATAATTCGTAATTACTACTTTTACAGGGTCTAAAACACCCATTACTCTTTTAGCAGTTTTATTTAAATCTTCACGAATTTTAAACTCTAAAAGTGCTACATCAATTACGTTTTCACGCTTAGAAACCCCAACAGTTTCAATAAAACTTTTTATAGATTCTGGTGTGTAACCACGTCTTCTTAAACCAGAAATTGTAGGCATTCTTGGGTCGTCCCAACCAGCTACAATTCCTTTTTCTACCAACGTTAACAATTTACGTTTACTCATAATTGTATAACTCAAATTCAAACGAGAAAACTCACGTTGTTTTGGCGGATTTGGGTATTCAGATTTACTAAAATTATAAATATGATCTCTAAACCAGTTATATAATTCTCTGTGAGGTTTAAATTCTAAAGAGCATAAAGAATGTGATATTTGCTCAATATAATCACTCTCACCATGCGTCCAATCATACATTGGGTAAATGCACCAATCATCACCCGTTCTGTGGTGAGATTTATACATAATTCTGTACATTAAAGGATCACGCATTAACATATTTGGGCTCTCCATATCAATCTTTGCACGCAAAGTATGTTCCCCTTCCTTAAATTTTCCGTCTTTCATTCCTTGAAATAATTCCAAGTTTTCAGCAACAGATCTGTTTCTAAAAGGACTATTGGTACCCACCTGAGTTGGCGTCCCTTTTTGCAGACGCATTTCTTCAGAAGACTGAGAATCTACATACGCTTTTCCATCCTTTATTAACAAAATTGCCCAATCGAACAATTGCTGAAAATAATCTGATGAGTAACATTCATTTGCCCAAGAATACCCCAACCAAGCAATATCTTTCTTAATGGCATCTACATATTCTTGCTCTTCTTTTGCTGGGTTTGTATCATCAAAACGCAAATTTACGGGTGCATTGTATTGCAAACCTAAACCGAAACTAATTCCGATTGCTTTGGTATGACCAATATGTAAATACCCATTTGGTTCTGGCGGAAAACGAAAACGTAAATTTTCTTTAGGCATTCCGTTTGCTAAATCCTCTTCAATAATATGCTCTAAAAAATTGAGCGATTTTTTCTCTTCAGACATCTGTTTCGGTACAAAATTAAGCCCCAAAATTACATAAAATAACTCATTTTTAAGTTCTTTTTTTTGGGTGTTTCCCTGCGGGTCGTGCTTTACACTGTAGTTTTTTATAGTTTTAGAAAAAAAACTATAAAAAAGCTGCCGTTTCAATCACTAACACGGTTGTAGAAAGTCAATAAAAATCGGTTAATAAAGCTATATTTGTACTTTTAAAATACAAAATGGGAATAATACAAGTAAACAATATAAAACTCTATGCTTTTCATGGATGTTTAGACGAAGAAGCAAAAATAGGATCTGAATACAGTGTAGATGTAGAAATTAAAGCCAATTTAAAAAAATCATCTAAAACAGATGAATTGGCAGATACGGTAGATTATGTACACTTAAATCGTATTGTAAAAGAAGAAATGGCAATTCGTTCTAAGTTGTTAGAAGAGGTGGCACAGAGAATATTAGATAGAATTTTTAAAGAAATTTTAATGGTAAAAAAAGCCAAAGTTTCTGTGGCAAAAATCAATCCACCTATCGGCGGAAATGTAGAAGAAGTGGTAATTATTCTTACAAAAAAGCGATAAAGTAAAAAAACACTTGCAATCCTTGTAAATTTGCTTAAATTTGCAATCCTTAAAAACATATTTATAAATTTTTGTAAATTAGTTTTAAGATAAAAAGGTGTCTTGGCCGAGTGGCTAGGCAATGGTTTGCAAAACCATGTACAGCGGTTCGAATCCGCTAGACACCTCAAAAACCCCAGTCTTTAAGATTGGGGTTTTTTTTATTTTATACGAATACTAAATAAACAGTAGCGAATACTAAATGGTTACCCTTAAGTTAAAAAGGAACCCTTACTTTTGATAAGTGTTTACAAATACAATTATTATGAAACTTAAAAATCTACTTTTAACAATCTCAATTTTGCTATTAATTTTCTCTTGTAAAAAAGAAGAAATGAAAACCGATAATATCTTTAAATTTAAAGAATATATTAGTTATACTACCTCAGGAGTAGTTTCTGTGGCTAATAATATTGAAATTAACCTAGCTAAAGAAGTAGCCGGTTGGGAAGCAAATAAAGAAATTTCATCAGAAATAATTGTTATAAAACCATTTGTAAACGGAAAAATTAAAACGGTAAATAAGCATGCTTTTATTTTTATTCCGGATGAGGTTTTAGATGCAGATACAGAATATAGTGTAACGGTAAAGTTAAAAGAGATTTATAAAAATACACCTCAGGGATTTAACGATTACACGTTTCAGTTTAAAACAATTACACCTAATTTTAATATTCAAACGAATAACTTACAGTCGTATTCTAAAGAATATCAATATATAGAAGGTGTTGTAAAATCTGCAGATGTAATTTCTCTAGAAAATGCAAAAAAACTTTTAAATGCTTCTCAAAACAGCGATTCAAAAAATATAATTTGGAATGAATCGTATGAGAAAGGAAAAATATTTGAATTTAAGATTGATAGTATCAAACGTTTTGTAGACGATTCTCAATTAGAAATTTCTTGGGATGGTAAAGCAATTAACGCAACATCAAAAGGAAAAAATAAAATTTTAATTCCGGGTAAAAACAATTTTAAAGTACTAAGCTTAAAAGTTAATAATAGTACAGAGCAATACATTTCTATCAACTTTTCTGATCGCTTAAAAAAACAACAAAATTTTGATGGTTTGGTTGCTATTCAAAATGAAAAAAAACCTCGTTTTATCGTTAACGGAAATGAGTTAAAAGTATTTTCTGATAATAAATTTGAAGGAAATATTTTGGTTTCCGTTTTTGAAGGAATTAGAAATTCAGATGATTTTAAGCTCAAAAAACTTTTTAAAGAAACCATTACTTTCGAGCAAAAAAAACCACAAATTAGAGCCATAAGTAGCGGAACAATTTTACCAAACTCTAAAGATTTAAAATTCAATTTCGAGGCCATTAACGTAAAAGAAGTAGATGTTAGAGTTATTAAAATATATGAAGATAATGTATTGCAGTTTTTGCAAGAAAATAACATCAATAGTAATAATGAGTATCAAATTAAAAGAGTTGGTAGAAGAGTTGCAAAACAAACCATTACTTTAATTGATAGTAAAAAGAACAATACACAAAAATGGAAAGCATACAGTGTAGATCTGTCTAAAATGTTTGAGGCAGAACCTGGAGCAATTTACAGGGTAGAGTTGAGTTATAGTAAAAATCAGGTGTTTTATACGTGTTCAGAAAATAAAACTTCCAATACAAATTTAGAGGAATTTGATGACAATGACTTTGATGATTTAAGTATTGTTGAAGACGCAAATGCAAGAGAAGAGTTATATTGGGATAATAAATTATACGATTATAAAGACCGTGATTATGATTGGAGAGAAAGAGACAATCCTTGTTCAGATTCTTATTATCGCTATAAAGAAGTAACTCAGAATTTACTGGCTTCTAATTTAGGTATCATTGCAAAAAAAGGGACAGACAACTCTTATTTCTTTGCGATCACTAATATTTTAACGACAAAACCAGAAACAGGTGCTACCATAAAATTATATAATTTTCAGCAACAAGAAATTCTTTCTACTAAAACAGATTCAGAAGGATTTGCAAATGTAGAAACCGCTAAAAATGCTTCTTTTGCAGTAGTTTCTAAAGGAAATAACAAAGGCTATATTAGATTGTTAGACGGAAATTCTTTGTCTTTAAGCAAGTTTGATGTTGCGGGAAGTAAAACCCAAAAAGGATTAAAAGGATATTTGTATGGAGAACGTGGCGTTTGGCGTCCTGGAGATAATGTGCACTTAACTTTTATGCTAAATGATGCCGATAATAAGTTGCCAAAAAATCATCCTGTAAAATTAGAAGTAACAGATCCGAGTGGTAAATTGGTGTATAAAAAAGTAACATCAGAGAATTTAAATAATTTTTACAAGTTTACATTTTCTACAGTACAAGAAGCAAAAACAGGAAACTACAATGCAGAAGTTTCTGTAGGTGGTGCCAAGTTTTACAAGAGTTTAAAAATTGAAACAGTTAAACCAAATCGTTTAAAAATTAAAGTAGATTTTAATGATGAGGTTTTATCTAACAACAAACCTATAAACGGAACTTTAGATGTAAAATGGTTGCATGGTACACCTGCAAAAAATCTAAAAGCAGAAATTAAAGCTAAGGTTTCTTCGGCTAATTATAGCTTTAAAGCCTATAAAGATTATGTTTTTACAGATCCGTCAAGAGATTTTTCATCCGAAGAAATAAATGTTTTCGAAGGAAAATTAGATGCAAACGGAATGGCAAAAATAAATAGTAAATTAAGTATTGGTAAAAATGCTCCGGGCATGTTAAATGTGCAGTTTTTGGTGAGGGCTTTTGAAAACGGAGGAGATTTTTCTATAGATGCTTTTACTAAAAAATATGCGCCTTTTGAGTTTTTTGTAGGGTTAAAATCGCCAAAAGGAAATAGATATGGTTCTTTCTTTACAGATGAAAATCAAACCTTTTCTGTGGTTTCTGTTGATGAAAAAGGAGTGCCAACTAAAAGAGATGAAATTGAGGTAGAAGTGTATCAAATTCAATGGCGTTGGTGGTGGAGTTCTTCAGATGATAATTTATCGAGATATACTTCTAGTTCTTATAATAAACCTTATAAAACAATAAAAATTAGTACTGATTCTAAAGGAAAAGGGAGTTTTAATTTAAATATTTCAGAAAGAGATAGAGGTCGTTTTTTAATACGTGTTATTGATAAAAAAAGTGGTCATGCAACGGGTAGAACTGCGTATTTTTATAAGAATTGGTGGCAAAATGCTGGTTCTGGCGATAAAGAAGCTGCTAAAATGTTGGTTTTTTCTGCAGATAAAGAAAAGTATGCTGTTGGTGAAACTGCAAAAATTACATTTCCTTCAGGAAGTAAAGGGCATGCATTAATCAGTATAGAAAATGGTACAAAAGTTTTAGAAACTAAATGGGTAGCAACCCAAAAAGGAACAACTTCTGTAGAAATTCCTATCAATAAAAATATGGCACCTAATGTGTTTGTAAACATTTCATTATTGCAACCACATCATGTTTCAGAAAACGATTTACCATTAAGGTTGTTTGGTGTAATTCCGCTTTTGGTAGAAGATAAAAACACCAAATTAGAACCTCAGATTTCTATGCCAGATGAGTTACAGCCAGAAAAAGAGTTTGTGGTAAAAGTTTCAGAAAAAAACAACAAAACCATGACCTATACTTTGGCGGTTGTAGAAGAAGGTTTGTTAGATTTAACACGATTTAAAACTCCAAATGCATTTGATGTTTTTTATGCAAGAGAAGCTTTAGGTGTAAAAACTTGGGATATTTTTGATGATGTAATTGGTGCGTATTCGGGCAGCGTAGATCAAGTTTTTGCCATTGGTGGAGATGGAAGTGCTGCAAAAGGGAAAAATAGAAAAGCCAATAGATTTAAACCGGTTGTAAAGTATTTAGGTCCGTTTTATTTAGGAAAAGGAAAAACAGCTTCGCATAAAATTACCTTACCAAATTATATTGGTTCTGTAAGAACAATGGTGGTTGCTGGTGATGTAAATAAGGAAGCTTTTGGAAATGCAGAAAAAGCGGTGCCTGTTAAAAAACCTTTAATGGTATTGGCTACGTTGCCAAGAAAATTATCACCAAAAGAAAAAGTTACCTTGCCAATTACCATTTTTGCAATGGATAAAAAAGTGAAAAATGTAACGATTCAGGTAAAAACGTCTAACGGAATTTCGGTTATTGGCAATAAAACGCAAAACATCAATTTTGAGAAACCAGATGAAAAAATGGTGTATTTTGAATTGGATGTTTTAAAAGCAAACGGCATAAATACGGTAGAAATTATTGCATCAGGAAACGGAGAAAAAGCTACTTATAAAGTGGAATTAGATGTTGTAAATCCAAACCCAACTACCTCTAAATTGGTAGAGGCAACTATAGTAGGGAAACAAACCCAAACCATTAACTTTAGTACATTTGGTGTAGCAGGTTCAAATACCGCTACGTTAGAGTTGTCTACAATTCCGCCAATTAATTTTTCTGGTAGATTGGCGTATTTAATTCAGTATCCACATGGTTGTGTAGAGCAAACTACGTCGAGTGTTTTTCCTCAATTATTTCTGAATGATATTTTCGACTTAACGTCGGATAAAAAACGTGAAATTCAGGAAAATATAGAAAACGGAATTAAACGATTAGGAAACTTTCAGCAAGCAAATGGAGGCTTGAGTTATTGGCTTGGAGAAAATTATGTAAATGACTGGGGTACAACATATGCAGGTCATTTTATGTTAGAAGCAGCCAAAAAAGGATTTGTTTTACCATTAACTTTTAAAAGTAATTTTATAAGATATCAGAAAAATGCTGCAAGAAACTGGAGACCGAATTATAGTCATAATTACACAGATTTAGCGCAAGCTTACAGATTGTATACATTGGCATTGGCTGGTAGTCCAGACTTATCTGCAATGAACAGAATGCGCGAGTTTAAACAAATTTCTAACGAAGCAAAATGGCGATTGGCTGCAGCTTATGCTTTGGCAGGTCAGAAAGAAGCAAGTAAAGAAATTATGAGTAGTGCAAACATTAATTTTACATCTTCTAAATACAATTATTACTCTTATGGCTCTGTAGATAGAAACCGAGCAATGGCTTTAGAAACCATGCTAATTACCGATCATAAAGACGTTAAAAGTGTGGCAAAATCTATAGCCAAAGAGTTGTCTAGTAAAAGATGGATGAGCACACAATCTACCGCGTATAGTTTGTTGGCAATTGGTAAAATGGTTGTTAAAAACGGAGGAAAAGCCATGAATTTGAAGTATACCAATAATGGAAAAACAGTGGCTATTAAAACGCAAAGTTCTATGGTGCAACGAACTTTAGATGTAAAAAGCGGTACAAATGCTATCAACATAAAAAATGATGATAATAATATTGTTTTTGCAAGAATTATCAATTTGGGTCAATTGCCTTTGGGCGATGAAATTACAGAAGCTAGAGGTTTAAGTGTTGCTGTTCAGTATAAAGATATACAAGGGAAGGCTATTGATATAAAAAACTTAAAACAAGGTCAGGATTTTGTAGCAAAAATTACGGTCAGTAATCCTAAAAACGAAACGGTTAATGATATTGCGTTAACACAAATTTTCCCGTCTGGATGGGAAATTGTAAACACCCGTTTTACAGATTTTGGATCCACTACAAAAAGTGAAGCTCGTTATACAGATATTAGAGATGATAGGGTTAATTTTTACTTCGATTTGAAGCATCAATCTAAAAAATCAGAAACAAAAACGTTTTCAGTTTTATTAAATGCAGCCTATTTAGGGACTTATTATTTACCGGGAATTCAGGTAGAAGCTATGTATGATAATGATTATATGGTGAGAACTAAAGGGAGTTGGATTGAAGTTATTAAGTAGAGAAATGTCATTGCGAGGAACGAAGCAATCTTTTGATAAAAATTACAGATTGCTTCGTAAACTCGCAATGACAGATAAAAGTAGAATTGTTATTCCAATTGACGTAGGAAGAGGAATCTCATCATGAATATTTTGTTTGTGAGATTTCTCAATCGCTGAAAAGGCTCATTTTGAAATGACAATTGTACAGGGAATGGAAGTGTGATTGTCGTTACGAGGAGCAAAGCAATCTTTCGATAAAAATTACAGATTGCTTTGTAAACTCGCAATGACAGATAAAAGTAGAATTGTTATTCCAATTGACGTAGGAAGAGGAATCTCATCATGAATATTTTGTTTGTGAGATTTCTCAATCGCTAAAAAAGCTCATTTCGAAATGACAATTAAACCTTAAAAGAAATTAATACATCAAAAATTGAAAATAACAAACTACATAAAACGCCATAAAAAGAAAACAATTCTAGTGGTTGTTTTGCTGATTTTCTATGTGCTTTGTTTGCCCAATAGATTATTTACAAAGCCAACATCAACTGTAATTACAAGTAACAAAAACGAGTTGTTGGGTGCGTTAATAGCAAAAGATGGTCAATGGCGTTTTCCGCATAACGATTCGGTTCCGCAGAAATTTAAAACCTGTTTAATTCAGTTTGAAGATGAACATTTTTATGAACATCCAGGGTTTAATCCGGTTTCTATTTTGAAAGCATTAAAACAAAATTTACAAGCCGGAAGTGTAAAACGAGGCGGAAGTACCATTACGCAACAAGTAATTCGGTTAAGTAGAGATAATAGACCTAGAACTTATTTAGAAAAAGTAAAAGAATTAATTTTGGCAACGCGTTTAGAGTTTAGGGCGTCTAAAGAAAAAATTATAACCTATTGGAGTTCTAATGCGCCTTTTGGTGGAAATGTTGTAGGTTTAGATGCTGCTTCTTGGCGTTACTTTAATAGAAAAGCTACAGATTTATCTTGGGCAGAATCGGCAACTTTAGCTGTTTTACCCAATGCGCCAAACTTGATTTATCCAGGGAAAAATCAACATAAATTATTGGTAAAAAGAAATCGATTGTTAAAAAAGTTACGCTCTAAAAAAATAATAGATTCATTAACATACGAATTATCCGTTTTAGAAGAATTACCACAAAAGCCATTTCCGCTTCCTCAAATTACATCGCATTTATTGCAGAAAATCAATAAAAATAATAATGGAAAATTTGTAAAAACTACGATTGATAAAAAGTTGCAAATTCAAACAAATTTAATTGTAAATAATCATTATAAAAAACTGAAAAACAATGAGATATTTAATATTTCTGTTTTGGTTTTAGATATAAAAAATAGGAAGGTTTTAACCTATGTTGGCAATTCTGAAACAACGCAAAAAAATCAAAAATTTGTAGACGTTATAGATAAGCCTAGAAGTACAGGAAGTATTTTAAAACCATTTTTGTACGCAGCCATGTTAGATAGTGGAGATTTGTTGCCAAATATGTTAATTGCAGATGTACCAACAAATTTTGGAAGTTATCATCCAGAAAACTTCGACAAAAAATATGCGGGTGCTGTTTCTGCAAAATTAGCATTGTCTAAATCTTTAAATGTACCAACGGTAAGAATGTTGCAAAGTTTTGGGTTAGAAAAATTTCATCATTATTTGCAAAAATTAAAGTTAAAAGATTTAAAGAAAAATCCTAATTATTACGGGTTAACATTGGCTTTGGGTGGCGCAGAGAGTAACTTGTGGGATTTGTGTAAAAGTTATGCGTCTATGGCATCTACGGTAAATCACTATTCAGAACATTCGAGCAGGTATTTTAAAAATGAATTTTGTGAACCTACTTTTTATGCCGATAAAAAAATAGATTTCGGAGAAAAATCATCAGAAAAAATCATTTTTGATGCCGCTTCTATTTATTTAACTTTTGAGAGTTTGAAAGATGTAAATAGACCCAATGCAGATCAGAATTGGGAGTTTTTTAATTTGTCTAAACAAATTGCTTGGAAAACAGGTACTAGTTTTGGTTTTAGAGATGCTTGGGCAATAGGAACAACCAAAGATTATGTAGTTGGAGTTTGGGTGGGTAATGCAGATGGAGAAGGAAGACCTGGTTTGGTTGGCGTGCAAGCAGCAGCACCTATTTTGTTTGATGTTTTTGATAAATTACCAAATTCAGAATGGTTTGAAAAACCTTTTGATGAAATGACAGAAATAGAAGTTTGTACTAAAAGTGGTTATAGGGCTACTGAAAATTGCGAAGAAAAAACTGTAGAATTTGTACAGAATTCGGGTTTAAAAACCAAACCTTGTCCATATCATGTATTGGTGAATGTGGATGTATCAGAAAATTATCAGGTAAATACTTCTTGTGAACGCTTAGAAAATATCAAGCAAAAAAAATGGTTTGTGTTGCCTCCATTAATGGAATACTATTACAAGGATAAAAATCCGTTTTACAAAACGTTACCAAAATTTAGAAATGATTGTTTAGGAGAACAAAAAAATGTGATGAAATTTATGTATCCAACAGAAAAAAGCACCATTTTTTTGCCAAAGAACTTTGATGGAAAAAAGAATGAACTTGTTTTAAAAATAGCCCATGCAAATAAAGAGGCAGTATTGTATTGGTATGTAGATGATACGTATTTGGGAACCACAAAAGAAGTGCATGAATTTGGTGTGAATTTAGGGGTTGGAAGTTACTTTATTTCTGCTACAGATAATTTTGGAAACGAAATTCATCAACAAATAATAGTTAAGGAATAATTTATTAAAAGAGGGTAAGTTGCATGTTATCGAAACTTAGGCGCAGTTTATCGAATAGAAACTTTTAAAAAGCGGTTGAAGCCTATTTTTGTTGCTCAAGTAATAAAAATACAATTGATTATGTTTTTACAAGTTTTATCTTCAAATAATGTAGCAGCAGTAGAATCTGTTTTCGAAAATCAATTGTTATTTGTAATTCTAGGTTTAACTCTTTTAGTTTTTTTAATTTTAAGAGTTGCTAAATTTTTATGTAATTTGAGTTTTAACAGGGCAAGTAATAAGCAAGGTTAACATTCATAAAATATTTTAGGTTTTATAGGTAACCTTTAGATTTTTCTTAACAAAAACTTATATAATTTTCTACATCTTTGTTCTCTTGTACTTTTATGAAGTATTGTGAATATATTAAGTCTTAATTGATTATTTTTATAGTCGATTTTTTTTATGATTTTAATCTACACAGAATGAAGATATATCCTATAGAAACAGGTAATTTTAAATTAGATGGTGGTGCAATGTTTGGGGTTGTACCTAAAACAATTTGGCAAAAAACCAATCCGGCAGATAAAAATAACTTAATAGATATGAGCATGCGTAGTATGCTTATTGAAGACGGAAACCGTTTAATTCTTGTAGATACAGGTTTAGGAGCAAAACAATCAAATAAATTTTATAGCTATTATTACCTTTTTGGAGATTTTTCTTTAGATACTTCTTTGGCAAAATATGGTTTTCATAGAGATGATATTACGGATGTTTTTTTAACACATTTACATTTTGATCACTGTGGAGGAGCTATAGAGTGGAATGCAGAAAGAACTTTTTTACAACCTGCTTTTAAAAATGCAAAATTTTGGTCTAATGATAAACATTGGAAATGGGCAACCGAACCCAACCCAAGAGAAAAATCTTCTTTTTTTAAAGAAAATATTATCCCGATAAAAGAAAGTGGTCAATTAAATTTTATTCACAGTAATTTTAAAGAACAAATTGGTTTTGACGTACTTTTTATGGATGGCCATACAGAAAAACAAATGTTACCTATGTTAACTTACCAAGGTAAAACCATTGTTTTTGTAGCCGATTTATTACCAACTATTGGGCACATTCCTTTGCCTTATGTTATGGGGTATGATACAAGACCCCTGTTAACGTTAAAAGAAAAAGCAGCATTTTTAAACCAAGCTGCAGATAAAGAATATTACCTTTTTTTAGAACATGATGCTTATAATGAAATTTGTACGGTTCAGCATACAGAAAAAGGAGTTAGATTAAAGAATACACATAAATTTATAGACATATTTAATTAAGATAAGTGAGATTATGAGAGTTTTAAAACCTATTTTTTACGTAGCTTTTGCTGGTTTAGTTTTTTCTAGTTGTAAATCAATTTCTAAGATTCCTGTTCCACAGGGGGCAACAACGGTACTAAATGCAACCGCTAAAAAAGGAACGTTGTCTGAGGATGAGTTAAATAAATGGAGTCATGCAGACTTGCTAACAGATTCGATACCAGGTATGAGTCTTGAAAAAGCATATCAGTTTCTTTCTGGTAAAAAAGGAGTAGAAGTTATTGTAGGTGTGGTAGATTCTGGAACAGATTTAGAGCATGAAGACTTAAAAGATGTGGCTTGGGTTAACCCAAAAGAAGTAGCAGGTAACGGAATTGATGATGATAAAAACGGCTTTATAGATGATATTAATGGCTGGAATTTTTTAGGGAGTATTTATAAAGAAAATTTAGAATACGAAAGAATTGTAAAAAACCCATCTATTGCCAGTGAAGAAGAAGCAAAAGAAGCAAAAGCGTTTTATGATAAAAAACTAGAAGGTGCAGAGAAAAGTAAATTAAGATACGAGCAAATGTTACAAGGAATAACAAATGCAGACGATGTTATTTCTAAAAACTTAAATAAAACAGATTATACTAAAGAAGAGGTTTTAGCTATTGTTACCGAAGACCCTGCTTTATTACAAGGTGTTGCGATTGCTAAGCAAATGTTTAGTTTTGGTTTACCATCTTTAAGTGCAGCAAAAGCAGAATTAACTAAATTGGTTACAAGTTCTGCAGAGTTGTTAAATGGAGATGCGTTAAAGAAAGACTATAGAAGTGCTGTAGGAGACAATCCTAACACCATGGATATAAAAGTGTATGGAAATAATAAAACCGGTCACTCTGTAAAAGATGAAGCACACGGAACGCATGTTTCTGGTATTATTGCTGCAAGCAGAAATAATGGAATAGGAATAAATGGGGTTGCAAATCATGTAAAAATTATGGCTGTTAGAGCTGTACCAGACGGAGATGAGTATGATAAAGATATTGCTTTAGGTTTGCGTTATGCAGTAGATAACGGAGCAAAAGTTATTAATACAAGTTTTGGTAAAGGATATTCGCCTAAAAAAGAATGGGTTTATGATGCTATTAAATATGCAGCTTCTAAAGATGTATTAATTGTAAATGCAGCAGGAAATGATGGTAAAAATATTGACGTAGAAAGAACGTATCCTAACGATTCTAAAGATTTAGAAACAGAAATTTCTGATAACGTATTAACAATTGGTGCAATGAGTGCTAATTATAACGAAAAGTTACCCGCTAATTTTTCTAACTACGGTAAAAAGAATGTAGATGTTTTTGCACCTGGAGTTCAAATTTATTCTACAACTCCAGAAAATGAATACAAAAAATTTAGCGGTACTTCTATGGCTGCACCTTCTACCGTTGGTGTTGCAGCGTTAATTCGTTCTTATTACCCTAAATTATCTGCAAGTCAGGTAAAACATATTTTAATGAATTCTGGTATCAAAATTAATTTTGATGTAATTCAGCCAGGTTCTCAATCAAGAGAAAACCCAGAAGGAATAAAAGTTCCTTTTGCAGATTTATCAGTTTCGGGTAGAGTTGTAAATGCTTACAATGCCTTAAAAATGGCAGATGAAATGGTAAACGGAAAAAAATAATTATTAATTAGATAAAGCAGCATTGTAAAAGATGCTGCTTTTTTTTTAAAACTTTAATCAACTTAAATATGAGAAAAATTTACTTTTTAGGATTGTCGCTTATCATGTTAACTTCTTGTACGGTTACAAAAAACACAACTTCTGTGTCTAAAGAAACCTATTGGCAACAACATGTAGATTATACAATGGATGTTGATGTAGATGTAAACAAATATCAATACAAAGGAAAACAGACTTTAGCGTACACTAATAATTCTCCAGACGATTTAGATAAAGTATTTTATCACTTATATTTTAATGCATTTCAACCAGGATCTCAAATGGATGTTCGTTCTTTAAATATTAAAGATCCAGACAGAAGGGTTAGAGATAGAATTAGCAAATTACAGCCAGATGAAATAGGGTACATTAAAGTAAATTCGTTAAAACAAAATGGCGTTGCAGTTTCTCATGAAACCGTAGGTACAATTTTAGAAGTACAATTAAATAAACCTATAAAATCTGGAGAAACAGTTACTTTAGAAATGAATTTTGATGCTCAGGTTCCTGTTCAAATTCGTCGTTCTGGAAGAAACAATAAAGAAGGAGTTGCGTTATCTATGGCGCAATGGTATCCTAAATTAGCTGAATACGATTTTCAAGGTTGGCATACGCCTCCTTACATCTCAAGAGAGTTTCAAGGTGTTTGGGGAGATTTTGATGTAACCATTCATATCGATAAAAACTATACTGTTGGTGGTTCAGGTAATTTACAAAACCCTCAAGAAGTTGGTCATGGATATCAAGATGAATTAAAAGAGTTAAAGTTGCCTAAAGGCGATAAATTAACATGGCATTTTAAAGCACCAAATGTGCATGATTTTATGTGGGCTGCAGATCCAGCATACATTCATGATGTTTTAAAAATGGAAAACGGAATTGATTTGCACTTTTTATACAAGGAAAATCTTGCAGCAGAGTATTTAAAAAACTGGAAAGATTTACAACCTAAAGTTGCAGAATTAATGACGTATTATAGCAAGCATGTTGGTCAATACCCATACAAACAATATTCTGTAATACAAGGTGGAGATGGAGGTATGGAGTATGCAATGTCTACGTTAATTACTGGTAAACGTAAATTTGGGAGTCTTTTTGGCGTAACAGCACATGAGATGGCACATACCTGGTTTCAGTTTTTGTTAGCATCTAATGAAAGTTTACACCCTTGGATGGATGAAGGTTTTACAACCTATATTTCTAACAAAGCAGAAAACGAAATCTTAAAAGAAAATAAAGAAAATCCGCATGCAGGTTCTTATAAAGGATATAGAGCAATTGTTGCAAAAGGGTATGAGGAGTCTTTATCTACACATGCAGATAGATACAACACAAATTGGGCGTATAGCACAGCAAGTTATTCTAAAGGAAACATCTTTTTAAGTCAGTTAGAATATGTTATTGGTAAAGAGAATGTTGCAAACGGATTAAAAAAGTATTTTACAGATTTTAGTTTTAAGCATCCTACTCCAAATGATATTAAAAGATCTATGGAAAAAACATCTAAATTAGATTTAGGTTGGTATTTAAATGAGTGGACAGAAACAACACATACTATAGATTATGGTGTAAAATCTGTTGATAATAAAACAATTACTTTAGAAAGAATCGGGCAAATGCCAATGCCAATGGATGTTGAGGTAACTTATGTGGATGGAACTTTAGAAAGTTTTAATATACCTTTAGAAATGATGAGAGGCAATAAACCAACAACAGCAACCATTTTAAAAGATTGGGGTTGGGCAATGCCAACATATTCTTTTACAACTTCTAAAGCTGTAAAATCTGTTGCTATTGATAAAAGCGGATTAATGGCAGACATTAATTTAGATAATAATATTCTTGAAGTAAAATAAATTTTTTAAAATCAATAAAAAAAGCCTTTTCAATTTGTAAAGGCTTTTTTGATTTTATTATATTTACGATTATCAATAAGTTTTAAATTATTATCTCCCCCATTAAAATTTGTAAATATTTCTGATTAAGGAGTGATTTGTTATGATGCTCTAGTATTTATCTTTACTAACAAGATTATTTATAAATAAAAATTCATCTTTAAAAAAACTAATTTTATTAAATTTAATTTAAAAGCATGCCCCTTATTTATTTAAACTCATCTAAGAAGTTTTTTCATTCTATAATTTTAATCTGCATTTTGCATTTTACTCTATTTTTTAATGCACAAACAGCTGTAACATCCATTTATGGTGATAATGGAGGGTTTTTTATATCTTCTAATATAGTACCAGCTACTTATGATGATTCTAATAATTTATTAGGTTTTACCGTAGGTGGGGCTACCTACTCTACGGGTGTTAATGATGCAATTTTAACGGCTAATAATATAACATATACAAGCGGGAATTTTGTTTCATTTCCAATGCCAGCTTCTATTAATTATAAATCGGAAGAATTAATTGGTATTGGAACCAATTGGGGAGGTGTTTCACAAAATAATAGTGCAACAGATTATATAAAAACATTTAATCCTATTGTTCCTTCTCATTTTGTTAGAGATGGTAGTAATGGATTAGAATTAGCATCAAACTTTTTTAATATTAAAAGTCAAGTAATAGTGTATGATGCCATTGTAATAAACCAAGCAGTAAGTATTAATGATGCATTGCCAGACATTATTGTTACTCAAACAGGGTCTCCTGGAAATACAGATAAATTTAAATTTATAGATAGCGCAGGTAATATAGTGGGGGCGGAAGTAAATGTGACATTTGGAGGTGTTGCGACTGTTGGCGATACAGATTGGACTATTTACAAAGTAAATCCTGCTACAGGTTTGGTAACCGGTACCTTTGGTGTAAATACCAAGAGAGATTTAAGAGTGCTTTCTATTAAATTAAGTGATTTTGGAATTACAACTAGTAATTTTAACCAAATAACTAATTTTGTACATACTACATCTGGTAATACAGACATTGCCTTTACAGCATATAATTACGATGCAATAAAAATACTTTTACCAGCTACAGATTTAGAAGTGGCAAACTCAATGATTTCTGCAGATGATTTTTGTGCACCTACCACAGCTACTTTTACAACAACGATAACAAATAAATCAGCTACCGAACTATCAAAAGATTTTGATGTAGATTTTGAAATTCCAACCGGAATGTCTGCAACAAGTAACTCCGCAGTTTTTTCTGAAGCAGGTGTTTCTCCTTTATCAGCAAGTTTTAATAATACTAATAATAAATGGACTGTGGATAATTTAACAGAAGGAGAAAGTGTAACGCTAACAGTTACTACATCTGTAAGTACGGCTTCATTTCCTATCAGTTTTACAGCTACAGCAACGGGGTTGTTTCAGCCAGATAGTGATCCAAGTAATAATACACAAACAATATCTGAGGCTGGTGAAGACAACGATTGTGATGGTGTAAAAGATACTGATGATTTAGATGATGATAATGATGGTGTTTTAGATTCTATTGAAGGGACTGGTGATCTTGATGGAGACGGAATTGCTAATTATTTAGATTTGGATAGTGATGGAGATGGTTGTCCGGATGCTTTAGAAGCAACAGGTACTGTTAAGCAAACGGATTTAGATGCTAATTTTGTAATTACCGGAGCAGTAAACGCACTGGGAATACCAACTTTAACAGAAGCGGGTGGTGGTACAGGACAAAATATTGGTGATAGCCAAAATGGTAGTGTTTTAGCTTGTGATACAACGGATACTGATTTAGATGGAATAATTGATATTATTGATTTAGATGACGATAATGATGGTATTTTAGATACTGCAGAAAATGCATATAGTGGAAACCCGATTGCAGATACAAATAAAAACGGAATTATAGATTACAAAGACCCCAGTCTTAGCAGTTTTGTAGATTCTAATTCAGATAATATAGATGATAGATATGACATTGATTTAGATGGAATTATAGATCAGTTTGATGCAGATAGTGATGGAGATGGTTGCCCTGATGCATTAGAAGGTGGTGCTACTTTTACTTTTGCAGATGTAGAAGGTAACAATCGATTAAAAGGAGATGTAGATGTAAATGGTATTCCGGTTATAGCTACTGATAGTGGTCAATTACTAGGGAGTAGTCAAGATAATTTAGTACAAGACCAAAGCTGTAGTTTGTTGCCTGTAATTATTAGTCAAGTGTATCAAACGGCGTCAGGTAACGCAATAGAATTAACAAATATTGGAACAACACCTGTAACTAATATCAGTTTAGTTTTATTTAAAGATTTAGGTATTGCTTCTGCAAGTGCTATTATGCCTACGGCAGATTTAACAATAGCAAGTATACCAGCCGGTGGCTCTGTTGTTATAAAATCTGTTGCATCACTTCCAGGAGTTACTCTTATAAATAATCCTACCGAATTAACAGACGCAAATATTACTGATTTTAGTGGTGGAGACGACACTATAATTCTTTCAAAAACCGTAAATGCTTCTGCTTGGGAGAATAGATATGATGTTGTTAAGAATATTAGTAATACAACATCATTAGTACGTATCGATGAAATAACCAAAGCAAATACCACTTTTACCCCATCAGAATGGATTTCTTTTATTGATGATTCAATACCAGTTGTTGGAGATACAAATCCAATTCCTGCAATTGTAAGGCATGTAAATGCACCGCTCTTATCAGAAGTAAAAACTCCAGTTTTAGAAACCAACAGTGGTTTGGGATTACATAAAATAAATCCAACCATACGTATAGGGTCTGCGTGGAGTAATGGTTTTCCTGATAAATCTAGAAGTGTAATAATTAAAGAAACTTACATGCATTCTGCAGGTAGTTTAAATGCAAGAATATTAAATGTGCAAGATAGTAATGTGTTAAGTGTTAGTGATAATGCGTTAATTGTTTTAAATAACACTCATATAAATGTAAATGCACAAATTAGAATTTTAGGAACCGCACAGTTTATTCAAGTACACGATGGTAGTAGTAAGGTAACGGGTAATGGAAAATTATTAATAAGCCAAAAAAGCGAGGTTCCTAACGTATTTAGATATAACTATTGGTCATCACCTGTTGTAGAGTTTATTGGAGGTAATACGTATAGAGTTTCAGAAATAATGAAAGATCCTGGAGGTAGTCTTTCTGCTAATTCTATAATTACAGATATTAATTTTGTTGGCGGTTATGATGGAGCAGCTACTAGTCCTATACAAATAGCAAGTTATTGGATTTGGGCTTATTTTAATAGTACAGCAGGTAATGATTGGGTGCAATTAAAAGATACGGGGTATTTATCTAAAGGTTTAGGGTATATTATGAAAAGTACAGGTGAGAATCCTCAATATTTTACTTTTTATGGAAGTCCAATTGATGGAGATATTTCATTTAACTTATCTGCAAATACAAATAGTCTTTTAGGGAATCCATACGCAGGTACTTTAGATGGTAAGGCATTTATATTAAATAATGAAGATACAATTGATGGTACGCTTTATTTTTGGGAACATTCGGGAGAAGCGACAGATCAAGGACATGTAAAAGGAGGCTATGAAGGAGGTTATGCTCAATTAACTTTTTCTATGGGTACAGCTGCCACTAGTGTTGTTGAGGGTACAAGTGGGTTAACAGATTCTTACACATATACAGAGCCAACAAGATATATCGCTGTAGGTCAGGGTTTTTTTGTTCTTTCGGATGAAGATGGAGGAACTGTTAATTTTAATAATAAGCAAAGAAGTTATCAAGTAACTGAGCCTCATTTTTTTAAAGGAAAAGAGAAGAAAACAACTAATAATACGCTTCCTATTTTAAAACTAGGGATGAATTTTACGAATAAAGATTATATAAAGATTCATAGGCAAATAGGAATTTCATTTAATGAAAATCATTCTTATGGTTTTGATTATGGATATGAAAGTGTAATGATAGATGTTCAATCTACAGATGTATATTGGAATTTTGATGAAATGGATAATCAGAAATTAGCAATTGCAGGAGTTGAAGGGATTAATGATGCATTAAAAATTCCATTAACACTTCTTATAGGATCTCAAGAACCTGTTTTTATAAGGATAGATGAATTAGAAAATATTAGTCAAAAAATTTATCTATTTGATGCTTTAGAAAACACAACCACAGAATTAAAATTTAATGAGTTGGTTGAATTGCAATTATCAAAAGGAATTTATGAGAATAGATTTTTTATCACCTTTACCCCAGCTAAAACATTAATTACTAGGGATGAAATTTATGATATAAATTTAAGAACTTATATGGATGAACGTTCTGGTAATTTGTTAATAATAAATAACACCAATTTGGTTATAGAAAATGTAGAAATATTTAATGTACTAGGTCAGAAGATTAAAAAATGGAAACTGAATATATCTGATGAAAAACTTGATTTAGAGGTAGGTAGTTTATCTTCTTCTATATATATTGTTAGTATAAAAACCAACAAAGGTACATTTACTAGTAAGATTTTAAAAAATTAAAAATTAGATACCGTATTCAAAAAAACCTTTCTTATTCAGAAAGGTTTTTTTGATATGTAACAAATCTTACAAAACTGTACTTTAAAATAAATTATCTTTGTAGTTATGAATGAAAACTTAAATCCTGAAAACGACAATTTATCAAATGAAGATTTAGATGTAGAAAAAAAATTACGTCCGCTTTCTTTTGATGATTTTACAGGACAAGACCAAGCAATAGATAACTTAAAAATATTTGTTGAAGCCGCAAACCAAAGAGGCGAGGCTTTAGATCATACGCTTTTTCATGGTCCTCCGGGTTTAGGAAAAACAACCTTGGCGCATATTTTAGCCAACGAATTAGAGGTGGGTATAAAAGTTACTTCTGGCCCTGTTTTAGACAAACCAGGTGATTTAGCAGGTTTGTTAACAAACCTAGATGAACGCGATGTATTATTTATTGATGAAATTCATAGATTAAGTCCTATTGTAGAAGAGTATTTATACTCTGCAATGGAAGACTATAAAATTGATATTATGATAGAATCTGGCCCAAATGCCAGAACTGTTCAAATAAATTTAGAGCCTTTTACCTTAATTGGTGCTACAACCCGATCTGGATTGTTAACCGCACCAATGAGAGCTCGTTTTGGAATAAGTAGTAGATTACATTATTACAAAACAGAATTATTAACAACCATTATTCAAAGAAGTGCACATATTTTAAATGTTCCTATTTCTATGGAATCTGCCATAGAAATTGCAGGTAGAAGTAGAGGTACACCAAGAATTGCAAATGCTTTGTTAAGACGAGTTAGAGATTTTGCACAGATAAAAGGAAATGGAAGTATTACCATAGAAATTGCAAAGTATGCTTTAAAGGCATTAAATGTAGATGCGCATGGTTTAGATGAAATGGACAATAAAATTCTAATGACTATTATTGATAAATTTAAAGGAGGACCTGTTGGTTTAAGTACCATTGCAACTGCTGTTTCAGAAAATACAGAAACGATTGAAGAAGTGTACGAACCTTTTTTAATTCAGCAAGGTTTTATTATGAGAACTCCAAGAGGAAGAGAAGTAACAGCATTAGCATACACACATTTAGGAAGAGTAAAAGGAAGAAATCAAGGAGAGTTATTTTAAAAGGCTTTAAGCTTTAGGCTGTAAGCTTAAAGCATATTGCTTAAAGCATATTGCTAAAGAATGAATATAAAAAAAATAATACCAATTTTAGAATGGTTACCAAACTACAATAGATCTCTTTTTAAGGGAGATTTGTTAGCGGGTATAACTGTTGGTATTATTTTAATTCCGCAAGGTATTGCGTATGCATTAATTGCAGGTTTACCACCAATTTATGGTTTGTATTGTGCATTAATGCCACAAGTTATGTACGCTATTTTTGGGTCGTCTAGACAAGTGGCAATTGGTCCTGTAGCAATGGATTCTTTAATAGTTGCAACAGGGGTTTCTACCTTGGCTTTAGCAGGTTCTGATAGTTATATTTCCATCGCCATTTTATTAGCATTAATGGTTGGAGCAATCCAATTTATTATGGGGGTTTTTAGTTTGGGGTTTATTGTAAACTTCCTATCCAAACCCGTAATAACTGGCTTTACATCCGCGGTAGCGTTAATTATTGGGTTTAATCAGTTTCGGAATTTGTTTGGTGTAGACTTTGTTCAAAGTGATCAAATTCAGTATGTGGTAGCAGATATTTGGAGGCGTATAATTGATTTGAATGAACACACAACTATTATCGGACTCATTTCTGTTGTGGTGATTATCATCTTTAGAAAAATCAATAAAAAAATACCTAGTGCCTTAATTGTTGTGATTCTCGGAATTGTAATGTTAAAGTATTTTGGTGCAGCTTTTAAGGATGTTTCTATTGTAAAAGACATTCCTTCTGGCTTACCAACTTTTGGCATTCCTGAGTTTGATATCGATTTAATAAGAGAGTTATTGCCTATTGCTTTTACCTTGGTGATGGTTGGTTATTTAGAAACCATTTCTATAGGAAAGTCTTTAGAAGCAAAACAAGATGAATACAGAATAAGACCCAATCAAGAATTAATTGCTTTAGGTTTAGGAAACATGGTAGGGTCTTTTTTTAGTGCATACCCAACCACATCAAGTTTTTCTCGTTCTGCTATTAATCAAGAAAGCGGAGCAAGAACAGGTATGGCAGCATTAATTTCTGTATTAATGGTGGTTTTTACACTCTTATTTTTAACGCCTTTATTTTATCATTTACCAAAAACAGTATTGGCAGCAATTATTATTGTAGCTGTTTTTAATTTGGTAAATATTAAAGAAGCTGCTTTTTTATGGAAAGCCAATTATTTAGATTTTTGGTTGATGTTAGCCACCTTTATTGCTACATTATTATTAGGAATCGAATTCGGCATTATTGTTGGAGTGGGTCTTTCTTTAATTGTGTTAATTTATAGAACCTCTAGACCTTATGTAACGGAATTGGGAAAAGTACCAAATTCTAATTTTTACAGAAATAAAAATCGTTTTGAAGAGGTAATTATACACGATGATATTTTAATTTTTAGGTTTGATGCACAAATATTTTACGCCAACTCAAGTTATTTTAGAGATAATTTAGATGAAATGGCTGCAAAAAAAGGAAAGGCATTAAAATTGATAGTTATAGATGCAGAGAGCATTAATAGGGTTGATAGTACTGGTGTAGAAATGCTAAAAGAGCGAATTAAGTTCTATCAGAAAAAAGATATCATGTTTTATTTTGCAGGTGTTAAAGGCCCTGTAAGAGACGATTTGTTTAGAAGTGGAGTGTTACAGATTATAGGAATCAATCATTTTTTTATGCGTGCAAACGAAGCTGTAAAATTTTATAAGACAGGCAATAGAGAACATCAAGAAAAGTATGCAAAATATATACATCAAGCATATAAATAATTATTAACGTAACTGATAAAAGTTATCTGAGAAGTTTATTGTTTTTAATAAACTTTAAAGTATTAAATAGATAAGATTATGATTATAGAGCAAATTTATACCGGTTGTTTGGCGCAAGGAGCTTATTACATAGAAAGTAATGGCGAAGTGGCTATTATAGATCCTTTAAGAGAAGTACAAGATTATATTGATAGTGCAGCTAAAAATAATGCAAAAATCAAATATATTTTCGAAACGCATTTTCATGCAGATTTTGTGAGCGGACACGTAACCTTGGCAGAAAGAACGGGTGCGGAAATTGTGTTTGGTCCATCGGCAGAAACAAATTTTAAGGCAATAATTGCAAAAGACAATCAAGTTTTTAAGGTTGGTGATATTACCATTACGGTATTGCATACTCCAGGGCATACCATGGAGAGTTCTTGTTATTTGTTAAAAGATGAAAACGGAAAAGACCACGCACTTTTTAGTGGAGACACCTTGTTTTTAGGAGATGTTGGTCGCCCAGATTTAGCACAAAAAGGAGATATTACAGAAAAAGACTTAGCAGGTTTTCTATTTGATAGTTTACGAAATAAGGTAATGACATTGGCAGATGATGTTATTGTATACCCTGCACATGGAGCAGGTTCTGCTTGTGGTAAAAATTTAAGTAAAGAAACGGTAGGTACAATTGGCAATCAAAAACAAACCAATTATGCGTTAAGAACAAACATGACCAAAGCTGAGTTTATTAAAGAAGTTACAGATGGTTTGTTGCCGCCTCCTGCTTACTTTCCTTTAAATGTAAAGTTAAATAAAGAAGGATATCAAAATATAGATGATGTTATAAAAAATAGTGAGAAACCATTATCTGTGAAAGATTTTGAAATTATTGCAAATGAAACGGGTGCAGTTATTTTAGATGTTCGTCATCAAACGGAGTTTGTAAAAGGGTTTATACCACAATCTATTTTTATTGGTATAGATGGTGGTTTTGCTCCTTGGGTTGGCGCATTAATTAAAGATATTAAGCAACCTATTTTGTTGGTTGCTCCAGAAGGTAGAGAAGAAGATACCATTACACGTTTGTCTAGAGTTGGTTTCGATAATGTTTTAGGGTATTTAGAAGGTAGTTTTGATGCTTGGATAAAAGCAGGTAAAGAAATAGATACTTTAACTTCTGTTTCTGCAGATGTTTTAGAAGAAAAAATTAAAGAAAATGCAGTGGTTTTTGACGCTAGAAAACCAGGTGAATATGCAAGTGAACATATTGTAGGTGTAAAAAATACACCGTTAGATTCTTTAAACGAACACATCTCTGAGTTTCCTGAAAAAGGAGATTTTTACGTGTATTGTGGTGGTGGTTATCGTTCTGTAATTACGGCTTCTATTTTAAAAGCAAGAGGTATTCATAATGTAATTGATGTTGCTGGTGGTTATGCAGCAATAAGAAATACAAATATCGAAAGAACAGCAGCAGTGTGTCCATCAACTTTAAAATAAAATAAATGAAGAAATTAATTCCATTATTCTTTTTAACACTATTCTTTTTAAGTTGTAATTCTCAAGAAGGGTTAAAATCTGTTTCTACACAAGAATTAAAAGTCTTATTAGAAAAAGAGAACATTCAGTTATTAGATGTTAGAACGCCTAAAGAAGTACAGTTAGGGTTTATAGAAACTGCAAAATTTGCAAATTTGTTTGATGCCGATTTTCCTGTAAAAGCAGCAAACTCTTTAGACAAAAATAAGCCTGTGTATGTTTATTGTAGAAGTGGACGAAGAAGCGCAAAAGCTTCTGAGGTACTTCAAGAAAAAGGATTTACAGTAATAAACGTTCTTGGTGGATATAATCAATGGATAAAAGAAAAATAGAAGCATAAAAATACATAGTAGAGAGAGAACAAGAGCCTTTATTTAGGGGTTTTGTTCTCTCTTTTTTGTATTTTAGTTTTATAAAAACAAACAAGGTTGAAGATTTATAGATTAAGTTTAATTGCGTTCTTTTTATTTGTAATAACAAGTTTAAATGCTCAGTATTCTGCCGAGTATTTAAAGTATCACAAGCTGCACCCAGAAGCGGCAAGAACTCGTTTACAGCAAGAAACTATTATTACTATAGATATTGTTAATGATAGTTTACAAATTAATCAAGAGTTTTTAGAAGAAGACTTGTATTTAAATGATGCTGCCACTTATAACTCTAAAAACACCTTAAATTTTTCTGCATTTTTTGAATTAAATAAAATAGAAGCCGCTTCTTTTTCTTATGAAAATAACAAATATGTAGAAAATAAAGTAGAAAAGTTTACAGAGAAAGATGAATTAAATCAGTCTTTTCATGACGATTCTAAGTTGTTAAATTATGTGTATCCGAATTTGAAAAAAGGATCAAAATCGATTTTAAAATATTCTCAGAAAATTAAAAATCCTCGTTTTTTAACACCTTTTTATTTTGGTGATTATTTTCCTGTTCAAAAAAACAAAGTCACCATTATTGTTGATGAAAACGTGCATTTAGAATTCAAGAAATTTAATATTTCTGATGCAGAAATTCAATTTACCGAAGATAAAAAAGGGGGTAACGTAATTTATACCTGGACGTTAAATAACCAACCAGAATATGAGTTTGAGGCAAATACACCAAGTTACAAAACCATTTTACCGCACATTGTACCCATCATTACTTCTTATAAAATTAAGGGTAAAAATAGTAAGTTGTTAGGCAAAGTGTCCGATTTGTACAATTGGTATTATTCTTTGGTAGAAAATGTAAATACAGAAGTACCCAATGCAGAGTTGGTAAATTTAGTTGCAAGTATTACTGCGGATAAAAAAACCGATTTAGAAAAGGTAAAAGCCATTTATTATTGGACACAGCAAAACATAAAATACATCGCTTTTGAGTATGCATTAGGTGGTTTTATTCCGAGAGAATCAAACGATGTTTTTAGAAAAAAATATGGCGATTGTAAAGACAATTCTAGTATTTTGTACAGAATGTTAGAAATTGCAGGTGTGAAAGGAAATCTAACATGGATTGGTACAAGAAGCATTCCGTATACGTATGATGAGGTGCCAACACCCGTTGTAGACAATCACATGATTCTCTCTTATGAGAACAACGGAAAAACCTATTATTTAGATGCAACAGGTAGGTATATAAAATTCGGAATGCCAACTTCCTTTATTCAAGGAAAGGAAGCATTGGTTGGGTACGGAAAAGACTTTAAAATTAAAAAAGTACCAATTGTAGCTGCTAAAGAAAATGCAGTTACAGATGTTACTCGTATAAAAATTGAAAATGGAAGCATTATGGGGGCTTCTAAAACTGATATTTCTGGATACCCAAAAATCGATATTTTTCATAGTTTAGAAACAGGAAATACAGAAACGAAGTTAAAAAAGTTCTATAACAACGTGTTTCAGAAAGGGAATAATACTTTTTTAATTAGCAATTTTAAAGAGACCAATAAATATCATTATGACGATAATTTTATTGTGGACTATGATTTTGAGATTAAAAATTATGCTAAAAATTTGGGCGATGAAATTTACATCAACCTAAATTTAAATAAAGATATTTCTTCTTATAAAACAGATAAGAATCGAAAGAACGCCATAGAATACGATTATAAAAAATTCTTTAGTTATGCAACTATATTAGAAATTCCTAAAGGGTATGTGGTAGATTCTGTGCCCGAAGATGTAACTGTTTCTAATGATTTGTTGACTTGTAAGATTAGTTATAAAACAAATGGTAAAGAGGTTGTTTACAAGCAAGAAATCGAATTAAACTTCTTAGTTTTAACTTTAGAAGAACAAAAAGAAGTAAACACAGCGATTAAAAAAATTGAAAGAAATTATAAAGAAATTGTCGTTCTAAAAAAACAATAAAAACAAATTATGAAGATTAAAATTAGCTTATTAGTTGCCTTGTTATTTACTTTTCAGATTGCAGTAGCGCAAGAAACTCTTTTTTTTAAAAGTTATGATTGGGAAGCAAGTCCTAATTACACCGTAGAAAAAGAGCGAACAGAAGACATGATTGCTGTAAAAGAAAAAACTGTAACAGAATTTACTTTTGATAAAGAAGATTTAGTGGAATATTTTTTAGAGCACAAAGTGTTGTGGTTAAATTCTGATGACGCAATTGAAGAATATAACAAAATTTATTTACCATTTACGGTGGGTGCCGAATTACAAATAAATAAAGCTAGAGTAATTACGCCAGAAGGCAAAATTATCAATCTAGATCAATCTAAAATATTAACGGCAGAAGATGAAGAGACAGGAAGTACTTATAAATATTATGCCTTAGAAGGGATTACAAAAGGTAGTTTTATTGAATATATGTATGTGGTAAAAAGACCACCAAGTTATACCGGAGAAAAAAGGTACATTCAAGATGCTTATTATAAAGAAAATGTAGAGTTCGATTTATTTTCACCAAGTAATTTGCTGTTTAAATTTAAGAGTTATAATAATGTGCCAGATGTTGATACAGATACTTTAAGTGCCGATAAAAGACATTATAAATTATATGTTGCCAAAGTACCTAAATTAGAAAATGAATACCAAGCACCTTATAATGCATCCAGAGGATTTATTGTTTATAAAATGGATAAAAACACCAATAATATGGGTGTTGATATTATTTCTTATGGCAACATCGCCCATAATTTATATACTTCTTATTATCCAGCATATTCAGAAAAAACAACTGGTTTACTTAACGATTTTATAAAAGAATTAGACTTGTCAAAAAAAGCAGATGAAGAAACGATTGTAAGAAAATTAGATTATTACATAAAAACAACCGTGTATTCTCAAGATATTTATGGAGATGATTTAGAAAATTTAGATTTAATTTTAGCCCAACAAATAGCGAATGAAACCGGAGTAATAAAATTATATATTGCGGTTTTAAGAACATTAAATATAGCGCATGAATTGGTTGTAACAACAGATAGAAATGAAATAAAGTTTGACCCAGAATTTGAAGCGACTAATTTTTTAACGGACTTTTTACTGTATTTCCCTGCTTCTGATAAGTATTTGTCACCAAATGCATCAGGTACAAGATTTGGTTTCCCGATGCCTTATGTAACCGATAATTACGGTTTGTTTTTGAAGGAAGTAGTAAATGGTGATCAGAAATCTGTAACTGGTAAAATTAAATATATAGAACCGGTAACCGCAGATAAAATTGCAGATGTTATGAAGGTTACCATCGATTTTGATGAAGATAATTTAACAGAAAACACGGTCCATTTAGACAGAGCTTTCAGCGGATATTATGCCATGAATATTCAACCTTTTATGCATTTAATTCAAGGTAAAGAAGCTAGAAATGATTTAGTAGATAGTTTTGTAGAAAGTGCCACGCCAGAGTTCGAAATTAAAAGCAGAAAACTAATAAATGACGATGCAGAGTTGTTTGGGGTAAAACCATTGCAAGTTATTGTAGATTTTACAACAGAAGGATTTGTAGAAAAAGCAGGCAGAAAATACTTATTTAAATTAGGCGATTTAATTGGACAACAATTAGAAATGTATCAAGAAAAGGAACGAGTGTTGCCTTTAGAAGGTCAGTTTCATAGAAGTTATTACAGAACCTTAACACTTCATATTCCAAAAGGATATAAAATAACCAATTTAGAGGATATCATTATTGATAATTCGTATGTGAAAGATGGTAAAGAATTATTCTCCTTTAAATCTGCTTATCAATTAAAAGGGAATACGTTAACCGTAACTGCCGATGAGCATTACAGAGAAAATAACATACAAGTTGCAATGTATGAAGAATACAGAACTGTAATTAATAGTGCTGCAGATTTTAATAAAATTGTATTGTTGTTAGAGCCTTCAAAGTAGATTTCTATAATTTTTACAAAAAAAAAGGAAGCAATTTTGCTTCCTTTTTTTTTGTAAAATAGTTTAAGAATAGTAAACTATTTACCCTAAATATGTTTTTAAAAGATGTGTCTTAGATTGATGTTGCAAGCGCCTAATTGCTTTTTGTTTTACTTGTCGAACTCTTTCTCTAGAAAGGTCAAAAATTTCTCCAATTTCAGTTAAGCTGCAAGGCGCAGGAAGATTAATGCCATAAAACATTTTTATCACTTTAGCTTCTTTGCTAGAAAGCGTGTCTAAAGCTCTATTTATTTCTATCGATAAAGATTGTGTCATTAAGTTTTTATCTGGTCTAGGAGAATCATCAGATTGCATTAGATTGTATAAATTAGAATCTTCACCTTCTTTAAATGGTGCATCCATAGAAACGTGTCTCCCAGAGTTTTTTAAAGACTGTGCAACCTCAGTTTCTGTCATGTCTAACTGTTTTGCTATTTCTTTATTAGTAGGCATGCGTTGTTGGTTTTGTTCTAAACGATCATATATTTTACGTATTTTATTAATACTTCCTATTTTATTTAAAGGCAAACGCACAATACGAGATTGTTCTGCCAAGGCAGACATAATAGATTGACGAATCCACCAAACGGCATAAGAAATAAACTTAAAACCTCTTGTTTCATCAAAACGTTTTGCTGCTTTTACCAAACCTAAATTACCTTCATTAATTAAATCAGATAGTTTTAAACCCTGACCTTGGTATTGTTTTGCAACAGAAACAACAAACCTTAAATTTGCGGTAACAAGTTTATCTAACGCTCTATTGTTCCCTTTTTTTATTTTCAAAGCTAGTTCTACTTCTTCATCAGCAGTAATAAGCCCAATTTTACTGATTTCTTGAAAATATTTTTCTAAAGATTTGGCGTCACGATTGGTTACTTGCTTTACAATTTTAAGTTGTCTCATATATTGTTTTGGGTTTTTTTAAGATTAATTTTAAATAAATAGATTGCAATCATCACACATTTTCATTTCTCCGTAATAGGTTTCTCGGTATTTGTGAATCGTTTTAAAAGGAATCCCTAAAAAGTATTTTTTGATGTAAGTAACTCTAGAGTTTAGAGTTCCCATGGCAGAAGAATAGTATTTTTGATATTTTGTTTTTCTTTGAATTTTAATAATTTTCATATATATAGTTTTAAAGAAGTGTAAAAACACTTTTTTATGAAGTAAAAGATGATAACTAATGTAATTTTCTTAAAAAACTAGAAAGCAGCGGTAATCGATTTATCAGTATGATTTTTTGTACTACAAAAATCTAGACTATAAATGCTCGTATTATTTTTGATGTAAAAGAAAGAATTTCTCATGAATCTACAATATACGAAAAAACGAGCTATTTTCAATAGAAAATGCTCGTTTTATTTGTTTTTAGACTATTTTTAATCAAAAATGATTAAAAAGTGAAGTTTTTTAAAACTTTAAAGTAGCCCCAATTAAGAAGTTTCTAGTGGCTTGTGGGTAATAACCTGCACCATCTAAAGTTGTAATTTCGATTGGATCAGACCAAGTATCATCATAGGTGTAATAATAACCTCTGTCTACGTATTCTGTGTTAAAAACATTATTTATTAATGCAGAAAACACAATAGATTTAAAAATCTTGTTTGGGTTTATTTCATAAACAATATTTAAGTCAGAAGTAAAATAATCGTTTAAAACATCATTGTCAGAAATTTTACTACTAAAATTACTCATAAATTGTTTACCAACATATTTCGATAAAAATGAAATCTGTAAGTTCTCTATAGGTTTGTATATAAACATGTTTCCTGCAACAATTTCCGGAGAAAAAGATAAGTCTGTGTTTCCTAAGCTTTCTGGTGTATCAACGCCGTCTCTTGTTATAAAAAAGTCTTTGTTTTTGTTAGAACTAAATGTAGCATTTGGTTTTATAGAAAACTGATCACTTATAGTAATGTCTGCATCAATTTCTAAACCTAAACGATAACTGTTACCAGAAGTTGCTCTTACTGGCGCACCAACATCATCTAAAGCACCTGTTAAAACCAACTGATTTTTATAATCCATATAATAGATGTTGGTATTTAATTTAACGCTTTCCTTTTTTAAACGCCATCCAAATTCTAAATCATTTAAAGTTTCGTGTGTGGTAACTCCGCCTTCAAAATCGTTTCTATTAGGCTCTCTATTTGCTACCGCAAAAGAAGTATATAAGTTATTATCGTCATTAATCTTATAAGTTAATCCAACCTTTGGGTTAAAGAAATTAAAATTAGCATCAACATCAATATTTTTTCTTTTAGAAGTAATTCCTTTTGTTTGGTAACCAACAAAACGTCCTTGTAAATCTGCATAACCAGACAATTTCTCACTAATATCAAAAGTAGCTTTTGCAAAGATTGAAAAGTCTGTTTTCTTTGCATCAGAAAAATAATAACGATCTCTAATGTTTGCTGTATTAGAAAATGATTTTGCCCAAATAACTTCACCAAAATGATTTCCAGAATAGTTGGAATACGAAATTCCAGAAATTAAATTTAGTTTATCAGTTTTGTAATTGGTATTAAAATTTACTACGTAAAAATCATTTTGTAACCAACGTCTTACAATGGCATCAGTAATAGGAATCATTGTTGTAGTTCCATCTTGATTGTATTGGGTATCAAAATCTGTACTTTCTAAAATTCCATTATAATTATCAAAATCAGCAACACCATCTTCATCCGGATCACTAAATACTTCTGTCTCAGCTTTAAATTGCTCGAAAAAACCAGCACCTTTTGTGTAGTTTAAACCTAAGGTTGTAGACCAATTTTCATTCAATTTTTCATTCCAATGTAATTGATAATGGTTTTGGTCGTAATCATCTACTTCATTCTCGTACGTATACGGGTTCTGTCTTCTATCTTCCTTTAATTGATCTGCTGTTAAACCTTCCCAAGCTTGGTAGGTAACTTCTTTACCACCAAAAGTAATCGCTTTTATCAACGTGTTTTCATCCGTATAACTTGCTTGTAAGTAGTAAGATTTTAAATTGGCAGAAGCTCTATCTACATAACCATCAGAATTAATGTTAGACAAACGTCCTGCAACTTCAAAATGCTCATTAATCTTACCAGTACTAAATTTTACAGTATGTTTTCTAGTTCCGTAAGAACCAAAAGAGTTCGATATTTCTGCAGAAGCCTCTTCAGAAACCGCATCTGTTAAAATATTTAAACTCGCACCAAAAGCACCAGAACCATTTGTTGATGTACCAACACCACGTTGTAATTGTAAATTCTGAGTAGAAGAAGCAAAATCGCTTAAATTTACCCAAAAAGAACCATGACTTTCGGCATCGTTATACGGAATTCCGTTTACCGTAACATTAATTCGCTCTCCGTTAGAACCACGCACGCTCATGTAGGTGTAACCAACACCTGCACCTGCATCACTAGAAGAAACCACAGACGGCATATAGTTTAGTAGAATAGGAATATCTTGACCTAAATTACGTTTTGCAATTTCTTTTTTAGAAAGGTTAGAGAACGTAACAGGTACATCTGCATTTACTCTTACTGCAGAAACCAAAACTTCTTCTAAAACAGTAGCATTTGGTACTAAAGAAAACGCAATTGTATCATTTTTGGTTAAAGAAACTGTTTTAGAAACAGTTTTATAACCTATAAAAGAAACCTGAATGGTATAATCTCCTTTAAGAAGACTTACACTAAACTTTCCATCAAAATCTGTTGAGGTTCCTTTTTTAGTTTCTTTTACTAAAATAGTTGCTCCTGGTAAAGAATCATTGTTTTCATCTACTACTTTTCCGTTAAGAGTAAATGTCTGGGCGTTTACAAGAATGCTTGTAAACAAGAATAAAAAAAAAGTAATTTTTTTCATTTTAAAAATTTTAAAACGAATAAAAAGAGGTAATTATTCTTGTGATTTATGTTGAATAATTAATTACTGTCATTACGAGGAGTTTACAATGTGGTAATCTCTTCAATAAGAAAGATTGCTTCAGAAAAAAATCTTCGCAATGACATTTGATATTTCCTAAACAGCATTACCTGTTCTAGGTTCAATGGGTATGATCTCAGCTTTAATAAATTCAAAGTTTTAGATTTAAAGTTCAAAATTACTGTGAACTGAAAACTGCTACTGGTAACTTATTTTAGCACCCCTTTATGAGAACGGCGCAAAATTAAGTCAGTTTTTTGACATAGAGAATAACAAAAGCACTTTTTTTAGAAGCTATTTCCTGCTTTCACTACTCGCTTTTTTTACAGTCTGTTCTCGATACAAATTTTTCATTCTTCAAAATTCACTCGAACTGTCAGTAAAAAAGAGCTCAAACAGATAGCCTGTCTTGAGCATTGTCGAAAGGTTCAATCAGGGCTAAGCCTGTTTGTTAGCTTTTGGTTTTAGGTAGATTTTAATTTCTGTCATTGCGAAGTTTACTTTTTTGTAAACTGTGGCAATCTCATTCTTATACCAAACGAATTTAATCGGTTATTTTGATGCTTATTTGGTATTATAAAAAGATTGCTTCGTACCTCGCAATAACGCATTTTAAAAAGTAATAATACATATGTCATTCCGAATGAGTCGTTTGACGATTGAGGAATCTTAAGTTAAAAAATGGAATTTTTAATCTAAACCAGGTTTCTTTCTCAATGTTTTTTTAACCGAATTTCTTTTTTTCTTTTCGGCATTTTTTCGAACAGAAGATTTGCTCGGTTTTGTAGGTCTTCTTTTTTTCGGACGAATTAAATTTACCCGTAATAATGGATCAACACAAAAAGTTGTGGAGTAAATTAAAAAGCATGAACTTTGCTTTCTAATAAACCTCTATTTTGGATACTTCAATTGAACTAACAAAACTATTATTACCAGAAATTCTTGTTGACTATTTTAAACTAACGAAACACGAAGTTAAAAATGGAGAACTTCATTTCCATTTCACAGAATTAAATACAATTCCAGAAGAATTTAAAGCACTTAAATTAAGTTCTAAAGGTTTCTTTCCTGAAGCTACTATTCAAGATTTCCCAATTCGAGGTAAAAACGTTTTTCTACACGTTATTAGACGACGTTGGGTTGAAGAAAATTCTAAAAAAGTAGTTACTAGAGATTGGCAATTAGTAGCAAAAGGTACTAGAATAACTAGTGAATTTGCTGCTTTTTTAAAAGATATCAGTCAGTAATAACGCTACTAGCACTACTACTGTAGCTAATTTCTACGGCGTAAACCCTAGAAGTTTACAAAGACAGTATAAAGATTATTTAAGTGATTTTAAAGCTTGGGATCAACAGAAGCACGCAACAGACTGGTTATTGTTTGCAAAGAATTTTGGGACTCACTTATCACTTGATGAAACTGCCTTTTCTAACGGTGATTTATATACCATAATAACAAATAAATTAGCTAAAGGAAAGAAAGGCGCAATAGTAGCCATGATCAAAGGAACTAAAGCTGAAGTTGTCATAAAAATACTTCATAAAATTCCTTTAAAACATAGGAAGAAAGTTATGGAAGTAACCTTAGATATGGCGGGAAATATGGGGCTTATAGTCAAGAAATCCTTTCCAAACGCTGCCTTAGTAATAGATCGTTTTCATGTGCAAAAATTAGCATTAGATGCACTGCAAGAAATAAGAATTAAACATCGATGGGAAGCGATTGATACTGAGAATGATGCCATTGAAAACGCCAGAAGTAAATCTTTAAAATACACCCCAAAACTATTACCTAATGGAGATACACTTAAACAACTATTAGCTAGAAGCAGATATCTATTATATAAGTCCAGCAGTAAATGGACTAAAAATCAAGCCATAAGAGCAGAAATACTGTTTGAAAAATATCCTGATATAGAGAAAGCATACAAGTTATGCCAAAATCTATCTTGGATATTCAATAACACTACAGATAAAACATCAGCACTTATAAGACTTGCTAAATGGGATGAAAAAGTAAGACAAGCACAGTTTAAAAGCTTCAACACGATAGCTAGAACGATGTCCATACATTATAAAAATATCTTAAACTATTTTGATAACCGAAGTACTAATGCTTCTGCGGAATCATTCAATGCTAAAATTAAAGCCTTTAGAACTCAGTTTAGAGGCGTCAGAAATGTCGATTTTTTCTTATATAGACTTACTACTATTTTTGCCTAATCCTAAAATCCCACAACTTTTTGACTTGATCCGTAATAATTCTAAAAAACGTTTAATAGCTACTTCTTTATTTCTGTGCTGAGAGCGAGATTCATCACAAAATAAAATTAAGGTGTTTTCTTTAGTAAGTTTATTTGAAAGCTTTGTTTTTAAAAGTGTTTTTTCGTTATCAGAAAGAGAAAGAGAATTTTCTAAATCGAAAGTTAACTCAATCTTAGAAGACACTTTATTTACATGCTGCCCACCAGCACCAGAACTTCTAATGCCTTTAAAACTGAGTTCTTTTAAGATGTTTTCTTTGTTCATTTGTTCTAAAAATAAAGGCTATAAAAAGTAAAATAGTAGCGTTTTTAGATAAATATTCGATAGTTTTATCACTTATCACTTATCACTTATCACTTATCACTTATCACTTATCACTTATCACTTATCACTGTTCTCTACTATTTCAATACTCAAACGGAGTGCCAAAATCACCCGTATTTTGATGTAGAAAGTGCATGTCTACATCTTGTAAAGAATCAGAAAAAGAATGTAAATTTTCTTTATCAGCAATTATTTTATCTATAGCTGCTGTAGCATTTTTTAAACGCGTTTCTTTATCGCCTTTTAATAAAATATAAGGTCTGTTATGGTCTATTAAAGATTTTTCAAAAGCATTAAACATTTCTAAACGTAGCTCTGGTCTGTCTCGTAAATCATCTTCTTCCCAAGGCGTATCTATATATGTTAACAAATACAAGTCGTATGTGTTTTCATCTGCCGCTTCGTCTAGTCTTTCATCTACAAAACCACCGTAAAACTCTTCGGAATATACTTTGGTTTCTAATAAATCGGTATCACAAATTAAAATTTTATCAGCCTTTTTAGCCAACGTATTTTCTAACTTCATTTGCCCGATTGCAATAGGTAATAAATCATCTTTTTCGCAAGTTTTACGCTCGTTGTTCCATTTTTCTTGTAAATATTCGCGTGCAAATTCTGGCGCCCAAACCGTATTATAATAACGTGCTAAATGACGAGAAAGTGTTGTTTTACCAGAAGATTCAGGTCCGAATAAAACAACTTTTACGATGTTAATTGGGTCTTGTTTAAGTTCCTTTTCCATGCTAAATAACCAAATATTGCTATAAAAGTAAATATTAAATACTGAAAACTAGTAAAAGTAAACCCTTTATAGAAATAAAGGGGAGCAGAAATGATGTCTCCAATAATCCAATACACCCAGTTTTCTATTTTTCGTTTTGCCATTAACCACATACCTACAAAGAAAATTGCGGTTGTAAGGGTGTCTACATAGGCAGTCCAACTTGTCCATTTTTCAAAATAAGTATACACTGCATACACAAAAATAAGTGTTGCTATAAAAATAACAATACTCAGTTTTTTTTCCTTTAATGTTGTTCTGCTTATTGGCGTTTCATGCTCTCCATCACTTTTATACGTCCAAATATACCAACCATAAACACTCATTATAAAGTAGTAAGCGTTTATCATCATATCACCTAAAAGTTCCCATTTATAAAGAAGATATACAAAAATTAGAGTACTAATCATTCCTGTAGGAAACACCCAAATTTTATTCTGTTTAGAATACCAAACCGATAAAAAGCCAAAGATTACCGCAATAATTTCTAAAACAATATCTGTGGTTTCATACGTTTTGTATTGTCCAAAAAGGAAATCGATAATTTCTGACATTTAATTTTATTTGAAGTTGTAAATGTAATCTTTTCAGTTTTTATTAGTAAAGACAAAAGTATAATTCATTTATAACTATTTAAAAAACACACAACTACTGTCATTTCGACCTTTTGGGAGAAATCACATAAGGCTTGGTTGGTGTTGTGTTATCACTGTTATGAGATTTCTCCTCGCTTCGCAATGACAAACTGTGGAGAAATATTATAGCGTATTATTTTTTAAGTTGATTAAAAAAAGCTTCATCATTTTCGAAAGCAGTTCCAATAACCACTAGGTCTGCGCCAGCATTAAAAGCATTTTCTAATTGTTTTTTACTTCTAATTCCGCCACCAACAATTAAAGGAATCGATAAGTTATTTTTTACAACAGTGATAATATTTGTGGCCACAGGCACTTTGGCGCCGGAACCGGCTTCTAAATAAATCAATTTTTTGCCAGAAAACTCGCCAGCTAAAGCCGTGTTTAAAATCAGTTCTGTATTTTCTTGTGCAATTGGTTTTGTGTTGCTTACTTTTTGAGTAGCCGTTTCTTTTTGTCCGTCAATTAAAATATACCCCGTAGAAATAATTTCTAAATTAGAATCCTTTAAAAAAGGAATACTTTTTATCTGTTGTTCTATCAAATATTCCGGATTTCTACCAGAAAGCAAACTTAGAAATAGAATTCCGTCTGCTTGTTGTGTAATTTGTTTTACATCACCAGGAAAAAGAACAACAGGCAATTGAGTTTCTTTTTTAATAGCAGCAACCACATTTTCGGTTAGGTTATTTATATCTGTACTGCCACCAACAAAAATATGTGTAGCAATAGATTGATGCACTTTTTCAAAAAAAGCAGTAATGTTGTTTAAGTCGATTTTTTCAGGATCTATTAAAACAGCCAATAATTTTTTGCCCTCTTTTTTTGCTAATAAAATGTTTTGATAAATATTCACAACTGCGAAAATACGAATTTTTGTCATCCTGCAAGGTTTCAAAAACCTTGTAGGTTTTTATTTTTGATGTGTTCTCGATATAATTTAGATAAAAAAATCAAAATCACTCGAACTGATATTACGTTTTCTCAGCTATGATTATTAGATGGTGTCACACCGAGTGATTTACCTAATTGTTTTGAAATCTCAACAAGCTCATTAGACATAAACTTTTTTAAGGCAACAGTTCTAATCAACCAAATTATTAAAATAGGTGTTGTGATCAGAAAGAGTGAGAGTAGAAGAGAGGCATTCCATATTTTCCAGGTAATAAGTATGCCGAATGTCCATAAAATCATCCAAAAAAGGAATTGTTTTTTTAGATTCATCATAAATACTATAGAAGTATCGCTTACAGTAAAACATCCAGAATCCTTAAAATTCAATTGTTTATGAGTAACTTCTCTATGGTTAGCAGAAGTATAATTATATAATTTTCTAATATTTAATCTCGAATTAGAAACCCTTGTAGTTTTATAATTCTTAGATAATTGCAATTCGATGATGGAAAAAATAGCATCGTCAGATACATCTCTTGGTTTATCTATTTGTTTTTTCATCATTCTTTAATATTTTTAGATCGCTTTTTAAAAAGCGTACACACACGTAAAACCTTCAAACTCTAAAAACTCAATATGATAGGAGGTAGTTTTACCATCATATCTAATTTCTCCAGTGGTTTTTGCGTCTTTAAAATCAAAATCTTCAATATAAATATTTTCTAAAAAGCGTAATTTTTTCTTACCGTATATTTTATATAAACTCTCTTTTCCTCCCCAAACAATGGTTAGTTTACTTATTAAAGCATCGTGGTTTGCAATGGTTACGTACTCTTTAACGTGTGTAAATTTGTGTGCAATTTTCAGAATTTTATCACGTTGCATTTCAATATCAATCCCAACATGTAAATTATCAGAAATTATCAACCCAGAAAAAGTGAAGGAATGTGTTATAGAAATAAACTTTCCATCTTTTAAGTGTGGTTTTCCAAATTCATCATAAACCAAATCCGAATCAGAATAACCAGCTTCTTTTAATAAATGTCTCACACTTAAAAAACCTCTTTGGTGTAAGTCAGATTTCATTCCGTCTAAACGAGCTTGACTTTTATCCGTAAGTAAAACGTTTGTATTTAATTGATTAAATGATTCTTCGATTTTCCAAATGAATACTTTAGTGTTTTTGTTAATCGTTAAACTTTTGTAAAGAGGCATACTTTTTTAAAATGGATGTCGTAACTTTGCAGTTCGAAAAATTAGAATATAAATATACATAATATGAGCACTAAATTAGCTTACGTACCAAATAAAGTTAAAGATATTTCTTTAGCAGCTTGGGGAAGAAAAGAAATTTTATTGGCAGAGGCAGAAATGCCAGGATTAATGTCTTTAAGAGAAGAGTACAAAAACGAGCAACCTTTAAAAGGAGCTAGAATTGCAGGTTGTCTTCACATGACAATTCAAACAGCAGTTTTAATAGAAACTTTACAAGCTTTAGGTGCAGAAGTTACTTGGAGTTCTTGTAATATTTTTTCTACTCAAGATCAGGCAGCAGCAGCAATTGCAGCAGCAGGAACAGCAGTTTATGCTTGGAAAGGTTTAACAGAAGAAGAGTTTGACTGGTGTATAGAACAAACTTTATTCTTTGGAGAAGACAGAAAACCATTAAACTTAATTTTAGATGATGGTGGAGATTTAACCAATATGGTTTTAGATAAATATCCAGAATTAGCTGCAGGAATCAATGGTTTATCAGAAGAAACTACAACAGGAGTTCATAGATTGTACGAAAGAGTAAAAGCAGGAACTTTACCAATGCCAGCAATTAACGTAAACGATTCTGTTACAAAATCTAAATTCGATAATAAATACGGTTGTAAAGAATCTGCAGTAGATGCAATTCGTAGAGCAACAGATATTATGTTAGCCGGTAAACGTGTAACTGTTTGTGGTTATGGAGATGTTGGTAAAGGAACAGCAGCTTCTTTTAAAGGAGCAGGTTCTATTGTAACGGTTACAGAGATCGATCCTATTTGTGCTTTACAAGCTGCAATGGACGGTTTTGAAGTAAAACGTTTAGAAACTGTTGTTGGTAATTCAGACATTATTATTACAACTACAGGAAACAAAGATATTATTCAAGGGCGTCATTTTGAGGCTATGAAAGACAAGGTTATTGTATGTAACATTGGTCACTTTGATAATGAAATTGACATGGCTTGGTTAAACAAAAACCATGGTCATACAAAAGATACGATCAAACCACAGGTTGATAGATATAACATCAACGGAAAAGATATTATTTTATTAGCAGAAGGTCGTTTAGTAAACTTAGGTTGTGCAACAGGTCACCCAAGTTTTGTAATGTCTAACTCATTTACAAACCAAACTTTAGCGCAAATAGAACTTTGGACAAACAGAGATGCTTACGAGAATGAAGTATATATGTTACCAAAACATTTAGATGAAAAAGTAGCAAAATTACACCTTGCAAAAATAGGAGTAGAGCTTACAGAATTAAGACCAGAACAAGCGTCTTATATTGGTGTAACAGTAGAAGGTCCTTATAAGCCAGAACACTATAGATACTAAATAGTTGTTAGTTTTTGGTTGTTAGTTATTAGTAACAACTAAAATTTATAAACTATTTGTCATTCCGAAATGAGCCTTTTTAGGTGATTGAGGAATCTCATAAATACAAAACCCTTTCATTAATTTGAAAGGGTTTTTCTTTGCTTATTTTTTTTATTTTTTCACTCCTGTCATTCCTAAATGAGCCTTTTTTAGGTGATTGAGGAATCTCATAAGAATTTATAACCTCACTTTTTTGGGCGTTTTAACAGGCTATCACTACTCGCTTTTTTTATGAAAAATAAAAAAGAGCTCAAACAGACCGTTCTATCCTTAACGCGGAGTTTTAGGATTAAAAAAAGAATACTAGTTTAAAGAACAGTTCTTAGTAATCCTATTGTCATTTTCTCTTTCTGTCATTCCGAAATGAGCTTTTTGGGCGATTGAGGAATCTCATATAATTTATGAAGTGGATTAACTTTATCTTTATTCATACCTTTACAACTTAAAATAATCACCTTGAAAAAAAAACAAGTACTATCCATAATAGCCATTATCATTTTAGTAGCTGTTTTAGGTTCTGAAGAACTGTTAGATGCTCAAAAAGAAAATGTTGTAATAGAAGCTGGTAAAACACCAAAAGCAACTACCAATCAATATTTTTTGCCAACAAGTACAACCAACCAAGTGGTGCATCATCAAAATTATTCGTTATCCTATAGCGAAAAACACGAACAAGCAGAGTGGGTTGCGTATGAGTTAAAAGCATCCGATTTAAGTAGTACAAATTACAAAAGACCTTATTTTGAAATTGACAACGCTGTAAAAACCAAAGCCGCACATTGGCGTAATTATAAAAAATCTGGTTATGATAAAGGGCATTTATGTCCTGCAGCAGACAGACGTTTTTCTAAAGCTGCACACGACGAAACTTTTTTAACAAGTAATATCAGTCCGCAAGAACATCAATTTAATGCAGGAGTCTGGAATCGTCTAGAACAGAAAGTGCGTTATTGGGCAAAGAAAAACGATGGTGTATTTGTAATTACAGGAGGCGTTTTAGAAAATAATTTAAAAACAATTGGTAGTGAAGCTGTTTCTGTACCAAATCAATTTTATAAAGTAATCTTAGATAAAACAAACGGAAAAATTAAAATGTTGGCGTTTTTAATGCCTCATAGAGAATCGAATTTACCATTGTATAAATTTGTGGTTTCGGTAGATAAAATTGAAGCTTTAACGGGTATCGATTTCTTTAAAGAATTAGACGATTCTATAGAAAATAAGTTAGAAAGCTCCAGTAGTTATAAAAATTGGAGTTTTTAATTTAAAAAACATTCAAATTCTATTATTTCTAAAGCTAAGGTTCTATACAAACTAAAGTAGTTTTCTTTATTTTAATGTTATTTTTGTACGCTTATAATAAAAATAGTACAAACTACTTCTTTATGAAAAGCTCAACAGCCATTTTTTACATGATTTTTAGTGTCATTGCATTTTCTCTAATGAATGCAGTTGTAAAATATTTAAATGATTTTAGTGCCTATCAAATTGTATTTTTTAGATCTATTGGAACATTATTTTTTACAATGCCATTAATTTTAAAGGCTAAAATTCCTATTCTAGGTACGCATAAAAAATTATTATTTATTAGGGGGCTTGCAGGTGTAATTTCATTAACCTGTTTCTTTCAATCTTTAAATTATTTAGCGGTTGGTACTGCCGTTTCATTACGATATACATCACCAATTTTTGCAGCTATTCTTGCTTTTATATTCTTAAAAGAAAAAATAAAACCAATACAATGGTTTTTGTTTTTACTCTCATTTTCTGGGGTTTTAATCATTAAAGGTTTTGGGGTAGATGTAGATTCTATAGGAATAATTTTTGTACTATTATCTGCAATTTCTTTAGGGGTTATTTTTGTGGTCATTCGTAAAATTGGCGATAAAGAAAATCCATTAGTAATTATCAATTACTTTATGGTAATGGCTTTTGTTTTTGGAGGTATTATGTCTATCAATCATTGGAGAAACCCAAGTTTAATAGAATGGTTGTTGCTACTAAGTTTAGGTGTTTTTGGTTATGTTGGTCAATTATACATGACCAAAGCATTACAATCTCACGAGACAAATGTAATTGCACCTTTAAAGTATTTAGAAGTTATTTTTATGATTGCTATTGGTGCATTTTGGTTCGGAGAAATTTATAATCTTTGGACCTTGTTAGGTGTCTTTTTAATTATGTTTGGTTTGCTCTATAATATTTATATTAAGAATAAAAAAAGTTAATAATTTACCCCAACCAACCATCTCTATCTAAGCTTCTATATTGTATTGCCTCTGCAATATGATCTGGAGAAATGTCTTTAGAATTTGCTAAATCTGCTATGGTTCTAGATACTTTTAAAATTCGGTCATAAGCTCTGGCAGAAAGGTTTAATTTTTCCATAGCGGTTTTTAAAAGTGTTTTACTTTCTTCGGATAATTTACAAAACTCACGAATCTGTTTTACACTCATTTGTGCATTATAATGTATGTTTTCAAAGTCTTTAAATCGTTCAGACTGTATTTCTCTAGAGGCAGTAACTCGTTTTCTGATATCTACACTAGATTCACCCTTGCGTTCTTCAGATAGTTTTGCAAACGGAACCGGAGTTACTTCTATATGAATGTCTATTCTATCTAATAAGGGGCCAGATACTTTGCTTAAATAACGTTGCATTTCTTGTGGAGAAGATGTCATTGGGCTATTTGGGTCGTTAAAAAAACCACTCGGACTCGGGTTCATACTTGCTACCAACATAAAACTACTTGGGTAGGTAACTGTAAATTTTGCTCTAGAAATAGTAACTTCCCTATCTTCTAAAGGTTGACGCATAACTTCTAAAACATCTCTTTTAAATTCTGGTAATTCATCTAAAAATAAAACCCCATTATGCGATAAAGAAATCTCGCCAGGTTTTGGGTATTGTCCACCGCCGACCAAAGCTACGTTTGAAATTGTGTGATGTGGGCTTCTAAAAGGACGTTGGTATAGCAAACCTTCTTTTTTTATCTTACCTACCACAGAATGAATCTTTGTAGTTTCTAATGCTTCATGCAACGTCATTGGTGGTAAAATTGAAGGCAATCTTTTTGCCAACATTGTTTTTCCTGATCCTGGTGGACCAATTAAAATAATATTATGTCCGCCTGCAGCGGCAATTTCCATGCATCGTTTTATAGATTCTTGTCCTTTAACGTCAGAAAAATCGAATTCTGGGAAATCTATGTTTTTATAAAATTCAGCTCTTGTATCAACAATGGTTGGTTCAATTTTTTGATCCTCATTAAAATGATGGATAACTTCTAAAATATTTTCTACTCCTAAAACTTCTAAATCATCTACAATGGCAGCTTCTTTAGCGTTTTCCTTCGGTAGAATTAAATATTTATAACCTTCTTCTCTTGCTTTTATGGCAATTGGTAACGCCCCTCTTATGGGCTGTAAGCTTCCGTCTAAAGAAAGTTCACCCATAATAATGTATTCATCAATATGTTCTGATTTTATTTGTGCTGATGCAGCTAAAATTCCAACAGCTAAAGTTAGATCATAAGATGCACCTTCTTTCCGAATATCGGCGGGAGCCATGTTGATAATAATTTTCTTACCTGGAAGTTTGTAGTTATTGTTGTTGAGTGCAGCAGAAATTCGATAAGAACTCTCACGAACTGCATTATCTGGCAAACCAACTAAATGGTAACCTATTCCTTTATCAATATTTACTTCAACGGTAATTGTAGTTGCTTCGATACCAAAAACGGCAGAACCATAGACTTTAACAAGCATTTTTTTCTTTAAAGATAAAAAAAATTAATTAATGGCCGGTTGTTTAAAGTTACATGAATCCCATCGAGTAGGGTCGTGTTTTTGTAAAATCCTTTTAAAAGGTTTTCATCTCTATAACTTTTATAGTCATCATAAATAAATAGCGTAGCTTTTGTACTTAGGTTTTTATCAGAAAGTAAAAATTGGCTATTGTCAATTTCTTCAAAAGAAACTGTGGTAAACTTATAATTATTTTTGAGATTTAAATTTTTCTTAATGGATGAATAAGAAGAGGTCTGATTTGTTTTAACTCCAAAAGTAGAAGTGTAAATACTAATTGGAATAAAATTATTGTTGGTAGTTTTCTGTTGTGAAAAACAAAAACTACCAACAAATAAAGTTAAAAGTAAAGAAGCGTATTAATAGTACGTAATTTTACTTTATAAATGTACTGTAATTATTTGATAAACAAAATTTTAAGCAGAATTTCTACTTGCATTAATGTTACCAAATAAAGAACGCATTACCATTTTTTCATATACTTCTATATCTTCTGCGCTTCCGCCATTTTTTTGAAGTTCTTGAATTTTCTTTAAAGCAAACTGTTGTATGGTTAATAAAGGCAATACAATTTGTTCTCTAACTTCAATAGATGCTTTTCCTACAGGGAAATTCTCCATTAATTCTTTATGACCAGTTAACTTTAAAAGTAGTCGTTTTGTGGTTTCGTATTCTGTAAAAATTAAGGTCCAGAATTCTCCAAACTCTTCATCTTCTGCCATATAAGAAGTTAAGCCAAAGAAAGATTTGGTTAAACTCATCATACTATTTTCTAACAAAGTTCTAAAGAAGTCAGATGCGTTATAGAATTCAATAATTTCATCAAATCTACCAGCGTCTTCATATTTTTTTAATGCAGTTCCTACTCCAAAGAAACCAGGAACGTTTTGTTTTAACTGGCTCCAGCTACCTACAAAAGGAATGGCTCTAAGTGCAGAAAAGTCAAGTTTGTCAGATCCACCACGTTTACTTGGTCTACTTCCAATATTGGTTTTTGCATAATATTTTAACGTACTCATTTTTTCTAAATACGGTAAAAATTTAGGATGATTTTTAAAGTCTACATAAGTTTGGTAACTTGTAGTGGCCATATCATTTATCAATTCTCTATGGCTATCATTTAATTGATCTTTGGTAAAAACATCATTTTTAATACCAGAACTTATCAATTGCTCTAAGTTGTATTGAGATGAGTTTTGTGTACCAAAGTTAGAACTAATAGTTTGTCCTTGTATGGTTAATTGAATTTCTTTGTCTTCTATTGTTGGGCCTAAAGAAGCATAAAATTGGTGTGTTTTTCCTCCTCCACGAGCAGGTGGTCCTCCACGTCCATCAAAGAAAACTACTTCAATGTCATATTCTCTAGAGATTCTTGTTAAAGCTTCTTTTGCTTTAAAAATACCCCAGTTTGCCATTAAATAACCACCATCTTTTGTTCCATCAGAAAAACCTAACATAATAGTTTGTTTGTGTCCTCTTTTGGCAACATGATGTCTATAAACTTTATTAGAATATAAAGTTCTCATTACGTCTTCTGCATTTTCTAAATCTTCTACCGTTTCAAAAAGTGGAATAACATCTACCGGTAATTCGTTTTCAAAACCACATAAGTTTAGCATTGCAAAGGTTTGCATTACATGTAAAGCACTTTGGTTGTTACTAATTATGTAACGGTTTGCTCCGCGCTCTCCATTTCTTTGCTGAATTTCTTTTAACGCATAAATAGATTCTATGGTTTTAATAGAAGTTTCATCAGTTAAAATACTTGGGTCTATGCTTCCTTTTACAACAGATAAAATTTCAACTTGTTCTTCGTCAGAAAGTCTTAAATAATTTTCAGGGAAGGTAGTGTCTCCTGTCTCTAATAAGTCTTTTACAATTTGTGTAAATGCTTGGTGATGCACTCTACTATCTTGTCTGATGTCTAAAGTTGCAAAGTGAAAACCAAAGATTTTTACTTTGTTGATAACATCATTTAATTCTTCTACAAATAAAGATTGATGCTTATTTACAATGATTTCTTTTGCAGCATATAACTCTTCTAATAAGATTTTTTGAGAAAAATTAACTTTCGTATAACTTCTAACAACATGCTTATAAAGTCTCTTTTCTAATTTCGAAAAGATTTCTTGTACTTCATCAAACGTAAAACGTCTTTTTAAACGTCTAATGTCTCTATAATAGTTTCTTAAAATTGTTTGACGCAGTCTTTCTGCAACATCTAAAGTAATTTTAGTAGTTACAAATGGGTTACCATCTCTATCGCCACCAGGCCAGAAACCTAGTTCTATAATTTCATTTTCTATCGGTTCACCATCATAAATATGTTGTTGAATATAGTTGTAAATTTTAGGAACTGAGTGATAGAATACATGTTCTAAATACCAGATTAAACTTACAGCTTCATCAAAAGGAGATGGCTTTTCTTTTTTATAGAAAGGTGTTTTACCTAACTGAGCTAACAATTTTCTAATTAGTAATAAGTCATCATCTTGTATTGCTTTATCTAAGTCTGTAATAATACCTAAAACAGAACCTGGGTAAAATTGCGTTGGATGCGCTGTTAATACAATACGAACCTTAAAATCTTCTAAGTGCGCTCTTAATTCGTCTTTTTTATTGCTAAGAAATGCAGCTTCTTTAGAGTTTCTAAGCGTTCCAAAACCATCCATATTATTTACAATAGGATATGCGGCATCTTCTACGGCATCAAATAAAACAACTTGACGTTCTATAAATTGAATAAAACGAAAAAGTAAATCTGCTTTTTCTTTTTCTGTAGGTTCGTCTTGATATTTACTAAAAAAATGTTCTACAATTTCTGTAGGGTTTTTTTCTAGTTTAAAACCTTTGTTACAAACTTTATGTAAAAGAGGTAACAAAACCCCAGTATCGTCTATAGTATCAAAAGGTAGCGTTGTGAAAATACTGTTGTAAATTTGATATTTAGACAGTACATTTTCATTAAATCTATCTAGCTTAGGTAAATTGTTCATGTTCTTATGATTTTACGGGATTAAAATTACAAAAAAGAGAAATGATTAAACCTACTTTTTAATGAATAATCCTTGATTTATTTAAGAAAACGATATAAATTTCAACTTTTTTTTATGAAATTATCATTTTCTGTTACTCTGAGTTATTTTTGTTTTTTTTAGGGATAGAAAAACAACATCATTTTTTTTATAAAATAGCTATTTTTAAAACCGATTTTGTTTGTTGAGTGGTTTTAAAACGATTGTCTAAACGATACCCTACTACCCAAATAATATCCTCATTATTATTGCAAAGTAACCATGTATTTTGTTTTTCTAAAAGCGATAATTTTTGGTCTTTAAAATACTTGCTTAATTTCTTTTTCCCGGTCATTCCTGTTGGATAAAAGAAATCGCCATCTTGCCATTTTCTAAGTTTTAAAGGATAGTCTAAACGTTTTTTATCAACATAAATGGTTTGGTTATTTTCTGCTGATTTTTCTATTACGCTTTCAAGTTTTAGATGAATAGGTTCTGTAATTTCTATAGTGTTTTCTTCAATTAAAGATTGATCAACAGTACTCGTAGAAAGTTTTTTAGAAAGGAATAAAAAGTCTCGATCTTTTAATAAAGTATGTGTTTTAGAAAAAATTTGTTTCCCCGATTGTGCAGCAAGTAAATTAGCAACATCATTCCACTCTGTAAAATTATACTCTTTTAAAAGTTGATATAAATACGCTTTCGGGTTCGATAATTTCTCTAGTTTTTCAATATTAATTTTGATGTAATTGTTATCCGTAATAAGTATTTCTAATGCAACTTGTTTAATTCTGTCTTCAATAATTTGCTGACTTTCTTTTAAGTGTTCTGTTGTTTTTGCAAAGGTTTCTAACAAACTAGGATTAATTTCCTTTAAAACAGGGAGTATTTGATGTCTAATTTTGTTTCTAATGTATTTTGTTGATGCATTACTTTTATCTTCTCGCCAAGAAATATTGTTTTCTTTTGCAAACGTTAAAATATCGTTTCTAGAAAATTTTAAAAGCGGACGCACAATGTTTCCATTAATTTCTGGAATGCCTGTTAAACCATCTAAACCAGCACCACGGGTTAAATTGATAAGAAAAGTTTCTAAATGATCATCGGCATGATGTGCTGTTAAGAGATAATCAAATTGATGGTCTTTTATCAATTTATCAAACCAGTCATAACGTAAATTTCTGGCAGCAATTTGTGTAGATTGTTTGTTTTCTTCAGCAAATTCTTTTGTTTTAAATTGAGTAACAAAAGTGTTAAGTTTTAGTTTTTTTCCTAATTCCCTAACAAACGCTTCGTCTAAATCGCTTTCTTTTCCTCTTAAATTAAAGTTGCAATGTGCCAGTGAAATGTTAAATTTTAATGCTGATAACAGATGCGTTAAAACTACAGAGTCAATTCCACCAGAAATGGCGATTAATAATTTCTTGCCTTTTAAAAAAGGAAGATTATGGTTGATGTGGTTAGAGAGTTCTTGTAGCATTATATTTCAAAAATAACACATTTTATATATGTTGATGTTTTTTTAATTAGAAGAATATACAATATCGTCTTTTGTACCTAATTTTCCGTCTCCTCCTAAAGAAATCAGTTGATAATTTTGTCCATCTTTAGATGGAATATACACAAAAGCAGCTTTCCAATTATCTATGATTATATTAGATCTTAAAGGATTGTTTCTAATAATGTCTTTTAACTCTGATGGAAATTTACCAAACTGTTTTTTTTCTGAGGCTAAAAGTTTAGATATTTCTGTCATTCTTTTGGTTGTTTTTTTCTGATTATTATCCTTTAAGATAAAAATAACAACAAGAAAATAAACAGCAAAAAGAACGCTAAATACTATTGCAAATTGTTTTATGTACGGATACAAAACAATGCTTTTGGGCAGGTTATTTTCTTTCTCAAACTTCCGTTGTTTCTTGTATTTAATCCAATATTTAATGTCTAAATAAATATCTAAAAAGAAAGATATTAAATCAGTCATTTATTGTTTATTTAACCACACACGAATGTCTTTTCTAATAGATACTTCTGGTTTTGGTAACGGAATTGTTTTACCAAATTGTTTACTTCGGTTAAATTTAGAAAAGGTAACTTTTAGTGCTTTCCATTCTGCTGGATATAACTTTAAGAACATGTTAAACATATTTTGTTCCGTTGGTTTTTCATCTAAACTATCTAACGTTTTTTGAAAAAGTTCGTCTTGATTTGGTATCATTTGGTAAATGTATTAAGAATTTGTCATTTCGAAATGAGCTTTTTTAAGCGATTGAGAAATCTTATTTTAGTGATGAAATTTCTTTTTTTTAGCTGCGTATTATACTTTTAATCAAAATTACTTTTAATTTTAGTAATATTTGGTCTTTTTTAGTAGAAGTATTGTAAAGAAAAATACAGAACCTTGTACTATGTCATTTCGACGAAGGAGAAATCTCATGTGGCTGATAATGTAAAAAACGATGTAACTTTATGTGATTTCTCTCTTAAGGTCGAAATGACAAATTGAGTGAAAAAAAAGAGGTAAATTCCCTTGATTTTTATTTATGTAGCGCTTATTTAACGAATTTTAATTCTACTTAGAATTCAGTAAAACATACTTCATTGCCTTTGCTTTTAATAAACATTCTTCATACTCTTTTTCTACAACAGATTGTGCTGTTATGGCGCCACCAACAGAATATGAAATGTATTTTTTTTCTTCATTATATAAGATACTTCTTATAATTACATTAAAATCGAAATCATTTTCTGGTGTAAAATAGCCTATCGATCCAGAGTACAAGCCGCGTTTGGTTTCTTCTAAGTTTTCAATAATTTTCATAGCAGAAACTTTAGGTGCTCCGGTCATACTTCCCATTGGGTAGGTACTTTGAATTATGTCTATTGGGTGTGTGTTTTCTTCAACCTCAGAGACCACGGTAGATATTAATTGATGTACTTGCTTAAAAGAATATACTTTACAAAGTTCTTCTACTTTTACGCTTCCTATTTTTGCTGTTTTAGATAGGTCGTTTCTAACCAAGTCTACAATCATTACGTTTTCTGCACGCTCTTTTTCGTCGCGCATTAAATCTAAAGCTAATTGAGCGTCGTCAAACTCACTTACCAACCTTTTAGCAGTGCCTTTAATGGGTTGAGAAATTATTTTTGTGCCTTGTTTTTTAATATATCTTTCTGGTGATGCACACAAGGCAAACTTGTTGTCTAGTTTTAAGAAAGAAGCAAAGGGGGGTTCCGAAATGCGGTTGAGGTGTTTGTAAACTTCCACCGGGTTTATGGTAGCATTTTCTGCATAAAACTCCTGGCAAAAATTAGCTTCATAAATATCTCCTTTATGTATATGTTCTAAAACTTGGCTTACTTTAGCGTGGTATTCATCTTTGTGAATCCTTAGTTTTATCTTTACTTCTGGTTCTTTGTTAGAAAACTCTTGCTTTTTTAATACTTTAATTTCATCAAAATCATCTTCAATTTCATCATCAACCATTCTTAAATAATGAAACTCAACATCGTTTCCTTTAATAAAAATTAGTTTTTTAGGCTGAAAGAAATATAAATCAGGAAAATGTAAACCATCAAAATTATTAGAAGAAAGTCGTTCTACATCATTCTTTAAATCATAAGTCATGTAACCAAAAATATAATCTTTGGTTATAGTTTGGTATTCTTTTAACTTGTTAAAACCTTGATGATAATCTGTTTTAATGGAAGTAAAATCATCTGCTGCCAAAGCACCATCAAAACTAGCGTATTTTTGGTGATAGTTATTAGAATCTAACCAAAGTACGGTTTCAAATTGTTGTGCCCAAGACAATAAATTGTTTTTGAATTCAATAATATTATCAACAGAAAAAGTGCGAATTGTTCTTTGCATATTTGCGTCAAAAATACAAATCTTATTGGTTAGAAAGCGGAATTTTTAAACTGATTCCTGTTTGTAAATCTGGCGAGTTGTTTAAATACAAATCCTCCTTTACATAAATGGTAAAGCTATATTTTTTTCTAGTATAAGTATATAGCCAACTCCAAGCAGATTGGTATTCGTATAATTTTGCGAAACCATTTTGCCAACCAGAATGAATTTCTTGCCAAAGACCTACTAATTGATAATAATCTGCTTCTGCTCTTTTACTAAAGCGAGATTGAATTTGATAATTAACAGATACAGAATGATAATTTTTCTTTCTTGTGTATTTTGTAAACTCAAACATGGCTTCTAAACTTCCTAAATATTTATTGTTTCCTAAGCTTACAAGATTTTCCTTAAAATTAATAGCATTTTTTCTTAAAACGCTTGTACCAAAGGCAGATCTTATTTCTGATTTTTCGTTTAATTTCCATTCTTTTACAATGTTTCCGGAAACACCAATATCAATAGAAGGGTTGTGTTTAGAAGTGTTAACACCTAAATGAGAACCAAAATTAACATGAATATTTCTGTTTTTTAGGTTGATGAAATTTGGGTAGTAAAAATGGTTGAATTCTATTCCTGCAAAAAGAAATTGACCGTCTTTTAATTCTAAAGTATTGCCATTTCTATCTTGGTATTTTACATTTACTTTATTAATACCATAATATTTTCTACCAAAAGGATCTTCACCGCCAGCAACATTGCTATGAAACCACTCAATGGTTTCATCACTTGTAAAAACCGAAAAAGGGTATTTACCTTTGCTAACTAAATAAGAACGGAGTGTAATTCCGAGTTCATGTTTTTTTCCAATTTTGGTAGTGTAATCTACCCTAAAGTTTTTAAAAACGGCATCTACAATAATGTTTTCGTACTCCGCAGGAGTTGTTTGCTGATTTTCATAAAAGTGTCTGTCATACCAAGTTTGCTTACTTAAAGCTTGCCTAGTAGCTTCATCTTTTGGTATGTACATTTCTACAAAAGGATGAAATGTATTTGCGCTTGCATAAGAAAAATTTAAAGTAGCTATTTCTGGTGGTCTAATTTTAAAGTTTTGATTGATTCTTGCCGAAAACATCCCAAAATGATGAATGGGCAATAAACTAGGTTTGTCTATTCCATTTTTAAGCGGAATGTTGTCTGTTTTTTGTGAGAAACAAGTTCCATAAATCAATAGAAAAAAGTAAAGTAGGTGTTTTTTTTTCATGGGATAAAAATAAACTAAAGCTATTTAAAAAAAAAGCTTCTCTACTTTTTAACCCAAAGAGTTTGTTGTAAATATTTTTTTGGCTTCAATTTTGATATTCCTCCTCTTAAATAGTGTTAAAATTTAAGAAAACAATAGTATATTTACAGTATGGAGTTAGTTATTTTAGGGTTAGTTATTGGTTTAGGGATTTCGTATCTTATATCTCAAAAATTCTCTTTATCAAAAAAAAAGAGTTTAACAGAAAAGCAGTCGGTAATTTTATTAGATAAAATAAAGAAGGTATCAAAATTGATTACCGTAGAAGGAGATTTTTCTGAAATTTATCATCATGAAAATACCAAAGAAAATTTTTGGGGATTTACAAGTAAGAAAAAAGCCATTATTTTAATTCACGCAAAAGCACATATTGGCTTCGATTTTAGAAAAATTAAATTAGAAGCTAATACAGAAAAAAAAGAAATTGTGATGTCTGATTTTCCGCAACCAGAAGTGGTTTCTATAGAATGTGATATTAAATTTTATGATTTAAAAAATGGGTATCTTAATAAATTTGATACAGAAGATTTAACAACTCTAAATAAAGAAGCAAAAGAGCATGTATTGGCTAAAATACCAGAAAGTAATTTAATTCGCCTTGCAAATAAAGAAGCTTTAGAAGCAATTCTTTTAATGGAAAACTTAGTAGAAACGATTGGTTGGAAATTAGATTTTACAGCCTTAGAAACAAATGAAGAAATTAAAAAAGTAACAGCCTAACAAATTTAAGTAAGTTAATAGTTGTAAGAGGCTGAAATAAAAAAAAATCTCAAAATAAATGTATTTTGAGATTTTTTTTTAGTGTATTTTTACTGTTTTAAGCGTTTAAAGGTTTTCCGTCCCAAGCAGCTTTTGCAGCTTCTTTTACCGCTTCTGAATATGTTGGGTGACCATGACAAATTCTTGCCAAGTCTTCTGCAGATGCTCTGTATTCCATAGCAACGGCAGCTTCCATAATTAAATCGGCAACACGTGCACCTACCATGTGAACTCCTAATATTTCATCAGTATTCTTATCAGCTAAAACTTTTACAAAACCATCTAAATCTCCACTAGCACGAGATCTACCTAAAGCTCTCATAGAAAATTTACCAACTTTATAATCTGCTTTTGCTGCTTTTAATTCGTCTTCTGTTTTACCAACAGCAGCAACTTCTGGCCATGTATAAACAATACCAGGAATTAAATTATAATCGATATGTGGTTTTTCTCCTGCTAAATATTCTGCAACTACAACACCTTCTTCTTCTGCTTTGTGAGCTAGCATTGCACCAGCAACAACATCACCAATTGCAAAAATATTAGAAATGTTAGTTTGTAAATGTTCGTTGGTGGCAACTTGTCCACGTTCATTAACTTCTACACCAACTTTTTCTAAACCTAAACCTTCTGTATACGCTTTTCTACCAACTGCAACTAAACAATAATCTCCTTTAAACTCTACTTCAACACCTTTTTTATTATTTGCTTTTACAACAACTTCATCACCATTTCTTTCTACAGAAGTAACACCATGACTTACGGCAAACTTAATACCTTGTTTCTTTAAAACTTTTTGTAGTTCTTTAGAAACATCAGCATCCATTGTTGGAGTAATTTTTGGAGCATATTCTACAACAGTGACATCTGCACCCAAACGTTTGTATACCGAACCTAACTCTAAACCAATAACACCACCACCAATTACAACCAAATGTTTTGGAACTTCTGGTAGTTTTAAGGCTTCGGTAGAGGTAATTACGCGCTCTTTATCTAAAGAAATAAACGGTAAAGTAGATGGTTTAGAGCCTGTTGCAATGATAATATTTGTACCTTCAATTATTTCTGAAGAACCATCATTTTTAGTAACTTTAATATGTGTAGCATCTTCAAAAGAACCTAAACCTTCAAAAACATCAATGTTATTTTTGTCCATTAGGTATTTAATTCCGCCTGTAGTTGTTTCTACAATTTTAGCTTTTCTGTCTACCATTTTGCTAAAATCGAAAGTTGGGTTTTCTACGGCAATTCCATGTTCTTCAAAATGATGAATCGCATCATAATAATGATGAGATGAATCTAATAAAGCTTTAGACGGAATACATCCAACATTTGTACATGTTCCTCCTAAAGTTGAGTATTTTTCTATAATTGCTACTTTTTTACCTAATTGAGAAGCTCTAATTCCGGCAATATATCCTCCAGGACCAGAACCAATTACAATAATATCGTATTTCATGAGTGCGTTTATTTTGCGTATAATGTAACCTTTCGGTTTCTTTTTTAATGATAGTTGACAAAAATACGGATATTTTCACAGAATAAAGAGAGATTTTAGTAGTTTTACAGTACTACAAATCTTAAAATTTACCCAATGAAAATTCTAAAGAAAATAGGAATTGCTGTCGTATTCATATTTTTAGTGGCGCAATTTTTTGGCCCAGAAAAAAATGAAGGAGATTTAGCTTCTGTAGAAACCTTTATAGCAGAAACAAATCCGCCAGCAGATGTACAAAAAATATTAGAAACTACTTGTTACGATTGTCATACAGATAAAACGGTATATCCTTGGTATAATACTATTACACCTGTAAATTATTGGTTAGCAGAGCATGTTAAAGACGGTAAGAAACATTTAAATTTTTCTGCATGGAGCACCTATTCCTTAAAAAAGAAAGAACATAAAATGGATGAATTATATGAAGAGGTTGAAGAGAAAAAAATGCCGTTAGATTCTTATACTTGGACGCATGCAGAGGCGAATTTAACACAAGATCAAATTGATGCTGTGGTTGCTTGGGGTAAAAAAGTACAAGCAGAATATAAACAACAATTAAATACAAAATAATTGAGCAATCAATCGGTTTTAATTATTGGGTATGTTTGGGTAGAGCCTAATTCTTCTGCAGCCGGCAGTAGAATGTTACAGCTTATAAAACAGTTTTTACAAGAAGGTTTTAAAATAACGTTTGCTTCTCCGGCTCAAAAAAGCGAGAAAGCAACAAGTTTAAGTTCTTTAGGTGTTGATGAAGTTGCTATAGCATTAAATAATGCTTCTTTTGATGATTTTATAACCGAATTAAACCCAACAATTGTTTTGTTTGATCGTTTTATGATGGAAGAACAATTTGGTTGGCGAGTTGCAGAAAATTGCCCAAATGCAATACGAGTTTTAGATACGGAAGATTTACATTTTTTAAGAAAAACCCGTCATCAGCAATTAAGAAAAGGAGAAGAATTTACAACGGATGCATTATTAAAGTCGGATGATGCTAAAAGAGAAATCGCTTCAATTTTACGTTGTGATATGAGTTTGATTATCTCTTCTTTTGAAATGAATTTATTAAAAAATGTTTTTAAAGTTGATGAAAAAATCTTGTATTATCTCCCTTTTTTATTAGATAAGATTGATGTTCATCAGCAAGAAAAATGGAAAACTTTTGAGGAAAGAGCGCATTTTATTTTTATTGGTAACTTTTTTCACAAACCTAATGTGGATGCTGTTTTAACATTAAAAAATGAGATTTGGAAAGAAATTAGAAAGGTTTTACCAAAAGTAGAGGTTCATATTTATGGAGCGTATGCAAACCAGCAAATAAATCAATTACATAATAAAAAAGAAGGATTTATTATTAAAGGCTTTGCAGAAGAAGCTAAAGAGGTTGTTAAAAACGCAAGGGTTGTGTTAGCGCCTCTTCGTTTTGGAGCAGGTATAAAAGGAAAGTTAACGGAAGCTATGATTTGTGGTACGCCAAGTGTTACAACAGAAATTGGCGCAGAAGGAATGCACAACACATTACTTTGGAACGGTTTTATAGAATCTGATTACTCTAAATTTTCAGAAAAAGCAGTTCAATTATATACTGATGAAAAACTTTGGAAAGCATCTCAAAAAAACGGAATTGAAATCATCAATCAAATCTATGATAAAGAGAGGTTAGGAGTGCTTTTTATCAACCAAATAAAAGAAATTCAAGAAAATTTAGATCAACATAGAACTCATAATTTTTTAGGAAGTTTGTTGCAGTATCAAACGTTACAAGCTACAAAATATATGAGTAAATGGATAGAAGTGAAAAATGCGTAGCATTTTGGTAGGCAGTAAAACAGTTTACAGTTGGCAGTAGCAGTTTTCAGTAAGATGAGAACTGAAAACTGCTACTGAAAACTGAATACTAAATTAACCCCGCTCTTCTTAAAAGTGCATCTGGTTTAGGTTCTTTACCTCTAAAACGTTTGTATAATTCCATAGGTTTTTCTGTTCCACCTTTAGAAAGTACATTGTCTTTAAATTTTGTAGCTACTTCTTTGTTAAAAATTCCTTCTTCTAAGAAATATTCAAAAGCATCTGCATCTAAAACTTCTGCCCATTTGTACGAGTAATATCCGGCAGAATATCCTCCTTGAAAAATATGAGAAAAAGCAGTACTCATACAGTTTTCTGCAACATCAGGATATAATTTTGTGTTTTCAAAAGCTGCATTTTCAAACTCTTTTATAGAAGTAATTGTCTGTGAAGACTCGCTACCATGCCACTGCATGTCTAACAACCCAAAACTTAACTGACGTAAGGTTTGCATACCTTCATGAAAACTTGCAGATTCTTTAATTTTTTCTACATATTTCATCGGAATAACTTCTCCGGTTTCATAATGCTTTGCAAACAATTCTAAGGCTTCTTTCTCGAAACACCAGTTTTCTAAAACCTGACTTGGTAATTCTACAAAATCCCAAGAAACAGACGTTCCAGATAAGCTGTTATAAGTTGTATTTGCTAGCATTCCGTGTAATGCATGACCAAATTCATGAAACAAGGTTGTAACCTCGTTAAACGTTAATAAAGACGGTTTGGTTTCGGTGGGTTTGGTAAAATTACAAACAATGGAAACCTGTGGTCTTTCGTTAATTCCGTTTTTAATTTGTTGCGATTTGTAACTTGTCATCCACGCACCATTACGTTTTCCTTTTCTTGGATGAAAATCTGCATAAAACACAGAAATAAAGTTACCGTTTGTGTCTGTTACATTATAGGTTTTAACATCTTCGTGATATTTGTCGATGTTAGAAACTTCTTCAAATTTTAAATCATATAATCTGTTGGCAATTTCAAAAACACCATCAATTACGTTTTCTAATTTAAAATAAGGCTTTAATAATTCTTGATCTAAATCGAATAATTCTTTCTTTAACTTCTCAGAATAGTATGAACCATCCCATTTTTCAAGATGATCTATTCCGTCTAATTTTTTAGCAAAGTTTTCTAAGTTTTCAAACTCTTTTAAAGCAGCAGGTTTTGCTTTTTCTAAAAGATTATTAGAAAATTCGATTACTTTTTCTGGCGTTTCTGCCATTCTTTCTTCTAAAACAAAATGAGCATGTGTTTTATAACCTAATAAATTAGCTCTTTGATGACGAAGATTTACAATTTCTAAAACAATTTTTTCATTGTTGAATTCATTGTCTTGGAAAGCTTTTTTACCAGCTGCAATTGCCATTTTTTTACGCAACTCTCTATTGTCTGCATAGGTTAAAAAAGGAATGTAACTTGGGTAATCTAAGGTAAAAATATATCCTACTTTCTCTTTAGAAGTTGCTACTTCTTTGGCTGCTTCTTTTACACTTTCTGGCAAGCCAGCTAAATCTTCTTCATTTGTTAAGTGAAGTTCAAAAGCATTGGTTTCTGCTAATACGTTTTCTCCAAATTTTAAAGATAATTTAGAGAGTTGAGCATCAATTTTACGAAGCTTTACTTTATCCGATTCCTTTAAATTAGCACCATTTCTTGCAAAACTTTTGTACTGCTTTTCTAAAAGCATTGTTTGCTCTGGTGTTAAATCTAACGTTTCTTTACTATCAAAAACCGATTTTACTCTTTTAAACAAATCTTCGTTTAAGGTAATATCATTACTAAATTCACTTAACCAAGGAGAAACTTCTTGAGCAATTTTCTGAATCTCATCATTAGTTTCTGCAGAGTTTAAGTTGAAGAAAATACTCGTAATTTTATTTAGTTTTTCACCAGTAAAATCTAAAGCAACGGTTGTGTTTTCAAAAGTAGGAACCTCAGGGTTGTTTATAATTTCATCAATTTCTGCTTTGGCAATTTCAATCCCTTTTTTAATAGCAGGTTTGTAATCTTTATTAGAAATTTTAGAAAAAGGAGGTGTATTAAAATCTTGTAAAAGTGGATTCATCTAAAAAGGTGTAATTGTTAAACTGTGTCAGGTCGAGCGCAGTTGAGACCTAAAATAAACCTCTCGACTGCGCTCGAGGAGACATTTTTTATTTTCTAACTCGTTCAGAAGCCTGTTCAACCTTCAATTTTAATTCTTCTTTGTAAGCAATTATTTTATCTAAAACAGCTTTGTCTGAAGCACCAATTATTTGAGCCGCTAAAATACCTGCGTTTTTTGCGCCATCTAAAGCAACCGTTGCTACAGGTACGCCACCAGGCATTTGTAAAATTGATAAAACAGAATCCCAACCATCAATAGAATTTCTGCTTTTCACAGGAACTCCTATTACAGGCAACGGACTCATAGAAGCAACCATTCCTGGTAAATGCGCTGCGCCACCAGCACCCGCTATTATTACTTGAATACCTCTTTTGTGCGCGTTTTTAGAATAGTCTACTAATTTTTCTGGAGTTCTGTGAGCAGAAACAATATCTACTTCTATTGCAATATTAAAACTCTCTAAAATGTCTATTGCTTCTTGCATTATTGGAAGATCAGAATCACTTCCCATTATTATACCTACCATAATTTTTCAGTTATCAATTATCAGTTATCATTGATAACTGATAATTGTTTAATGTTAATTGTTTTTACTTATAACTCTAATCGTTTCTTTTACTTCTTGTGCTACTTTTCTTGCAATATCAATATCTGTATTTACAATCGTAACATGTCCCATTTTTCGAAACGGACGAGTTTCTTTTTTTCCGTAGATATGTGGCGTAACACCATCAATCTTTAGAATCTCTTCTATATTTTCGTAAATTACATCACCAGAAAAACCTTCTTCACCAACAAGGTTTACCATAATTCCGGCAACTTTACTGTCTGTATTTCCTAAAGGAAGGTTTAAAATAGAACGAATATGTTGTTCAAATTGATTGGTATAACTTGCTTCTATAGAATAATGACCAGAATTATGAGGTCTTGGAGCAACTTCATTCACTAAAATTTTATCATCTACTGTTTGAAACATTTCTACAGCCAACAAACCAACAAAATCTAAATCACTTACTACTTTTAAAGCAACCTCTCTTGCTTTTTCTGCAACGGTACTATCTATCCTTGCCGGACAAATAACATACTCAACCTGGTTTGCTTCTGGATGAAATTCCATTTCTACAACGGGATATGTTTTTACCTCTCCACTAACATTTCTTGCTACAATTACTGCCAATTCGTTTTTAAAAGGAATCAGTTTTTCTGTAATACATTCTACATTTGGTAAGTTGTTTAAATCGTCTATATTTCTAACAATTTTAACACCAGTACCATCATAACCAAAACGAGCAGCTTTCCAGACAAAAGGAAAATCTATAATATTGTTTTCAAAACAATGTTTTAATTCCTCTAAATACGCGTAATGAGAAAAGGCTGCAGTAGGAATTTGATGATCTATATAAAAATTTTTCTGTCTTGCTTTACTCTGAATAATACGTAAATCTTTTGGCTTCGGAAAAATTGTTAAACCTTCTTCTTCTAATCTATCTAAGGCATCTAGGTTTACATTTTCAATTTCAATAGTTAGTACATCTACTGTTTTACCAAAGTTATAAACAGCATCAAAATCTAATAAATCTCCAACAACAAAAGTGTTGCAAATTTCTGCACAAGGTGCGTTTTTATTGCTTTCTAAAATAGAAGTATGAATGTCTAATTTTTGAGTTTCGGCCAAAAGCATTCTGCCTAATTGTCCGCCACCAAGAACGCCTAATTTAAAATCTGAAGAATAATAGTTTTTCACGTTGAATATTGTTGTGTTTAGGCAAAAATAAGCAACTTATATAAAGTACCCTATTAATAATTACTGATTCGAATTGAATTTCCAATTTCTGTGACTTTGTATTCTAACGCAGGACAAATAAAACCTGGTGTTTGAGGTATTCCTCCAATATCTACACTGTAAGTACTTCCATCGCAAGTGCATTTTAATAATCTGTTTTCAAATACCATTTGATTATTACAATCATTGGTCGGACAAATCAAATCGAATGCAACATAAGTATTTTTGCTTTTTCCTGTATTAAAGAGTAAAATTCCTTTTATACCTCCAGGAAATATAGCAAACCCATTCGGTGTTAACGCTTTATTGAAATCAGGGTTGTTAGAAGATATTACTCTGCTAAAAGAAGCTGGGCGTAAACAGTTATCAGGAAGATTATCCTCTCCACAAGAAAAAAATGCAAATAAACTAACAAAAAAGAGTGATTTTTTTAACATAAAACAGCCTTGTTATTTTAATAACGATTGAAATTTACAAATATTTTGTATCTTTGTAGGACAATCTCATTACTGCAAAGGTAATGGGATTTTTAAATTTAAGCCCCTAAAGGGTGTTATAAGTGAGAGAGTTACTCTTTTATTAATAGATTTAGGTAATTTATTAAGTAGAGTTGATGAATTTAAATTAAAAAAAAATGAGCGATATATCATATTATTCGGCAGAAGGATTAAAGAAATTGAAGGAAGAATTGGTGCAACTAGAGCAAGTAGAAAGACCAAGAGTAACACAAGAAATTGCAGATGCAAGAGATAAAGGAGATTTAAGTGAAAATGCAGAATACCATGCAGCAAAAGAAGAACAATCTCACTTAGAGTTTAAGATTGCAAAATTAAAAAATGTAATTTCTAATGCTAGAATTATAGATGAATCTCAATTAGATACTTCTAAAGTACTGATTCATTCTATCGTTAAAATAAAAAATTCTGCAAACGGAATGGAGTTTTCTTACACCTTGGTAGCAGATTCTGAAACCGATGTTAGAAACGGTAAATTATCTGTAAACTCACCAATAGGTAAAGGTTTGCTAGGTAAAAAAGTTGGAGATATTGCAGAAATTAAGGTTCCTAACGGAATTATGAAATTCGAGATTGTAGAAATTTCGAGATAAAGTCATTACGTGGAAGAATGACGAAGTAATCTCTTTATCGATTAAAAGATTGCTTCATTACATTCGCAATGACGTTTTTATTCATTATAAATTCGGGTTTTAGCACTGCTAGAACCCGAATTCTTTTTTATATTTACTACTGTTTGTCAGTTTTATTACTGTTTACATTTAATCTATAATCCAATTACACATACATAATGAGCATTTTTACAAAAATAATAGAAGGAGAAATTCCGTGTTACAAAGTAGCAGAAGACGATAATTATATTGCTTTTTTAGATATCAACCCAAATGCAAAAGGACACACTTTAGTAGTGCCAAAAAAGGAAGAAAATAAATTATTCGACTTGTCTAAAGAAGAGTATTTAAACCTAATGGACTTTTCTTACCGAGTTGCAAAAGCTTTAGAAAAAGCAGTTGCTTGTAAAAGAGTTTGTATGAGTGTTATTGGTTTAGAAGTGCCACATGTACATGTGCATTTAGTGCCAACAAACCAAATGGCAGATATGCAATTTACACAAAAAGTAACATTAACAAACGATGAGTTTGTGGCGTTAGCAGCAAGTATTTCTAATCAATTTGAATAAAGATGAAACCGTGGGTTGGAATTGGTTTAATTTGTGGGTTTTGTATGTTTATTGGTGAGGCTTTTTTGTGGCCATTGATTGATGATGAAGAAATTATCTTAAAAACAGTTCTTTTAAAGTTTCTATTTTGGATGTTTTTTGGGTTAATTTTTGGATATGCTTTTATAAAGATTAGAAAGAAAAAAAAAGTAACCACGTTTTTATTTTAAAACGTGGTTACCATATAAGTGTTTTAGAATAAATTATTCTAATATAATTTTTTTAGAAACCATTCCTTTTTCTGTCGCTATGTTTACAATATAAATAGCTTTAGAGAGGTTATTAATTTTTAGTCTACTTTCAGTTTTAATGTTATTCCATTCAACTATCTTTTGACCTAATAGATTAAATAAAGCTACTTTTTTTAATTCTAAATTGCTGTTGTTGTTAATTATAATTTCTTTAGCATTGTTGTCTACATAGGCAGTAACTTTATTTTCTAAAAGAGTATCATCTACACTTAATGTTGTGGTTTTAGAAAAAGCAAGTACAAAACGATCTGTATACGTTCCTTTTGCAAGTGTTAAGTCAATCGTTTTACTATTAAGAGCATAAGATGTATTTGTTAATTTATCCTTTAAATAAACGTCACTTTCAATCGCATTCCATTCATCTAGACCAATTGTTACTTGTCCATCTTTAGATATTATTAATTCTAAAGGAATCTCTAATTCATCAGAAATACTTTGTACGCCAGTAATTACATACTTTTTATCATTGTTTGGAAACTTCCAGTAGATATCAGTAGTTCCTACATCATAAATTTCTGTGTCATATCCTCTGTCAAAATCAAAAGAGTTATTGTTTTTAAATGAAATTAATAATTGTCTATGCAATGGTAAATTGTCATCATTTATATAATTCATTCCTAATTTTATAATTGACAATGTATTTTGAGTACCTTGTGTTTTAGCACTCAATTTTTTGTTTTCACTTTTAAAGAAATAAGAATCATTTCCTTCTTGTATGTATTCTCTTTGGCTATTGTTAAACTGAATATTGTCTATAGTTGTAGAGGCGGCATCATCTCCATTTATAAAAAAACCTTGTCCGATTGCTATAAAAGCCTTTGGCTCTGTATAAGAACCAGTACCCAAAGTAGGTGTGCCATTATCGCTAGTATTATTGCTAGATACACTGGTTGCAGCAACTCCACCAGATAGGTTTCTAACTCCATATCCTCCTATGTATCCTCCGTAATTATGTCCTTCAGATCCATCACTAGAAGCTTTTTCTCCTCCATGTTCCCAGAAATATAAGCTTCCGTTAGTAGTATCTAAATTATCTTGAATAAACTTTTTAGCACTTATTGCAGATGCATATGGATTTCCTACTAAATAAAAATCTCCCGCACTAATAGTTGTTGTTAATGTTCCGTCTTTTGGTGTGCCTACAAAAGTATAATTTTGTCCTTTTGTATTCTGATTTAAACTTCCTGGTCCTTTAAGTAGAAACCCATCTGTTTGTGCAATGATTCCTCCTTTAAACTTCTGTAACCAATTAGATTTTCCGTCTGCAGAGGCTGCGTACGTATAAATCCAGTATTCTGCAATTTCTATGGGAGATTTTGTATAATCACCATCATAACCTGTTACAAAAGTAATTTCTTTAGCTATGTTAGTGCTTCCATTACCAATAGTAGAGGTTGCGTCTAATGGTTTTGTACCATCTTTTAAAACACTAGCAACCGTAAAATTTGTTTTACCAATTGTATTTACAGGAGAGCCTAAATAGTTATACCTGTATTTACTTGGTACGGTAGCGTATTGGTCTACTAATAATTTACCAGCACCGGTTACTTTAGATGTTGATGTATGCGTTTGTATTAATTGCGCTTTGTTGGTGTTGTCAGAACTTATCAATCTAATTTCATCGGTCGAATTTGTAATTTTAACCTCATTAGTAACTACTAGTAAATTATCTGTAATACTAAATATACTGTTTCTAACTTCTAGTTTTCTTGCACTTATTTTATCAGAAGTACTAAAGTTTTTAAAAATTTGGACATTTCTAGATCTGTCAGGATATCCGCTAGACCAAGCAGTATTTGATCTTCTAGTACGTCCAAAGTTATGCAAACCAGGTCGTATATTGGCGTCATCATTTGCATTAACAATTTCTGATAAAAGTGGTGCATGTGCATGACGCTCTATGGTATTATCATTTGCTGCATCTGAATAAGTAACAATAGTATCATCTATAAAAGCAACCCATTCTGTAGCGTCATAGGCTGTATTTGGTACTAAAGTTTCATCTATACGAACATAACTTGTATTGTCTGCAATTGCACTTACAACATCTACTTTTCCGTTCCAAGCATTGATTTCTGTACCTTTGGTTAGTACTAATACATCATCTGCATTTTCAAAATCTACTACGTTTGCATCGGTAATCGGCGTAACGTTAGCATTAGTTAATGAAGTATTAGTAAGATTATTAGTAATTAAAATAGAAGTACCTGGTTGAATAGCTGTTGTATTGGCAAAAATTACAGGAGATGTTGCTGTTGTTGGGTCAGATTCGTCTTTAAATAATGCTAATGTTGCTGCGTTTATACCAACAATATTTGTTGGGTCTATGTTTGTAATTTCTACCCAATGTTCTGTGTCTGTAGTATATATTTGTGTTATCATTGGTGTACCACATGCTTTTAATGCCGTATCTAAAGCATAATTAGTGTATGTTGATGTGTAATTTATGGCTGATGCATCTGTGTCTACATCTTCTAAGCTATTTGCTAATCCATTGGCACCAACTAGGTCTTGTGTAATATCTATAACTGCATTTGCTATATTGGTTATTATGGTTGTTATATTATCTGTATCTAAATTACTTACAGGCGCTTCTTTAAATGTAGTTGGCACATTTGCTTCTATTGCATCTGGGCAACCATCTCCATCAGAATCTAAATCTAAATGGTTTGGTATACCATCATTATCTGTATCAATATTTCCTTCTTCCGTATCTAAAATACCATCATTATCATCATCAATATCATAGATGTCTGCAACGCCATCTCCATCATAATCTCTTAAGAGATTAAAAGAAACAGAAGGTGAGTCTGTGGTAGTATTGCTGTCTGTTTGGTCTTGTGTATTTGTAGCTGTGTTTACTTTAGCAGAAGTAGCGTTAATTCCTGTCATTGCATCTGCTTTTGCAACAATTGTAATAGTTTCTACTTGCCCACTTATAAGGTCTCCTACTGTCCAATTAGGAGCTGTCCAAGAACCTATACTTGTACTTGCGCTAATAATTGTTAAACCATTAGGAACCACATCTGAGATGTTAAGATTTGTAACTGTATTTAAACTTTTACTTTCTACTGTAATTTTAAAAGTAATGTTTTCTCCTTCCATAACTTCGGTTTTGTCAGCAGTTTTATTTACAATAATATCTGGGTTACAATAGTAAGCAGAAATTGGTTGAGAATCATACGTACAGCCTCCTTTTGTAACACGTACAAAATAATCTCCAGATGTTGTAGGGGTATAGGTATGGTCGGTTTCGCCTATAATTAAAAGACCATTATCATACCATTGGTAAGATTCAAAATTTTTAGAAACGACTTCAATAGTACCGCCAGGTAAACAACCTCCACCTGTAACAGCTAATTCTGTAACAGGTACAGTGTCAAACCCAGAAAAATACCCTGCAATACCTCTATTTTCCTCAAAACCTAAAAACCCAACAGCTATGGGGCCTGTAGATTTTACAGACACATCTCCTGTAAGTCCGGTAATATAAAATGTTTTCCATTCGGTAGTGCCTGAAACAGTTTCTTCTGTAGGTAAAATAACCGCTCCATTACTATCGGCAACATCAATATCAGCGTTTGCTGTTGTAGTTGATGCGATAATAAATAAACCTCCAACTCTACCTACAGGATTAAGCCCAGGAATATCTTCTATAGCGGAGATGTGGTCCATGGTGTCTGGTAATAAGCAGTTTACTGGGGCTACGAAATTTAAACTTACTGTTTTATCAGATTTGTTGCTGGATCCGGCAAGAACTTGATAGGCATAAACGTTTTTTGTAGTGGCTATGTGCATGTTTTTTCCAATAGTGGCACCAGAATATTTAGAGGAAGGTACTTTTGTATACTCTCCGACACCAATTGTATCAAAAGGAACTGTCTCATCATTTACATAAATTTCTGTGTTTTCTTGTGTTCCTATGATGATCACAAATTCACTTTTATCTACTTCCGTTCCGTTACCACGAACAAAAATATATTCTTTACCTAATTTATCTTCTGGTACAGGTTGGTCTGCTCCAGCGTCTTTAGAGACTTTATCAGTATCTACCCCAAAATTTAACATTCCGTTACTGATGGCTATGTCTTTATTAGAGACAATAGATGCGCCAATCCATCCGTCTTTATTAGCCGCGGGTGTTGGTAGTGTAAAGTCTGTAACAGCTTCAAGTACATAAGACTGTCCTTTGTTTAGGTTAATCGTTATAGTACTAGAACTAATGCCGTCTACTGCAGTTGGAGATCTAAATCTACATGTTGGATCATAACCACTTATTGTTACGGTAGTGCCGTCTTCCGTAGCCATGATACCTAATGTAGCACTAATATCCGTAGATTTATTTTTTGTAGTATTTTTTCCTTCAACAGGAGCTCCTCCCCATTTAAATTTCTTACCTAAAGCGGCTCTACCTTTAGAGGTTATTGATGCTGCTTGTTCCGAAGAACTCCCTCTATAGTTCACGTAAAATTTTTCTTTATTATCAGATTCAAATCTCAAACCACTATTAGATAGTGCAATACCTGTATTGGAATTGGTTACTAGAGTTATTTCGTTATCACCGTCAGCTAATGAGTAAGTTGCTGAATTTGTTTTTGATATTGATAAAGTGGCAAGTGCTGTAGTACTAGTACCTCTAAATATATTTACATTAAAACTAGAAGTTTCTGGAGTAGATAAATAGATGGTTTGTTGTTCAATTGCTTGATTATTAACTGCTTGTTTTAGAGGAGGGAGGTAGTGTAAGTCACTTAATTGGCTATAACCAACTTGTGTTAAGGTTAATAAAATAATACTGAGAACTATTTTATATAAATTTTTTCTCATTTTGGGGGATGTTGAGTATTTTATATTATAAAATGCTAATGTAATAATAAAATGAGTTGTTGTAAAACAAAGGTATCAGTACTTTAGAATATTAATAATTGATTTTATATGGTAAATAGGCTGTTAGTTGCTTCTTCTATATTTTAAAAGAGCTTTAGAAGATGATAACTATATTGCTTTTTTAGATATCAATCCAAATGATAAATCATTAAAAAAGAAGTTGCATGTAAAAGAGTTTGTACGAGTGTTATGGGTTTAGAAGTACTATATGTACACATATATTTAGTGCCTACAAATACAATGGAAGATATTCAATTTATTAAAAAAGTAAAATTTATAAATGATGGGTTTGTGGTATTAGTAGTAAGTAGTTCTAATCAATTTGAATAAGAGAAAACCATGGATTAAATTTGGTTTTTTGTATGTTTATTGGGATGGATTTTTTTTGGCCATTAATTGACGGAGAAGAGATTACCTTAAAAATAACACTTCTAAAGTTTAATTTTTGGATATAGTTTTATTAATTTTAGGAATAAAAAAATAACCACGTTCTAAAAATAAAAACGTGGTTACCTTATAAGTGCTTTAAAATTAAATTATTCTAATATAACTTTTTTAGAAACGATTCCTTTTTCTGTTGCTATGTTTACAATATAAACGGTTTTAGAAAGGTTTTTAATTTTTAATCTACTTTCTGCTGTAGCTGTTTCAAAGTCAGTCCATTTGTTTACTTGTTGACCTGTAAGGTTAAATAATTTTACATTTTCTATTTGTAAATTACTGTTATTGTTAATAACCAACTCTTGTGTATTATTATCTAAATAAACAGAGATGTTTGTGTCTAAAATTACAGAATCTTTAGTATCTAGAGTTGCTTCTATTTCTGGTTTAATATTTTTAAATCCTAAATAAAACCTTTCTGAATAGGTTCCTTTTACTAAAGTTAAAGCAATTTTTGCGTTGTTTAATAAATAAGAGGTTTCTGTTACTCTATCTATTAAATAGATGTTTCTGTCAATTGCATTCCACTCATCAATACCAATAGTAATTGTACCTGTGTTTTTTAAAGTAATTTCTAAAGGAATTTCTAGGTCTTCGGTAATACTTTGCACACCTGTAATTGCATATTTATTGTCATTACTTGGAAATTTCCAGTAGATATCGGTTGTTCCAGCATCATAAATTGGTGCATCGTATCCTGTTTCAAATTCAAATGAATTTCCGTTTTTAAATGAAATACCTATTTGTCTATGCAGGCTTAATTCATTATTGTTTTTATAATCCATACCTAGTTTAATAATAGGTAATGTGTTTGTAAAGTCGGTTGTTTTTGCTTTTTTATTACTGCTTTTAAAGAAAACGGATTCTGCTCCTTCAGTAATATATTCTCTTTGGCTATTATTAAAGTTAATCGTTCCGCCATTTTCATTAGCTGTAACAAAAAAACCTTGTCCGATAGGTATATACGCACCTGGAATTTTGTAGTCTCCGTTACCTAATGAAGGTGCTGCATCATTTGCGCCATCTCCGGTTAAAGTAATTTCGTTAATATAGATTTTTATCTTTGAAGTTTCATCAGGATAAATAAATTCTATTTCATCAGAAACTTTTATATCTGTTACAATAAAAACATTTGCATAGTTACCAGGTACAGTGTTAAGGTAAGTAGGATGATCTACCCCGTTTATTTTAATATTTAAAAATAGAGATTGATTTGTTTTATAATTTATAAATAATGAATCTGCGTTAACACCACTTGTAAAAGCAACTTTTTGATTGTATCCGTTTAACAATACTCCGCTCATTTCATCATCGGTATAAATTTCTGCACCATTAGATAGTGTTCCTGTTTCTGCTTCAATAACACTATTTGTGCGTGTTGCACCATTGTTAGTTGATACTTGGTTTGCAGCAATTCCCATAGCACTGTTTCTTATTGCGTAACCACCAATATACCCACCGTAATTATGTCCTTGGTTTTTAGCTTCGGTACTTTCTTCTCCATCATGTTCCCAAAAATAGATATTACCTGTTATTGTGTTTTTATTGTCTTCTATAAACTTTTTAGCACTCATTGTAGATGCGTATGGGTTTCCTAGAAGGTAAGATTGTTGCGCGCCAATAGTAGTGCTTAAATCTCCGTCTTTTGGTGTACCTGTAAAAGTGTAATTTTGTGCAGTACCAGTTCCTTTAATTGTAAAACCGTCGGTTTGTGAAATTGTTCTGTTTTTATATTTATGAGACCAATTACTTCTTCCTGATGCGTTTGAATAGGTGTAAACCCAGTACTCTGCTATAGAAATTGGTGATGTTGCACTACCGTCATAACCGGTTACAAAATTTATATCTTTTATTGTAGAAGTTGTAGAGGTAGGTGTTGTTCCGTCTTTTAGCACATTTTCTAAAGTAAAAGAATTGCTACCAACAGTGTTTACAGGCGAACTCATGTAGTTATATCTGTATTTACTTGGTACATTTGAGTTTTGATCGATAAGAATTTTACCTAAACCTGTTACTAGTTTATCTCCTTCGTGCGTTTGTATTAGTTGTGCTTTATTAGTATCATCAGAACTAACCAATCTAATTTCATCTGTAGCACTATCGATGTTAATGTTGTTTGTTACTACTAATAAATTATCCGTAATACTAAAAATACTTCCGTTTTTAACTTCAAATTTTCTAGCACTTAGTTTTTCTGAAAAAGAATATGTTTCAGAAATTTGTACGTTTCTAGATCTATCAGGATATCCATTAGACCAATCAGAACTCGTTCTATTTGTTAGTCCAAAGTTGTGTAAACCTGGTTTAATGTTAGCGTTGTTATTGGCAGTTGCTATTTCTGATAATAAAGGATCGTGTGTATGACGTTCTACGTTATCTTCATTCTCTAAATCTGAATACGTAATAATATTATCATTTATAAAAGCTACCCATTCTGTTGTGTCTGTAGTTATATTTGGTTCTAAAATTTCATCAATACGCACATAACTAGTGCTGTCTTTTATTGTTTCTAAAACATCAATTCTTGTTTCCCAAGCAGTATTGTTAGATGTTCTTGTTAATGCTATAATATCATTTTCTCCAGCAAAATTGGTAACATTTGTATTTACTATTTCTACTGCAGAAGAAAGTTTATTTGTAACACTACCTGCTGATATCAATATAGATTCACCTGGGTTAATAGTATTTGTATTAGAAGTATAGGCTGTAGGTGCTTTACCTGTTTGATCTCCATTAGTATTTTTAAAGAGTGTAATAATAGCTGCGTTTGGTGCTACAATATTTGTAGTATCTGTATTGGTAATTTCTATCCAACGTTCATTTTCGGTTTGATATACTTGTGTTATCATAGCAACTCCACAAACATTAACAGTAGAGTTTAAAGCATACGTGTTATAGGTAGAAGTATAGTTTATTGAGGTTGCATCTGTATCATTTAATTCTAAGCTGTTAGCTAATCCGTTGCTGCCAACAGGGTTGTTTGTAATGTTTATAACAGCATTTGTGGTATTGGTGATTGTGTTGTTTGTGCCATTACCATTGGTTACACCTGTATTTTCTAAAGCAGCAGGTATTCTTGCTTCTATAGTGTCTGGACAACCATCACCATCAGAATCTAAATCTAATAAATTAGGGATACCATCGTTATCTATATCATCGTTTCCTTCAACAGTGTCTAAAACACCATCGTTATCATCGTCAATATCATATATATCTGCAACGCCATCACCATCATAATCTCTTAAAGTATTAAAAGATACAGAAGGGGTGTCTGTAGTAATATTACTATCTACTTGGTCTTGTGAGTTTGTTGCTGTGTTTGTTAATTCTGTGCTAGCGGTAATGCCTGTCATTGGATCAACAATAGTTTTTATTGTAATGGTTTCTATTTGTCCGCTTGTAAGTGTACCTACTGTCCAGTTTGGTGCAGACCAAGATCCTGTACTTGCTTCCGCACTAGATATTGTTAATCCACTAGGGATTACATCTGAAATGTTAACATTTGTTACAGGGCCTAATCCTTTACTTTCTACAGTAATTTTAAAAGTAATTGTACCACCTTCTATAACTTCTGTTTTGTCTGATGTTTTATTTACAACAATATCTGGGTTACAGTAGTAAGCAGAAATTGGTTGAGAATTATAAGTACATCCTCCTTTAGAAACACTTACATAATAATCACCAGATGTAGTTGGTGTATAACTAGGGCTAGTTGCTCCTTGTACTAAAGCACCATTATCATACCATTGGTATGTTTCAAAATCTTTATTTACTACTTCAATAGCAGCATTTGGTAAACATCCACCGCCTGTAATAGCTAATTCTGTAACAGGTACAGTATCAAACCCAGAAAAATATCCAGCTACACCTATGTTTTTACTTTGTCCTGTAAAACCAACAGCTATTGGTCCTGTAGATTCTACGGAAACATTTCCTTTAAGGTTTGCAATGTAAAATGTTTTCCAAGCAGAATTACCCGAAACGGCTTCTTCTGAAGCTAAATCAATTTTTTTGTTGTTGTCTTTTACAATAATATCTGCGTTGTTTGTTGTGGTAGACGCAATTATAAATATGCCTCCTGTAACCGAGATTCCAGAAAGGTCTGTAATGTTGTATATAAAATCCATAGTATCTGGTAGCAAACAGCTTACAGGTGCTACAAAATTTAAGCTAACTGTTTTAGTGAAAGAGCTACCAGAAAGCACTTGATAAGCATATACGTTCTTGTTAGATTTTACAAACATGTTTTTTCCAACGGATGTACCTGTGTATTTAGAAGCAGGTATTTTTACATATTCTCCAACCCCAATAGTAGCAAATGGAATAGTATTTTCATCAACTATTGTATTTACATAGACTTTAGTGTTTGCTTGTGTACCAATAATGATAACAAACTCATTAGTTGCCCCACCTTGCCCACGAACAAAAACATATTCTTGACCTAATTTATCTTCTGGTACTGGTTGATCTGCTCCTGCATCTCTAGCTTCACTATTAGATTCTACACCAAAATTTAGCATTCCGTTACTTATAGCAATGTCTTTATCAGAATTAATAGAGGCTCCAATCCATCCGTCTATATTTGCATCAGTAGCTTCTTTTGCAGCTTCAACTACATAAGACTCTCCTTTATTTAAAACGATATTAATAGAGTTAGCGTCTATGCCATCCACTACTCCTTCTGACCTGAATTTACATTCTGTATTATAACCGCTAATTGTAATTGCAGTATTGTCTTCTGTTGCCATAATACCAAGTGTAGCGGTCATAGAACTATGACTAGCATCAATAGGAGCTCCTCCCCATTTAAATTTTTTACCTAAAGCTGCTCTACCTTTAGAAGTAATAGAAGCTCCCTGGGCACTAGAACGACCTCTATAATTCACATAAAATTTTTCTCCATTGGGAGCCTCAAAGCGTAAACCACTATTTTTTAAAACAACTCCGGTGTTTGCATTAGATACCAGAGTTATATTGTTATCACCGTTAGTTAAACCATAAGTTACAGGTGTAGATTTAGATAAAGATAAGGTGGCAATAGCTGTAGTATTGGTACCTTGATAAATTTTAACATCAAAACTATTTGTTTCTGGAGTTGATAAATACACTTTTTGCTGCTTAATAGCTTGGTTATTGCCGTATTGTTTTAAAGGTGGCAAAAAGTGTAAGTCGCTTAATTGACCATAACTTATCTGAGAAAAAGTAAATAGAATAATAAATAAAAATGCTCTCTTTAATTTTTTAAACCTTAAGATGTTCATATATAGCTGGTTTTTAAATTTTTAATATCGTTTGGAGCTACAAATTTAGTGATGAGGTTTAAAAAAATGTGGTGTTTTTATTCGAGTGGTTTTTTTATGTATTTAAAATGCAGTTTTGTGTAGTTGAAATGCTTTTGTAATTAGATAAAATAGGTTGAATAACTATTTTTTAAGCAAGAAAAGTGCTAATTTTAGAACCTATTGGTGCCTAAAGGGTGTTAATTTTATCAATAAAGTTGGGTGTTGGCAAGTTTTTTAGTGTTTGCAACAAGCATTAAATAGATACACTTTTTAGGGTGTATAGCAAAAACCATTCAACTATACTTTGTCTAAAAGGATTTCAAAAGTAGTTCCTTTTCCAATTTCAGATTTTTGGACAAATATTTTTCCTTTGTGATAATCAGAAACAATACGTTTAGAAAGAGATAGGCCTAAGCCCCAACCACGTTTTTTAGTGGTAAATCCAGGTTTAAAAATTTGCTTAAATAGTTTTTTAGGCATTCCTTTACCAGTGTCAGAAATGGTGATTTTTACTTTTCTAGAAGTATTTTCTATGTTTAGTTTTAGTTCTCCTTTGCCTAACATGGCGTCAATGGCATTTTTAATGAGGTTTTCTACAACCCATCCAAATAATTCGGTATTTAAGTTTGTGTAAATCTCATCATCAGTAGTGATAAAAGAGAAGGATATTTGTTTAGAACTTCTAGATTCTAAATAATCGAAAGCTTGCTTTGTAATAGCAACCACATTTTCTTTTTTTAATTCTGGAGTAGAACCAATTTTAGAAAAACGATTGGCAATGGTGTTTAGTCTGCTAACATCTTTTTCTATTTCGTCTACATATTTATCATCTACTTTTTCCATTTTTAAAATGGCAATCCATCCTAAAAGAGAAGATAAAGGGGTGCCTATTTGATGTGCTGTTTCTTTAGCCATACCTGTCCAAAGTTTATTAGTTTCTGCAACTTTGTTAGAGTTGTAAAACATATAAATAACACTTAGAAAGAGTACAAGAATTAAAATTAATGCAATAGGGTAGTAGGTAAGTCTATTTAATAAATCCGAATTTCGGTAGTAAATAAATTGTTTGTTTTTCCCCTTATAACTCACTTCAATGGGCTCGTTTTCTGCCTTCATTTCTAGCAATTGTTTTTCTAAATAACTAGTTTTTAAAGCTTTTACAGAGTCAAGGTTTTGAAAATATTCTATCGCTCCCTGGTCATTCACTAAAATCATTGGAATATTACTGTTGTTCTCAATTATTTTTAAAGGCAAATCTACATTTGCGTCTAAGTTGGTGTCACTGGCTATTTCCTTTTGAGCAGTTGCTAAAATTTCCATTTTAATACGCTCTTCATGTTTAAATTTTTGAAAGAACGTATACGTATTCCATAGAATTAACGAGACAATAATTAACGAAACAAAAATTGTAATTCGTTTAAATAAAAGAGTATTAGAGAAAATTTTCATTAAAACAAATATAAGGTTTCTTGTATATAACTCATTTAAAGATTAGATAGTATCTTTACGTAACTAAAAATTTGTTTATGCTTTCTATCAATCCAAAAGACATTTCTACTCACAAATTACATGGTTATTTATTGGGAGCCATAGCACCAAGACCTATTGCTTTTGCAAGTACAGTTGATGTAGACGGAAATCCGAATTTATCACCATTTAGTTTTTTTAATATTTTTGGTGCAAATCCGCCAATATTAGTTTTTTCTCCCGCAAGAAGAGTAAAAGATAATACTATAAAACATACTTTAGAGAATGTAGTAGCTACCAAAGAGGTGGTTATAAATGTGGTAAATTATGCCATGGTACAACAAATGTCTTTAAGTTCTACAGAATATCCAGAAGGGGTAAATGAGTTTGAAAAAGCAGGGTTTACGATGTTGCCTTCGGATAAAATAAAACCATTTAGAGTAGCAGAATCTCCAGTACAATTAGAATGTAAAGTAAAGGATATTATTTTTACAGGTGATGAAGGTGGTGCAGGGAATTTAGTAGTTTGCGAGGTTGTAAAAGTACATATTTCAGAAACTGTTTTAGCTGATGATGGTAGCATAGATCAACATAAAATTGATTTAGTAGCTAGAGCAGGTGGTAATTACTACACAAGAGCCAAAGATGGTTTTTTTGAAATACCAAAACCAATAGCTTCTTTAGGGATTGGAGTAGATCAAATTCCTTTAGAAATTAGAAATAGTACTGTTTTAACAGGTAATGATTTAGGGATGCTTGGTAATGTAGAACAATTACCAACAGCAGAGGATGTTAATAACTTTAAGGAAGAACATTCTGAATTTATTGGATTAGAAACCACAAAAAAACATACATTTGCGAAAGCGTATTTAAAAAAGAATGATGTAGAAAGTGCTTGGAAAGTACTTTTATTAAATTAGAAATTATGGAAGTTATTGGTAAAGTAAAATTAATTGGAGACGTTCAAACTTTTGGAGCTAACGGGTTTCAAAAAAGAGAATTAGTAGTTACAACAGACGATCAATATCCACAAATGATAATGATAGAGTTTGTACAAGATAAATGTGACTTGTTAAACAATTATAAAGTTGGGCAAGATGTAAAAGTTGCAATCAATTTAAGAGGTAGAGAGTGGATTAACCCACAAGGTGAAGCTAAATACTTTAACTCTATTCAAGGTTGGAGAATTGAAAGTTTATCTCAAGGTGCAGCTAGTGGTAATATACCTCCTGCAGATAATTTTGAGCCAGCATCTAAAATTACAGATGAAGAGCCAGATGATTTACCTTTCTAGAAAATAAATTAGATTACTAGAAAGTTAGATTTCTAGATAAAAAAAAGAGTGTAAATTTAATTTACACTCTTTTTTTTATCTAATATTTTGTTTTTTTCTTGCTAAAATCGAAGCGGTCTAACAATTTAAAAATTATTTTTTTTCTCCTTTTTTAGGCATTGGCCCACGTAAATGAATAACCAATCCGTTTAGAAAATTACGTAAAATTTGATCTTGACATTCCATATATTTTGGATGGTCTTCACTTCTAAATAAAGCACCTAATTCTGCTTTACTTACTTTAAAGTCTACTAAAGCACAAATTTCTACAATATCTGTATCTCGTAATTTATGAGCTACACGTAGTTTTTTTAAAATATCATTATTTGTTAATCCCATACAGCAAAGATAATTATTTTTAAACGGATTGTTTAGTGTACAACTTGAAAAATTGCCCAAGCATATATTGCAAATCTTACAAAACGAAATAAACCAAAAAAGACAACTTTTTTAAATGGATATTTAATCATACCTGCAGCAATACAAGCTATAGAAAAAGGCAATGGTAATAAAGCACCAACTAAAATTAAAATACCACCCCATTTACGCGTGTTTTTTAAGTTTTCGGCCATTTTTACTTCTAAATAATCTTTTACAGACTTTATTTTTAAAGCAGTTTTTCCAATAAAATAAGAAATTAAACCACCGGTATAAGATAAAGTGGCTAAAATTGTTAAATTTAAAATAGGTTCTGATGTTTTTTTAGACCAAGCAATAAACATTTCTGGCGGTACCAATCCTAGTAAAGTTTCAGAAATAAAGAAGGTTATTAAAACGGTAAGTCTAGAAACCGTTTGTGTAAAATGATGCAAGCCATCATTAATATTATATACATATTTATTAAACAGAATTAAACTCACAACAACAATAACAATTGGCCAAAATGCTTTCTTTAAACTTTCCCATATAAACAAGTAAAAACCTGTTCTATGAAAGTAGCTATGCATTAATTTAGCTCTGTGTGTTTTCGTTTTCTTTCTTGTTTTCTTTGCCATTTTTAGATTGCTCTTTTTCTTTAAATAGATTGCAAAAATAAGGACTTAATTTTTATTAAATGAACAATAATTTAGATTCCTACTTTTTTAAGAATTCCTTAATTTAGCCATAAAGATAATAGTATGATTTGGCTTACAGATAAAATAGAATTTCCGCCTTATGAGTTTACCACAAATGATGGAATTATAGCCTTAGGTGGAGACTTATCTGAAGAGCGATTAATTTATGCTTATAAAAACGGAATTTTTCCTTGGTTTTCTGAAGGAGAGCCTATTGTTTGGTATTGTCCTTATAAAAGAATGGTATTATATCCTGATGCAATAAAAGTGTCTAAATCGATGCAAAAATTGATTCACAAAAATCAATTTACAATAACCGAGAACAAAGCTTTTAAAGAGGTAATCTATCATTGTAAAAATATTGAAAGAAATGATGGTTTTGGAACTTGGATTACTGATGATATGGAGCAGGCTTATATTAATTTACATGAAAAAGGAATTGCAAAATCTGTAGAGGTTTGGCAGAATGATAAATTAGTTGGTGGTTTGTATGGTTTAGAGATCAATGCTATTTTTTGTGGAGAAAGTATGTTTAGTAAAGTTTCTAATGCCTCTAAATTGGCTTTTATTTATTTAGCAAAAAATAAAGAATATTCATTAATAGATTGCCAAATTTATAATGATCATTTAGCTAGTTTAGGTGCCAAGGAAATTGATAGAAGTCTTTTTTTAGATATTTTGAAGTCTTAGTTTTTTTTAACTTTAGTATAAGTATTACTAAAGTTGTATCAATCATTATTTCTTAAGAGCACTGTATAATTGTAAATGAAGCTAATAGTTTAATAAAATCAATATATAAATGCAGCCTATTTTCTTTTTTTATGATAAATAGTATGTTGAGTGGTAGTTTTATTTGTATTTTAAAATAACTTGTTTGTCTTGTATTTAAGGTTGTTTGTCCTTAAAATGATTTAAAATCAATTTTTATTCTTCTAAAAGTCAGGAGCAACCGTAAAACGCATTTTTTTGTAAGTTGTAGGGTGCGAAAATTCAATGAATTCTGCATGTAAATGCAATCTATTTTCTTTCTTTCCGTATAAATCATCACCAATAATTGGTGTGTTTAATCCATTTTTATGGGCAGCATGTACTCTTAATTGATGTGTTCGTCCTGTAATAGGGTAAAAATGAACTCTTGTCTTTCCATTTTCTCTTTTGATGATTTTCCAATCGGTTTCAGCATTTTTTCCAAACTCAAAATCTACTAACTGTTTGGGTCTGTCATCTAAATCTACCCGTAAAGGAAGTTGTATTTTTCCACTCTCTTCAGTTAAGTTTCCATCTAATAAAGCAACATATCGTTTTTTTACAGTTCTGTTTATAAATTGACTCTGTAGTGTTTTATTAGCTTCTTTGGTTTTAGTTAGCAATAGAATTCCAGAAGTAGACATGTCTAATCTATGTACAATTAATGGCCCTGTGGCATTCGGATATTTTTCTTTAATTCTAGTATACACAGAGTCTGAAATATCTTTACCAGGTACAGATAAAAACTCGGTTGGTTTGTTTACAACCAGTAAAACATCATCTTCATAAATGATTTCTAAAGTTTGTTTTTCTGCTAAGTTTTCTAATAATAAATTATCGTCCATTTTTATGCCTTGTAGCATGTGTGTTAAAATGGGTTTGCATCTGCCTTGGCAGGCAGGATAAAAATTTTTGTGCTTTCTAATTGCTGTGTTAGGCGAAATTCCCCACCAAAATTCAGCCATGCAAACAGGTGTTAAATTGTTTAAAAAAGCGTGTTGTAATAATTTGGGTGCAGAACATTCACCAGAACCTGCGGGTGGTTTTATGTTTGGGTTATTAAAAATATCTAACAAATTTCTTAGTTCCTTTTTATTGTTTAAAAAAGCATATTTACTAAAAAGCGTTTGTTGTAAGTAGTTAGATTTTTCTTTTCTTTCTTTTTTTAAAGAGGCAATTTTATCTTCAAAAAGAGCCAATTCTGTTATTTTTTTAGCAATTTTATCTTCGTAGTATTCTACAAGTTCTTTGTAATAGAACTGGTTGTTAAAACTCTCTTGAATTAATTTTTGGTTAAGTATAGTAAAATCAGCTTCATTTAAAGTTGATGCTCCTATTGTTTTTCTGTTTTTTCTATCTTTTTTCTGAAGCTTCATTTTTTTTCTCTCCAGCATTAAATCGTTTTCTATTTTTTTGGATAGTTTTTGAACAGTTTTTTTTAGTTTTAAATAACTTTTATCTTTCTTTAAAATAGATAATTGTTCGTTTATTAAATCTATTTCTTGTTCTCCTTTTATGTAGAAACTCCCCTCTGTTCTCATATTAAAAACGGGAGGCACAAATTTTTTAGGCAAACTTTTATCTGCTAATTTACCAGAAAAAGCGGCTAAATAGCCAATTTCGTTTTGTTGATTTTTAACTACTAAAACGCCAAACATTTTACCAATTGGCAATTCGTTTTCTACTTCTGTAAGTCCAAAATTATGTATAAAATCAGTTTGATTTTCTAAATATTCCTGCAGCTCTTTGGTGGCAATTTTAGCCAGAGGATGAGGTTGGTAATAAAATGGGAATGTAAATTTTGCTGGAAGTTCTATTTTAGAAATATCTGCTTTAAAATTTTGGAAATAATTCAAATTTACAAGTTATAGGGTTAAAGGCTAAAAGTTGCACGTTGCAACCTGTCGTTAATAGATTTACCTAAACCAGATTCAGGAAAGCGTTCTGCAATAATTACATCTAAATTTTTACCATCTAATTCGTGTAAAGAAGCATATAATTTTGAGGCTGCTTCATGCAAAGCCCCTTTTTCTGATAAGACTATTTCAGTTAGAGAAGCATCACTTAAAGTATTCTTAAAAACCAATACACCAATTTTTTTTCCTAAATGATTTTTTACTTCGCTAGCAACATCATCAACCAAAAAAGTACGGGTTGTTGGTGCATAATGTCTTGCCAACATGCCTGGCGCATCCGGACTTACGTCGTCTTTGTTTTTTATAGAAATTTTACCAACAACCGCTTCAATATCCTCTAAAGCCAATGCACCTAATCGGTAAATAATAGGTTCATCATCTATAAAACCAATAATAGTAGATTCAATTCCATTTGTACAAGCACCGCCATCTAAAACTTGTTGAATATCATTTTTAAAATAACGTTCTACGTGTTCTGGTTTTGTTGGGCTAATGCTTCCAAAAGGGTTTGCACTTGGTGCTGCTAAAGGAAAGGGAAGTTGTTTTAATAATTCTAATGTTACAGGGTGATTTGGTACGCGAACCGCAACAGTATCTTTACCAGCAGTAATAATATCCGGAATGTTTTTGTGTTTTTTTAAAACCAAGGTCATAGAACCTGGCCAAAAAGCTGCAGCTAATAACTTTGCTTTTTCGGGAACATGTGTTACGATTCCTTCTAAAGAAGCTACAGAAGGAATATGTACAATTAATGGGTTAAAAAACGGACGTTTTTTTGTTGAAAAAATGCTTTTGATGGCTTTTTCGCTAAAAATATTTCCTGCCAATCCATAAACGGTTTCTGTGGGTATAGCAACCAATTCTTCATTGGTTAGTAGCTGTACTGCTTTTTGTATGTCTTTAGAAATGATGCTCATTGCTTATGTTATAGACTGCAAATTTAAAGATAAAATAGCACAAATTGGTTTACTTAATTTGATAAGAAATAAAGTAGATTCTCTTTTTGTTTGTAGGGATCTCTTTTTTTTGAAAAAAACTCTTATTTTTTATTTTATAATGAACGTAGGTTCATTATCTTTGTATTAAATTTTAGAAATGCCAAGACCTAAAAAGAAAAGAAAAGTTGAAGATCCACCAAAAATGCTTGGTTTTAAGCCTTTTGGGATTCGTTTTTGTGATACAGAGCATGTAGTTATGCAGTATGAGGAATATGAATCTGTTAAGTTGGTTGTTTACGACAACCTTTCACAGGGAGATGCTGCAAAAAAGATGAATGTTTCTAGACCTACATTGACTAGAATTTATAACAGTGCTTTAAAAAAAATAGGACAAGGATTTGTAGAAGGAAAATCGATAATTATTAAAGGAGGTAATTTTGAATTTGAAAAAGATTGGTACAAATGCAAAACCTGTTTTAAGTTAGTTGATGGTGTTAAAGATACTGCTGTATGTGGTGATTGCCCAAGTGATGATAAAAACGAATTAGTAAATTTAAATGATTAACTGATGCCAAATTTTAATAGAAAAGGTCCTGAAGGGTTGGGGCCAAAAACAGGAATGAAATTAGGGAAATGTCGCAAGACAAAATCAGATTTGGATGCAAGTCCAGAAAACAGACCTTTTAGAAAAGGAAGACGCAAAAAAGGTGTCTCTAGAAATATTGTAAAAATTAATGAATCATTATGAAAAAAATAGCCATACCCATCAATCAAGACAATAAAGTAGAAGATCATTTTGGACGTTGTAAGTTTTATGAAATTTATACCTTTTCTGATGCTAATGAAATTGAAGATTTAAAACTGTTAGAGTCCGACGGTAAATGTGGGTGTAAATCTAATATTATTAGTGTTTTGTTAGAGGAAGGTGTTACATTTATGTTGGCAGGTAATATTGGCGATAGTGCCATGAGTAAATTAGTTGTTGCTGGTATTGGTGTTATAAGAGGTTGCTCTGGTAATTCTGCAGACGTTATTTTAGAATTTGTTGATGGTAATATTACCGATAATGGTATTAGTTGTGCAAAACATAGTCGCAAGCACAAAAAAGGGCATGCACACGCCTGTAGTCACTAATATTAATTTTCATTTTTTAAATTTATTTAATGACGCATAAAGAAACTACAATTGTACAAGGAGAAAGGGTGCAGCTGCCTACTAAATATGGGCATTTTGAATTGATTCCGTTTCAAGAAAAAGAAACAGGGTTAGAACACATGGCGCTTATAAAAGGAGTATTTACTAAAAATAAACCTGTTTTAACTCGTATTCATTCTGCTTGCGCTACGGGAGATTTGTTTGGTTCTTTAAGGTGTGATTGTGGAGATCAATTAATGGAGGCCATGAAAATGATTGAGCAAAATGGCGTTGGTGTAATTGTGTATTTGCAACAAGAAGGCAGGGGAATTGGTTTAATGAATAAGATGAAAGCTTATAAATTACAAGAATTAGGTAGAAACACTATAGAAGCAAACTTAGAATTGGGGTTTGCTGCCGATGAAAGAAATTATCAAATAGGTGCCGATATTCTTAATGCTCTTGGTGTGCAGAAAGTCAAATTGTTAACTAATAATCCAGATAAAATTGTTGGTTTAGAAGAAATTGGTATTCAGGTTGTAAAACGTGTGCCGTTAATTATCCCTTCAAATGTATTTAATAAATTTTATTTAGATACTAAAGAGCTTCAGATGGGGCATCAACTTAGTTCTGGTAAATTAGAAAAAACAAGTAATGATTACTGATGTATTTCAATTAAGACCTCGCTACGGGGAAGTAGATAAAATGGGGTACGTATATCATGCCAATTATGTAACTTATTGCCATCAGGCACGTAATGAGTTGTTAAGAAAATTAAATTTAGATGAAATTAAGCTAGAAGAACACCAAATAATGCTGCCTGTAATTTCTTTTGATATAAAATATAAAAAACCTGCACACTTTGATGAGTTGATTACCATAAAAACCACCATTAAAGAAATGCCAAAAGTGCGTTTTAGTTTTCAATTTGAAATTGAAAACGAACAAAACATGTTGTTATGTAAGGCAAAATCAGATGTTGTTTTTGTAGATGTGCAGTCTAGATTGCCAAAGAATATACCTAGTTTTATAGAAAATATACTCAGAACCAAGTTTGCAGATAACATGGTTTTAAACAAATAGTAGTAAATAAAAATTTAGAAATTAATAAAAATAAAATAATTTACACTTATTTAATAATATAAACCTTTTTTTTCAGAATTTTACATTCCCAAAAAAACGAATTATTTACTGGTTAAAAAATCAGAAAAATAGTCTCATTAGAAGAGCGAAAACGTTCTTAGAACGTTTAAATGAAAGTACTTATGACAAATAATATACCTATAGAAGATCAATATAAAAGAACATCTTTATTTGAAAAAGAAAACGTGAATTATCTAGTGCATGTTTTAAAAAGATTTAACACCGTACCTAAAGTTAACAATATAAATATTATTACGTCTAGTACAGAGCCTAGTATTTTTAAAATTGTGCCTAATAAGTCTATTGTAATTGGTTCTTTATACTTAAAAAATCCTGTTTTAGCGTTGGTTTATTTAAGATACGGTATAGAATGGCAACTATGGTATAAAGCTTTGGGAGCAGAAAAACATGGTACGGCATTGTGTAATATTGCAGCGTTAGAAGTAACAAGAATTTTTTATAAATTATTGCCAAAAGACGACAAAGAAAAATTAAAAAATTTAGATTATTTTTTAATTGATTTGATTAAAAATGAACAAGGATTAAATGCAGAGAATTTATTAAAACACGAGTCTTTAGAAGCTATTCATGGTTTAAATGTTGCTGATAAAGTGTTTAAAAAATCTTGGAAACCTATTATAGATAATCTGGCAAAACCAACAGAATATTTATTGATGGCTGGTGGAGATTTTAGATTGAATATTGATGAAGTAGATTTGTTAAATAAATATGGTTGCAGACCTTTTCCAAGACCAGAAGCTTTTACTTTTGCTTCTTCTACCGCAACAAGTGTTTCTAATTTTGCTTATGATAAAACAGATAAAGTAAGAAGTATATTAATTAAGGATAGTTTAAAAAATGGTTTTCAGAAGACGGCTATCGAATTTTCTGAATCATTAAAAAATAACCTAAAAAAAATATTTAAGTTAAATGATGCTTGTCAAATACTTTTTTCTCCGTCAGGTACAGATTCTTCGCTTCAAATAGCCGCGATTACCCAAATTATTACAGAAAAAGAGATTACACATGTTTTAGTAGCTTCTGATGAAACAGGTAGTGGTGTAGCTGGTGCGTTAAAAGGTTGTCATTTTGAAAACAATACAGCTCTTAATTATCCTGCTAAAAAAGGAGAAAGAATAGAAGGGTTTAGAGATATCGATTTGATTAAAATACCTTTTAGAGATGAAAAAGGGAAGTTAAAAACAACAGCACAATTAGATGAGGAAGTTTTTAAAGCCATTTCAGATACCAATAAATTAGGTCGTCATATTGTATTGCATGTGATGGATCATTCTAAGCTAGGGTATCAATCGCCTAGTGAAAATATGATGGATAAATTAAGTACTTTAAAAGATTTATCGATACAAGTTCTTATTGATGCTGCCCAACTTAGATTAGATCCTGCAGATTTAAAAAGTTATTTAAGTAAAGGATATATTGTTAGTATAACAGGAAGTAAATATTTTACAGGGCCTCCTTACTCAGGAGCTTTAATTTTTCCTGAAACAGTTAGTAAATTAATCGAAACTGCCAAAAACACCTTGCCAAAGGGGTTAACCAAATATTACAATCATTCAGATTGGCCAGTGTCTTGGGTGTGTTCTAAGGAGTTATCCGAAGGCTTTAATATTGGTTCTTATATGCGTTGGAAAGCAGCGATTGTAGAGATGGACAGATATTACAAAACACCAATTTTATATAGAAATATGGGAATTGAAATGTTTTGCAATTTTGTTGAAGATTCTATAAAAGAAGCTACTTTTTTAGAAGCTCTTTGTGACGAAGCAAATGAAAATAAGTACGATAATAAAGAATTTGGAATTAGAAATATCCGTACCATTTTTCCTTTTTTCATCCTTAAAAACAAAGAAGTGTTGTCTGTAGACAATGTAAAAAAACTGTATGTTTTGTTAAATTCTGATTTATCGAAACAGTTTGAAGGATCTTCTTTAAAAATTATTAGACTTGCTGCTCAAAAATGTCATATTGGACAAGCGGTAAATGTAAAATACGGAAATGATTTACAAAGTGCTGTTTTAAGAATTAGTTTGGGGGCAAGAGTTATTTCAGAAAGTTGGGTAAATAGAGATATTAGTCTTTATTTTAGAAATATAGAAGCGCAAATGAATGAAATTACGGTAATTATTAAAAAAATAGAATTAATTCTTAGCCATCCTGAATTGTTAAAATAAAAGAGATTGATTGTCTGTAAAACATCATGAATCTAAAAAATATAACAATATAGTGGCACCGCAATTTTTTATGATAAAAAATAATTATTTTTCCTCTGCGGAAATCAGTGGGATGATCTCCTAATTACGACTTTATATGTCTCGTAGATTACGCAAATAATCGCAGATTTTTTAATAATGATTAAAAACAGATATACAGTAAAAAAGAGATTACTAAGTTAAGTTGTTGGTTTTTCCCTTTCTAAATTGATAAGAATTATCGATTTAGAAAGGGATTTTTTTAAAACATTATTTCGTCTTCAGGTTCACTCTCTTCATCATAATAAGTAGCGGTTGGGCAAAATAATAAATCTGTAGGGTTGTCAATATCATATAAATATTCATACCCTCTAGATTCTTTTTTACAAAAAGGCTCTAAAAGTCTTGCCATGTTTGCAAAACCATCTAAGGTTAGAATGCAGAAAAAAGTTTCATTGTCTTTGGATAAAATGCCTTCATCAGATTTGAATAGGCCGAAAATTAAATTGCAATTACGTGGCGTAATAAAATCTACCTGTGCTAAATTTAACTTTTGTTTTTTATCAATAACAGTATCTACCAATAAGTCTCTAAAAAGAATTGCTTCTTCTTTATCAAAATTGTAAAGTCGTACAATATTTTGATCGTGACCATCTATATTTTCAATATAATCTAATTCCATTTTTTATATTTAATGCGCTTGTAGCCAATTTTCTCCAATTCCAACTTCAACATCTAAAGGAACACTCATTTTAAAAGCATTTTCCATTTCGTCTTTTATAATCGGTCTAATAATTTCTAATTCCTCTTTATGCGCATCAAAAACCAATTCATCATGCACTTGCAACAACATTTTAGATTTAAAACCTTCTTTTTCAAAACGGTTATGAATATTAATCATGGCTAATTTTATAATATCTGCTGCAGAACCTTGTATAGGCGCATTTACAGCATTTCTTTCTGCGCCACTTCTAACCATAGCGTTTCTAGAATTGATATCTTTTAGGTATCTACGTCTGTTTAAAACCGTTTCTACATAACCATGTTCTCTTGCAAAATCTACTTGTGCAGACATGTATGCTTTTAACTTCGGATACGTTTCGTAATAGGTGTCAATTAGTTCTTTGGCTTCGCTTCTAGATAAATCTGTTTGATTGCTTAATCCGAAAGCAGAAACACCATAAATAATTCCGAAATTGACTGTTTTAGCGTTACTTCTTTGCTCTCGAGTAACTTCATTTAAAGGAACATTAAAAACTTTAGCAGCGGTAGAAGCGTGAATATCTTCACCGTTTTTAAAAGCTTCGATCATGTTTTCCTCTTCACTCAAAGCTGCTATAATTCGCAATTCTATTTGAGAATAATCGGCCGCTAACAACACGTAGTTTTCATCTCTAGGTATAAACGATTTTCTAACCTCTTTACCACGTTCTGTTCTAATAGGTATGTTCTGTAAATTTGGGTTGTTAGAACTCAATCTTCCCGTTGCAGCAACCGCTTGCATATATTCCGTATGAATTCTTCCTGTTTTCGGGTTTACTTCATTTGGCAATGCATCTACATACGTACTTTGTAATTTTTTATACTGACGATATTCTTGAATATCTCTAATAATTTTATGGTCTTTTGCTAAGAAAGATAAAATATCTTCTCCTGTTTTATACTGACCCGTTTTTGTTTTTTTTGGTTTCTTAACCAACTCCATTTTTTCGAACAAAACAATTCCTAATTGTTTAGGAGAAGCAATATTAAATTCTTCACCTGCTTGCTCGTAAATATTTTTTTCTAGTCTATCAATATCATCCGTTAAGGCAACAGATAACTCTTTTAAGAAATCGATATTAATGTTAATTCCCTCAATTTCCATGGCAGTTAATACCGAAACTAAAGGCGTTTCTATATCATTAAAAAGATTGGTTACATTTCCGCTTTCTAATTCGCTTGTAAACAATTGTTTTAACTGAAACGTAATATCTGCATCTTCTACGGCATATTCTGTTTGGTCTGCAAGCGGAACAACACGCATAGAAAGTTGATTTTTTCCTTTTTTACCAATCAATTCTGTAATAGAAACCGGTTGGTAATTTAAATACGTTTCTGCCAGCATATCCATATTATGACGCATATCTGGATTGATCAAATAATGCGCAATCATGGTATCAAATAATTTCCCTTTTACAGGCATATCATAATTGGATAAAACCTTGATATCATATTTTAAATTATGCCCAATTTTCTCGATTCCATCGGATGTAAAAAACGGTCTAAACTCCTCTAAAATTGCTTTTGTTTCTTCTTGGTCTTCTGGGAACGAAACATAATATCCTTTACCAACTTCGTAAGAAAAAGCAATACCTATTAATTCTACTTCTAAAGCTTTTAAACCCGTCGTTTCTGTATCAAAACAAACCGAAGTTTGTTCCATTAATTTTTTAAGTAATAATTTTCTAGCAAAAGGCGAATCTATATGTTGGTAAAAATGACTCGTATCTTTTATCGATTTAAAACCAGATGCAATTGCTTCTTCAGAAACACTTCCGCTTCCAGGAGTCGCAAATAAATCAAACTGCCCTTCTGGAGCTGCTTTTTTACTTTGCAACGGACTTGAGTCCATGTTTTTGTTATCCTCTACAGAATTTGATTTTTCAGCATTTTCAACAGCAAAAGTTCGTAAGAAATTCGTTAATAAATTTCTGAATTCTAATTCGTTAAAAAGTTCTGTTACTTTTTCTTTATCTGGTTGGTCTAATTCAAAGTCTTTGGCATCAAAAGTTACCGGAACATCCAACATAATTGTTGCCAGTTGTTTAGAAAGCAAACCTAATTCTCCGTTTGCTTCTATTTTCTCTTTCATTTTTCCTTTTAGCTCATGGGTATTTGCTAACAGGTTTTCCATAGAACCGTAAGCAGCTAAAAATTTCTTAGCTGTTTTTTCTCCAACACCTGGTAAACCTGGAATATTATCAGCAGAATCTCCCATCATTCCCAAAAAATCAATTACTTGTTCTGGGTTTTCTACACCAAATTTTTCTTTTACTTCATCTACTCCCCAAATATCGTAACCACCACCAAAACGAGGTTTATACATAAAGATATTTTCAGAAACTAGTTGCGCAAAATCTTTATCAGGCGTTACCATATAGGTTTTGTAGCCTTCTTTTTCTGCTTGTTTAGAAAGGGTTCCAATAACATCATCAGCCTCAAAACCTTCTTTAACCATGATAGGGATGTGCATGGCTTTTAAAATTTCTTGTATATAAGGTATAGCTAACTTAATGGCTTCCGGAGTTTCATCTCGGTTGGCTTTGTAAGCTTCAAACATTTCTACTCTGTCCACACTTCCGCCTTTATCAAAACAAACCGCTAAATGATCTGGTCTTTCACGCTTAATAACGTCTAAAAGAGAATTCATAAACCCCATAATTGCAGAAGTATCCAATCCTTTAGAATTGATTCTTGGGTTCTTTATAAAAGCATAATATCCTCTAAAGATTAATGCAAAAGCATCCACTAAAAAAACTCTTTTTTGATCTGACATTATATTGGTTTTGTGGTTTAAATGATGATAATTTGACCTCAAAAATAGTGTTTTTTGAGATTCGAGAAAGGTACAAAACTTTAACAAGACGTTAAAATCCATTCGATATTTAAACAGTTATCTTTGCAACCATTTTAAAATAGAACTATGCCACGTTGGGTTTTTCCTTTAATCATATTAACAATTGTTATTGTACTCGTAGAAATTTATACATTTCAAGCATTTAAAATGGTTTCTAAAAGTAAAATAGTTCGTTATTCCTTTCTATTAGTAAGCATTGCGGTTTATATTAATTTTTTTGTAAACATTATAACCTATTCTAGAAGCGAGGGGCAAACGCCACAGTTTCAAATGGCAATGGGGTTGTTGTTAACTGTTTCTATACCTAAACTTGTTATTATCATATTACTTTTTGGAGAAGATGCATATCGTTGGGTGTTAAAATTATTTTCTGCCGTTTCTAGCGGAGAAACAAAAGCTTTGGCAGGTAGAAGAAAGTTTATTTCTCAATTAGCTTTAGGTTTGGCGTCAATACCTTTTGCAGCTTTTATTTACGGAATTATTCAAGGGAAATACAATTACAAAGTTTTAAAATATCAATTGAGTTTTAAAGATTTACCTGATGCTTTCGATGGATTTACAATCACTCAAATTTCCGATATTCATTCTGGTAGTTTTACCAATAAAGAAAAAATACAATACGGAGTCGATTTAATCAATCAGCAAAAATCGGATATCATGTTGTTTACAGGAGATATTGTAAATAATAAAGCCGATGAAATGGATAATTGGATGGATGTTTTTGATAAATTAGAAGCTAAAGAAGGCAAGTATTCCATTCTTGGTAACCATGATTATGGCGATTATATGGATTGGGAGAATCCGCAAGATAAAATAGACAACTTTCAAAAAGTAAAAGACATTCATCAAAAAATAGGGTTCGATTTATTGTTAGATGAGCATCGTTATTTAGAAAAAGACGGACAAAAAATTGCTTTAGTAGGTGTAGAAAATTGGGGAAAAGGATTTAACCAAGCAGGCGATTTGGCAAAAGCCTCTGCAAACATCAAAAAAGAAGATTTTAAAATATTAATGTCTCACGATCCAAGTCATTGGGAATATAAAGTAAAAAAAGATCCTTTTAATTATCACCTTACTTTAAGTGGTCATACACATGGTTTGCAAATGGGTATCGAAATTCCGGGTTGGTTAAAATGGAGTCCTTCTAAATATGTGTACAAACAATGGGCAGGTTTGTACGAAGAATACGGTAGATATATTAATGTAAACCGAGGTTTTGGGTATCATGCATTTCCGGGTAGAGTAGGAATTTGGCCAGAAATTACGGTGATAGAATTGAAGAAAGCTTGATAATCAGACCATTTAATTACTTTTCTTTATATTTGTGTAGTTACAAATAGATATTTACACATTTTCCCTCTTTTAAAAAATTTATATTATGGCAAAATTTGGTGATATAATTAGTACTGAAAAACCTGTTTTAATCGACTTTTATACAGATTGGAATGATGCAGATAACGCAGTACATACCCTAAGAGATGTAGCTGCTGCATTGGGTGAAAAAGCCAAAGTAATTAAGATAGATATTAAAAAGAATGAACTACTGGCAGATGCTTTGCGAGTAAAGGGAAACCCTACTTTTATGATCTATAAAAATGGCCAAATGAAATGGCGTCAAACTGGTTTGCAAGACGCAAATACCTTAATTGGTTTGATACAAGAATACCTTTAATTTTTTTAGAAGCTATTTCCTGCTTTCACTACTCGCTTTTTTTACTTCTGTTCTCGATACAAATTTTTCATTCTTCAAAATTCACTCGAACTGACAGTAAAAAAGAGCTCAAACAGATAGCCTGTTTTGAGCATTGTCGAAAGGTTCAATCAGGGCTAGAGCTTGTTTGCTAACCTTTGTCATTGCGAGGCACGAAGCAATCTCTATTTTCGCTTACTGTCAAATCGAGTGGATTTTATTTTTTATGAAATTAGTATCGAGATGCGATCCTTAAAATTAAGGAAAGTTATAAGATTTCTCAATCGCGAAAAGCTCATCTCGAAATGACATTTGGAGGTATGATTTCCTTTTTTAAAAGCAAAATACACTATGTTTTCTGTGTTTCTATTTGGTAGGTAGTGTAAAAAACGATCCGTCATTGCGAGGCACGAAGCAATCTCTATTTTCACTTTTTGTCACATCGAGTAAATTTCATTTTTTTATGAAATTAGTATCGAGATGCGATTATTAAAATGAAGGAAAATTATAAGATTTCTCAATCGCGAAAAGCTCATTTCGAAATGATAATTTGGGCGTTTTATTGGCTACTTATAGTAAAATATACTATGTTATTATAAAGTAGATTTTGTGTAAAATGATTTTAGCAACTAATTGTCATTCCTGCGTAGGCAGGAATCTATATCAAATTAAGTATGGATTCCTGTTTTCACAGGAATGACAAAGGGAAAAAACAATTAAATAGATAAGAAGCCATAAAGTCTTCGGTAAGCTCAAACTAATATATTGAATAGTAATATTAATGAAAATTTACAATGTCACACTGAGTTTGTTGAAGTGTTAAAAAGCTCATTCGAAATGACATTCTGTAATTTCTATATCGACTTAAAAACAAACCCTTTATCAGAAAAATGTTTTAATACTTTTGGCAGTGCATATTGCATTCTTTCGGCAGCTTTAACACTATCATGAAAAACAATAATATTACCTGATTTGGTGTTTTTTAAAGCATTTTCTAAACATTTTTCATTAGAAATCGTTGTGTCAAAATCAGCAGATAAAACACTCCACATAATAATTTTATAGCCTCTTTTTATGAGTTCTTTAGCTTGTGCTTTTTTTATCTTTCCGTAAGGCGGTCTGAAAAGTTTTAAGTTTTGAGTTTTAAGTTTTGAGTATTCTGGTTTTTTAAATTGTTCAATTGTTTTCTCGCATTCTAAAACATTTTCAACATAAGTTGCGGTTTTGTTTTTCCAACCTTTTAAGTGGTTTTGCGTATGGTTTCCTATAGCATGCCCATTTGTAATTATATTCTTAAAAATATCAGGATGATTTTGTATGTTTTTTCCAATACAAAAAAAGGTGGCTTTTGCCTTGTATTTTTGTAATTCGGCTAAAACAAATTGGGTTACTTCTGGGGTTGGTCCATCATCAAAAGTTAGAAAAATTTCTTTTTTCTGGGCGTTAAAACGCCACGTATATTTAGAGAATAATCTCATAATAAAACGTGGCGTTCTGGGGAAATAACTTTTCATTTATAAACTATTATTCTTCATCAGGAATGAGGTGATTAAAGAGCTTTACAATGTCTATAAATTCGTTTTGTAAAGCATCTAAATATTCTTTGTCAACCTCTCCGGCTTCAGCCTGACTAATAATGTTTCTGTACATGTACAAGGTTGTGTCTATGTCGTCAAAAATAAGTTCTGTATCTTCTTTAGAGAAAGTACTTAGCCAAAGTAGTTTTTCTTTAAATAAATCAATTAAAACTCTAGATGTTTCTCTTGCTTTTTTAGAGTCTTTTAAGTGATAGTAAGCTTCTGGATACCCTAAAGATAAGCTATAGTGATCAAAGTCTTTAATTGGCATTTTATCTAGAGATAAATCTAAAATTTCTAATGCTTTTACAGTATCACCTTTTTTACCAAAAGCTTCAGATAAACGCAGTAAGCTATTACGTAAAGAAATAGAATTTCTTTTAGTTTGTTCGTCTAAATAGATTTTACCGTCATTAATATTTCTCCAATTCCATTTCTGAATGTTTGTATACATTTTCTCTGGGTCGATTCTTCCCATGTCAAACAAACTCTTTTTAGCCATTGGTGTTTTAATAGGTACTAATTTATAAGCCAAACCATCTAATTGTAAGTAATCTTTTAACCAAAGATATTCTTCGGCAGCATTTGCGCCGCCTGTAAAGTAAATAGGTCTTTCCCAATTATTATTGGCAAGAATATCTAACATTAAAATTCTATTTTTAAATAAGGCTCTATCATCAATAGTAATATCAATATAAGGCACAATTTTATCTGCATCCTTTTGAGCTACTATTCCGTTTTTTAAGACCATTTGTTTGTTAACAGGAATTCTAATTTTATTAGTTGGATAAAACTTTTCTTTCTGACCGTTTTCTGTTTCAACATACGTAGCATCACTATCAGAAGCAATCCATCGCATAAAGTTTTTAATGGTCATTACGGAATCTTTAAAACGAGGATGATCCATTGAATAAGCAACGTCTAAAGTTCCGTATTTATATTGATCGTGTTTTAATTGCGATGGAATAGGAGCTGCTTTATAAGTAGCTCGTTTCATTTGATCTATATACCAATCGGTTGCAAAAAGAGAGGTGTTTACCAGTTTAACATCTGTTCTAATGCCTTCTACTTCTTGCATATACCATAGTGGGAAAGTATCATTATCTCCAATGGTAAACATTATTGCGTTTTCATCACAACTTTCTAAATAAGCTTGTGCATTTAAATGTGTTGTGTATCTATTAGATCTGTCATGATCGTCCCAGTTTTGAGAAGCCATTAAGGTTGGTACTGCTAAAAGAGAAACTAAAGAAACTGCAATGGCAACCATTTTTTTATTCGCAAAATTCTTTAAATATTCATATAAAGCAAGTACGCCAAAACCAATCCAGATGGCAAAAATGTAAAAACTTCCTACAACTGCATAATCTCTTTCTCTTGGTTCAAAAGGCCTTGGATTTGTGTAAAAAATAATAGCAAAACCCGTAAAAGCAAAGAATAAGAAAAGTGTAAAGAAATTCTTTTTATCCCATTTAATTTGGTAAAGCAATCCTATAATTCCTAAAATTAAAGGTAAAAAGTAATATTTGTTTCTTCCTTTATTGTTTAGTACTTGTGATGGAAGGTCTTTTTGAGAACCTAATCGAACTTCATCAATGGCATTAATTCCGCTAAGCCAATTTCCGTTAAAGACATCTAAGTTTCCTTGAATATCATTTTGTCTTCCTACAAAGTTCCACATAAAATAGCGTCCGTACATGTAGCCAAATTGGTAGCTCATCATAAACTTAATGTTTTCTGCAAATGTGGGTCTACGTTTACTTTTTTGCGGAATTCCGGCAATAGATTTGTACATTTTTTCTGATGCAGAATTTACCATTCTAGGTATAAAACCTTTGTGTTTATCAGACCAATTTGGTACTACGCCTTTGTAGTTGTTTACAATTTCGTATTTACCGTTTCTTTTCTCATACTTAGGTTTATCGTCTTTGTAAGGCTTGTTTGCATCTTGTGTTCTTTCGTATGCATTAGAGTAATAGGTATCATAAAAAACATTGGCATCACCATATTGTTCACGATCATAATAGGCTAATAATTCACGAGCACTAGAAGGATTGTTCTCGTTAATAGTAGTATTTGCATTTGCTCTAATTGGTAGCATCATCCAAGAAGAAAAACCAATCATAATAAACAATACAGAAAGTATTAAAGTATTTGCGTGTATTTTGTTTTTTTTGCGTGTAAAATTTAATCCGAAATAGAACAATGCTACTAAAATTAAGGCAGCTATAATACTTCCAGAGTTATAAGGCATTCCTATAGAATTGATAAAAAACAACTCAGAAGCACTAAAGAATTTTAAGGTAAACGGGAATAAGAATTTAAAAACAAACATTAACGCAATTACAGAAATTATGGTTGCAATTGCAGTTGTTTTTAAATTGATTTCTTTATATGTTCTAAAGAAATATAGCATTACAATGGCAGGTATTACCAATAATGATAGAATGTGTACTCCAAATGATAAACCAACAACAAAACTAATTAGAATTAACCATTTGTTACCTCTAGCAGTATGTATTTCGCTTTCCCATTTTAAACCTAACCAGAATAATAAAGCCATTAAAAATGATGACATTGCATATACTTCACCCTCTACGGCACTAAACCAAAAACTATCTGAAAACGTATATGCTAAAGAGCCTACAATAGAACTTCCTAAAATGGCAATGTATTTTCCTTCGGAAATTTCACCTGTTTTTAAAGCCAGTTTTTTTGCTAGGTTGGTAATTGTCCAAAACATAAACAAAATCGTAAATGCACTCGCCAAGGCAGACATAAAGTTTACCATTTTAGCAATTTGATCTAAACTAGACGTAAACATTGCAAAAAATGCGCCCAACATTTGAAACAAAGGTGCTCCTGGTGGGTGACCAACTTCTAATTTTACTGAGGTAGAAATGTATTCTCCACAATCCCAGGCACTCACAGTTGGCTCTAAGGTTAGGGTATATGTAATTAAAGCAATTACAAATGTAGCCCATCCTAAGATGATGTTCCATTTTTTAAAATTTGCTGATGTCATAGTCTTTTAATAAGTTGTGGCGAATTTACTAATAAATATGAATAAAAATAGTTGAGAAGCGCTTTTATAAGTGATAATTTCATCTTAAATGTTTGTTAAATGTAAAAAAAATAAAAAAATGTTTGCAAGTTCTAAATAAAGGTTTAAATTTGCACCCGCATTAGAGTATTGGCCTATGGTGTAATTGGTAACACACCGGTTTTTGGTACCGACATTCAAGGTTCGAGTCCTTGTAGGCCAACAAAAAAATCCTAACAATTTAAATTGTTAGGATTTTTTACATTTAGAAAGGTTTTTTCTAAGTGATATTAATATTTATAAGTTTGCTGTTTTGTTATTTGATTAGTTCGCTAGGTTTTATGCCAAATCTTTTTGTAAAAGCTTTATTAAAATAATCTGTACTATTTAAGCCAATAGCAAACGTAACTTCTTTTATTGTTTGGTATTCATTTTTTAAAATTAATTCATAGGCTTTTAATAAACGTATTTCTAAGATAATTTTTACAGTAGATAAGCCTGTTTTTGCTTGTAAAATTCTTCCCAATTGTTTTGTGCTATAATTGCAGGCTATGGCTAAGTCATTTACAGAAAACTCTGAGTTGTTTAAGTTTTCTAAAATAATAGATCTTACTTTATTAACAAATTCAGAATTATAACTAGTCATTTCTATGTCATCATAGTTAATGTTTTGCAATTTGTCTCTGTATATTTTATTTTCTAGGAGATTATAAATTCTAGATTGAATTTCTTTTGCTTTAAATGGTTTTACTATAAAGTCATCAATACCAAGAGTAAGTTTTAAAGCTTCTGTTTCTTCTGGTGGTGATGCAGACATCAATATAAAAGGAATTTCTTTATAATTGTCTAATTTGTTTAATTCTTCTTTAAATTTAAATCCTTGCATAATAGGCATGTATAAATCAGATAAAACTAAATTAAATTGATATGCCTTAGCTAACGTTAATCCATCCTTACCATTGTAACAGGTAAAACAATTAAACTCTGTAGAAAGTAATTCTTTTAAGTAAATTAAAATATCTGTATTGTCGTCTACTATTAGAATTTTAGGTAAATTTCTTTTTTTCGAATTTTTTTCTTTTTCAGAGTCTTCTTTTTCGTTAATTAAAATATAGTCAGAGGTGTTTTCTGTAACCTGTAGGTCATTATTTTTATCAAGCGGTAATGTTACTGTAAATGTAGTGCCTTTATTTTTTTTACTTTTTACGTCTATTTTTCCGTTTAAATTTTTTATTAATTCAGAAACTAAAGAAAGACCAATACCAAAGCCACCAGAATTTATGTGTTCTTTAGATTGAAAGAATCTTGAAAAAATATGAGGAATTTCTTCTTCAGAGATTCCTATACCAGTATCTTTTATGGTAATTAATAATTCGTTTTTATTCACTAAAGTTTCTACATAAATAGTTTCGCCCGTATGTGTGTATTTTACAGCATTGGTAATTAGGTTATGTATAATTTTGGTAAGACTATTGTAATCGTAGGTTAAATTCTTATTGGTGGCTTTTATATTTGTTTTGTAATATAAATTTATACGTTTTAAAGTTACGTTGCCTTCAAAAGAATAAACTATTTTTTTTAGAAAAGCACCTAAGTTTTTAGATTCTGTACTCGATATTATTTTTTTGTTTTCTAATTTTAATAAGGTTAAAAAATCATTAAGAGAAGCGGTTAATTGTTCGCTACTTTTAAGTGTTTTGTTTGTATAATCGAGTATTTTAGCGCTATCAAAAATATTTTGTCTAATCAAGCTTAAGTAACCAATAATAATAGTAATTGGTGTTCTTATTTCGTGTGATAGATTTTGTATGTATAAGTTTTTAAGGGCAACTATTTCTTTATTTTTTTCTAACTCTAAATTTAATATATACCTCTTTTTATTTCTGATATGAGAGATTCTGTAGAAAGTAAATAGCAAGATGTAAATTATTGCAATAAAAACATAAATTAAGTATTCTTTTGTTCTTTTGTTGATAATTTCTTGGCTCTTATTTTGTGCATTTAGCTTTACAACTTCGTTATTTAGTTTTAGTTTGTAAATAGTTAAATCGTTTGTAATTTTAGATTTTAATGAATTAATAGAATCTAATATGTGATGATGTTTTTCTTTGTATTGTAACGCTAATTTATAGTTGCCTGTAGCTTTGTAAAAGTTAGAATATGATTTGTTTATAGAGATATCTGTGTTCTCATTAATGGTGCTATCTTTTTTTAGGAGATCTACATAATAAGCAGCTTTTTCTAAGTCTTTTTTTTCTAAGTAAATAGTTAAGTAATGGCCGTTTTTAAATTGTTCAAATTCCTTAAAATTATTATATTTTTCATCATATGCTTCTTTTAAGCAAGTTAGAGCTTCGTCGTAATTGCCGCAATCAAGATGTACAAACATACTTTCTTCGTAATAATCTGCTAACGTATTTATATCATTAACTCCATTTAAATTAATCGATTTTATAATAGAAAGCGCTTTTTTACAATCACCTCCTGCAGATATCCAAGACGCTTTCATTGTTTTAAATGAAATTTCTACAAGTCTATAATCTTCAGGGGTAAGCTCTTTTTTGTAACTATTAAAGCGAGTTTCAAAAATAGCAATGGTTTCTTCTACGTAACTCGGTAAATCATAGGAAATATAGATTGCAGCTAGCATTAATATAGTTTCTAATTCATCTATTTTAGCATTTGCTTTATCAAAGTAATCAATACTTTTATTAAAGTTTTTTACTGCATTAGCGATATCATTTTTTTGATTATTTAGAAAACCTACATATTTCATAGTTCGTCCTAACGAGTAGTAATCACTATTGTTTTTTTCTAATAAAGAATGATAATATTTAATAGAATCTATTTTACCTTCGTTAAAAAAAACATTTTCTATTAAACTAAGTACGGTGTTGGTGTATATTTTTTTTATAGCTTTGCCTGTCTTTGTTGCTCTTTCTTCTTTTGTAAACGAGTTTTTTATGTGGTTTAGTTGATGTAGAAGCTTGTAAATTCTATTTTTTGTAGTGTCAATAGGTACAATTGCAGTTTCTAGCTGAAGTTTAGTTAGTTTTTTATTTATAGTTACAGTGTCAATATTTGTTTGCGCTTTTGTAAGTATAGATAAGCATAAAAGTAAGTAAAAAAATATCGATTTCATTAGAGGTTTTTAATCATTGTAAAATTAAACTTTAATATATTGTAACAGCCTAAATTAATAGTCTATATTTTACTAATGTCTAAAAAAAATAGATAAAAGTCTAAAAATAATGTAAAATAATTTTTTAATGTCTCTTTTAAAGTACAATTCGTCTTTTTAAAAGGGGTGTTAAGTATTTATAAAACATATTTTTGCAATAAGTCCCCTAACATTATATTTTGTATAATAATGTAAATTAATTTTAAACATTTATAAAAATAAAAGATGTTGGGACAGTTCTTATTGAGTTTAACAAACAGGGCATCTATGCCTGTTTTTGTGTGGAGTTTTCTATTTTTCACACCTCTTACATCTGCAAACGAAATTGAAAAAGCAGAAAACAATTACAAATTAGTTAACTACGTTACTATTAACAATGAAGCCGTTAAATATACTGGTTTTTTACAGGAATTTAATAATTTCTGGAAAAATTTATCCGAAGGTGTAGCAACGAGTAGTTTAATTATTTCTTCAAAAGAAATTACAAAAACCACATTAACTGTAAAAGAATTAGCTACAACTACAATGGCAGCTTGTGGAGGTACCTTGCCAGAAGATGATTTTGACTATGATACTATTTTAAATATAGATGAATTTATGGGATTCTTATATTCTGTGCCTGTTGTTACAGAAGGTTTTGAAGTAGCTGGTTTTGTTACCGATGCTGGTGTTGATGACGTTGCTTGTGCATTTTTGCCTTATAATGTGCCAAAAGGTGGGGGTGTTAATCTTATAGACCCTTCAACAATAACAGGCTGGCAACCAACAACGGGTGTTGTAGAATCTACTAAAGGTTTACATCCGGTACCATCAGGTAAGGCAGCTGTTTTTAATGCGTTTGCAGCAGATGCAAGTGATGCTGTAAATGTCTGTAGAGGTCTTGATATAGATCATAGTGGAAATGGTAGGTTTGGAGAAATTGTTTCTATTGGTAATGTATCTATTGTAGAGGGTGTAACCTATTCTGTAGCAGTGTACGCAGCAGAAATTTCAAATACAGATCCTCATGTAAGTTCTTATCCGTTTGAATTTTATAATGCTGGTACAAGTACACCTGCAGGAATCCCTAATTTTAGTTTAAATAATGTGACGTAAATAATAAATAGGGGTCTAAAAGGTGTTTGATATTAATTGGTGTAAGGGAAATTACACGGAAAATAAGTCATTTTAAAACAACAGGGGTACAGGTTAATTGTAATTCTGTGTTCACGTTAAAAGAAGATATAAAGTGGTAGATTAAAATAGTTTTTTTAAGGAGCAGTAATTAAAAATTGAATATGCTTAATAAAAAAAAAGTCTCTTGGAAGCACTTTAATTCATTAAATAAGTTAACAAATTAGTAAAAAGGTATTGGTATTTAATATATTTCATTATGAAAAAAACATTTCAATTTTTATTTTTAAAAAGCAGTCTATTTATCATAGTATGTTTCGCTTTTGTATTTAGTAATGTTAATGCGCAAAGTGGCACGCCAATGACCTTTGGTTCACGAACTGTGTTTAATGTTGGAGGGGCTAGTTCTGATATTGGAGATGTGGCATATTACCAAAATGTAGGAACTTATAATACGGTTAGTTTTGATATGCGTATCACTGCTCTTGGAGCAACTTTAAATGGAAACCCTAACGTTGATATTCCGATAGATTTTGAGAATGGGACAAGTCAAATATTACTTAATAATAGTAATCCTGGGGTAGGTAGTGCAAATGGTACTTATAGCAGTAGTTATGAAGATACTGTTGTAGATTTTAAAATTGAATTTCTAGTATCGGGAACGCCGTCGGCAACAGGTGGTACGCCTATTAAGGTGCTCGTTAATTGGGGATTTAAAGATATAGATAATACTACTACTAATCCTGGGAACGGTGCTGGTACTGAAAAAGTAGAGTACCGCCAAAGTGATGTTGTGAGTTATGAACTATCCAATAATCCGCTCGCAGATCTAGTTGTTGCTACAAACCAAGGTACTTCTATAGATGGTGTTACGGCAGGTAATTTTATAGCAATTTCAGGAACCAACAACCATTCGCCAGCTGATCAAGAAGCTTGGGTTGGGGTAAATCTTGGGTTGAAATCTTCCTTCGAATTTAGTGTAACAGCAAGAAGTGCTGTAACAGGGTATGTCTGGTTTTCTAATCTGGTTTTTGATGATTCTGAAACAACCGTTGTAGATCATCCATGTACCGATGGGGCAATAGTAGGTACACCTACAGCAGGTGACCATGACGGCGATGGTATTAATGATATTTGCGATTTAGATGATGATAACGATGGTGTTTTAGATACTGAAGAATGTGGGACTTTCACGTATTCTGTGCCTGTTGTTACAGAAGGTTTTGAGGCAGCTGGTTTTGTTACCGATGCTGGTGTTGATGACGCTGCTTGTTTATTTAGTCCTAGTTTTAACATACCAAAAGGTGGGGGTGTTAATCTTTTAGATCCTTCAACAATAACAGGTTGGCAACCAACAACGGGTGTTGTAGAGTCTACTAAAGGTTTGCATCCGGTACCATCAGGTAAAGCTGCTGTTTTTAATGCATTTCCAGAATTTATAGGCGATCCTAATAATAATTGTAGGGTACTTAGTACGGATTATAATGGAAATGGTAGGTTTGGAGAAATTGTTTCTATTGGTAACGTATCTATTGTAGAAGGTGTAACCTATTCTGTAGCGGTTTATGCAGCAGAAATTTCAAATACAGATCCTCATGTTAGTTCTTATTCGTTTGAATTTTATAATGCTGGTACAAGTACACCTGCAGGAATACCTAATTTTAGTTTAAATAATATTACACAGGGTAATCAAAATTGGCAGTTAAACGAAACAGATTTTACTGCACCAGCAACAAAAAATATAGATATTGTTTTAGTACAAACTAATCCAGAAGAATTAGGGGCAGATATTGCTTTAGATGCATTTAGTATTTTAAGAGGTATATGTTCTGGAGATACAGATAAAGATGGAGTTTTAAATATTTACGACTTAGATTCAGATAATGATGGTATTTCTGATGTTGCAGAAGCAGGTGGTTTAGATTTAGATAACGATGGTAAGGCAGATGGATCTGTAGGTACTTCTGGTACTACTAAAGGTGTGCCTAATTCTGCTGTAAGTGGAGTTACTCCTATAAATTCTGACGGAGATGCTATTCCAGATTATTTAGACATCGATGCAGATAATGATGGTATTCCAGATAATATAGAAGCACAACCTACAAATGGTTACATTGCACCAAGCGGTATTGGTACTTCTATAACAGATAACAATAACAATGGTATTGATGATTCTTACGAAGATACATCAACAGGAATACTTAAAATAACACCTGTAAATACAGATGGTACTGATACTCCAGATTATTTAGATTCAGATTCAGATAATGATGGTATTCTTGATATTGCTGAAAATGGTGATACTGATAATGTTTTGGCTAATACAGATGTAGATAATGATGGTTTAGACGATAATTTTGATGATAATGATGATTCTTTAAATTCTGGCTTTACAGTAAATGATGGTATAAACCCACCAAATGCAAGTAATTTAGGTGATACTGATAATGATTTATCTTTTGGAGGAGAAGTAGATTATAGAGATAATGTAAATTTTGCAAATACAGATTCAGATAATGATGGTATTTTAGATATAGCAGATGTAGATGATGATAATGATGGTATTTTAGATATAGAAGAACTATGTCCTGATGGCCCTACATATCTTACAGAATCTAAAATAACTCTATTTTTAGATTTAGATGCTTTCGAAACTAGAACTACTTGGACTTTAACAGGACCGTCTGGTTTTGTATCACAAAGTGGTGGTCCTTATACCGATGCAGATGATGTTCTTAATTTAGAATTTATTACAACTGTAGAAGGTCAATATACATTTACTTTAAGAACTTCAAGGGGTGTAACTAGTGATAATACTAATGAAAACGGAACTTCTTTTTATAGATTAGATTATGACGGAGTAGTGCAAGGACAAGGAGACCCTTTTCTTAAAGCTGGTAATATAGGTTCTTCTAATTTATCTTTTACAAGAAGCCTTAGTTTTCCTTTATCTCCTTACGTTTGTTTATCTGCAGATCCAAGTTTAGATTCAGATAATGATGGAATAATAAATTACAGAGATCCAGACTATGCAGCAGAAAATGGCTCTACTATTGTAAATGGTGTTGTTAGTAGTTTAGATAAAGATGGAGATGGTATCCCTAATCATTTAGATTTAGATTCAGACAATGACGGTGTTCCAGATATTGTAGAAGTTGGTGGTACAGATGCAGATGGTAATGGTAAGGTAGATGCCTTAAACCCAGATGGAACCTTAATAAATGATACGGACAACGATGGTTTAGATGATTTATATGATTCTAATAATGGAGGTACAGATCTTACAAATATAGATACCGATAATGATGGCGTACCAAATAGCCAAGATTTAGATGCAGATAATGATGGTATTGCAGATATTGTAGAAGCAGGAGGAGAAGATACAGATGGTAATGGTAAAGTAGATGATTTAAACGCTAACGGTACCTTAATAAATGATACAGACGGCGACGGTATAGATAATCGCTATGATGTTGATAATGGAGGTAGTGGTATAGGTAACCCAGATACAGATGGCGATGGAGTACCAAATAGCCAAGATTTAGATTCAGATAATGATGGTGTTACAGATATTATTGAAGCAGGAGGTACTGATACTGATAATAATGGTGTTGTAGATGGTGTATTTACAGATACAGACGGCGATGGTTTTAATGACGCCGTTGATGGTGATGTAGGACAAGATGGTACATCAGAAAATATTTCAAATGTATTAATTGTTACAGGAGATGATGCTAACAATGATGGTAAACCAGATTCTTACCCAAATACAGATGATACAGATGGAGATGGTCTATTAAATTTATTAGATTTAGATTCAGATAACGATGGTATTCCAGATGTAACAGAAGCAGGAGGAACAGATGCAAACAATGATGGAAGAGCAGATGATGATGATAACAATGCAGACAATACAGGTTCAAATGGTATTCCAACTTCAGCTGGTACAGGTACTATTGTACCAACCAATACAGATGGAGATAGTATTCCAGATTACTTAGATTTAGATTCAGATAACGATGGTATTCCAGATGTTATAGAAGCAGGAGGAACAGATCTTAATAATGATGGTAGAGCAGATGATGATGATAATAATGTAGACAATTCTGGTTCAAATGGTATTCCTACCTCAGCAGGTACAGGTCTTACACCAACAAGTACAGATGCAGATAGTATTCCAGATTACTTAGACTTAGATGCAGATAATGATGGAATTCCAGATAATATAGAAGGACAAACTACAACAGGTTATGTAGCACCTTCAGGAGCAGACACCGATAATGATGGTTTAGATGATGTGTATGATCCAGATTGTACCGGCGCAAATTGTTCTGGTGTAAGCGGAGCAATAATAAACCCTGTAAACTCAGACAATGCCGATACTGCAGATTATATAGATTTAGATGCAGACAATGATGGTATTTTTGATGTTATTGAGTCAGGAAGTGGATTGGCAAATGATGGAAGTGGTGTTGTAACTGGTGTTGTAGGTACTAACGGATTAGTAGATGATATAGAAACAGGCAATTCAGACCAAGGATATACGGATGTAAATGGAGAGTATGACAATACACAAGCAGACAACTTTACAGATACAGATAAGGATGTAAATACCGGTGGAGATGTAGATTATAGAGATGCTCAAGATAATGACAATGATAAAGATGGTGTTCCAGATAGCGTAGATTTAGATGATGACAATGATGGTATCTTAGATACTGATGAAGGCTTTAGTTGTCCTTCTACTTCTTACATAGATTTAGGACAAGCTTTTACAAACACTTCAACAAATACAAATGGAGGAAATGCTTCTGGTAATGTTGCAAATATTTATTCTTTTGGAGGTACAAGTGCTACTTTTAGTTATGAATTAATAAATGCTGCTCAATGGGCAGCGGGTGTTTCTAGCCAAGGACCTACGGTTGGGGTAAATGGGAACTATATAAATGCGCAACCTAGTTTTACTAATTTCCCTACAGGTTCTTTTTATCCTGCAAATGCAGCAACTATTAGTGCTGCAGTGTATAAAATAACTTTTACACAACCGGTATTTAATGTAGAATTTAAATGGGGTGGTTTAGATCATTCTGACAGAACTGATTTTTTAGCCAATTTAAACGGTTCAAATACTGCTTTAACAATTAGCAATAGTACACTAGCTTCGGGAAGCTATATAATTACAGGGCAATCTGTTTTAAGTAACGCTATCGGAGCAAATGCTCCATCTAATGCGGTCTTAATATCTTCTCAAGGTCCTTTAAATGAAATTATTATTGTAGTAGGTAAAGAAAGTGGAGACGATAGTAAAGCTACAACGCAATTATTTGAACTTAAATATTGTGCGGCTTTAGATACGGATAATGATGGTATTCCAAATCATTTAGATTTAGACTCAGATAACGATGGTATTCCAGATGTAACAGAAGCAGGAGGAACAGACGCAAACAATGATGGAAGAGCAGATGATGATGATAACAATGTAGACAATTCTGGTTCAAACGGTATTCCTACCTCAGCAGGTACAGGTCTTACACCAACAAGTACAGATGCAGATAGTATTCCAGATTACTTAGACTTAGATGCAGATAATGATGGTATTCCAGATAATATAGAAGCACAAACTACTTTAGGTTATGTAGCACCTTCAGGAGCAGACACCGATAAGGATGGTTTAGATGATGCGTATGACCCAGATTGTACCGGCGCAAATTGTTCTGGTGTTACCGGAGTTCTTATTGTTCCCGTAAATACAGACGGTGCTGATACTGCAGATTATATAGATTTAGATGCAGATAATGATGGTGTTTTTGATGTTATTGAATCAGGAAGTGGATTAGCAAATGATGGTAATGGTGTTGTAACAGGTACTGTAGGCACTAACGGATTAGTAGATGCTATAGAAACAGGCGATACAGACCAAGGATATACGGATGTAAATGGAGAGTATGACAATACACAAGTAGATAACTTTACAGACACCGATGGAGATGTAAATACTGGAGGCGATGTAGATTATAGAGATGCCGAAAATAACGATAATGACAATGATGGTATTCCAGATAGCGTAGATTTAGATGACGATAATGATGGAATTCCTGATACTGCAGAAAATGGAGTAAATTTTGCAGATGGCGATGAAGATGGCGACGGCATACCAAACTACAAAGACACAACCGATAACGGAAACGGTGGAGATGGAAGTACAACAGACTATACAGATTCTAATAATGATGGAATTCCGGATGTATATGATGCCGATGGCGATGGTGTACCAAATCATTTCGATTTAGATTCAGACAATGATGGAGTTGCAGATATTGTAGAATCAGGAGGAGAAGATACAGATGGTAATGGTAAAGTAGATGACTTAAACGCTAATGGTACCTTAATCAATGATACTGACAACGATGGTTTAGATGATCGTTATGATGTAAATAATGGAGGTAATAGTTTAGCAAATCTAGATACCGATGGCGATGGCGTACCAAATAGCCAAGACTTAGATTCAGACAATGATGGTATTACAGATATCATAGAAGCTGGAGGTTTAGATACCGACGGTAATGGTAAAGTAGACGGTCTTAATGCTAATGGTACTTTAACAGATGATATAGACAGCGATGGATTTAGTGATGCTGTTGATGGAGATGTTGGGCAAGATGGAGTATCAGAAAACACTTCAAGTGTATTAATTGTTACAGGAGATGATGCTAACAATGATGGTAAACCAGATTCTTACCCAAGTACAGATGATACAGATGGAGATGGTCAATTAAACTTATTAGATTTAGATTCAGATAACGATGGTATTCCAGATGTAACAGAAGCAGGAGGAACAGACGCAAACAATGATGGAAAAGCAGATGATGATGATAACAATGCAGATAACACAGGTTCAAATGGTATTCCTACTTCAGCAGGTACAGGTTTAACACCAACAAGTACAGATGGAGATAGTATTCCAGATTACTTAGACTTAGATGCAGATAATGATGGTATTCCAGATAATATAGAAGCACAAACTACTTTAGGTTATGTAGCACCTTCAGGAGCAGATACAGATAATGATGGTTTAGATGATGCGTATGATCCAGATTGTACCGGAATAAATTGTTCTGGTGTTATCGGAGCTCTTATTGTACCTGTAAATACAGACGGTGCTGATACTGCAGATTATATAGATTTAGATTCTGATAACGATGGCATTTTTGATGTTATTGAATCAGGAAGTGGATTGGCAAATGATGGTAATGGTGTTGTAACAGGTACTGTAGGCACTAACGGATTAGTAGATGCTATAGAAACAGGCGATACAGACCAAGGATATACGGATGTAAATGGAGAGTATGACAATACACAAGTAGATAACTTTACAGACACCGATGGAGATGTAAATACTGGAGGCGATGTAGATTATAGAGATGCCGAAAATAACGATAATGATAAAGATGGTATTCCAGATAGCGTAGATTTAGATGACGATAATGATGGAATTCCTGATACTGCAGAAAATGGAGTAAATTTTGCAGATGGCGATGAAGATGGCGACGGCATACCAAACTACAAAGACACAACCGATAACGGAAACGGTGGAGATGGAAGTACAACAGACTATACAGATTCTAATAATGATGGAATTCCGGATGTATATGATGCCGATGGCGATGGTGTACCAAATCATTTCGATTTAGATTCAGACAATGATGGAGTTGCAGATATTGTAGAATCAGGAGGAGAAGATACAGATGGTAATGGTAAAGTAGATGACTTAAACGCTAATGGTACCTTAATCAATGATACTGACAACGATGGTTTAGATGATCGTTATGATGTAAATAATGGAGGTAATAGTTTAGCAAATCTAGATACCGATGGCGATGGCGTACCAAATAGCCAAGACTTAGATTCAGACAATGATGGTATTACAGATATCATAGAAGCTGGAGGTTTAGATACCGACGGTAATGGTAAAGTAGACGGTCTTAATGCTAATGGTACTTTAACAGATGATATAGACAGCGATGGATTTAGTGATGCTGTTGATGGAGATGTTGGGCAAGATGGAGTATCAGAAAACACTTCAAGTGTATTAATTGTTACAGGAGATGATGCTAACAATGATGGTAAACCAGATTCTTACCCAAGTACAGATGATACAGATGGAGATGGTCAATTAAACTTATTAGATTTAGATTCAGATAACGATGGTATTCCAGATGTAACAGAAGCAGGAGGAACAGACGCAAACAATGATGGAAAAGCAGATGATGATGATAACAATGCAGATAACACAGGTTCAAATGGTATTCCTACTTCAGCAGGTACAGGTTTAACACCAACAAGTACAGATGGAGATAGTATTCCAGATTACTTAGACTTAGATGCAGATAATGATGGTATTCCAGATAATATAGAAGCACAAACTACTTTAGGTTATGTAGCACCTTCAGGAGCAGATACAGATAATGATGGTTTAGATGATGCGTATGATCCAGATTGTACCGGAATAAATTGTTCTGGTGTTATCGGAGCTCTTATTGTACCTGTAAATACAGACGGTGCTGATACTGCAGATTATATAGATTTAGATTCTGATAACGATGGCATTTTTGATGTTATTGAATCAGGAAGTGGATTGGCAAATGATGGTAATGGTGTTGTAACAGGTACTGTAGGCACTAACGGATTAGTAGATGCTATAGAAACAGGCGATACAGACCAAGGATATACGGATGTAAATGGAGAATATGACAATACACAAGCAGATAACTTTACAGATACCGATGGTGATGTAAATGCTGGTGGAGATGTAGATTATAGAGATGTACAGGATAATGACAATGATGGTATTCCAGATAGCGTAGATTTAGATGACGATAATGATGGAATTCCTGATACTGCAGAAAACGGAGTAAATTTTGCAGATGGCGATGAAGATGGCGACGGCATACCAAACTACAAAGACACAACCGATAACGGAAACGGTGGAGACGGAAGTACAACGAACTATACAGATTCTAATAACGATGGAATTCCGGATGTATATGATGCCGATGGCGATGGTGTACCAAATCATTTCGATTTAGATTCAGACAATGATGGTATTGCAGATATTGTAGAAGCAGGAGGAGAAGACACAGATGGTAATGGTAAAGTAGATGATTTAAACGCTAATGGTACCTTAATCAATGATACTGACAACGATGGTTTAGATGATCGTTATGATGTAAATAATGGAGGTAACAGTTTAGCAAATCTAGATACCGATGGCGATGGCGTACCAAATAGCCAAGACTTAGATTCAGACAATGATGGTATTACAGATATCGTAGAAGCTGGAGGTTTAGATACCGACGGTAATGGTAAAGTAGACGGTCTTAATGCTAATGGTACTTTAACAGATGATATAGACAGCGATGGATTTAGTGATGCTGTTGATGGAGATGTTGGGCAAGATGGAGTATCAGAAAACACTTCAAGTGTATTAATTATTACAGGAGATGATGCTAACAATGATGGTAAACCAGATTCTTACCCAAGTACAGATGATACAGATGGAGATGGTCAATTAAACTTATTAGATTTAGATTCAGATAACGATGGTATTCCAGATGTAACAGAAGCAGGAGGAACAGACGCAAACAATGATGGAAAAGCAGATGATGATGATAACAATGCAGATAACACAGGTTCAAATGGTATACCTACAACAGCAAATACAGGTCTAACACCAACAAGTACAGATGGAGATAGTATTCCAGATTACTTAGACTTAGATGCAGATAATGATGGAATTCCAGACAATATAGAAGCACAAACTACTTTAGGTTATGTAGCACCTTCAGGAGCAGATACCGATAAGGATGGTTTAGATGATGCATATGATCCTGATTGTACCGGAATAAATTGTTCTGGTGTTATTGGAGCTCTTATTGTACCTGTAAATACAGACGGTGCTGATACTGCAGATTATATAGATTTAGATTCTGATAACGATGGTATTTTTGATGTTATTGAATCAGGAAGTGGATTAGCAAATGATGGTAATGGTGTTGTAACAGGTGTTGTAGGCACTAACGGATTAGTAGATGCAATAGAAACAGGCGATACAGACCAAGGATATACGGATGTAAATGGAGAGTATGACAATACACAAGCAGATAACTTTACAGACACCGATGGAGATGTAATTACTGGAGGAGATGTAGATTATAGAGATGTACCAGATTCAGCAGATGCAATGATTACACAAGTATATCAATTTGGTGCTGATACTGATGCGGTTAAGGAAAGATGGATTGAAATCACCAATATAGGTATAACAGATATCCCTGCAAATACCATTAAAGTACAATTGTACAAAGATAAATCAGGAGATCAAACAGGTATTGCTCCAGATGTTTCTTATACAGTTGGTACCATACTAGAAGCTGGTAATTCTGTTTTATTTAAAAATTCTAGTAATTCAATAATTTTAAATTCAGAAATAGCAGCTGATGCAACAATTGTAATAAATGATGCATTAACAGATATTAATGGAGGTGATGATATTATTACACTTTCAACAGCAGAAGGAAGTTTTTCATGGGAAAATAGATATGATGTAATTTCTAGCATTACAAACAATACGTCGTTTGTAAGAATAGATGAAACCTTAACAACTAATAAAGACTATAAAGCTTCAGAATGGGTAGCTTTTATAGATGATAATATAGCACCTTATCAGGCTGTAAATAATCCTGGTAGCACTGTTGTTATTCCAAGAAGACATCCACAAGATCCTTTAATTTCAGAAATTAAAACATCTAGTACAGAGGCAAATACTTTGTTAGGTTTACATACAATAAATATTACTACTTCAAATTCTAATAGTAATACTTGGACTAACGGTTTTCCAGACAGGTCTCGTTCTGTAGTAATCAATCAAGATTTTGAGCACACAGGTAATCGATTAAGTGCTAGAAAATTAAAGGTAAATACAGCTGTTAATTTAACGGTAACCGATCAGTTATTAGTAGTTACTAATGATCTTATTTTAGATGGTAATATTCGTTTAGCAGGTACTTCGCAATTAGTGCAAACGCATACTGGTGGTAGTACAGTTACAAGTACTTTACCTACTGTTCCTGGTAAATTATTGGTAGAACAAAATTCAGAAATACCTAGTTTATATAGATATGGTTATATGAGTTCTCCTGTTATTTCAAATATAGTTGATTATAAATTCACGGTAAAAGATGTTTTAAAAGATGGTACTACACCATTAGATGCTACCTCTATTATTGGTACTACGTTGGCAAAAGATATTAAGTTTATTCAAGGTTATGATGGAGCTGCTACAGATCCTATTTCATTAGCAGACTATTGGATATATACGTATGCTCCTGGAACTAACGGAAGATCTAATTGGGTACATAAGTACAGATCGGGATCTATATCTCGTGGTGATGGATTCATTTTTAAAGGACCTGGTAGACCGCAGAATTATACTTTTGTAGGTGTACCTAATGATGGAGAATTTGATACTTCTACACCTATAAATGCAGAAGAAGATTATCTAATTGGTAATCCTTTTCCTTCAGCAATGAATGCAAGAAAGTTTATGGAAGATAATGTAGGTTCTATAGAGCAGACACTTTATTTCTGGGATCACCAAAAAAGTGCTAATGGAGAGGGAACCGGAATTGATGGTCATATATTTGGTGGTTATGTAGGTGGTTATGCAACTCTAAACTTAACGATGGGGTTAGCTGCAAATAGTTCACTTCCAAGTAATAATAATAATGGTACTTCTGGTTTAGGAGACGATCCAAGTGTTTATAAAGAGCCAAAGCCTTATATAGCAATAGCACAAGGATTCTTTGTGGAAGGAAATGGAACAGGGGGAAATATTAGCTTTAATAACAGCCAAAGAGCATTTGTTACTGAAGAAGGAGGAGTAAACTCAGAATCTGTATTTTTTAAAGGAAGTAAAAAAAGGAGTGCAGCCAAAACGGCAAGTACTAATAACTTACTGCCTATTATTAAATTAGGGTTTGAATATAAAAATGCTGAAGAATTATTACTTCACCATCAAATAGGAATCTCTTTTCAAGAAACAAATTCATTTGGTTACGATAACGGAGCAGACTCAGAGGCTTATGGAGTTGATGTTACAGATATGTATTGGAAGTTTTCTAATGATGACAAAAAATATGTAATTGCTGGTGTACAATCAATCTCTGATGACTTAGAAGTTCCTTTAGAAATTACAATGGGATATTCTGGTGAAGTAGATATTATGATTGATGAGAAACAAAATATTTCTAGAGATATTTACATTACTGATAAATTATCAGGAACTTCTCATCGTATTACTGACGGAAAAATCACTTTAACATTAGATAAAGGTGTTTATTCAGAACGCTTTGTACTTGCTTTTGTAGAAAATAGTGTACTTGGTTTAGAGGGAGATATTTTATCTAATACTACTCGTATTTATGCAGATAATAAAAATCATAGTATTGTGGTTTCTAAAGATTTAGATGTAATCCTTAACAAGGTAGAGTTGTTTGATATTCTTGGTAAAGAAGTAAGTTTCTGGAATATTAAAGAACAGAAAACATCTTACCAATTAGACATTAAAAAACACATACCAACTGGTGTATACATTGTAAAAATAAATACTGATAAGGGTACAATTAATAAAAAAGTTGTTATAGAATAACAACTTTTTTATTAAGTAAACAGAAAGTATTACCTATAAGGCTATATTAGAAAAGATTAATTAGAAAGACTTTTTTAGAAAATTTTTCCTTTTTAATTGTAATTTTTAGTGGCATCCCCATAAAACTAAACTCTTTTCTAATAAGTCTTTTTAAAAAAATAAAATACAAAAAAATTGATAAAGATGATTGCACTACAATTAGGAGGGCCACCAACAATTGGTCCACCATCACCTCCGGGACTACCTATTGATTCAGGAGTAATTATATTACTGATTATTGCCATTATTTATGGAATACTACTTATTAGAGCAAAATCAAGTAAATACCATTTAAAAAGTTGCCCTATCTGTAATTCAAAAAAAATTAATCGATTACATAAAAGTTCTTTTTATAAAGGAATACCAATTCTTTCTAAAAAATATGCTTGTAATGATTGTGAAAATTTATTTGAGATACTAATGTTCTCTAAAGAAAAACGTAAAGTTCTTTTTACAATTCAAGATAATAAATAAATTGAATTTGAACTTATATAAAACAAAACAGATGAGAAATATTTTATTTATTCTATTTAGTACTATTATTATTGCTCAATCTTTTGGTCAATCTAATGATGGCAAAATTATTCACAAAGATAGTACAGATGTAAAAGTTACAGATGTTATTAAAGAGAGTAACACATGGGCTATTGGAGGTGGATTTAGTAATTTTATTATGCATGGAGATTTACGCTCTATTGGTACCAGTGATGATACTAATTATTGGAATTTTGGAGGGTATGTTTATGTAGATAAAATGTTTAATCCAATATTAGGATTAGAATTTAAAGCTACCTACAACAAAATGTCTGGTGGAGCTCAATATTTTTCTAACACATACAGTCTTGCTTACGTACCAAATGGTGTTATTAGAGACAACATGAAATTTGAAGGGAGCGCTTATGGTGCAGAATTAAACTTAATTGTAAGTTTTTCTAACCTTTATAGAAGAGACACAAGAAATTGGAATATTTCTGGATACTTTGGTGTTGGATACCACCAATACGATTCTGCTTTATTTGATAGATTAGCAGATGGTTCTTACGTAAAAATCTCTGATGCAGATTTTGGATATAACCCAGCCAGAAATAGTGTAAGTGAAGCAAGTTCTATCTATTTATCTACACAATTAGGTATTAAAAGAAGAATAAGCAGACGCTTAGATGTTGAGTTTAGAACAGGAATGTACTTTAATAATGAAGATCATTTAGACGCAGCAATTTCTGACAAACAAAACTGGGAAAACTTTTTTGTTACTAGTTTAGGGGTTGTTTTAAAATTAGGAAAGAAAAAAGAATACATCATTTGGGCTAAAGATCCAGTTCCTGGAGATCAATTTAAAATTATTGACACAGATAATGACGGTGTAATGGATCAATTAGATGTAGAACCAAACACCCCTAAAGGTGCAATGGTTTATGGTAATGGTCAAGCTGTAGATGCAGATAAAGACGGATTACCAGATTATAAAGATAAATGTCCTTTAGAGTATGGTCCTGTTTCAAATGAAGGTTGTCCTTTAAACGAAGATTCAGACGGAGATGGTGTAATGGATGCAAAAGATTTATGTCCAAATACTCCTGGTCCTGTAGAAAACAGAGGTTGTCCTAAGCAAGAAGCCGTACCTCCAGTTAATATTACGCAACAAATTGGATTATTAGCAACTAGTATTTATTTTGATACCAATAGCGATAAAATTAAATTAATTTCTTACAGTACTATTGATCAAATTATTATGTTAATGAAAAAAATACCAGATGTTAAATTTGTTATTGAAGGTCATACTGATGATAGAAATAGTGATAAATACAACTTGTACTTATCTCAAAGAAGAGCAGAAAGTGTAAGAAAATACATGATTAAGCAAGGTATTGCTAATGACAGATTAACGCCTAAAGGTTATGGTGAATCTAGACCTAAATTCTCTAACGCTAATGCAGGCGGAAGACAATTAAACAGAAGGGTTGAAATTAAACCAATTGATGCAATTGGACCTGTAGAAACTATTGATTGAATCAAGTTAAAACTTTAATGATAGTTTATGGTCTCATGTTTAAAAAGAAAAAAAAGATTATTTAATAAAGAAGATTGGTTTTCTAGAAGAGAGTCTCGCTCATCTTTAGCTGAAGATTTAATTAAAAGAAAACTGATTCTTCAAATGACAAAGAAAGAGGTCTTACAGTTTTTAGGAGATGAATTTAATGATGTAAATTCTAATGTTTGGACTTTTTACCTTGGTAAAAAATATGTAATCAATTTTAAAGAGCGTAAACTGAATATCATTTTTGGTGATAAAGGAAAAGTAAAACAGGTATTAATTAAATAGAGATTTGGCTTAAAACAAGTAGGTATTTTTAAAATAATAGTTAAAATTAGAAGGTTTAGAGATGGTAAATTTAATAATTCTTAAAAGCGAAGTTTCTGGGAATATTGAAACAATATTATTTTTTGTAATCTTGTTTACCATATTGTTTTTATATCAGAAAGTATATTATAAAAATAAGTGAGTTGTACTTTTACTGGGTTTAAAAGATATATTATTAACGAAAAAAAGTCCTAACAATTTAAATTGTTAGGACTTTTTACTTTTTATAAAAGTTAGGTTTCTTATTTTTTTAGTAAGAAATCCTTTAAATCTTGATAAGTTGATGCTTTAAAAGCTACTTTTTTATTATTGATTACCTTTTTAATCTGTGCTGGTATTTCTACTTTAACTGGTAAAGTTTCTTCTACAACATCTAGGAATTTTACGGGATGTGCAGTTTCAAGAAAAACTCCGAATTCATTTTCTTTTAATCCATGTTTTTTTAAACCTAAATAACCAACAGCTCCATGAGGATCTGCAACATAACCAGAATTGTTATAAATTTCTTTCATGGTAGCACGAGTTTCATCATCAGAAAAACTATACGAAGAAAAAGCACTTTTAAGGGCTTCTAAGTCATTATTAAATAATTCTTGTATTCTGATAAAGTTACTTGGGTTACCAACATCCATAGCGTTAGAAATAGTTGCTTTAGATGGTTTTGGTTTGTAAACTCCGTCTATTAAATAATTAGGTACGGTATCATTTACGTTTGTAGATGCTATAAAGTGTTTAATAGGTAAACCTAATTTTTGAGCCATAATTCCTGCACAAATATTTCCGAAATTTCCACTTGGTACAGAAAAGATTAAATCTTTATGTTTTTTGTGTAATTCTTTATAAGCAAAGAAAAAGTAAAACATTTGTGGTAACCAACGCGCAACATTTATAGAGTTGGCAGAGGTTAATGTTTTTGTAATTTCTTCATCTAAAAAAGCAGTTTTTACCATGTCTTGACAATCGTCAAAAACGCCATCAACTTCTAGTGCAGTAATATTCTGACCTAAAGTTGTTAATTGTTTTTCTTGAATATCACTTACTTTTCCAGACGGATATAAAATAACAACATTTACGCCTTTTGCACCTAAAAATCCGTTAGCAACGGCGCCACCAGTGTCTCCAGAAGTTGCTACTAAAACAGTAACTTCTTCGTCATTATCTTTATTGAAATATTCTAAACATTGTGCCATAAATTTAGCACCAACATCTTTAAAGGCCATGGTTGGCCCATGAAACAGTTCTAAAGAAGCAATATTATCATCAACCTTTACCAAAGGAAAATCGAAAGAAACTGTTTTTGCAACAATATCTTTTAACTTTTCAGCAGGAATTTCATCACCTACAAACTGTTTTATTACTTCATACGCAATTTCATGATTTGTGTAATCAGAAATGTTTTCAATAAAGTCTTTTGAAAGTTGTTGAATGTTGTCTGGAAAATAAATTCCTCTATCTTTTGCTAAGCCTTCTACAACTGCATTTTTAAAAGTTGATATTGGCGACTTATGATGTAGACTGTAATAGTTCATTTTTGTTGATTTTGTCTGTCATTGCGAGAGAAACGAAGCAATCTGTTTGTTAGAAAGAGATTACTTCAGTCATTCTTCCTTTGTAATGACGATTATTCTAATATTTTTATTCCTTCGTGATTCACTTTCGAAATAAACATTTCAAAGTCAATACCTGTGTTTTTATAACTTTCTTCGATGCTTTTATAAACCTCGTTGGCAATTTTATCCCCTTTACAAAGCGCAAAAATTGTTGGACCAGAACCACTAATTCCCGCACCTAAAGCACCTGCTTTTGTTGCTGCGTTTTTAACATCGTCAAAAAACGGAATTAATTTTTTTCTATGAGGCTCTACAATAATGTCTACCAAAGAATTACTGATTAAATTATAGTTATCTGAATATAAACCGCTAATTAAACCACCAACATTTGCCCATTGCGTAACAGCGTCTTTCAAAGCTATTTCTGTAGGTAAAACTTCTCTAGCATCTTTAGTTTTTACTTCTACCTGCGGATGAATGGCCACAACTCTTAATTCACTAGGAACTGGTAATTTTATAATTTCTAAAGGACTGTAGCTTCTCACTAAAACAAAACCACCATATATAGCTGCAGAAACATTGTCTGCAATTGGAGTTCCGCAAGCAACTTCTTCACCAAACATGGCAAATTTAGTTAGCTCTAAGTCCGAATAAATGTTCCCTAATAACTGATTTGCACCAAAAGCAGCACCTGCAGCACTAGCGGCAGAACTTCCTAATCCACTTCCTGGAGAAAAGCCTTTGTGAATTGTTAATTCAATTCCAAAATCTGCATTTGCTTCATTCAGTATTTTTTTAACAACAGCACTTGCCGCGTTTTCATCAACATCATAGGTTAAATTTGCGCCTGTAATATTTGTTATTTTAACGCCTTTTTCAGTTGTTTTTGTAAAGGTCATTTCATCTCCAATTTCGTCAACAGCAAAACCTAGAGAATCGAATCCGCAGGAAACATTAGCAACAGTAGCGGGAGCAAAAATTTTTAAATAATCCATATTTTTTAGTTTGCAGTTTTTAGCCTCAGGTTTCAGTCAGTTGCTAACTGAAAACTGCTACTGCCAACTGAATGCTTTTTTATTTATTTGCTATTCTAATTACATCAGCAAAAATACCAGAAGCAGTAACATCTGCACCAGCACCAGCACCTTTTATAATTAAAGGGTTTTCTGGATATCTGTCTGTAAAGAATAATACAATATTATCACTTCCTTCTAAATTATAAAAAGGATGATCTGATGGAATGTGTTGTAAACCAACATTTGCTTTTCCGTCAGCAAATTCTGCAACATATTTTAAGCGACAATCTTTGTCATTTGCTTCTTTAAATATATTTTGAAAATGTGCTTCGTTTTTAGTTAATGAAGCGTAAAAATCATCATTGTTAGTTGTTTTTAAGCTTTCTTCAGGTAAAAAGGCATTTTTTGCAATGTCTTCTAATTCCATTTTATAACCACTTTCTCTAGCTAAAATTAAAATTTTACGAGCAACATCAACACCGCTTAAATCAATTTTTGGATCTGGTTCTGTATAACCTTCTTTTTGAGCTGCAGCAACCACATCATGAAACGTTGAATCTGCATTAAAGTTATTAAACACAAAATTTAAACTTCCAGACAAAACCGCTTGAATTTTATTGACGCTGTCGCCAGAGTTTACTAAATTCTTTAAAGTATCTATAATTGGTAGACCTGCACCAACGTTTGTTTCAAATAAGAAAGAAGCATTGTATTTTCTAGAAACTTGTTTTAAAGTTTTATAATTATCAAAACTAGAAGCACATGCAATTTTGTTACAAGTTACTACAGAAATACTATCGCGTAAATATTTTTCATAGATTTCTGATACTTGCTGGTTTGCAGTATTGTCTATAAAAACACTATTAATATGATTACTTTCTTTTACTTTTTTATGAAAACTGTCTAAAGTTGTTGGTTCTCCGTTTTCTAATGCTTCTTTCCAGTTATCTAGATCGATACCATTATCATCAAAAAACATTTTTCTAGAATTGGCAATTCCAATAACTTTAATACTTAATTTTAAGTTTTCTCTTAAAAATTTCTTTTGTTGATGAATTTGTGCCAAAAAGCGCTCACCAACATTACCAACACCTGTTACAAATAAGTTTAATTGTTTTGTTTTTTCTTCAAAAAATTGCTCGTGTAGGGTGTTTAATGCCTTTTTTGCATCGTATTTATTAATAACTGCAGAGATATTTTTTTCTGATGAACCTTGAGCAATTGCTCTAACATTTACATTATTTCTACCTAAGGCGCTAAACATTTGTCCGCTTAAACCTTGGTAATTTTTCATGCTCTCTCCAACAACAGCTATAATTGCCAAATTATTTTCTACAATAATTGGTTTTATTTTTTTCTTATCTATTTCTATGCTAAAAGTTTCATCTAAAAGCTCTTTTGCTTTTGCAGCATCGTTTTCATAAACACCAACACAAATTGAGTGTTCTGATGAAGCTTGAGTAATAAAAACAACATTTATTTTTGCTACAGAAAGTGTTTCGAACAAACGCTTAGAAAAACCAGGAATACCAATCATTCCACCACCTTCTAAAGTGATTAAACTAATATCTTCTATATGCGAAATTCCTTTTACTTCATTTCCGTTTTTAGGATGTTTACAGATTAAGGTTCCGGCACTTTCTGGTTCAAATGTATTTTTAATTCTGATAGGAATTTCTTTTCTTAAGGCAGGCTGTATGGTTGGCGGATACAAAACTTTTGCTCCAAAATGAGATAGTTCCATTGCTTCTTCGTAAGAAATTTCTGAAATTGGATATGCTTGTTTTACAACTCTAGGGTTTGCAGTAAACATACCACTAACATCTGTCCATATTTGTAATTCATCCGCATTTAAAGCGGCAGCATAAATAGCAGCAGTAAAATCAGAACCACCTCTTCCTAATGTAGTTGTTTCATTAAAAACATTAGAAGAAATAAAGCCACCTAAAACAGTAACCTGATGATTGTTTTCTTCAAAGAATGAAACAATATTTTTATTTGTAACTTTAAAGTTAACTTGTGCATTTAAAAATTCGTCATTAGTAATTACTAAATCTCTACTTTCTTTATGTGTTGCATCAAATAACTCCTTAGCAGCATTTGCTATGATGTAAGAAGAAAGTCTTTCGCCAAAACTAGAAACTTTTGCCAACGTTTTGTCAGACAATTCTTGTAATAAAAAGATTCCTTCATAAATAGAGGTTAGTCTATTAAATAATAAGGTAACTTCTTCAGAAACTTCTTGTTTGTTTTTAATAACTAAATCATCAATAACATTAAAATGCAATTCTTTAAGGCTATTAATAATTTGTTTTGCAGAATCAATATTGTTTAAAGCTAAATTAGCACCTGCTAAAAGATTGTTGGTTGTTTTGCCAAAAGCAGAAACTACTACTGCAACTTTTTGGTTTTTAGACGCTTCCTTAACAATAGCTAAGACCTTTTGTATGTTTTCTGTGTTTGCGACAGATGAGCCGCCAAATTTTAATACTTTCATTTCTAATGAATAGTTTGAGTAATTTAATATTTTATTGAGTTTGTTTCGTTGTTATTCGAAACAATATATAACCTGTGGTGATATGAATATAGTAGAACCCCTAAAGGGTAATTGTTGTAGTTGTGCGGATAATTGTGCGCATAGAAGTATAAACTACATTTGTAGTTTTAGAAGAATTAGTATGTGTATACGATAAATTCACAAGACAAAAATAGGAGTATTATTTAATTTTTAGCCTTCTAGTAGAGATTATTTCTTGTTTTTAATCAATTTATATAGAATTATTAAAATTAAGCTATTTCAAATATTGTTTTCCTATTATTTGACGATTTGTTTTGTTTTTTCTTTAATAATTAAAGCGATAGGTTTGTTCTGTATTTTACTTTCTAGCCAAGATAATATGTCTAGATATAAAAATGCTCTTTTTTCATACGGATGATTTTCGAAGGTCTTTAACTTGGCATGAATTTTTTTGAATTCATTTTTAATTTCATGCGGAAAAACATCACTTAAATCTCTAATAGAAGTTAAAAAAACCTTTTGAACTTCTTGTAGGTTTTCCATTTTTAATAAAAATTTATAAGTATCTACAAACTGTCTTTCTAGGTCGTAGTCTAAACCGCATTCATAATGTGCAATTAAGTTTAATATACGAGCAAAACATTGTAAATCTTCTGCGGAACCTATGTTTTTAGATTTAATAATTTTTTGCAAGTAGATAATACATAGCTTGTTTTTGCCCATTCCAAAATACAAACAGGCAATTTTGTAATACAATAGAACAATGTAATGGTTGTCTAGTCTGTTTTTGTATTTATCAATTTTATTATTGATAATATCAACTAAGTATTCTCCTTTTTCAAAAGATCCCTCTAAAAAATGAAAGTGTAACTTGTTAGAATACAGATATAAAAATATTAACAACTCTGTGTTAGTATTCATCGGTATTTCTTTTTGATCTATTTCAGATTCAAAAAGAGTTAATTCTTTTTTAAATGTAGATACTTTTTTAACTAAAAAAGACGCTTCTAATAGGTAGTTTTTAGATTTTAAGTAAAAAACAGGGTGTGTGTTTATTAATTTTGGAGAGTCAAATAAATCGACACATTTTTTAGCGTATTTATAGCTCAATAAAAAATCCTGTACCAAAAAACTATGCCATAAATGTGCTTTGTATAACCATAGTTTTTCTCTAAAACCTAGTTTTTTATAGTTATACTTAGGCATTCTGTCATTAAAGTATTTGTCTACAAATTGCAGTTCTTCGATGTTTTTTACATACCCATTTTGTATTAAATGACTATATAGTTGTAATGATAGGTTAGATAGTTTACTGGCAATTACATTGTCTTGACTTAGTGATTTTGCTTCAATAGAAAGTTGGTTTGCTCTGTTGCTTAAACTTCTGGTTATGTATTGTGTTTCAATTACTTTTTCTAGTTCTACAATTTCGTAAGCAATATTTTTTTCTTCTGTATCTAAAGCCATGTGTTTGGCTTTTTCTAGCAGTTTTAAACTTTGTTTGTATAGTCCTTTTTGATATAAAACAGTTGCAAAATCTAATTGTTCTCTAATTTGAATTCGAACATTTTTATGAGCAGGGTTTAAACGAAGGCTAATTAAAATTTGCTTGTATAAATGCGCTTTTAAATTAGAAAGTTGTTGTTTAGAAACAATTCCACTTCCAATAATTACTTTTTCATCATAAATTTTCAGTTTTTCTAAAAATTTAAATAAAGAGAAAAACTTAGCATCGATGTTTCCACCTAATCTACCTACATATAAATTAAATTGCCTCTTTTCTGATTTAGTTAAAGACTTAATTAAAACAAAAAGAGCATCATTTTGTTGATTGGCTGATGTAACATTTTTACTCATAAAAAACTGATTATTAATAATTTAAGTTTTTGTAAATGATATTAGAAATCGTACGGAATGGTAAAAATAACTATTTATTTTAAGTTCAATATATACATTTGAGTTTAAATAAGATAATCTTTACAGAAATTATGCAAGATAACAAGGTTCAAATTTTTGATACAACATTAAGAGATGGGGAGCAAGTCCCTGGGTGCAAGTTAGATACAAGACAGAAATTAGTAATTGCTGAGAGATTAGATTTATTAGGTGTTAATGTTATTGAAGCTGGTTTTCCGGTTTCAAGTCCTGGTGATTTTATTTCGGTTTCAGAAATTGCAAAAATTGTAAAAAATGCATCAGTTTGTGGTTTAACCAGAGCTGTAGAAAATGATATTAAAGTGGCGGCACAAGCACTTGAATATGCTAAGTATCCAAGAATCCATACAGGTATTGGTACAAGTGATTCTCATATTCAATTTAAATTTAATTCAACGAGAGAAAAAGTAATAGAACGTGCAGTAAAAGCAGTTTCTTATTCTAAATCTTTTGTAGAAGACGTAGAGTTTTATGCAGAAGATGCCGGTAGAACAGATAATGAGTTTTTAGCAAGAGTTTGCGAAGCAGTTATTAAAGCAGGAGCTACGGTATTAAATATTCCTGATACAACCGGATATTGTTTGCCAGAAGAATATGGGGCTAAAATTAAGTATTTGCGAGAAAACGTAAAAGGAATAGATAATGTTATTCTTTCTTGTCACTGTCATAACGATTTAGGTATGGCAACTGCAAATTCTATTGCAGGTGTTATAAATGGAGCGCGTCAAATAGAGTGTACTATTAACGGTATCGGAGAAAGAGCGGGAAATACAGCTTTAGAAGAAGTAGTAATGGTGTTAAAACAACATCCATATTTAAACCTAGAAACAAGTATTAATACAAAATTATTGTACGATACAAGTATTATGGTTAGAGAAAGTATGGGGATGCCTGTGCAACCAAACAAAGCTATTGTGGGTGCAAATGCATTTGCGCATAGTTCTGGTATTCATCAAGACGGGGTTATAAAAAACAGAGAAACATACGAAATTATGGATCCTGAAGATGTTGGTGTTACAGAAAGTGCTATTGTATTAACGGCAAGAAGCGGTAGAGCTGCTTTAGCGTACAGAGCAAAAAAGGTAGGTTATGAGTTAACAAAAGTACAATTAGATGTTGCTTATGAAGCTTTCTTAAACACTGCCGATAAACAAAAAGAAGTAAAAGACGAGGATATTCATGCAATTATGAAAGAAGTAAGTAAAACCTCTAAAGTTACAACAATATAAAAATAAACTTTGTCTTCATAGGTAGTTGTAAATTTTAAGTGCACTATTTAAAAGAATCAACTACCTTTGATTACAAATTAATTTTTAGATTACAAGTACAGAATGAAATATACAATTGCAGTAATTCCCGGAGATGGTATAGGACCAGCAGTAACTACGCAAGCAAAAAAAGCATTAGACGCAGTTGCAGAGGTGTACGACCATATTTTTTTATATAAAGAAGCTCAAATGGGCGCTTGTGCAATTGATAAAACAGGTACTCCTTTGCCGCAAGAAACTATTGACATCTGTAGAAAAGCAGATGCCATTTTATTTGGAGCAATTGGAGAATCTAAATACGATAATGATCCATCCTTAAAAATAAGACCAGAACAAGGTCTTTTGCAATTAAGACAAGAATTAGATTTATTCTGTAACGTAAGACCTATAAAATCATATCCGAAGCTATTAAAGAATTCACCTCTTAAAAAAGATATTATTTCGGGAACAGATATTGTTATTTATAGAGAATTAACTGGCGGAATTTATTTCGGAAAAAAAGAAGTAAGTAAAGATGGGTTGTCTGCTTATGACGTATGTTCATATACCGTAGAAGAAATTTCTAGAATTACACATTTAGCATTTAAAGCAGCTCAAGATAGAAAGAAAAAAGTAACCTTAGTAGATAAAGCAAATGTCTTAGCAACCTCTCGTTTATGGAGAAAAACCGTTGCAGAAATTGCAAAAGAATACAAAGATGTTACCTTAGATTTTATGTTTATAGACAATGCTGCAATGCAAATTGTTCTAAACCCTAAAAAGTTTGATGTAATTTTAACAGAAAACCTTTTTGGAGATGTTATTTCTGATGTAGCTTGCGTTATTGGAGGTTCTATAGGAATTTTAGCATCGAGTTCAATAGGCGAAAAAAATGCATTATTCGAGCCAATTCACGGATCATACCCACAAGCAACCGGAAAAGATATTGCCAATCCTTTAGCGTCCATTTTATCAGCAGCTACAATGTTAGAATATTTAGGCTTGCATGATGAAGCAGATGCAATACAAAGAGCTGTAGAAAAATCGTTAGATTTAGGCATTACAACTCCAGATTTAAAAGGTAAAAATCAGTACTCGGCGTCTACCGCAAAAGTAGGCGATTTTATTGCCGATTATATTGCAAATCAAGAAGACAGTAATATGAATTTTCAAAACATTCATATGGGACAAAGCACTATTATTTAGAAGCTATTTCCAGCTTTCATTACTCGCTTTTTTTGTGAAAAAAACAAAAAAGAGCTCAAACAAACCATTCAATCTGGGCTAGCCTAATTTGCTTAATTTTGTTATTAAGAATAAAAGTAGTTGTATATTTAAAATAAAATTACAATATTTGAACACGTGAAAAAACAGATATTAAATATTATTTCTATTATCATCGTCATCGTAATTATTACGACATGATAAGGAAGTGCTATTTATATTTTTTATAAACAAACCTTCCATTTAAACGGAAGGTTTTTTTTATGAATTTATTTCAATGATTGAATATCATAATTAAATAGGGTTAATAATCTTTATATCAGTTATTTATGGTGTTTTTTTAACACCTGAATTTAAAGAATACTATTGAATATTATTCAATAAAAACAGAGAAACATAGTAATTTAGACAACAAATTGAAGAAAACAATAATGAAACTAAACAAACACAGTAGCAGATTAACGCAAGATGAATCTCAACCTGCATCACAAGCAATGTTATATGCAGTAGGTTTAACGGATGAAGACATGCAAAAGGCACAAGTAGGTATTGCAAGTACAGGTTATGACGGTAACCCGTGTAACATGCATTTAAATAATTTGGCGGCAGAAGTCAAGGTAGAAAGCAATATTGCAGGTTTAGTCGGTTTAGGATTCAATACAATTGGAGTTTCAGATGGTATTTCTATGGGAACTTCTGGTATGAATTACTCATTAGCTTCTAGAGATATTATTGCAGATTCTATAGAAACAGTTGTAAACGCTCAAAGTTATGATGCTTTAGTTTCTGTAGTTGGATGTGATAAAAATATGCCAGGAGCTGTTATAGCAATGTTGCGTTTAAATCGTCCATCAATTATGATGTATGGTGGTACCATTGCATCAGGAAATTACAAAGGAAGAAAATTAAATATTGTTTCTGCTTTTGAGGCTTTAGGTCAAAAAGTAGCAGGAGAAATAGAAGAAGATGAATATAGAGAAATTATAAAAAGAGCCATTCCAGGGGCTGGAGCATGTGGTGGTATGTATACTGCAAACACAATGGCTTCTGCAATAGAATGTATGGGGTTCTCTTTACCTTATAACTCATCAATACCAGCAGAAAATCCTAATAAATTATCAGAAGCAGAAAGAACTGCTTTAGCTATTAAAAATTTATTAGAATTAGATTTAAAGCCTTTAGATATTATCACTAAAAAGTCTTTAGAAAATGCCATTGCAATTGTAAATGCTTTAGGTGGATCTACAAATGCAGTGTTACACTTTTTAGCAATTGCACATGCAGCTGATATTGAGTTTACATTGGCAGATTTTCAAAGAGTTTCGGACAGAACTCCGTTAATTGCAGATTTAAAACCATCTGGTAAATACTTAATGGAAGATGTACACGGAATTGGAGGTACGCCTGCTGTGATGAAATATTTATTAGAGAATGGATATTTACATGGAGATTGTATGACCGTAACAGGTAAAACATTGGCCGAAAATTTGGCAGATGTAGAGGCAATCGAATTCGAAGATCAAGATGTAATTCATCCAAAAGATAAAGCATTAAAATCATCAGGAAATATTCAAATTATTTATGGAAATCTTGCCACAGAAGGAGCTGTTGCAAAAATTTCTGGAAACGAAGGATTGCTTTTTGAAGGAAAAGCAGTTGTTTACGATGGTGAACAAGCAGCAAACACAGGTATTTCTAACGGAGAAGTAGAAAGAGGAGATGTAGTCGTCATTAGGTATGTTGGACCTAAAGGAGGACCAGGAATGCCAGAAATGTTAAAACCAACTTCTTTAATTATGGGAGCAGGTTTAGGGAAATCTGTAGCGTTAATTACAGATGGTCGTTTTTCTGGAGGAACCCATGGTTTTGTGGTTGGACATATTACACCAGAAGCACAATCTGGAGGAACAATCGGAATTTTAGAAACGGGAGATAAAATTAGAATTAGCGCAGAAGACAATTCAATAAATGTGTTAATTTCTGATGAAGAACTCGCAGAAAGAAAAGCTAAATGGGTTGCACCAGCATTAAAACATACAAAAGGTATTTTGTATAAATATGCAAAAACAGTAGCATCTGCATCTAAAGGGTGTGTAACTGATTTGTAGTTTTACAATAGAATCAAGAATCAAGATAAAAAAAGAGACAAGATATCCTGCAAGGCTTTAATAACCTTGTAGGTATTTAAAAGATAAAACTATGGAAACACAAACCATAAAAAATAAGCAAAGCACAACTAAAACTACAGAAAGGATTTCTGGTAGTGAGGCAATTGTTAGATGCCTTATAGAAGAAGGAGTTAAGATTTTATACGGTTATCCTGGAGGGGCAATTATGCCTGTTTACGATGAGTTGTATAAGTATCAAGATAAAATTCATCACGTATTAACACGTCATGAGCAAGGTGCAACACATTCTGCTCAAGGTTATGCGCGTATTTCTGGTGAAGTTGGGGTTGCTATGGCAACTTCAGGACCTGGAGCAACCAATTTAATTACGGGTATTGCAGATGCACAAATAGACTCTACACCAATGGTGTGTATTACAGGTCAGGTTTTTTCTCATTTATTAGGAAGTGATGCATTTCAAGAAACCGATATTGTTGGTATTTCTACACCAGTTACCAAATGGAACTGTCAAGTAACAAAGGCATCGGATATTCCAGAAGCTATTGCAAAAGCATTTTATATTGCTAGAAGCGGAAGACCAGGACCTGTTTTAATTGATATTACCAAAGATGCTCAATTAGAAAAATTTGATTTTTCTTATGAAAAATGTACAAAAGTAAGGAGTTATGTTCCTGTTCCTAAAACAGATGTTAAGTCTTTAGAAGCTGCAGCAGAATTAATAAATGCAGCAAAGAAACCATTAGTAGTTTGGGGTCAGGGAGTTATTTTAAGTAAAGCAGAAGAAGCATTTAAAGCAGTAATTGAAAAAGCAGGAATTCCTTCTGCATGGACAATTTTAGGAGCTTCTGCAATTCCTACAAAACATCCTTTAAATGTTGGTATGGTTGGTATGCATGGTAATTATGCGCCAAATGTGTTAACAAACGAATGTGATGTTTTAATTGCAATCGGAATGCGTTTTGATGATAGGGTTACAGGAAAGTTAGATGAGTATGCTACACAAGCAAAAGTGATTCATTTTGAAATAGATCCTGCAGAAGTAGATAAAAACGTTAAAACAGATGTTGCAGTTTTAGGTGATGCAAAAGCTAGCTTAGAAGCAATTTTACCATTAATAAATAAAAATTCTCATACAGAATGGCATCAGAAATTTAAAGATTTATATGCTATTGAATATGAAAGAGTGATAAAAAACGATATACATCCAACCAAAGAAGGGTTAACAATGGGTGAGGTTTTAAATCAAATAAACATACAAAGTAAAGGTAATGCAGCCATCGTTTCAGATGTTGGTCAGCATCAAATGATTGCTTGTAGGTATGCTGAATTTAATAAAACTAAAAGTAATATTACTTCTGGTGGTTTGGGTACAATGGGCTTTGGTTTGCCTGCTGCAATTGGAGCAAAAATGGCAGCGCCAGATAGAGAAGTAGTATCTATTTCTGGAGATGGAGGTTACCAAATGACGATTCAGGAACTAGGAACTATTTTTCAGCAAAAAGCGGCTGTAAAAGTGGTGGTTTTAAATAACGATTTCTTAGGAATGGTGCGCCAGTGGCAACAGTTATTTTTTGAGAAACGATATGCATCAACAGAAATGGTAAATCCAAATTTTGTAGCCATTGCAGAAGGGTATTATATAAAAGCAAGAAAAGTTACTAAAAGAGAAGAATTAGCAGATGCTGTTAAGGAAATGATGGAAAGTAAAGAAGCTTATTTTTTAGAAGTTTGTGTAGAAAAAGAGGATAATGTATTTCCTATGATTCCTACAGGTGCAAGTGTTTCTGATATAAGATTAGAGTAAAAGAGAATTAAGAAAAGAGAATAAAGAACAAAGATTAAAGAGAAGAGTGGCAACTTTGAAACTTTAAACTTTAAACCTTGAACTTAAAAGCATGAGTACAGAAAAACAATTATTTACAATATCTGTTTATACAGAAAATAATGTTGGATTGTTGAATAGAATTTCAGCAATTTTTCAAAGAAGACACATCAACATAGAAAGTTTAAATATTTCTCCATCAGAAATTGTAGGAGTGGCTAAATTTACGATTGTTGTAAATATGATCGAAGTTAATGTTAAAAAGATAATTGGTCAGATAGAAAAACAAGTAGAGGTAATAAAAGCTTACTACCATGATCAGGATGAGATTATCTATCAAATTTCGGGCTTATTTAAAATAAAATCAGAATTGTTGTTCGAAGAGCGTCAAATTCAGAATATAATTAAAGAAAGCAACGCAAGAATTGTAACGGTTAATAAAGAGTTTTTTGTTTTAGAAAAATCGGGCAAGAAAGATGAAATTGTAGCGTTATACAACCAGTTAAGCGTATTTGGTATTATGCAATATACCCGTTCTGGTTTAATTGCGGTTACTAAAGAAGAAATGAAGATATCAGCATTATTAGAAACATACAACAACTAAAAATAAGTCAAAGAAAAAAGAGAAGAGAAAAAAGAGAAGAGACAAGAAATAAATCTATTACAAGTAAGATTTGTCTATCTTCTTTTTTCTATCATCTTTACTCTAAAACCAACAAACAAAAACAATAAAAATGTCAAATTATTTTAACACATTAACATTAAGAGAAAAATTAGAGCAATTAGGAAAATGTCGTTTTATGGACGCTTCAGAATTTGAAGACGGAGTAGAAGCGTTGAAAGGGAAAAAAATTGTTATTGTAGGTTGTGGAGCACAAGGTTTAAACCAAGGTTTAAATATGAGAGAGTCTGGTTTAGATATTTCTTATACCTTAAGACAAGCTGCTATCGATCAAAAAAGACAGTCATATATTAACGCATCTTCAAATAATTTTGAAGTTGGTAGTTACGAAGATATGTTACCAAGTGCAGATGTGGTTATTAATTTAACGCCAGATAAACAACATACAAATGTTGTAAATGCAGTAATGCCTTTAATGAAAAAAGGAGCTACATTATCTTATTCACATGGTTTTAATATTGTTGAAGAAGGAATGCAAGTTCGTAAAGATTTAACTGTAATTATGGTGGCGCCAAAGTCTCCAGGATCAGAAGTTAGAGAAGAATATAAAAGAGGATTTGGTGTACCAACATTAATTGCGGTTCACCCAGAAAATGATCCAGAAGGAAAAGGTTGGGCACAAGCAAAAGCGTATGCAGTTGCAACAGGTGGTCATAAAGCAGGTGTGTTACAATCTTCTTTTGTTGCTGAGGTAAAGTCTGATTTAATGGGTGAGCAAACTATTTTATGTGGTTTGTTGCAAACAGGAGCAATTTTATCTTTTGATAAAATGGTAGAAGAAGGTATTGAGCCAGGTTATGCAGCTAAATTAATTCAATATGGTTGGGAAACTGTAACAGAAGCTTTAAAACATGGAGGAATCACCAATATGATGGACAGATTGTCTAATCCTGCAAAAGTAGAAGCTTTTAGAATTTCTGAAGAATTAAAAGAAATTATGCGTCCATTGTTCCAAAAACATATGGACGATATTATGACTGGTCATTTCTCTAAAACAATGATGGAAGACTGGGCAAATGATGATAAAAACTTATTAACTTGGAGAGCTGCAACAGGAGAAACTGCTTTTGAAAAACAACAAGTTACAGATCAAGAAATTTCTGAACAAGAATATTTTGACCATGGAACTTTATTAGTTGCTTTTGTAAGAGCTGGTGTAGAATTGGCTTTTGAGGCAATGACAGAATCTGGTATTATTGCAGCTTCTGCTTATTACGAGTCTTTACACGAAACGCCATTAATTGCTAATACAATTGCAAGAATGAAATTGGCAGAAATGAACCGTGTAATTTCTGATACTGCAGAATATGGTTGTTACTTATTTGACCATGCTTGTAAGCCTTTATTAACTGATTTTATGAAAGCAGTTTCTACAAACGTTATTGGTAAATCTTTTAGCTCAGAAAACGGAGTTGATAACCAAGAATTAATTAGAATTAACAAAATTATTAGAAATCATCCGGTAGAAAAAGTAGGAGAGCAATTAAGAGCTTCTATGACAGCAATGAAAGTTGTAAAAACGGCATAATTAACTAAAGATTTTTTTTATAAAAACCTGTCAGATTTAATTGTCTGACAGGTTTTCTTTTTATATTCGACCCATGCAAACAAAGTCAAATTATTATCCAAGTTTAGAAAGCGTAAAAACAGCTGCAAAAAACTTAAAAGGAGTTGCTTTTGAAACTCCGTTGAGCAAAAACTTTAACTTATCAAAAGAATTAGAAGCAACAATTCTGTTTAAGAGAGAAGATTTACAAGTAGTACGTTCTTATAAAATTAGAGGAGCCTACAATAAAATGTCTTCTTTAACTTCGGATGAAAAACAACGGGGAATTGTTTGTGCAAGCGCTGGTAATCATGCGCAAGGTGTTGCTTTGTCTTGTAAATTGTTACAGATAAAAGGAACCATTTTTATGCCATCTCCAACTCCAAATCAAAAAATTAACCAAGTTAAAATGTTTGGAGAAGATTTTATTGAAATTGTAATTGAAGGAGATACTTTTGATGATGCTTCTGATGCAGCTAAACTAGAGTGTGATGCAAAAAAGAAAACCTTTATTCATCCATTTAATGATGAAAAAGTAATTGAAGGTCAGGCAACGGTTGGTTACGAAATTTTACATCAAACAGATAAAAAAATAGATTATGTTTTTGTACCTATTGGAGGTGGAGGGTTGTCTGCAGGGTTATCTTCTGTTTTTAAATACTTGTCACCAGAAACAAAAATTATTGGCGTAGAACCAGAAGGAGCTCCTTCTATGTTAACATCCATCAAAAATAAAAAGAATACAACTCTAGATGTAATTGATTCTTTTGTAGATGGAGCAGCGGTAAAAAGAGTAGGAGATTTGAATTTTGATATTTGTAAACAAAACCTAACAGAGGTAATTACGGTTCCAGAAGGAAAAATATGTCAGACAATTTTAGATTTATATAACAAAGATGCCATAGTGGTAGAGCCTGCTGGCGCTTTAAGTATTGCTGCATTAGATTTTTTTGCTGATGAAATTAAAGGTAAAAATGTAGTTTGTGTGGTAAGTGGTAGTAATAATGATATTACAAGAACGGCAGAAATAAAAGAACGCGCTTTGGTGTTTGCAAATTTAAAACACTACTTTATTGTAAAATTTCCGCAAAGAGCAGGGGCTTTAAAAGAGTTTGTGGCAGAAATATTGGGTCCAAATGATGATATTACACATTTTGAATACACTAAAAAGAATAACAGAGTAAACGGAGCTGCCGTTGTTGGTTTAGAGTTAAAATCTTCTAAGGATTTAGCGCCTCTAATCAATAGAATGAAAGAAAGAAGTTTCTTTGGCGACTACCTAAATGATAAGCCAGATTTGTTTCAATTTTTAGTTTAATAACGCCTAAATACCAAGGTAAAAGGGTTTAAAACATCGAAATCCTTTTCGTGTTTTAAATAATAAATGAGGTATTTTACAGTTATTTTTAGTTAATTTTGGACAATAGATAATTATAAGGCTTATTTTTTATACAATCTATTAAAATTTAATTTATGAAAAAACAATTTACAGAAATACCAGAAGCATATAAAGTCAATTCACTATTACATCAAAAAACGTATTTAGTAGATGGTGAATTAAAAGAATGGAAAGGAGAATTTGCAGAGGTGTATTCTACAATTTCATCAACAAAAGAATACAAGCCAACTTTATTAGGGACTGTACCTAATTTAACAGGAGAAGAAGGAATAGAAGCTTTAAACTCTGCGTACAGAGCCTATGATAAAGGGCAAGGTTTGTGGCCAACAATGCGTGTTGCAGACAGAATAGAATGTATGGAAGAGTTTGCAGAGCAAATGAAAACCAAACGAGATGAGGTTGTAAAATTATTAATGTGGGAAATTGGAAAAGCTTTACCAGATTCTGAAAAAGAATTTGATAGAACTATAGAATACATTTACGATACTATTGAAGACTATAAGCAAATGGACAGGGATTTTGCTAAGTTTGAAAAAAACAGTGGAGTACATGCTCATATTAGACGTGGTCCTTTAGGTGTAGTTTTATGTTTAGGACCATATAATTACCCTTTAAATGAAACATTTGCACTGTTAATTCCTGCTTTAATTATGGGGAATACAGCTGTATTTAAACCTGCAAAACATGGAGTCTTGTTATTGTCTCCATTATTAGAGGCTTTTCAAAATAGTTTTCCAGAAGGTGTGGTCAATGTAATTTATGGTAGAGGTCGTGTTTTAGCAACTCCTATTATGAAAACAGGTAAAGTAGATGTGTTAGCTTTAATAGGTAACAGTAAATCTGCAAATGCTATTCAAGCAAACCACCCATTTAAAAATAGATTACGTTTGGTGTTAGGTTTAGAAGCTAAAAATCCTGGAATTGTATTACCAGATGCGGATTTAGACTTAGCAATAGATGAATGTCTTGCTGGAGCAACTTCTTTTAACGGACAACGTTGTACTGCTTTAAAAATATTATATGTTCATGAACATATTGTAGATAAATTTAACAAACGATTTGCAAAAAGAGTAGATGCTTTAAAATTTGGAAACCCATGGGAAGAAGGAGTGAAACTAACACCTTTACCAGAACCAGGTAAGCCTGCTTATATTCAAGAATTAATTGATGATGCTACTGCAAAAGGAGCAAAAGTGATTAATAAAAAAGGAGGAGAAACTACAGAGAATTACATTTTCCCATCAGTTTTATACCCTGTTTCTAAAGATATGAGAGTGTTTCAAGAAGAGCAATTTGGTCCTGTAACACCTATTGTTTCTTTTAAAAATATTCAAGAACCTTTAGATGATATGGCAGATTCTAATTATGGGCAACAAGTAAGTGTTTTTGGTAGCGAGGTAAAAACTTTAGCGCCATTAATTGATACGTTAGTAAATTTAGTGTGTAGAGTAAATTTAAATAGTGCTGCTCAAAGAGGACCAGATGTATATCCTTTTACAGGAAGAAAAGATTCTGCAGTTTCTACATTAAGTGTGCATGATGCACTGCGTTCTTTTTCTATTAGAACTTTTGTTGCGTCTAAAGATACACCGTATAATAATGCTATTTTAGAAGAGTTATTAGATAAAAAAGCGTCTAACTTTATCAATACAGATTATCTATTGTAAGAAAATTAGAAGTATTATAGATTTAAAAACCTCCAGAAATGGAGGTTTTTTGTTTTTAGAGCATGGGTGTCTGTAAGTTAATTTAGAAACACTCCATGTTATTATCTAAACCTTAATAGTTAGCATTGGTTTTAGAGCGTTTTTAGATAAGCTTTTGGTAACACTACCTGTAAATAAGTGCGCTAAGCCTGTTCTTCCGTGTGTGCTTAAGGCAATTAAATCTGCATTAATATCGTTAGAAAAGTTTAAAATTCCTTTTTCTACGGTAGTATCGCTATAGACGTTAATTTTATGTTTTGGTAAATTAAAATCTGTAATAAAATCTTTTATTTTTTGTTTTGTTTCTGAGGTTGCATGAAAGTTTGCAGGTGTATTTACTTTTAATAAGTGAATTTTACTATCAAAAATAGTAGCAAAATCAACAAACTTGCTAAAGACTTCTTTGTTTTCTTCTTTAAAATTAGAGGCAAAAACCAAATTTTTTAATTTAAATTTTTTACTATCTTGTTTAATAACAATAACGGGTGTTTTAGAATTTCGTACAACTTTCTCTGTATTAGAGCCAATAATCATTTCTTCTAATTCAGAATGACCTTTAGATCCCATTATAATTAAGTCTGCATTAATTTTATCAGCATATTTTTGAATGCCTTCAAAAGGAGAGTTTAGTTTTATAAGGTATTCTACGTGAGTGTCTTTGTTAAAAAAAGTATTTTTAAAATGAAGTATCTTTTCTCTAATTTTTCTTAAATACAACATGCTTTCGGGGATGCTAAATTTACTGCTTGCTGCCATGTCTATGACACCTTTAGGCACTTCAATTAAATGAATCAGGTAAATAGTTGCATTTGTTTTTGCAGCTATTTTTGCTGCAATTTTAGAAGCATATTCAGATGTTTTTGAAAAATCTATAGGGACTAAAATTTTTTTCATATCACAAAAATTTAAAGGTTCATATCAACGTATCTAAAGTTACAAAAAATATTTGACTTCAACTTAGTTTGGTAAATCCCAAACATTTAGTATATTTGCACCGAAATTTATAATAAATGGGGAAGGAAGGGGACTAAGAGTCCCCTCTTTTTATATTTTATTTTAAGCATTAAAATGGACCAAACCAAGGTAAGAGATTTAGTAGATGAAGCATTAGCACTGAACGAATCATTGTATTTGATAGATTTATCAATATCAGAAAACAATAAAATTCAGGTTACAGTAGATGGTGATAATGGAGTTCCATTAAGTGAATGCATTAGAATTAGTAAAAGTGTAGACGGTAATTTTGATAGAGAAGAAGAAGATTTCTCTCTAGAAGTCTCTACACCAGACATTTCTCATCCACTTAAAGTAAAGAGACAATATATTAAAAACATTAATAGAATACTAAAAGTAAAAACTTCTGAAGAAGAATTTGAAGGGACTTTAGTTGAAGCAGATGAAGATAAAATTGTTCTAAACTGGAAAGCAAGAGAGCCAAAACCAATAGGTAAGGGAAAAGTTACTGTGTTAAAAACAGCAACTATAGATTATCAGGATATTAAAGAAGCAAAAGTGAAGATTGTATTTTAAGCAAAAATGTAATGGAGAATATAGCATTAATTGATTCGTTTTCAGAATTTAAAGATAACAAGAGTATAGACAGAGTAACATTAATGTCTATTTTAGAAGAAGTTTTTAGAGCTGCCTTAAAACGTAAGTTTGGTTCTGATGATAATTTTGATATTATTATTAACCCAGATAAAGGAGATTTAGAAATTTGGAGAAATAGAGTTGTGGTTGCAGATGGTTTTTCTGAAGATGATAATGAAGAGATTGAATTAGCGGAAGCAAGATTAATTGAGCCAGATTTTGAAATTGGTGAAGATGTATCTGAAGAAGTGAAATTAATTGATTTAGGAAGAAGAGCTATTTTAGCATTACGTCAGAACTTAATTTCTAAAATTTACGAACACGATAGTACAAATATCTTTAAGCAATTTAAAGAATTAGAAGGAGAATTGTACAGTGCAGAGGTGCATCACATACGTCATAATGCAATTATTTTGTTAGATGATGATGGCAATGAAATTGTGTTACCAAAAAGTGAGCAAATTCGTTCAGATTTCTTTAGAAAAGGAGATTCTGTAAAGGGTGTTATAAAAACAGTAGAGTTAAGAGGGAACAAACCAGCGATTATTTTATCAAGAACATCGCCTGTTTTCTTAAATAAACTGTTTGAACAAGAAATTCCTGAAGTTTTTGATGGTTTAATTACTGTTGAAGGCGTTGCTAGAATACCAGGAGAAAAAGCAAAAGTAGCGGTAGATTCTTATGATGATAGAATAGATCCTGTTGGAGCTTGTGTTGGTGTAAAAGGTTCTAGAATTCATGGTATTGTACGTGAGTTAGGGAATGAGAATATAGACGTTATTAACTATACCAAAAACGAACAATTATTTATTTCAAGAGCATTGAGTCCTGCTAAAGTGACATCAATGGAAATAGAAATGTTTGATGAAGAAAGAAACGGTAAAAAAGGACGTGTAAGCGTTTTATTAAAACCAGAAGAAGTTTCTAAAGCAATTGGTAGAGGAGGGGTAAATATTCGTTTAGCAAGTGAGTTAACAGGTTACGAAATAGACGTTAAGAGAGAAGGTCTAGAAGAAGAAGACGTAGAGTTAACAGAGTTTGGAGACGAAATTGAAGATTGGGTTATTGTTGAATTCAAAAAGATTGGTTTAGATACTGCAAGAAGCGTATTAGAAACTAGTGTGGCAGAATTGGTAAGAAGAACTGATCTAGAAGAAGAAACAATTATGGATGTTCAAAGAATCTTGAAAGAAGAATTCGAGGACTAAGTATAGTATAGAATTAAAGTAAAAAGTATATTTTTACAAGTATAAAGTTAAAAAGAATTTATGTCTGTAGGCAAAACAATGAGGCTTAATAAAGTTTTAAGAGAATTAAACATTTCTCTTGATAGAGCAGTCGAATATTTAGCGGGTAAAGGTCACGAAATAGAATCGAGGCCAACCACTAAAATTACGGGTGACGTCTATCAAGTTTTACTTGATGGCTTTGAAAAAGACGCAAGCAAAAAAGCTGCATCTAAAGAAGTTGGAGAAGAAAAACGTAAAGAGAAAGAAGCTATTCGCTTAGAGCATGAAGCTAAGTTAGAGAAGAAAAGAGCGGAAGAGGTTAAGAAAGAAGAGGTTTTAAGGGCCAAAGCAGATAAATTAGAGTTTAAAACTGTTGGTAAAATAGATATCGATAATATCGGTAAAAAACCTGCTGACAAAGTTGAAAAGGTAAAAGAAGAGCCTAAAGAGGTTGTTGTAGAGCCTAAGGCAGAAACGCCTAAAACTGAAACACCTAAAGTAGAAGAGCCAAAAGTAGTTACAGAAACTCCAGTGGTTGAAGCAAAAGCCGAAACTCCGAAAGTAGAAGAAACTCCTGTGGCAGATAAACCAAAGGTTGTTATTCCTGAAGTTAAAAAAACGGTTTCTGAAATAGAAAAAGAAGTTTCTAAAGTTGGTGATAAACCAAAAGGGAAAAGAGAGGTTTCTAAATCTGATGAAAAAGTAGAGGAAGTTACTGCAGAAAATGCAGAAGCTATTAAAACTCAATATAAAAAATTAGACGGTCCTAATTTTACAGGTAAGAAAATTGATTTAAAACAATTTGAAAGACCTAAGAAAAAGAAACCAGAACCTAAAAAAGATGCAAACGCAGACAAGAAGAAACGTAAGCGTATTGTAACTAAAGCAGGTGCGCCAGGTTCTGCTACTGCAAGACCAAGTAGACCAGGTCAAGGTAATAGAAGCGGTGGTGGAAGTAGACCTCCTTTTAATAGAGGCGGACGAGGAGCAGCAAGACCAGCAGCAGTTAAGAAAGAAGAGCCAACAGAAGCAGAAATTCAAAAGCAAGTAAGAGAAACGCTAGAGAAACTGCAAGGAAAATCTTCTAGAGGTAAAGGAGCAAAATACCGTAGAAATAAAAGAGATGCACATAGAGAACATTCTGATGCTGAGTTAGAAGCACAAGCATTAGACAACAAAATCTTAAAAGTAACAGAATTTGTTACTGTAAGTGAAGTTGCTACAATGATGGAGGTTCCTGTAACAAATATTATATCTGCATGTATGTCTTTAGGTATGATGGTAACAATGAATCAGCGTTTAGACGCAGAAACATTAGTTATTGTTGCCGAAGAATTTAACCACAAAGTAGAATTTGTTGGGGCAGAAGTAGAAGAGTCTATAGAAGAAGTTATAGATAAACCAGAAGATTTAGAAACTCGTGCGCCAATTATTACGGTAATGGGTCACGTAGATCATGGTAAAACATCTTTATTAGATTACATTAGAAAAGCAAATGTTATTGATGGTGAAAGTGGAGGAATTACACAACACATTGGTGCATATTCTGTAAAAGTTGGCGATCAAAAAATAGCATTTTTAGATACACCAGGTCACGAGGCGTTTACCGCAATGCGTGCACGTGGGGCGCAAGTAACAGATTTAGTTATTATTGTAGTTGCAGCAGATGATGATGTAATGCCACAAACTAAAGAAGCAATTTCTCATGCGCAAGCAGCAGGAGTGCCTATTATATTTGCAATCAACAAGATTGATAAACCAAATGCAAATCCAGATAATGTAAAAACGCAATTATCTCAAATGAATTTGTTGATAGAAGAATGGGGTGGTAACATACAATCTCAAGATATTTCAGCAAAACATGGAACAGGTATTCCAGAATTATTAGAGAAAGTTTTATTAGAAGCTGAAATTTTAGAATTGAAAGCAAACCCTAAGAAGAATGCAGTTGGTGCGGTAGTGGAAGCATTATTAGATAAAGGTAGAGGATATGTTTCTACCATATTAGTACAAGCAGGAACTTTAAAAATTGGAGATTACTTGTTAGCAGGTAAACACAGTGGTAAAGTAAGAGCAATGTTTGATGACAAAGGAAACAACTTAAAAGTTGCCGGACCATCAACACCGGTATCTATTTTAGGTTTAGACGGAGCGCCACAAGCGGGGGATAAGTTTGTAGTATTTGATGATGAAAGAGAAGCAAAACAAATTGCATCTAAACGTTCTCAATTACAACGTGAGCAATCTGTAAGAACTCAAAAAACATTAACGTTAGATGAAATTGGACGTAGAATTGCGTTAGGAGACTTTAAAGAATTAAACATTATCTTAAAAGGAGATGTAGATGGTTCTGTAGAAGCATTAACAGATTCTTTCCAAAAATTATCTACTGAAGAAATTCAGGTTAATATTTTACATAAAGGTGTTGGAGCCATTACAGAGAGTGATGTGTTATTAGCATCAGCATCAGACGCAATTATTGTTGGGTTTAATGTTCGTCCGCAAGGAAATGCTAGAGTAGTAGCAGATAGAGAAGAGGTAGATATTAGAACATATTCTATTATTTATGCAGCTATCAACGACTTAAAAGACGCCATGGAAGGAATGTTATCTCCAGAAATGAAAGAAGAAGTTACTGGTAATGTAGAAATTAGAGAAATCTATAAAATCTCTAAAGTTGGTAACATTGCAGGTTGTATGGTAATGTCTGGTAAAATTCAAAGAGATTCTCAAATTAGAATTATTAGAGACGGAATTGTAGTGCACGATGGAACTCTAACAGCGTTAAAACGTTTTAAAGATGATGTTAGAGAAGTTACAAAAGGCTTTGATTGTGGTATTCAAATTAAAAACTACAATGATATTGCTGAAGGAGATGTAATTGAAGCATACAAAGAAGTAGCAGTGAAGAAGAAATTGAAATAATAATTTTCGATATTTTTTTTAAATTATATAAGCCGCAAACACTGTTTGCGGTTTTTTTTATGGCTATTGTTCAATGAGTCAGTGTCTAGCATTCTAGACAAAAAAATAACAAAAAAAATAATAAAATGGCATAAGGTTTGCCTTAAAGATGAAAATAAAAACTAAGAAATTATGATTAAAAAATTATGGATTACCTGTGTTTCTATTGCTTTAGCAGGAACGTTAAATGCACAAGACGTAAAAATAGGGCTTAAGTTAGGGATGAATATTGCCTCTGTAAATGGAAGTAATGCAAATAATCTCGACTCGAGAACAGGATTTATTATTGGTGCTACATCAGAGGTTTCGTTAACTGAAAAGTTTTCTATACAACCAGAATTATTGTATTCCGTACAAGGTGCGCAACAAAAAGATAATTTTAAGTACGATTTAAATTACGTTTTACTTCCTATTATGGCGAAGTATTATGTTGCAAAAGGATTTTCAGTAGAAGCAGGACCACAATTTGCTTTTTTAATAAAAGATCAATTGGTACCAATTGATCAATATAATGGTGGAGGTAAAGAAAATACAGATGCAGAAAATTTTGATCTTGCAGCAAATTTTGGAATAGGTTATCAGTTTGATAGTGGCATTTTTTTTCAAACAAGATACAATTTAGGGTTGATTGCTATTAGTGAAAATCCAGATATTAAAAATGGTGTTTTTCAAATGACTTTAGGATATCAATTCTAAAAAAAAAACATATATAACATCTTCTTCATCTAAATGAAGAGGATGTTTACTTTTAACGAAATCGTTCTTTTTAGCTAGATTTTACCATACGAATCATTCCTGTTTAAGCAAGTTCGTTTTTACTTTAATCTTCTAAAGAATAAACGTAAATTTGCACACTTTAATAAAAGAATCAAATGCAATATAATCACCTAGATATAGAAAAGAAATGGCAAAAATTTTGGGCAGAAAACCAAACTTTTAAAGCTGATAATAAATCTGAGAAGCCTAAATATTATGTGTTAGATATGTTTCCTTACCCATCGGGAGCAGGTTTACATGTTGGACATCCTTTAGGATATATTGCAAGTGATATTTATGCACGTTACAAACGTCATAAAGGTTTTAACGTATTGCATCCGCAAGGATATGATTCTTTTGGTTTACCGGCAGAACAGTATGCTATTCAAACAGGTCAGCATCCAGCAAAAACAACAGAAGAAAATGTTGCAACCTACAGAAGACAATTAGATACGATTGGTTTTTCTTTTGATTGGAGCAGAGAAGTAAGAACTTCTAGCCCTGAGTATTATAAATGGACTCAGTGGATTTTTATTCAATTATTCAACTCTTGGTATAATAAAGATACAGACAAAGCAGAAGATGTTTCTACGTTAATTTCTATCTTTAAAAAAGAAGGAAATACAACTGTAAACGCAGTTTGTGATGAAGATATTCAAACTTTTTCTGCGGATGAATGGAAAGCTTTATCAACAAAAGAACAAGAAGAAATATTATTACAATACCGTTTAACGTTTTTGTCTGATACAGAAGTAAACTGGTGTCCTGCTTTAGGAACCGTTTTAGCAAATGACGAAATTGTAAACGGAGTATCAGAACGTGGAGGTCATCCTGTTATCAGAAAGAAAATGACACAATGGTCTATGCGAATTTCTGCCTATGCACAACGTTTGTTAGACGGATTAGAAAAAATAGATTGGCCACAACCTTTAAAAGATTCTCAAACCAATTGGATTGGGAAATCTGTGGGTGCCATGGTTACTTTTGATGTAGCAAATGGTTCTGAAAAAGTATCATCTGAAGTAAAATTATCTTATAAAGAATTAGAAGCTTTAAAAGAATTACGACAAAATTTATCGAAAGCAGAAACAGTTCTTTGGAACGAGTTAAAGAATAAAAAAGGAGCATCAAAATTTAGAAAAAAATATACGATTGGTACATTTTTAGTAGATTATGTTTGTGTTGCTAAAAACTTAATTGTTGAGTTTTCTGGTAAAGAAGATGAAGCAGCAAGAGATCTTTATTTTGCAAGCGAAGGTTTTAATGTTGTTCGTTTTACAAATGAAGAAGTACTTGAAAATGTGCTTAAAGTTGTTACTGCTATTAATTCGGCAATTCAATTTCCAAAAAAGATTGAAAAAACTGAAAGCGAAAAGAATGTCACTTCGAGCGCAGTCGAGAAGACTTACAAAATTGATGTTTTTACAACACGTCCAGATACAATTTACGGAGTAAGTTTTATGACATTGGCTCCAGAACATGAGTTGGTATCAAAAATTACAACAGATGCACAAAAAGCCGAAGTAGAGGCTTACATTGCAGCCACTGCAAAACGTTCTGAACGTGATAGAATGGCAGATGTAAAAACCATTTCTGGTGCGTTTACAGGTGCGTATGCAATTCATCCTTTTTCTGGTGAAAAGGTTCAAATCTGGATTGGAGATTACGTGTTAGCAAATTACGGTACAGGAGCAGTTATGGCAGTTCCTTGTGGAGATCAACGTGATTATGACTTTGCTAAACATTTTGGAATTCCGATTCCTAATATTTTCGAAGATGTAGATATTTCTGAAGCAGCACACACTGGTAAAGACGGAACAAAAATTGCAAATTCTGATTTTTTATCAGGATTAAAATATAAGAAAGCATTAAAATTAGCCATTTTTGAAATGGAAAAACGTGGCTTCGGTTACGGAAAAGTAAATTATCGTTTGCGTGATGCTGTGTTTAGCAGACAACGTTATTGGGGAGAACCTTTTCCAGTATATTATAAAGACGGTATGCCACAAATGATTGATGCAGAACATTTGCCAATTGTTTTACCAGAAGTAGAAAAATACTTGCCAACTGAAGATGGAAAACCACCTTTAGGAAACGCAACAGAATGGGCTTGGGATTCTCGTGGAAAGAAAGTGGTTTCTAACGATAAGTTAAAAAACAAAACGGTGTATCCTTTAGAATTAAATACAATGCCAGGGTGGGCGGGTAGTTCTTGGTATTTTAACAGATACATGGATGCTACAAACGCTAATGAGTTTGCAAGCAAAGAAAACTTAGACTATTGGAAAGAAGTAGATTTATATATTGGTGGATCTGAACACGCAACAGGACATTTATTATACGCTCGTTTTTGGCAAAAATTCTTGTTTGATAAAGGAATTGTACCTGTAGATGAGTTTGCAAAAAAACTGATTAACCAAGGAATGATTTTAGGAACTTCTGCATTTGTATACAAAGCAACAGCGTTTGTACAAAACGGTTGTGGTTGTTCTGATGAAAAATCTATGGATGATGTTTTAGAGAAAATACCAACGGTTTTTGTTTCTAAAAATTCTTTTACGACAGATGACGAATTTGAAACTGTGGTAAAAAATTACTTATTAGATAACAAGTTTTTAGATCCTAATTTTGCAGATTTAGTAATGATAACTAAAACGGCTTTACATGTAGATGTTTCTTTGGTAAATGCTTCGGATGAATTAGATGTTGATGCGTTTAAAAATCATGCTTTAAATAGTGATTACAAAAATGCCGAATTTATTTTAGAAGATGGCGCTTATAAAGTAGGACGTGAAGTAGAAAAAATGTCTAAGTCTAAATACAATGTTGTAAATCCGGATGCTATTTGTGAAGAATACGGAGCAGATAGTTTACGATTATTCGAGATGTTTTTAGGCCCTTTAGAACAAGCAAAACCTTGGAAAACTTCTGGTATTTCTGGAGTTTCATCTTTCTTAAAGAAATTATGGAAACTGTACTTTAACGGTGAAAATTTTGATGTTTCTGATGCAGCGCCAACTAAAGATGAGTTAAAAACATTGCATAAAACCATAAAAAAAGTAGAAGATGATATAGAGAATTTCTCTTTTAATACCTCTGTTTCTACCTTTATGATTGCTGTAAATGAGTTAACTGCTTTAAAATGTAATAAACGTGCAATTTTAGAACCTTTAGTAATTCTGGTTTCTCCGTATGCACCACATATTGCAGAAGAATTATGGAGTTTGTTAGGAAATAATGAATCTATTTCTACGGCAGATTTCCCTGTTTTTGAGCCAAGTCATTTGGTAGAAAGTGCTAAAAATTACCCAATTTCTTTTAACGGGAAAATGCGTTTTACATTAGAACTTCCTTTAGATTTATCTAAAGAAGAAATAGAAAAAGTAGTAATGGAAAACGAAAAAACAATTGCTCAGTTAGAAGGTAAAGCTCCTAAGAAAGTAATTATTGTTCCTGGTAAAATTATAAACATTGTAATCTAATACACGTAAGGGGTGCTTTTGTATTAGCTTGTTTTTGTCATTCCGAACGAAGAATTGAAGAGGAATCTCATAAAGAGAATAACTGTTTTTATGAGATTTCTCAATCGCAAAAAAGCTTATTTAGAAATGACAAATGATGTAATTCATATATTAGAAAAATATAAACAGTGATAGATTTACACGAAGTTATTGGTTTAGTTGCAGCCGTTTTTACTACAACATCATTTTTACCGCAAGTTTTTAAAACATACAAAACAAAAGATACCTCTGGGCTTTCTTTATCGATGTATATAATCTTCTTTATTGGAGTTCTTTTGTGGTTAATTTATGGTGTTTGGATAAACAGTTTATCAATAATTTTAGCTAATTTAATTACCGCTATTCTAACCTTATACCTTTTAGTAATGAAGATTAAGTATAAGTAAGAAGATAAATTTTATAAATAATTAAAAGTCATTACAGCATTTGTAATGGCTTTTTTATTTAACTACCTTGTCAACGTAATGAGTGTAACAAAAAAGCAACTTTTTAAACGTCAAATTACTTTGTCAGAAATTGGTGAAGTTGGGCAAGAAAAACTACAAAAAGCATCTGTTTTAGTGGTTGGTTGTGGCGGATTAGGAAGTCCGATTGCAGTGTATTTAGCCGCAAGCGGAATTGGGAAAATTCATCTCGTAGATTTTGATACAGTTGACGCTTCTAATTTACACAGACAAGTTTTTTATGCTTTAGCAGATGTTGGCAAATCTAAAGCAGCAGTTTTATCAGAATTTATAAAAAAAAGAGTGGCTTTTACAGTAGTCAGTTTTACCAACAAGCCAATTACTAAAGAAAATGTTTTTGAGCTGATTTCTATTTTTGATATTATTGTTGATGGTACCGATTCTTTGCCTACAAAATACCTGTTGAATGATGCTTGTGTTATTAAAAATAAGCCATTGGTTTATGGTTCTTTGTATAAGTTTGATGGCTATGTAGCTACTTTTAATGTTTTACAAAAAGACGGAAGTTATTCAGCCAATTTAAGAGATGCTTTTCCAGAAATGGCAACTGATGTTCCTAATTGTTCAGAAGCGGGAACTATGAACGCTATTGTTGGTCTCATTGCTACGCAACAAGTAAATGAAGTTTTAAAATTGATAACAGGTATTGGGAAACCGTTAGCAAATGAATTATTGATTTACAATTCGCTTCAAAATACACAATTAAAAATGAAGTTAAAGCCAACTGTTTTAAAAGAAAAGATTTCAAATTTATTTAAAATACAAACCTATTTTGATGCGGCTTGTACTCTTCAAAATTCAGATTTGCAAATATCATCAAAAGAACTAAAAGAACAATTGTCACTTCGAGCGCAGTCGAGAAGTTTAGAGTTAATAGCTGTTTTACCCAATTTAAAATTGCCTTTTAAAGTAGATCAAACAATTCCTATTCAAGAATTTGATGTAGAGAAAATGGAGGTAGATTTTGCTAAAACCTACATTATGGTTTGTCAAAGAGGAATTAATAGTTACAGAGCAACAAAAATGTTAAAGAAAAAATATCCAACCTTAACTGTTTTAAGTTTATCTGGAGGAATATCTGGTTATTAGAGTGAAAAGTAAAGGTGTTTTAAAGATTGTTTCTGTAAAAAGAGCTTGGTATGAGCGTCTTTTAGCAGCTGTTTTTTATGCAGCAACTGTAAATGTGATTTTTTTGTTTTATTTAAATAATTCGGTTTCTTTTACAGAGAAATATTATATCAAAAGTTTAAGGCTTTTATCATCTTTAATTTTTGTTTTTAGTTTTGGAGTTCGTTTTTCTTATTTGGTAAATCATCATTTTAATTTTGATTTAATGAAGTATCGAATTTATTGGTCTGTTGGACCTTTTGGTTTTGGGAAATGGCAAGACTTTAAAAAATTAGACAGAGTTTCTACGTTTTTAAATAAAAGAAAAGAATGCGAAGTTAATATTTGGGATGTTAAAAATAAAAGATATAGAATTGCCGTTTTTGATGAAATTGATAATGCTGTTATTTATGGTAGAGATTTAGCCAAAAACTTAGAAATTAAATTTTTAGAAAGAAATTAAAAGAATGAAAACCCCTGTAGATTTTTATAGTCAAGAAAAGTTAGCATTAGAAAAAGAAGCAACCATTTTAAAACGTAAATCGGTAAACTTAAGTGTTTTTAGATTTGCTGTTTTTTTAACAACATGCTTTCTAGTGTATCTAACTTTTGGTAGTTATCCGGATGTTTTTATCATCGCTTTTTTAGGGATTTTATTATTTGGTTTTTTGGTAGTAAAACAGGTTATTTTACAGAGAAAACGAGCTATTGTTAAAGCTAAGGTTAACATTAATAATACAGAACTAGAGGTTTTAAATAGAAATTTTCATCATTTAGAATCTGGAGAGGAATTTGTAAACCCAACGCATTATTATAGTAATGATATCGATTTGTTTGGTGTTGGTTCGTTTTTTCAATTTGCAAATAGAACGGTTACAAATGAAGGGAAAAAACTGCTTGCAAATACGTTTACAGAAAACAAAACAGACGGAATTGTAGAGAAACAAAATACGATTAAAGAATTAGCTACAAAAGTAACTTGGAGGCAGCATTTTTCTGCTTTGGCAAGTTTAATAACCACAAAAGATACGTCTGGTTTTATTGTAAATTGGATTCAGAATTATACAGCAGTTTTACCTGCTTTTTTAAAGGGAGTACAAATTGGTTTTTCGGTAGTTTCTTTAGTTTTAATTAGTTTAATTTCTTTTGGATTTGTTTCGTTTACTTATTTAATTCTTTGGTTTTTTGTTGGACTATTTATCACAGCAGCATTTGTTAAAAAAACAAGTAATTTATATACGGATACTGATAAAGTAAGAGAAACTTTTAAGCAATATCACGTATTGTTAAATGAAATTGAAAACGAAAAATTTACTTCTAAAGTTTTAGTAGAAAAACAAGCAATTATTAATTCGGAGAGTAAAAAAGCTTCTACAATTTTTAAAGAGTTTTCTAAAGTTTTAGATGGATTTGACCAACGTAATAATATTTTAATTTCTGTTGTTGGTAATGGACTTTTTTTATCTGAAATCTTTAATGCTTGCAGAGTAGAAAAATGGATTACTACCTACAAGCACACGGTAGAAAAATGGTTTTCTGTGGTGGCTTTTTTTGATGCTCAGAATTCTTTAGCAAACTTTCATTTTAACCACACAAAGTTTGTGTTTCCAGAAATTACTGCTGAAAAGGGAGTTATAGCATCTACTAATTTAGGACATCCTTTATTAAAGGTTGATAAAAGAATTGACAACGATTTTACTATTGATAAAGAACAATTTTTTATTGTTACTGGTGCAAACATGGCTGGAAAAAGTACTTTTTTAAGAACTATTTCTTTATCTATTGTAATGGCAAATTGTGGTTTGCCCGTGTGTGCAGAAAGTTTTAAATATGCGCCCATAAAATTGATTACAAGTATGCGAACTACAGATTCTTTAACTGAAGATGAATCGTATTTTTATTCTGAATTAAAGCGTTTAAAGTTTATTGTTGATGAAATTAAAACAACAGATTATTTTATCATTTTAGATGAGATTTTAAAAGGAACTAACAGTAAAGACAAAGCAATTGGTTCTAAAAAGTTTGTAGAGAAATTGACAAAATCTAAGTCAACTGGAATTATTGCAACACACGATGTTAGTTTATGTGAACTAGAAAATGAGTTTACTGGTATTAAAAACTATTATTTTGATGCAGAAATTATAGATGATGAATTGCATTTCGATTACACCTTAAAAAACGGAATTTGTAAAAACATGAATGCTTCTTTCTTGTTGCAGAAAATGGAAATTGTTTAGGACTGAGCTCTATTTGTCATTTCTGCCTGCACAGGAATCTATAAGTAAGGTTGTTTACAATCCTTTAAAAGGTAAAGGTGAAAGTAGTTAGCAAACAAGCCTAAACTTTGTGTTTTAAATTAGTGTCATTGCGAGGCACGAAGCAATCTGTTTCTAATTATGAGATTGCCACAGTTTACAAAAAAGTAAACTTCGCAATGACACAAACAGATTTCTTAGGGTTTAAGTTGTTTACTAGTTTTTTTTATAAAATAATAAGTAAATTCTATTTGTCATTCCTGCGTAGGCAGGAATCTATAAGTAATCTTGTTTATAATCTTTTAATAAATCAAGATTAAAGTAGTTAACAAACAAGCCTAAACTTTGTGTTTTAAAAGTGTGTCATTGCGAGGCATGAACCAATCTCTTGTTTTGTTAGCGATTGCCACAGTTTACAAAAAAGTAAACTTCGCAATGACACAAAGCGCACTGTTAGGTTTCTAATTGTTTTAGTAAACTTATGTATAGATTTCTGCCTGCGCAGGAATGACAGAGTGCTTGCAAACAAGTTTAGCCCTGATTGAAACGACATCCTTTTTGCTTTTTCTGCAAAAAGATACAGTGGAAAGCAGGAAATAGCTTCTAAAAATAAATCTAAACTTTTTGTAAGACGCCCAATGCGGTTTTTACAGTATCAATTCTTATAAAAGTGATTAATAAACGAATTCCGTTTTTGCTTTCTTTCTCTTTCATTACGCAACTTTTAGGGTTTAGTTGCACGTATTTTAGCATTCTTGTAAACGCATCTGTGTGATAAAAATCGCTTTGTTGATTCGCTACAAAATAGCCCATCATTCTTTTTTGTTTTAGAATCACTTTTTCTAAACCAAGCTCTTTGGCTAACCATTTTATACGAACAGAATCTAATAAATCTTCTACCTGCGTAGGGATTTCGCCAAAACGATCTATAATTTCAGTTTCGAAAACCTGTAATTCTTCTTCAGATTTTAGCTCACCTAATTTATTATACAAAGCCAATCTTTCTGTAATAGAGTTGATGTAATCATCTGGGAATAAAATCTCGAAATCAGTATCAATTGTAACCTCTTTTACGTATTCTTTTGGTTTAGAATTATCTGTAGGATACAACTCTTTAAACTCGTTTTCTTTCAGTTCTTCGATGGCTTCTTGTAGTATTTTCTGATAAGTGTCAAACCCAATATCATTGATAAAACCACTTTGTTCGCCACCTAATAAATCTCCAGCTCCACGAATTTCTAAATCTTTCATGGCAATGTTAATTCCGCTTCCTAAATCTGAAAATAATACCAAGGCTTCTATACGTTTTCTGGCATCATCCGTCATCATGTGATACGGAGGTGTTATAAAATAACAGAAGGCTTTTTTGTTAGAACGACCAACTCTACCACGCATTTGGTGTAAATCTGACAAACCGAAGTTATTGGCATTATTAATAAAAATAGTATTGGCATTTGGTACATCTAAACCACTTTCTATAATGGTTGTAGAAACTAAAACATCAAAATCTCCGTTCATAAAACGCAGCATCAATTCTTCTAGTTTTTTACCTTCCATTTGTCCGTGACCAATACCCACTTTTGCATTGGGCACCAAACGCTGAATTAAACCAGCCACTTCTTTAATATTCTCTATTCTATTATGGATAAAGAAAATTTGTCCTCCTCTAGAAATCTCGTAAGCAATAGCGTCTCGTACCGTTTCCTCAGAAAAACGGATGACATTACTTTCTATAGGATGTCTGTTTGGTGGTGGCGTTTTTATAACCGATAAATCTCTTGCGGCCATTAAACTAAACTGCAATGTTCTAGGAATTGGAGTTGCGGTTAAGGTTAACGTGTCTACATTTTCTTTTAACGTTTTTAATTTATCTTTTACTGCAACACCAAATTTTTGCTCCTCATCGATAACTAATAAACCTAAATCTTTAAACTGTAAACGTTTATTGGTAAGTTGATGTGTACCGATAATAATATCTACAGAACCATCATTTACGCCATTTATTGCTTCTGTTTTTTGTTTTGCTGTTCTAAAACGATTCAGGTAATCGATTCTAACCGGAAAATCTTTTAAACGCTCGGTAAAAGTTTTATAATGCTGAAAAGCAAGTATGGTTGTTGGTACTAAAATTGCAACTTGTTTACCGTTATCTACGGCTTTAAAAGCTGCTCTTACGGCAACTTCTGTTTTACCGAAACCAACATCACCACAAACCAAACGGTCCATAGGTTGTTCTTTTTCCATATCTTGTTTTACGGCTTGTGTTGCTGTAAATTGATCTGGCGTATCTTCATACATAAAACTACCTTCTAACTCATGTTGAATGTGAGTATCTGGTCCAAAAGAAAATCCTTTTTGGAGTTTTCTTTTGGCGTATAATTGAATTAAATTAAAGGCAACATGTTTAACTCGGGCTTTTGTTTTTTGTTTAATTTTTTTCCAAGCACCAGAACCTAATTTGTATATTTTAGGTGCTTTACCATCTTTTCCATTAAATTTAGAAATCTTGTGAAGCGAGTGAATACTTACATATAAAATATCTCTTTCTCCATAGACCAATTTAATAGCTTCTTGCTTTTTACCTTGAACATCAATTTTTTGTAAACCACCAAATTTTCCAATTCCATGATCCATGTGCGTTACATAATCGCCAATTTCTAGTTTGTTTAAATCTTGAAGCGTTATGGCTTGTTTTTTTGCGTATCCGTTTTTTAATCTGAATTTATGATAACGTTCAAAAATTTCATGATCGGTGTAACAAACCAACCTATTATCTACATCTACAAAACCTTGGTATAAAGGAAAAACAACGGTTTCGTAATGAACTTCTTGTTCTGCATCATCAAAAATATCGTGAAAACGTTTTGCTTGTTGATCGTTGGCACAAAATATATAACTGGTAAATTTTGCTTTGTGATACTCTTCTAAATTATCAATTAATAAATTGAATTGTTTATTAAAAGAAGGTTGTGCTATGGTGTTGAATTTAATTTCTGGTAAATCTACCTGCAAGGTTTTAGAAATCTTGTAGGTATTCGTGTTCCCGAAATTCACCAACGTAAAATCTTGTAATTGATTTTTTATAAAATTACCATCACAAAATAGTTCACTTGGTTTTGCGTGTTTTATTTCTTTGGATAAACTAAGAAAAGCTTCTTCTGCTTTTTGATAAAACTTATCTAGATTACCAACTAATAAGTCGGTGTTTTTTGTAAAAATGACTGTTTTTGAAGAGATGTATTTTAGAAAACTCTCTCTATTTTCTTCCAATGTTTTGTTTTCTACATTGGGCATTATAGAAATTTTCTTCAGTTTTTCTTTAGAAAGTTGTGTTTCTACATCAAAAGAACGAATACTATCTATTTCATCACCAAAAAATTCTACTCGATAAGGTTCATCATTAGAAAAAGAAAACACATCTATAATTCCTCCACGTACAGAAAAATCTCCAGGTTCTGTAACAAAATCTACCCGTTTAAATTTGTATTCGAATAACACTTCGTTAACAAAATCTAGTGATAAACTCTCACCAACAGCTACTTTTAAAGTATTTTTTTCTAATTCTTTTTTGGTAACCACTTTTTCGAATAAAGCAGTAGGGTATGTAACAATTACAGCGGGTTTTTTACGAGAATTAATTCGGTTTAAAACCTCTGATCTTAATAAAACATTGGCATTGTCTGTTTCTTCTATTTGGTAAGGTCTTCTGTATGATCCTGGGTAAAAAAGCACATTTTTTTCACCTAACAATTGTTCTAAATCGTTAAGGTAATAAGCTGCTTCTTCCTTGTCATTAAAAATTAAAAGATAAGGTTTGTCTGCCTTTTTAAAAGTTTCTGAAATAACAAAAGACAACGAAGAACCCACCAAATTCGATATTTGAAAATGGTTTTTGTCTTGTTGAAGTTGGTTAATTATTAGCGAAACATTCGCAGTGTCTTGGTATTGGTTTACAATGTTTTGGATACTCAACCTGAAATATTTTATTCAAAGATATTAATTTGAGTTTATTAAATATAAAATGTTGTATAACTATTTTATGAAACCTTAGTCTTGAGGTGATTGAAAAAGATACTAATTATAAGTTTTCTTTTGTATTGACTTAATGTATTTATTGATAATAGATTTCAATTTTTTATTATTTATATAACCATTTTTTTGTAGTTCAATTTCCAATTTAGAATTCATTAGAATTGTTGTGGGATAACTAATTCTATTCTTAATGGATGCTAATTCGTTTGCAAGTTGATGAATTCCTGTGTTTATGCCTGTTGGTTTGTATTTAAATGTTTTGTTTAAAAATGTAATGTCTTTCTTTTCCTCTGCATTTAGTTTTATAAAATAAAAGCTTTTATTTAAAATTTCAATCACTTCTTTGTTTTCGAAGGTGTTTTTTTTCATTGCATAACAAAACTTACACCAATCTGTATAAATGAAAACTACCATTGGTTTTGGATTTTGTTGATGTAGTATTTCTACTTCCTCAAAAGAATAAACGTTCAGTTCTTTCTTTTGAGATTGAATTGTAAGACAAACAAATAAAATAATAATGGTTATATGTTTTTTCATCAATAAGGATTAAAATATTGTATAACGTACGCCTAAAAAGGCTCTAATACCTTGGTTAGAGGCATATACATAACTTGGGTCGAAAGCTAATTCTGGGTTTTGTTCTGTGTCAATTCCTTTATCAAAAGGATTTCTAGAATTGTTTATGCTGTTATCTGCTGGTGTAAAATTTAAAAGGTTTTTTACGCCTCCATAAACTTCCCAACTATTATTAAAGTTTTTAGTTAATTGCAGGTTTTGAATACTGTACCAAGGAGAGTATTCATCTCTTGTATCATTTTTTCCTAATAAAGGTAATCGCATTGGTCCGTATACGTTTCCTGTATAATCTATTGTAAAATTATGATGTAACTTGTAAGAAATAGACCAAACTCCACTAAAGCTTTCTGTAAGTAATTGCCTTGTTTTAATATCGTTTTCTGTTATGGAAACATCCATTAAAGTAGCACCTAAATTAATAGCTAATCCATTTGTAAATGTAATGTCTGTATTTAACGAAACACCTTTAGAAACAGAATACCCATCTAGATTTGCATAGATAATTTTATTAGAATCTGTTTCGTAATCAGGTAAAATTCTATTATTAAAATACGTGTAAAAAGCACTCGCATCTAAGGTGATAAATGAATTTTCTGTGTTTATTTTTTTAACGTAGTTGATGTTTGCATTCCAAGAAGTCTCAGGATCTAATTCTCCATCAAATTCTACTTCTCTTGCACCTGTTAAAGCAGCATGGTCTTCTGTGAAAACATTGGCAACTCTAAAACCGTTACCAACACTAAGTCTAATAATATCAGCATTATTTTTAGAATTCCATTTGTAATTTACTCTCGGAGAAAAAATGCTACCATGCAAACTATTATAATCCCATCTTGCACCAACAAGTAATTTGTTTTGTTTGTTTAGGCTTATTTCATCCTGAAGAAATACACCTGGTAAATGAGTTACAGAAGCTTTATTTGTAATTCCGTCTTCTTCAAAAGTAGCAAAAGTATTATCATCATAAAAAGTATATCTATAAGCAACACCTAATAGTAAATCGTGTTTTTCTTTAATTTGCTTGTTGTATACAAACTGACCAAAAGCAATTAATTGTTCAGCGTCATAAGCATCGGTTCCATAAAAAGAATCTTGATAATGTCCGTTTGCACTAAATTGAAAATTAATGTTTTCTGATGTAGGCAATTCATAGGTTCCAAAAGTTTCCCATCTATTTGTGTAAATACTTTCGCCGTATTTTATATCTGTTCCTCTAAACTCCTTTTCCCAATCCATTTCGCCACCCCAACGATCTTCATAAACATATCTACCAGCAATTGTAAATACTTTATTACTTTCTCTCTCAATATTTATTTTATTAAACAGTGATATTCTATTTTGAAGTGTTAAATCTGTAAAACCGTCATCATTATTATCAATTCTATTCTGATAATTAAAATAATTAACACCTAAAAGTCCTTGTACTTTTTCTGATACTTTGTAGCGTAAACCAATATCTGTATTTATTTCTCCCCAAGAACTAGCAAAAACATCTGTTGTTAATGCAGGCGAGTTAGAAGGTTTTTTGGTGATGATATTTATAATTCCACCTACTGCTTCAGAACCATATAATGTAGATGCTGGTCCTTTAACAATTTCTACTCTTTCTATTAATGCTTGCGGAATTCCGGTTAACCCGTAAACGGTAGACAATCCACTAACAATTGGCATTCCATCAATTAAAACAAAAGTATAAGGGCCTTCTAAGCCGTTAATATGAATATCTCCCGTATTACAAACATTACAGTTTAATTGCGGCCTAACTCCGTTTACATTCTGTAAAGATTCAAAAATAGAAGGCGTTGGGTTTTTCTTAAAAAAAGTTTTACTATAAACCTCTATAGGGACAGAACTGTTAGATTTTGTAACTGGTTTTAAAGTGCCAGAAATAACAATTTCATCTAAAGAACTATCTTCTACTAAAGAGAAGTTCTGAGTAATTTTTTGATTTTCATCAATAGATATTTTAATAGATTTAGTTTTATAACCAATACTACTTGCAACAAGAGTATAATCTCCTTTTGGAATGTTTTTTAGTTGATAAAAACCTTTTTCGTCAGAAGCTGCTCCGATTTTAGTCTTTTTTAAATAAACATTTACAAAAGGCACTACATCTGAGTTGTTATAGATTTGTCCAGAGATAGCATTTTTTTGAGAAAATATAGAATTTATGCTGATAAAAGCAATAAACATAAAAAATCTTTTTAGCTTCATTTTATAAATATTTTTGACAAATATAATTTAATTTTTAGATAAGACTAAAAATATATTTATTAAAATTAAAAAGACTATATTTGTAGTATAAAATTTGTAGATGTTTACACTTTCTGAAGAAAATTATTTAAAAGCAATTTATCATTTAGAATTAGATGCTGATAAAGGAATCAGTACAAATGCAATTGCTAAAAAATTAGAAACAAAAGCTTCTTCTGTTACAGATATGGTTAAAAAATTATCTGAAAAAGAAGTGGTTGTTTATAAAAAGTATAAAGGTGTAAAATTAACAGATTTAGGAAAGAAGATTGCAGCAAATATTGTTAGAAAACACAGGCTTTGGGAGGTTTTTTTAGTTGAGAAATTAAATTTTTCTTGGGATGAAGTGCATGATGTTGCAGAGCAGTTAGAGCATATAAAATCAGAAAAGTTAGTAGATCAAATAGATGCTTTTTTAGGTTTTCCAACGCACGATCCCCATGGAGATCCGATTCCGGATAAGGATGGGAATTTAAAAACGATAGAAAAAAGTTTATTATCAACACTCACAAAAAACGAAAGTGGAATTTGTGTTGGAGTAGATGATTCTTCATCAGAATTTTTAAAATTCTTAGATAAAAAGGGCATCATGCTAGGAAAAAAAATTACCGTTTTAGATAAAGAAGATTTTGACAATTCTTTATCAATTTTAATAGAAGAAAAAAAGCTGTCTATTTCATATAAAATAGCTAATAATTTATACATTCAAAAAATATGAACACTTACAATCCTGTAACAGCACTTTTGGTGTTTGGTGTCGTTATCATACTGTTGTTTTTTATTTTTAATCCTAAAAAAGGACTCTTTTTTAAGTATTTAAAAGCACGTAAAGAAAATGAAAAAACAGCTATAGAAGATGTTTTAAAATTATTGTATCATAATCCTGATACGCCTAAAGATGTTATTTTTGATGAGCTTGAATTTGGTAATGGTTTGTTAGAAGAAAGTATACAAACCATGTTAGAAACAGGTTTGATGGAGAAAAACAATGATTTATTTTCCTTAACAAAAGAAGGAGATGAGTACGCGTTAAGGATTATTAGAGCACATCGTTTGTGGGAAAAATACTTATCAGAAAAAACAGGTTTTCATAAAGAAGAATGGCATAAAAGAGCAGAAAAAAAAGAACATGAATTGTCTGGAAAAGAGGTAGAAGATTTGTCTACGCTTTTAGGAAATCCAAGATATGATCCTCATGGAGATCCAATACCTACTAAGGGTGGTGAAGTGCCTAAGAAAAAAGGAATGTTGCTTTCTAAATTACCTGTTTTTAATTTCGGGAAAATTATTCATATAGAAGATGAACCTATTGCTATTTATAAACAAATTTTAGAGAAACATATTCATTTACACTCTCAGGTGTATATGAAAGAAGTTACTGATGAACGTGTTGTTTTTGAGTCGGAAGGAGAGCAATTTGTTTTAACACCCAAAGTGGCTAAGAATATTACTGTAATTTCTTTAGATAAGGCAGATGTAATAGAAAAAGACACCATGCGCTTATCTAATTTAGAAGGTAAAGAAAAGGCCATTATTATTGGTGTTTCTAAAGAGTGTAGGGGAGAAAATAGAAGAAGATTATTAGATTTAGGTTTTGTAAAAGGGGCAACTGTAAGTATCGATTTGTTAAACCCTTTAGGAGATCCCAAAGCATTTTTAATTAAAGGAACTGCCATTGCCTTAAGAAAAGATCAGGCAGTTAAAATTTTAATTACCAAAGTATAAAAAAATGAAAACGGCAACAAAATCAGCTTGTGACACTTGTGTGCATCATAATTTAGACGGTGTTAAAAAATTAGGAGTAGATACTGAAAATGTAGACTTTGTAATTGCATTAGCAGGAAACCCAAATACAGGAAAAAGTACTGTTTTTAATGCTTTAACTGGTTTAAGGCAGCACACTGGGAATTGGCCAGGGAAAACGGTAACAAGAGCAGAAGGCGCGTTTGAGTATCAGCAACAAAAATTTAAGTTGATAGATTTACCGGGTACCTATTCTTTAATGTCTCGATCGGAAGATGAAGAGGTTGCTAGAAATTTTATTCTTTTTGGTAAGCCAACTTTAACAGTTATTGTTGTTGATGCAAGCAGGTTAGAACGTAATTTAAATTTAGTGTTGCAAATCTTAGAAATTTCGTCTAATGCTGTTTTATGTTTGAACTTAATGGATGAGGCAAAAAAGAATAATATCAACATCGATTATAGAAGTTTATCAAGAGAACTAGGAATTCCTGTAGTACCCACAAGTGCAAGGTCTAAAGAGGGAATACCAGAGTTAATAGCTACAATTAGCGATTTAGCAAACCGAAAAATAGTTTGCAAGCCTTATAAAATAAAGAGTATTCCAAAACACGTAGAAGATGCTGTGCAAAAACTAAGCGCTGCTATAAAAAAAGAATATCCAAATGTAGCAAATAGCAGGTGGTTGGCTTTTAGGGTGCTAGAAGGAGATACACATATTTTAGATGCTTTAAAAAAAGGCGTTTTTATTTAATCAGAACAAATGGGAACAAAAAATATAGATAAAATTATAGAGTTATCAAATGAACTACGTTGGCAAGTTGGTGATGATTTTCATGATAACTTAACAGAGGCAATTTATGCAGATGCTTCAAAGATTGTTGAAAAAACAGTTGTAAAAGACAATAAAAAAGGTGCTTTTTATTTAAATGCAAAAATAGATCAAGTAGTAACAAGTAAAATTTGGGGGTTTCCAATAATGCTTTTACTGTTAGGTTTGGTGTTATGGTTAACCATTATAGGAGCTAATTATCCGTCATCTATGTTGGCTAGTTTGTTGTTAGATACAATTCATCCATTATTAAAAGAAGGTGCTTTATCAGTAGGTTTTCCTTGGTGGTTATCTGGTTTTTTAATTGATGGAGTTTATTTGGCAGTTGCTTGGGTAATTGCAGTAATGTTACCGCCTATGGCGATATTTTTTCCGTTGTTTACTTTATTGGAAGATTTTGGTTATTTGCCTAGAGTTGCTTTTAATATGGACGCACTTTTTAAAAAATCTGGTGCACATGGTAAGCAAGCATTAACAATGAGTATGGGGTTTGGTTGTAATGCAGCAGGAGTTGTGGCAACGCGTATTATTGATAGTCCTAGAGAGCGATTAATTGCAATTATTACCAACAATTTTTCTTTGTGTAATGGTCGTTGGCCTACGCAAATATTATTGGCTACTATATTTGTTGGTGCAGTTGTTCCTTCTACATATTCAAGTTTAGTTTCTTTATCCGCAGTAATAGGTATTGCCGTTTTAGGAATCTTTTTTATGTTTTTCTTTTCTTGGGCATTGTCTAAAACTGTTTTAAAAGGAGAGGTTTCTACTTTTAACTTAGAACTTCCACCTTATAGAACACCGCTATTTTGGAAAACAATTTATACATCTTTAATAGATAGAACATTAATTGTTTTATGGAGAGCAATCGTTTTTGCTGCGCCAGCAGGAGCAGTAATTTGGTTAGTTTCTAATGTTTTTATTGGTGATGAAAGCATCGCGGTACATTTAATTCATTCTTTAGATGGATTTGGATTTTTACTTGGTTTAAATGGAGTTATTTTATTAGCATATATTGTTGCAATTCCTGCCAATGAAATTGTAATTCCTTCTATATTAATGTTAACTGTAATGGTAACAGGAGTAGCAGGTGGCGCTGGTGCTGGAGTAATGTTTGAGTTAGACTCTGTTACTGCCACGGGAGATATTTTAAGAAGTGGTGGTTGGACGCTACTAACCGCAGTAAATGTAATGTTGTTTAGTTTGTTGCACAACCCTTGTAGTACTACCATTTATACCATTTATAAAGAAACAAAAAGTACTAAATGGACAGTTGTTGCTACAATTTTACCTGTTATTGCAGGTTTTATTATTACATTCTTAGTGGCTCAAATTTGGAGAATTTTAAGCTAGTTGAACAAAAATAAAACCAACAATTAAGACAAATTTAAATACATAATTTTGTATTTTGCAGTAAAATAAACTGTGCAACAATCATCTACTTTTCAGGTTTATAATGCTTCTGCCGGAAGTGGTAAAACCTTTACACTTGTAAAAGAATACATAAAAGTCTTATTAACTTCTGATGATATTTTTTCATTTCAGAAAATATTAGCAATTACGTTTACCAACAAAGCGGCTGGTGAAATGAAAGAGCGTGTATTGTCTAGTTTAGAAGATTTTGCAGATGGTAAAGAAAACGATTTATTCAATATAATTGTTAATGAAATTACTGTTGATAAATCTGTTATTCAGGAAAGAAGTAAGAAGATTTTAGATGCAATTTTAAAAAACTACTCGGCTTTTTCAATTACTACAATTGATAGTTTTACGCATAAAATCATTAAAAATTTCGCTTTCGATTTAGGTTTGTCACTTAATTTTGAAGTAGAAATGGATGCTGTTTCTTTATTAAATGAAGCCGTAGATATTTTAATTTCTAAAATAGGTACAGACAAAAAACTGACAAACCTCCTTATAGATTATTCTTTAGATAAAACAGATGATGATAAATCTTGGGATATTTCTAGAGATTTAAGTGAGTTTGCAAGAATTTTATTAAATGAAGATGATGTAAAACATTTTAGAAGTCTTGCTGATAAAAAATTAGAAGATTTTACAAGCTTAAAGTCAAAACTGCAACATCAGCAAAAGGAATTAAAAGAGTCGATTGTTAAAATCGGAGAAGAATGTCTTCAATTAATAGAAAATAACGACTTAGAGCATAAGAATTTTATGCGAGGAACCATTCCTAAATTCTTTGCAGATTTAAGTGTAAAATCTGTAAATATCGATTTTATCAAACGAGGTGAAACCATAAAAAAAGCGATAGAGAATAATCAATACTATTCAAAAACAACATCAGAATTTATTGCTAGTGCTATAGATCAAATTGTTCCGGATATTGTTCGTCTTTTTAATGAGGCTGAGTTAATTTATCAGCAATTCTCTATGAATAAGCTGGCGCTAAAAAGCATCATTCCTTTAGCGGTTTTAAATAATATCAATTCAGAGTTAGAAAATATAAAAGAAGACAATAATATACGATTAAATGCAGAGTTTAATCAATTGATTTCCGACAATATAAAAGACCAACCTGCACCTTTTATTTATGAAAGAATAGGGCAACGTTTTCAGCATTATTTTATAGATGAAATGCAGGATACTTCTGTGTTGCAGTGGCAAAATTTAGTTCCGTTAATAGACAATACCTTAGCGCAAGAAAACAGTAATTTATTGTTGGTTGGCGATGGTAAACAGGCTATTTATAGATGGCGTGGGGGAAAAGCAGAACAGTTTATCGAACTGGGTTCAGATAGAGTAAATCCTTTTCATGTTTCTAAAGAAATTAAAAATTTAGAAACCAATTTTAGGAGTTATTCAGAGGTTATCAATTTTAATAATTCATTTTTTCAACATACGGCCAATTTCCTTCAAAATGAATCGTATAAAAATATTTTTATAGAAGGAAATAAGCAAATTGAAAACGCTAAGAAAGGAGGTTTTGTCTCATTAACTTTTCTCGAAAAAAATGAAGATAAAGAAATTGAAAAGGTAAAATATCCTCATAAAGTTTTAGAAAAGATTCTTCAATTAAAAGAAAGTTTTTCTTTGAGTGAAATTTGCGTGTTAACACGTACCAGAAAAGATGGTGTAGCGGTTGCTAATTATTTATCAGAAAACGGTATTGATATTGTTTCATCAGAAACCCTGTTGCTTAAAAACAGTGCCAAGGTTACTTTTATTGTCGATGTTTTAAAGGTGTTGCAAAACCCAAGTGATGAAGAAACGAGGTTTGAAATGCTGTATTTTTTACATCAACATTTACAAATTGAAAATCCGAAACATGTCTTTTTTAATGAATTCGCTAAAGCGGATAATGAAACTATTTTAGAGTCCTTAAAAAAATACGGAGTATTATTTGAGGTTTCATTGTTTCATCAGTTGCCTTTTTATGAAAAAGTAGAAGAAATTATTAGAGGTTTTCATTTGATAAATTCTTCCGATGCTTACGTGCAGTTTTTCTTAGACGTAGTTTTAGAGCAGCAAAGAAACGGAACCGATGTGGGGACGTTCTTAGAGTTTTGGGAACTTAAAAAAGAAAGATTGAGTATTGTGGCGCCAGAAAGTGCCGGTGCTGTTCAAATTATGACGATTCATAAATCAAAAGGATTAGAATTTCCAGTAGTTATTTTTCCTTGTGATGTAGATATTTATCGACAAATAAAACCAAAATCGTGGTTAAATCAATTGCCAGAATCTTATGAAGGTTTTGATGAATTATTGGTTGATTATAGTAAAAGTCTAAGTATTGTTAGTGAAAGAGGTTTAGAAATTTATGACAAACAACGAGAAGAATTAGAGTTAGATAATTTTAATCTATTGTATGTTACTTTAACCAGAGCAGTAGAGCAATTACATATTATTACTGATAAAAAAATATCTTCTAAAGGAGAAGAAAATACTAATTTTTATTCAGGTGTTTTTATCAATTATTTAAAACAACTTAACCTTTGGAATGAGGATGTGTCAGAATATTTTTTCGGAGAAGAAAGGAGAGTAAGTGTAAAGAAAGAAGAAAGTTCTGTGGCAGAAATTCATCAGAAATTTATTTCGACACCTTGGCAAGAACATAATATAGTATTGTTGGCAAATTCTTCTAAATTATGGAATACAGAACAAGGGAAAGCTATAGATTTCGGAAACTTATTTCACGAAGTTTTTGCTAAAATTATTACAGCAAAAGATGTAGATAATGTTGTGGATTTGTTTTATCAGCAAGGAATTTTAGGAGATGATCAAAAAATATTTATTAAAAAAAGTATTGAAACGGTTGTAAGTCACCCCAAATTAAGCACGTATTTTTCTGATAAAGTAACTGTTTTTAATGAAAGAGAAATTGTAGATGTAGATAATCAAGTTATAATTCCGGACAGGTTGGTTTTTATTGATAAAAATAAGGTGGTTATTATCGATTATAAGACAGGGAGTCCTTCAGACGAGCATCATCAACAATTATTAAAATACGAAAGAACTTTAAAATCGATGCACTTTATAGTTGATAAAAAAATACTAATTTATATAAATGATAAAATTGATGTTGTTGAGGTATAATCAAAAAAAATAAAGTTTGTAACTTTACATTTCTTAAATTGATAAAAAATGTACGGTAAAATTAAAGATACTTTAAATAAAGAGCTTCAAGAAATAAAAGATGCAGGGTTATATAAGTCAGAAAGAATTATCACCTCTTCTCAAGATGCTGTTATAAAAATTTCTACGGGAGAAGAAGTTATAAATTTTTGTGCAAATAATTATTTAGGGTTGTCTAATCATCCAGAAGTAATTCAGGCAGCAAAAGACACTATGGATACACATGGTTTTGGTATGTCTTCTGTTCGTTTTATTTGCGGAACACAAGATATTCACAAGCAATTAGAGCAAAGAATCGCAAATTTTTATACCACAGAAGATACCATTTTATATGCCGCGGCTTTTGATGCAAATGGAGGTGTTTTTGAACCTTTGTTAACAAAAGAAGATGCCATTATATCTGATAGTTTAAATCATGCATCTATTATAGATGGAGTTCGTTTGTGTAAAGCAGCAAGATATCGTTATAATAATAATGACATGGCTTCTCTAGAAGAGCAATTAATTGAGGCGAATAAACAAAATCATCGTTTTAAAATGATAGTTACCGATGGTGTTTTTTCTATGGACGGAATTGTAGCAAAGCTCGATGAAATTTGTGATTTGGCAGATAAATATGATGCCTTGGTTATGGTAGATGAATGCCATGCGACAGGTTTTATAGGTAAAACGGGTAGAGGTACTGTAGAGTTAAAGAATGTAATGGATAGAGTAGATATTGTTACTGGTACTTTAGGAAAAGCTCTTGGTGGTGCAATGGGAGGTTATACAACAGGTAAAAAAGAAATTATAGAAATTTTACGTCAACGTTCTAGACCTTATTTGTTTTCTAATTCTTTAGCACCAGCAATTGTAGGTGCGTCTTTAAAGGTATTCGATTTAATTTCTAGTGATACTTCTCTAAGAGATAAATTAGAATGGAATACCAATTACTTTAGAACAGAAATGGAAAAAGCTGGTTTCGATTTAGTAGGTGCAGACGCGGCAATTGTACCTGTTATGTTATATGATGCAAAGCTTGCTCAGGTAATGGCAAATAAATTATTAGAAAAAGGAATTTATGTAATAGGTTTCTTTTTTCCTGTTGTGCCTAAAGAAAAAGCAAGAATAAGAGTCCAGTTATCTGCGGCTCACACTAAAGAACATCTAACTAAGGCTATTATGGCTTTCATTGAAGTAGCTAAAGAGTTGAGTATTATTTAGAATTGATAAAAGGGTTTGTTCTAATAATATTTTGTAGATTTGTCTTTGTAGATACGTTTTAAGGGTTTACTTTTGCGTATTATAATAACGAACTTTTAATTTAAAAATTTGATAATGAAACGATTAAAAATAGCTGTGATAGCTTTGTTTACGTTGGTAACAGTTAGTAACGTAAATGCACAAGATGAAAACAACCCTTGGGCTGTAGGTTTTGGTGTAAACGTAGTAGATTTTTACAATGGTGATGACTTTGGTGACCAATTGGAAGATTTAGTAGGAAATGGAGATTGGAATATTTTACCATCTATTTCTAGAATTACTGGAGAAAAATATTTAGATAAAGGTTTTTCTTTACAATTAGCAGGGTCTTTAAACAAGATTGAAAAATTTAAAAACAGTGATGATGCTGTTGATTTCCTTTATTGGGCTGTAGATGCAGTTGTAAAGTATGACTTAAATAACTTAGTAGGTCAAACAGGTTGGTTTGATCCTTATGTATATTTAGGTGGAGGTTATGTTTCTGTTGATTCTAACGGAGAAGGAATGCTTAATGGTGGTGTTGGTTTTAATACTTGGTTTAATGATAACTTAGGATTAAATTTTCAAACAGGAACTAAAAAAGGTTTTTCTGATAACGTAAGAGCTCATTATCAAACTTCTTTAGGTTTAGTAATTAAATTTGGAGGAAATGATACTGACGGAGATGGAGTATATGATAAAGAAGATGCTTGTCCTGAAGTAGCAGGATTAAAAGAATTTAACGGTTGTCCTGATGCTGATGGCGATGGAGTAAAAGATTCTGATGATGCTTGTCCTAATGTAGCAGGTTTAGCAGCAATGAATGGTTGTCCTGATGCTGACGGAGACGGTGTAGCTGATAAAGATGATATGTGTCCTAATTCTAAAGGAACTAAAGCAAATAAAGGTTGTCCAGATTCTGACGGAGACGGTGTTGTTGATAAAGACGATAAATGTGCTTCTGTTGCAGGACCAGCTGCTAATTCAGGTTGTCCTTGGCCAGATACAGACGGAGACGGTGTATTAGACAAAGATGATAAATGTCCAACTGTTGCAGGTGTTGCTTCTCAAGGAGGATGTCCAGAACCAGTTATTACTAAAAAAGATATTGAAGTACTTAACTTTACAGCTAAATCTATTTTATTTAACTCAGGAAGATCTACATTTAAACCAGGAGTTACTAAGCAATTAGATGCTATTGTTGCAATTATGAAGAAAAATAGTAAAGCAACTTTTGCTATTGGAGGTCATACAGATAGTAGTGGTGCAGCTGCAACTAACTTAAGATTATCTGAAAAAAGAGCAATTTCAGTTAGAGATTACTTAGTTAGAAATGGAATTGCTACTACAAGATTAGAGGCTAAAGGATTCGGAGAAGGTTTTCCAGTAGATTCTAATACTACAAGAGCAGGTAAAGCTAACAACAGAAGAGTTGAAATTAAAGTAACTAACTAGTTCTTTAATTAAAATACATATTAAAAAGCCTCATCTATTAAGATGAGGCTTTTTTTGTGTTTTAGTTAAAAAAACTTTTTAGTTTCAATCTAAAAAATTACCTTTGCATCCTGAAAATGAGAGGTAAGTCTCATAAAACAAATAATAACTTTAATTAGATACATAATGTCTACAATAACAGGTAAAGTTTCACAAATTATTGGGCCAGTAATTGATGTTGAATTCAATACGGATAATGAACTTCCTAAAATTTACGATTCGTTAGAAATCAAAAAAGCTGACGGCTCTATATTAGTATTAGAGGTACAACAGCATATTGGAGAAGATACAGTTAGAACGATCTCGATGGATGCAACCGATGGATTAAGCAGAGGTACAGAAGTTATCGCTACCGGTAATCCTATTCAAATGCCAATTGGAAACGATATCTATGGTCGTTTATTTAATGTAACTGGAGATGCTATTGATGGTTTAGGTAATTTAAAAAAAGAAGGTAAAGATGGTTTGCCAATTCACAGATCTGCACCTAAGTTCGAAGACTTATCAGTATCTACTGAAGTTTTATTTACAGGTATAAAAGTAATCGACTTAATTGAGCCTTATGCAAAAGGAGGTAAAATTGGATTATTTGGTGGAGCAGGAGTAGGTAAAACAGTATTAATTCAAGAGTTAATTAACAATATTGCAAAAGGACATGGTGGTTTATCAGTTTTTGCGGGTGTTGGTGAGAGAACTCGTGAAGGAAATGATTTACTTAGAGAGATGTTAGAATCTGGAATTATCAAATATGGTGATGATTTTATGCATTCTATGGAAGCAGGAGGATGGGATTTATCTAAAGTAGATAAACCTGGAATGAAAGAATCTAAAGCTACTTTCGTATTCGGACAAATGAATGAGCCACCTGGAGCGCGTGCACGTGTTGCATTATCAGGTTTAACAATAGCAGAATATTTTAGAGATGGAGCAGGAGAAGCACAAGGTAAAGATGTACTTTTCTTCGTAGATAATATTTTCCGTTTTACGCAAGCAGGTTCAGAAGTGTCAGCACTTTTAGGACGTATGCCATCAGCGGTAGGTTACCAACCAACATTGGCAACTGAAATGGGGGCAATGCAAGAACGTATTACATCAACTAAAAAAGGTTCTATTACATCTGTACAAGCAGTTTATGTACCTGCAGATGATTTAACAGATCCAGCGCCAGCAACAACGTTTGCGCATTTAGATGCAACAACAGTATTATCTCGTAAGATTGCAGAGTTAGGTATTTACCCTGCGGTAGATCCTTTAGATTCTACTTCAAGAATTCTTTCTGCTGAGATTTTAGGTGATGAGCACTATAACACAGCAACTGCTGTAAAAGAAATTTTACAACGTTATAAAGAATTACAAGATATTATCGCAATTTTAGGTATGGAAGAATTATCTGAAGAAGATAAATTAGTAGTTCATAGAGCTAGACGTGTACAACGTTTCTTATCTCAGCCTTTCCACGTAGCTGAACAGTTTACTGGTATACCAGGAGTTTTAGTTGATATTAAAGACACTATTAAAGGATTTAATATGATTATTGATGGTGAGTTAGATAAGTATCCTGAAGCAGCATTTAACTTAAGAGGATCAATTCAAGATGCAATTGATGCTGGAGAGAAAATGTTAGCAGAAGCTTAAAAATTAGTTGGCAGTAATTCAGTAAACAGTCTACAGTGACTGAGAACTGCAAGCTGCAAACTGCAAACTAAAGAAATATGTTTTTAGAAATTGTAACACCAGAAGCAATATTATTTTCATCAGAAATTGACTCATTGTCAGTACCTGGTGTAAATGGAGAGTTTCAAATGCTAAATAATCACGCACCAGTGGTTTCTAACTTAAAAGAAGGAACCATAAAAGTGCATGTGCATTCTCAGACTAATATAAACTTAGATGATTTAAAAGGGAAATTAATACCAGATGAATCAGATGATAAAATTTTAACGTTAGCAATTAATTCTGGAACGTTAGAATTAAATGACAATAAAGTAATTATTTTAGCGGATTAAATTCTTAAAATAATTTTTAAAATTAAAAGTCTCAAAACAAAATTTGTTTTGAGACTTTTTTAGTTTAAACACTTTTATAGTTAAAGTGTTTTGTGCAATTTTCCCCTATAATTTTTCTTTATTTCATTTTTCAAAATTGATAATAATACAAGAATAAACTATAAGTGTAAAGCAGTTAATTTATAGGGGAAAAACCCCTTTTTTTGACATTGTGTGAATATCTATTTTCGGTATAAGTTACTGACAATTAGTGGTTAAAAATATTTTTTATCTTTTCTTCTTTAAGTATTATAATTTAAATTGTACTTTGATAAAAAATTAATCTAACTATATTATTATGAAAACACTTTGCAAATTTTTTTCAGTACTTTTTTTATCGATTTTTATTTTTAGTTGTCAAACAGAAGTAGAGTCTAAAGCACCAAAAGTAGATGATTCTAGGCCTTCTAATGCAATAACTTATAAAGAGATGGCTGGTATGTTTCATCAATACGATGTTGGTCAAAAACCTGTTTTAGACCAATACAGAAAGGAATTTACTGGTGATGGTAAAGACGCTACAGAAAGTATTTCGCATTTTTATGAGCTTAATCAATTAAAGCAATACATTGCTTATTTAGAAAAATTGTCAAATGAAAAAAATATAAAATTAACGGGTATTCGCATTTTCTCAGCTGCTTATCCTAAAGATTATTCTGATGAACTTTTAAGAGGAAGACATACACTAATCTTTATGCCAACTGCTGATATAAAAGATGAAAAAGATGTTGCTTTTGAGCCTTTATATTCTAAAGACGGTCAGCCGGTTCCTTTTACAGAGTTTTTACATCAATTTAGTAGTAAAGAAACTAAAGATGTTGTTAGAGCTTCATTTTTGCCTTTTATGAGTGTTAGGGAAGATATGGAGAGTTCTGGAGCGAATAGATTAGAAGTAACGCCGCCTTATTAAATCAACTCAATGGGATTAACTGTTTTCGTTCTGTTTCTTTATACTACAACAGCAATTGTTGCAGTTTCCTTTTTCAAAAAATATAAATTACCTTATTTTAAATATTTTTTAGGTTATGTCATTACTGTTATTGTATTTGAATACATAGTTCAACTAGCAAATTTTTATGGTCATGCAACAAAAGGTATTTATAATATTTATACTTTTTTTGAATATAATTTGGTGGCTTTAATTTATTTTAAGTTAACTAAGGAAACAGTATCCCATAAATGGATTAAATATTTAATGATTTTGTTTAATATTATCTATTTATTTAGTTTTATATTTAAACGAATACAAGACTACACTGTTCTTTTAGGAGCTTTAATTGTATGTTTGTTCATGGTGTTTTATTTAAAAGAATTATTAAAATCTGATAGGATTATTAGTTTTGAAAAAAGTCTACCTTTTTGGATAACCATTGCTTTTCTATTGTATTATTTAACATCACTTCCATTTTATACATGGCTTTATGTTATCGGTATCGAATCTAAAAAAGATGGAATAACGTTATTTAAAGTGCAAAGAATAATTATAATTTTAACACATTTTTGTTTTATTGCTGGTTTAATATGGAGTTCAAAGGAGGAGAATTAATTTTTTTAGTTTCAACATTAATTATTGGTTTAATTACTATTGCTTTGGTTGCTCTTTTTGGAGTTTTCCAAAAAAAGAAAAAAGCATTATTAATTGATAGAGATGAAACAAAAAAACGCTTTGAACGAGAAATTGCAGAAACACAAATAGAAATACGAGAAGAAACACTTAGAAATATTAGTTGGGAGTTACATGATAATATTGGACAGTTGTTAACTTTAGCAAAGATTCAATTACAAAATGCCACTCCAGAAAATATTAGTGAAGTGTCAGAAACAATTACAAAAGGATTAACAGAGGTAAGAGCGTTGTCTAAATTAATTAACCCTGAAGCCATAAAAAACATAAAGTTAGGTGATGCTGTTCAATTAGAAATTGACCGTTTTAATCGATTAAATTTTATCAATTCTACGTTAATAATTTCTGGTGATGAACAAATAATTAATAAAAAGTCTAGCATTATTATTTTTAGAATTTTACAAGAATTTTTTTCGAATACCATTAAACACTCTAAAGCTTCTAATTTACGGGTGCAATTAAAGTTTACTGATACCGAATTAGAGGTTGTTGCAGCAGATGATGGAGTCGGTTTTTCTTCATTAGAAAATGAAAAGAAAGGCATAGGTTTAGAAAATATTAAAAATAGAGCTAAATTAATTGGAGCTTCTGCTGTTTTTACATCCGAAGTAAATAAAGGAACCTCTTTAAAAATAGTATATAAATTATGATAAAATATTCAGTTGTTATTGTAGATGATCATACATTGCTTTCTCAGGCTATAGCAGCCATGGTAAATACTTTTCCTAAATTTAAAGTATTATATACATGTAAAAACGGACAAGAATTAATTGATAAGTTTTCGGCGTCGCCAGAGTTTATACCAGACGTTGTTTTAATGGATATTAACATGCCTATAATGAATGGTATTGAAACTACAGAATGGATTACAAACAACCATGGTAGTGTACACGTAATGGCGCTTTCTGTAGAGGATGAAGATACAACCATTTTAAAAATGCTTAAAGTAGGTGCTATTGGTTACCTGTTAAAAGATACAGAAAAGGTTGTCTTGGAAAAGGCCTTGGTTGAAATAGCTGAAAACGGATTTTATCATACCAAAAATGTAACTAATTTATTAATGAAATCTCTTTCTGGTAATGGAGGTGCAGAAATTCACTTAAAAGAAAGAGAAGTAACTTTTATGAAATATGCTTGTTCTGAATTAACTTACAAAGAAATTGCAGATAAAATGTGTTTAAGTCCCAAAACAATAGATGGTTATAGGGATGTTTTATTTACAAAATTGAATGTAAAAAATAGGGTAGGTTTGGTAATGTATGCGATAAAAAATAAAATTTACACTCCATAAAAATTGTGTAAATTTGCAGCATGGAAGAAACGAATAGACAGCGAAAAATTGCAGGAGTATTACAAAAAGATTTGGTAGATGTTTTGCAGAAGGCAGCACAAGATGGTATGAAAGGGATAATAATTTCTGTTTCTAAAGTTCATGTAACTTCAGATTTAGGAGTTGCCAAGGTATATTTAAGTGTTTTTCCTTCAAGTAATAGAGACGAAATTATTAAAGGTGTACAATCTAACACCGTTTTAATTCGTCATGAAATGGCAAAAAGAACTAAACATCAATTACGTAGAATGCCAGAATTATTGTTTTTTGGTGATGATACTTTAGATTATATTGAAGAAATTGACAAATCTTTAAAAGGAGAAGATGATAACCCTATTAAAGATCCTAGCGTTTTACCAAGACGTAAAAGGAGTTAAATTTATCCTATCATTTGAACTTTCCGTTATACATAGCTAAGAGGTATTTATTTACAAAAACAGGTAATAATGCCATAAACATTATTACAATTATTGCTTCTTTTGGCGTAATTGTGGGATCTTTAGCCTTGTTTATAATTCTTTCTGGATTTTCTGGTTTACGTACTTTTAGCTATAGCTTGTTAGATGTATCAGATCCAGATATTAAAATAACTTCTAAGAAAGGTAAAACGTTTTTTTATACAGATGATATTCATCAAACATTAACAAAAAATTCCGCTATAAAAGCGGTATCTAAAGTTATTGAAGAACGTGTTTTTTTAGAGTACAATGATAAAAATGAGATTGCTTATATAAAAGGTGTCGCAGAAAATTATACTTCTATTACCCAAATAGATTCTGTTGTAAGTATGGGGAATTGGTTGGATAGTGATTTTTCTAATATAGCAGTGGTGGGGAATGGTATTTCTAGAAAATTATCCTTAGGTATTTTAAATTTTGGAGCACCTTTATCTATCATGGTTCCTAAGCCTGGTGTTGGTTTTATAAATCCTAATAATGCTTTCTATAAAAAGGATGTACAAATTGTAGGTTTATACTCGGGTACAGAAGAGTTTGAAAGTAAATTTGTTTTTGTTTCTATAGATGATGCTAAGAATTTATTAAGGTATAAAGACAACGAAATTACTGGAGTTGAAATTAAATTAAAAGATAATTCTACGGCAGATTTATTTTCAAAACAGCTACAAGAACAACTAGGTAATCAATTTAAAGTACAAACCAAACAGCAATTAAATGAAGTTTTCTATAAGGTTATAAATACAGAGAATTTTGTTTCTTATCTTATTTTTACTTTGATTGTAATTATAGCATTATTTAATGTTATTGGTGCCATTATAATGATGATAATTGATAAAAAATCTAACTTAAAAACACTTTTTAGTTTAGGAGCATCCATTAAAGAAATAAAAAAAGTTTTTGTTTTACAAGGATTTCTATTAACTGTTTTAGGGATGTTGATTGGTTTAACATTGGGTGTGCTCATTGTTTTTATACAAAAAGAATTTGGGGTGTTTATGATCACTCAAAATTTAGCTTATCCGGTTGAGTTTCGATTTTCTAATCTGTTTATTGTAATAGCAACCATTACCGTTTTAGGTTTTATAGCCTCTAAAATAGCAAGTAGTAGAATTTCTAAAGAGTTTATAGAGAAGTAATTTTTCTGAAGCTATTTCCTGCTTTTCGTTATATCTTTTTATTGCTGTCATTGCGAAGTTTACTTTTTTGTAAACTGTGGCAAGCTCTAAATCCGAAAGAGATTACTTCGTTCCTCGTAATGACGCTTATTTAAAAGAGCAATAAAAAGGATGTCACTTCAATCAGGGCTAAGTATTTTTGCTAACGATAGTATTTATCGAATTAACTGAGTTTAAAATTGAGGAATAATTGTATTTCCAAACTTCGCTTCTACTTCATCAAACGTCGCAAAAACATCTTTAGCATCATCCGAAGTTACCATTTTCATTCTGTATTCTTTAAAATGCGGTATGCCTTTAAAGTAATTGGTATAATGTCTTCTGGTTTCAAAAACACCTAAAACAGGTCCTTTCCAATCAATGGCCATTTGCAAATGTCTTCTCGCCATTTCCACACGTTGGGCAATTGTTGGTTTTGCTAAATGTTCACCAGTATTAAAAAAATGTTTTATTTCGTTAAAAATCCAAGGATATCCAATTGCAGCTCTACCAATCATGGCGCCATCTAAACCATAAGAATCTCTCATTTCCATAGCTTTTTCAGGAGTCGTAACATCTCCATTACCAAAAACAGGAATGTGCATTCTTTGGTTATTTTTTACATCGGCAATAGGTTTCCAATCAGCCTCTCCTTTATACATTTGAGCACGCGTTCTACCATGTATAGAAATTGCTTTACAGCCAACATCTTGTAAGCGCTCTGCAACTTCTACAATTCTAATAGAATCATGATCCCAACCCAAACGAGTTTTTACGGTAATTGGTAAATTGGTGTGTTTTACCATGGCTTCTGTAAGAGAAACCATCAAATCGATGTCTTTTAAAATTCCTGCTCCGGCTCCTTTAGAAACTACTTTTTTTACAGGGCAACCAAAGTTGATATCAATAATATCTGGATTCGATTTTTCTACAATTTCTACCGTTTTTAACATCGATTCTAAATTGGCTCCAAAAATCTGAATTCCTACCGGACGTTCTTTTTCATAGATGTCTAATTTCATGATGCTCTTTGCAGCGTCACGAATTAAGCCTTCAGAAGAAATAAACTCTGTATAAACCACATCAGCGCCTTGTTCTTTACATAAGGCTCTAAATGGTGGGTCAGAAACATCTTCCATTGGTGCTAATAAAAGCGGAAAGTCTGGTAATTCTATGTTGCCAATTTTAATCAAAACGATTTAATTTTTTGCAAATTTAGTGTTTTTTCATCCTTCAGAGGAAAAAATATTTTTATAGCTCATCAATGTAAAGAGAAGCTCTAGTTCTCGTTGGTTTATTTATGAGTTACAAATACGTGGTGGCTTCGCTTTTTTTAGTCATTTATTTTTGTGAAAATAAGTTGTAAAAGATTGTATTTTTGTAATTCATTTCAACTTTATTTAGTATCTTAAAATATTATTAGACAAAAAATAAAATGGGAACAAAAGAAAAAATATTAGAAAAAATACACGGTTTAATTAACGATAAATTTCAAACACCTACAGAAGCTTTTCAGTTTTACGATAAGGATAAAGACGGAAGTTTAAACAAAGACGAACTTAAAGATTTATTAAAAAATGCGGATATAAGTAGTTTTTTAAGAGGAATTGTAGCTAACGAATTAATTAAAGGGTATGATAAATCTGGTGATGAAGCTATTAATTTAGAAGAGTTTAAAATAGCAATTTCTGAATTAGAAAGAGATTTATAATTCATTTTTTTTTATTAGAATAGTACAATAATAGGTATTGTGATTTTTTTTATTTGGGAAGGTCTGTAAATAACATATCTTTGTAAGTTGAACGCAGTTAGAAAACGAAGTATGAAGAACATTAGAAACTTTTGCATTATCGCACATATAGATCATGGTAAAAGTACGTTGGCAGATAGGTTATTAGAATATACAGGCTCTGTAACAGATCGAGAAAAGAAAGATCAGTTATTAGATAATATGGATTTAGAACGCGAACGCGGAATTACCATAAAATCGCACGCCATTCAAATGGATTATATCTATAAAGGAGAAGAATATGTTTTAAATTTAATTGACACACCTGGTCACGTAGATTTTTCTTACGAAGTTTCTCGTTCTATAGCGGCCTGTGAGGGCGCTTTGTTAATTGTAGATGCAGCACAAAGTATACAAGCACAAACAATTTCTAACCTATATTTAGCCTTAGAGAATGATTTAGAAATTATTCCGGTGTTAAATAAAGTAGATTTACCTTCTGCAAACCCAGAAGAGGTAACAGATGATATTGTAGATTTATTAGGCTGCGACCCAGAAGAAGTAATTCATGCTAGTGGAAAAACAGGTTTTGGAGTCGAAAATATTTTAGCGGCCATTATAGATAGGATTCCTCCTCCAAAAGGAGATCCAGATGCACCGTTACAAGCCTTAATTTTCGATTCTGTTTACAATTCTTATAGAGGTATAGAAACTTATTTTAGAGTTTTAAACGGAGAAATAAAAAAAGGGCAACGTATTAAATTCATGGCAACAGATAATGAGTATTTTGCCGATGAAGTAGGTACTTTAAAATTATCTCAGGTTGTAAAAAAATCTGTAAAAACAGGTGATGTAGGGTATTTAATTACAGGAATAAAAACAGCAAAAGAAGTAAAAGTAGGAGATACAATTACAGATGCATTAAACCCTACAACAGAAATTATAGATGGTTTCGAAGATGTAAAACCAATGGTTTTTGCAGGAATTTATCCTGTAGATACAGAAGATTATGAAGAGTTGCGTTATTCTATGGAAAAACTGCAATTAAATGATGCTTCTTTGGTATTTGTACCAGAAAGTTCTGCCGCTTTAGGTTTTGGTTTTAGATGTGGTTTCTTAGGAATGTTGCACATGGAAATTATTCAAGAACGTTTAGAACGTGAGTTTAATATGACGGTAATTACAACGGTTCCCAACGTATCTTACCACGCGTATACCAAGAAAAACCCAACCGAAATTGTTTTATTAAACAATCCAACCGATTTACCAGATCCATCAAGATTAGAAAAAGTAGAAGAGCCATATATTAAGGCAAGTATTATTACCAAGTCAGATTTTGTTGGTCAGGTAATGAGTTTGTGTATCGAAAAACGTGGCGAAATTGTAAATCAAACTTATTTAACAACCGAAAGAGTAGAATTAATTTTTGATATGCCTTTGGCAGAAATTGTTTTCGATTTTTACGATCGATTAAAAACAGTTTCTAAAGGATATGCTTCTTTCGATTATTCTCCAATAGGAATGAGAACTTCTAAATTGGTAAGAGTAGATATTTTATTAAATGGCTCTCCAGTAGATGCACTTTCTGCACTTTTACACGCAGATAATGCCTATACAATTGGTAAGAAAATTGTAGAAAAATTAAAAGAATTAATACCAAGACAACAGTTTGATATTCCTATTCAGGCAGCAATTGGAGCAAAAATTATTGCGCGTGAAACCACAAAAGCATTACGTAAAGATGTTACCGCAAAATGTTATGGTGGAGATATTTCTAGAAAACGTAAACTTTTAGAAAAGCAGAAAAAAGGTAAGAAAAGAATGCGTCAGGTTGGTAATGTAGAAATTCCGCAAGAAGCATTTATGGCGGTTTTAAAATTGAATGACTAAATCTAGATTACTCGATTTTTAGAATTAAAAATCCGATTTGTCATTCCTGCGCAGGCAGGAATCCATAGAATGTCAATTAATAGTAAAAAACTTACAGCATAGAAAAACCTTTTTGAGAAATCAAGAAGGTTTTTTTATTTGTAGCTATTTCCGGCTTTCACTACTCGCTTTTTTTATCCTAAAAAAGGAATAAAAAAGAGCTCAAACATGCCGTTCAATCCGGGCTATACTTTTTTGCTAGCTTATTTTTTATCCTGCGAAAGCAGTACTCATAAATCTACTTTTATAAGTTGAGTCAAAAAAAACACTTCCAAAATAAATCGAAAGTGTTTTGTAATATTTGTATCAGATAAAAGTTAAAAGCATTTGCCATGCTTAATCTCTTCCTCCTAAAATTTGAAGTCCCCAATATAATAATGAAGCTAAAGAACCTAAAGCAGCTACTAAATATGTTCTTGCAGCCCATTTTAAGGCATCTGTTGCACCCGATAACTCTTCTCGGGTTACCATGTTCTTATTTTCTAACCAAGCCAATGCTCTGTTACTAGCATCATATTCTACAGGTAAGGTAACAAAGCTAAAAAGAGTAGCAAAGCCCATAAAAATTAAACCAGCAATGGCAATATAAAAACCAATTCCGGTAGCTCCGGAAGCAGCCCCTAAAATTAACCCACCAATTACCAACCATTGCGAGTATTTAGAAGTAACACTTACAATTGGCACTAATTGAGATCGCATTGTTAAATAGCTATACGCTTGTGCATGTTGCACTGCATGTCCGCATTCATGTGCTGCAACAGCAGCGGCAGCGGCATTTGTTTGGTTGTAAACAGCTTCACTTAAATTAACCGTTTTATCTGCAGGATTGTAGTGGTCTGTTAATCTACCCGGAGTAGAAATTACTTTTACATCAAAAATACCATTATCAGCAAGCATTTTTTGAGCAATTTCTGCACCGCTCATGCCGTTTCTAAGCTGAATTTTAGAGTATTTTTTAAATTTATTTTTTAAAGTATTACTAACTAGCCAGCTTACTAAAGCAATTGCACCAATTAAAATATAAAATCCTATCATAATTTATATTGTTTAAAAATTGTTTTTCATTTTTGTTTGATAAATTTACAGCATAAAGTATTCCAATTTATTGTTTGGAGAATAAAAATGACAAAATGACAACGAAACCAAATATATTACTTATTTATACAGGCGGAACTATCGGTATGATTAAAGATTATAAAACCAATGCTTTAAAGGCATTTGATTTTAGTCAGATTGTAGATAAAATTCCAGAATTACAACAGTTAAACTGTAATATAACAAGTATTTCTTTTGATGAAGCGATAGATTCATCAAACATGAATATTGGGTACTATAAAGATATTATAGAAATTATTGAAGAAAATTATACAAAATTCGAGGGTTTTGTGGTGTTAACAGGTTCTGATACAATGGCATATACATCATCAGCAATTAGCTTTATGTTAGAAAACCTACAAAAACCTATTATTTTTACAGGTTCTCAATTGCCAATTGGCGATTTAAGAACAGATGCAAAAGAGAATTTAATAACTTCTATAGAAGTAGCTTGCGCCAATAAAAATGGAGTGCCTGTTATTTCTGAAGTTTGTTTGTATTTTGAATATAAATTATACAGAGCTAATAGAACAACCAAAATAAGCTCAGAACAGTTTGAGGCATTTACTTCTATGAATTTTCCTCCATTGGCAGAAAGTGGTGTGCATCTTAAGTTTAATGAACATTTAATTCATCAAACAAAAAATACAGAGCAACCTTTAGTTGTTAGAAAAGAATTGGTGGAAGAAGTTGTTATTTTAAAATTATTTCCAGGTATTTCTAAGTTAGTTATAGAAAGTATTTTAAATATACCCAATTTAAAAGGAATTGTATTAGAAACTTATGGTTCTGGAAATGCACCAAATTCTGATTATTTTATTGCTTTATTAAAAGAAGCAATTAATAAAGGAATTAAAATTGTAAACGTTACTCAATGTAAAAGTGGTAGGGTAATGATGGGACATTATGATACTAGTTTATTGTTAAAAGAAATGGGAGTTATCAATGGAAGAGATATCACAACAGAGTCTGCAATTGCCAAATTAATGTACCTTTTAAATAAAAACTTATCAAATGAGGCATTTAAAAAGTACTTCGAATCGTCTTTAAGGGGCGAATTAACTGATAAATATCATTTTTAAATAACTAATTCAGTTAAATCAACTTTCAAGAGATAAATAGATTGATTTTTTTTTTTTATGCTCAATATTTTTTTGTTACTTGGCACTCTCAAAAGTATTGTAGAGAGAAATTCTTTCTAATTTATTTAGTTAAATTGTCTTTCATATTGTTTTTTTGAGATGAAAATTAATATCTTTAACCCGTTAACTATTAAAAATTAATTATAACAAAGATGAAAAAAGTAGTAAATGTCCTATCCGTAACAGGATTTATGTTTTTTGGAGCTATTCAATCAACTTTCGCACAAGAAGCAGCTGAAGAATCACAAACTTTCCACCAGGAATTAAAACAACGTTTTATTGAAGGTGGCCCAGAATTTATGGGAATTGTATTAGTAGCCTTAATTTTAGGTTTGGCAGTTGCAATTGAAAGAATTATTTATTTAAACATGGCAACAACCAATACTAAGAAATTAGTAGCAAGTGTAGATGATGCTTTAAGTTCTGGTGGTATAGAAGCTGCTAAAGAAGTTTGTAGAAACTCTAAAGGGCCAGTTGCATCTATCTTTTACCAAGGATTAGATAGAGTAGAAGAAGGAGTTGATGCTGCGGAAAAAGCTGTAGTTTCTTATGGTGGAGTACAAATGGGATTATTAGAGAAAAACATCTCTTGGTTATCTTTGTTTATTGCATTAGCACCGATGCTTGGGTTTATGGGAACTGTAATTGGTATGATTGGAGCTTTTGATTCGATTCAAATTGCAAATGATATTTCTCCAGCGGTTGTAGCAGGTGGTATTAAAGTAGCCTTATTAACAACAGTATTTGGTTTAGTTGTAGCAATTATTTTACAAATTTTTTATAATTACATCGTTTCTAAAATCGATAGTATTGTAAATAACATGGAAGATGCATCTATTCAATTAATAGATTTATTAGTGAAATACAAAAAATAAGATATATTATGAAAAATAATTTATCAAAAATATTAAACATTTTTATAGCTGTAATAGCTGTAATTGGAGCCATTCTCTTCATTAGAATTTTTATGACTGGTGAGGATGATGTACAGGCGCTAAGTAGCTCTGTTGGAAGTATAGTTGGGTTTTCTACTATATTATTATATTTTGCTATTGGTGCAACTGTAATTCTTTCTTTAATTGGACTTTTTAGAAATCCAGATAATTTAAAGAAAACTTTATTAGGTGTTGCCGTGTTAGGTGTTGTATTAGTGTTTGCTTACTTTTTAGCAGATAGTAATGCCGTATTAGATGCACAAGGTAAAGTACTTGAAGGAGGTGATGCAGGAACATCAATAAACCAATGGGTTGGAACAGGTATCTGGTACAGCGTTTGTTTAGGGCTTGTAGCAAGTTTGTTCTTTGTATACGATTTAGTAAAAGGATTAATAAAATCATAATAATATGGCAAGAAGAGAGAATCCAGAAATTAATGCAGGTTCTATGGCAGATATTGCCTTCTTGCTGTTAATCTTTTTCTTAGTAACAACAACAATGAATGTTGATTCAGGAGTTTCTAAAAAACTATCTGAAAAACCACCAGCGGATTATGTGCCACCTGTTATTAAAGAAAAAAACATTTTTGAGGTAAGCATTAATAGAAATAATGAGCTTTTAGTTGAAGGCGAAAGAATGGATATTAAAGACCTAAAAGAAGCTGCTATCGCTTTTATTGATAATGGTGGAGGTGAAGGTAAAGTTGAGAATGGTGTTGCTAGTGGACGTTGTAGCTATTGTAAAGGTGAAAGAAGTGAATCTTCTTCAGATCACCCAAACAAAGCAATTATTTCGGTACAAAGTGATAGATTAACAGAATATGGAACGTATTTAACTGTTCAAGATCAATTGTTGAAGGCTTATGCTTCATTAAGAAATAGGTTAAGTATTGAAAAATACAAAATGCCTTTTTCTGAATTAGAAGAAGCTTATAAAGATGATAAGAATAACGAAAATTTGAAGAAAAAAGTGGAGTTTATCAAAACTAGTTATCCTCAAATTATTTCGGATCAAGAACCTACTAAATAATCTTTAAAATTTAACAGTATGTCTAAATTTAGAAATAAGAAAAAAGAAGTACCAGCAGTAAATACATCAGCTTTACCTGATATCGTATTTATGTTGTTATTCTTTTTCATGGTAACTACTACCATGAGAGAAACTTCTTTACAAATTGATGCTCCAAGATTACCGTCGGCAACAGAAGTTAAAAAACTTGAACACAAAAGTTTAGTAACTACTATATACGTAGGTAAAGCAAAAGATGCTAAATACGGAACTAGTTTTAATAGAATTCAATTGAATGATAAAATAGGTTCTGCAGATGACGTTCCTGCTTTTATTATAAATGCAAGATCTAAGGTTTCTGAAGCAGAAGTACCATTTATGACGACTTCGATTAAAGCAGATAAAGAATCTAGTGTAGGTACAATTACGGATATTAGATTAAAACTAAGAGACGTTAACGCTCTTAAAATTAGTTATTCTGCTTCTAAAAAAACAGAGTAATCTTTATAATATAATTGTAATAAAAAAAGGATAATTCATTTGAATTATCCTTTTTTTATGTTTTTTTTTTTTGAGTAAAACAGTTCTACTAATGAAATATTGTATCTTTAGACTACGTTAATTTTGTATATGAAAACAGCTATTACCTCCTTTTTATTATTGATGAATGTTATGGTGTCTTTTGCTCAGAAAGATTCTTTAGAACTAGGAAATAGATATGCAGACGATCAAATTTATGTAGCTGTTTCTTATGCTCAGTTTTATGATCAACCAACTGTAATTTCTAAAAGTAATTTTTCGTATGGGCTTTCTGTAGGGTTTATCAAGGATATAATATTAAATAAGCAAGGAAATATATCTATCGCAGCCGGAGTTGGCTATGGTTTTGATTTTTTCAATCATAAATTAAAGATTCAAAAAATTAATAATGAAATTGTTTTTAGTCAAGATAATACTATTAGTTCAAATTTATTTAAGTCGCATAACTTAGAGTTTCCTTTAGAGTTTAGATGGAGAACTTCTACAGCTAATAAATATAGCTTTTGGAGAATTTATGGTGGCGTAAAATTTGCTTACAATCTATCGAATAAATTTCAGTTTGATGACGATACTCAAACTACTTTTAAGTATTCTAATATCTCTAATTATAATAATTTGCAGTATGGTTTAACCTTATCTGCAGGGTATGATGAGTTTAATATCAATATTTATTATGGATTAACACCTATTTTTAATAATAGTGTTATAAATGGCGAAGTGATAAATACAAAGATTTTAAAATTTGGACTGATTTTCTATATTTTATAAAAAATAGAAAACGATTATTGGAGATAGAAATCCTAATACAAACCCTAAATAAACTTCTTTTTGTGTATGTGCTTTTAAATGCAAACGTGCACTAGCAACTATACCTGAGAGTAGTATTGAGCAAATAATTAGGATTATTAAATTCTGCTGATAGATTAGGCTTAAAATAAAAAAGAACCCTGTAGTGATGCCTAATGATGTTAAATGGATACTTGTTTTTATCTTAAAGGCGAATAAGATATAGATAAAAAGTAATCCTAAAGTTGTGGCATAAAAAAGGATTCCCAAATCTATTAAATTATGTATTCCGTATAGGGTATTACCCAATAGATAGAACAGAACAATCATCATAGCGATAGGAACTTTTCTTTCTTGAATACTTTCTGCTTTAAAAGATTTAATGAGCTTAAATCTCTTAAAAAGGATAAGAACAAGTAAAGGTATTATGTATGTTGTTAAAAATATTAAACCTAAAACCGTAAACTTTTGCGAACTATTAAAGTTATTTTGTATAAAAATAAAATATAAGAATATGCCAATTGTTGGTACAACAATTGGGTGTAACATTACGGATATAAATTTATAAAACTTCACTAAATTTCTTTTCTTAAACGCGCCACAGGTAAATCTAACTGCTCTCTATATTTAGCTACTGTTCTTCTTGCTATTGGATATCCTTTTTCTTTTAGAATGGCTGCTAGCTTTTCATCTGTTAAAGGTTTTTTCTTGTTCTCTTCTAAGATTACAGTTTCTAAAATCTTCTTTATTTCTTTGGTAGAAACATCTTCTCCTTGATCATTTTTCATAGATTCAGAAAAGAATTCTTTAATTAGTTTTGTTCCGTAAGGAGTAGATACATATTTACTGTTTGCAACTCTAGACACGGTAGAAACATCCATGTTAATCTTATCTGCAATGTCTTTTAAAATCATTGGTTTTAACTTGCGTTCATCACCTGTTAAAAAATAATCGTATTGATAATGCATAATAGTATTCATGGTCACCAAAAGTGTTTGCTGACGTTGTTTTATAGCATCAATAAACCACTTTGCGGAATCTAATTTTTGTTTGATAAAAAATACTGCGTCTTTTTGAGATTTACTTTTTACACTTGCTTCTTGGTATCCTTTTAGCATGTTGTTGTATTCTCTAGAAATATGCAATTCTGGTGCATTTCTAGAGTTTAAAACCAAGTCTAATTCTCCATCAATAAGTTTAATAGAAAAATCAGGAACAATTTGTTCTGCAATTTTATTATTACCAGCGTAAGAACTACCAGGTTTAGGATTTAGTTTAGAAATTTCTTTATTTACTTCCTTTAATTCATCTTCAGAAATATTAAATTTTTCTTGTAGTTTTTTGTAATGCTTTTTTACAAAATGATCAAAGGCAGATTCTAAAATGTCAATGGCTAAACTTCTTATTTTGTTTTTTTCTTTTCTTTTTAGTTGAATGATTAAACACTCTTTTAAATCTCTAGCTCCAACACCAATAGGATCTAAGGTGTGCACTACTTTTTTTAGGATAGATATAACTTTCTCTTCAGTAGTAAAAACATTTTCTGTAAACGCCAAATCATCTACTAAATCTAAAATATCTCTTCTTATATAACCGCTATCATCAATACTACCTACTAAAAATTCTGCAATAGCAAGTTCTTCTTCATTAAAACTATAAGTACTTAATTGATTTTTTAAAGATTGATGAAAGCTTGTCCCAGATGCATAAGGCACATTTTTTTCTTCATCATCTGCAGAATAATTGTTTGCTTGAGTTTTGTAATTAGGTATTTCATCATCGCTCAAATACTCATCAATATTGATGTCTTCTGCTTCAATTTTCTCATTACCGGTATCATCAAACTCATTAGATAAATCATCATCTATAGCATCAGAATCATCTTTACCTGTGTCTAACGCAGGGTTTTCTTCAATTTCTTGCTTTAAGCGTTCTTCAAAAGCTTGCGTAGGCAATTGAATTAACTTCATCAACTGTATTTGTTGAGGAGATAATTTTTGTAAGAGTTTGTATTGTAAACTTTGTTTTAGCATATAGACAAATATATGAAATAGGTTAAAATAAAAAACGTCATTCTGTTAGGAATGACGTTTCATATTATAAAATTTTAGTATTTCTTTTAAAACTCTGCGTTTTGTGGAGTTCTTGGAAAAGGAATTACGTCTCTAATGTTATTCATTCCTGTTGTAAATTGCACTAATCTTTCAAAACCTAAGCCAAATCCAGAATGTACTGCTGTTCCAAATTTTCTTAAATCTAAATACCACCACAATTCTTTTTCTTCGATACCTAATACTTTCATTTTATCAACTAAAACATCATAACGTTCTTCTCTTTGAGAACCTCCTACGATTTCTCCAATGCCAGGAAATAATACATCCATGGCCCTTACTGTTTTACCATCGTCATTTAAACGCATGTAAAATGCTTTGATGTTTGCTGGGTAATCAAATAAAATTACAGGACATTTAAAGTGTTTTTCAACTAAAAAACGTTCGTGTTCAGATTGTAAATCGGCTCCCCATTCGTTAATAGGGAATTGAAATTTTTTCTTTTTATTTGGTTTCGAATTTCTAAGAATATCTATCGCTTCTGTATAGGAAACTCTTTTAAAGTTGTTATCAACAACAAATTTTAATTTATTTAACAAACTCATTTCACTTCTTTCAGCTTGTGGCTTGCTTTTTTCTTCTTGCGTTAAACGTTGGTCTAAAAAGGCTAAATCATCTTCACACTTTTCTAAAACATAGTTTATTACATATTTTATAAAGTCTTCTGCTAAATCCATATTACCATCCAAATCCATAAAGGCAACTTCTGGTTCTATCATCCAAAATTCTGCTAAATGACGCGTGGTATTAGAGTTTTCTGCTCTAAAAGTTGGACCAAAAGTATATGCTTTACCCAATGCCATTGCAAAAGTTTCTGCTTCTAATTGTCCGGAAACGGTTAAGTTAGTTTCTTTACCAAAAAAGTCTTTAGAATAATCTACTTTTCCGTCTTCTGTAACTGGGGCTTCATTGTCTTTAAAAGTAGTAACTCTAAACATTTCTCCTGCACCTTCTGCATCAGAACCTGTAACAATTGGAGTGTGAACATAGTTGAAATCTCTTTCTTGAAAATACTGATGTACGGCAAATGATAATTTAGAACGTACACGCATTACAGCGCTAAATGTATTAGTTCTAACACGTAAATGTGCATTTTCTCTTAAGAATTCGAAACTGTGTTTTTTAGGTTGAATAGGGTATTCATCTGGATTAGAATCTCCTAGAATTTCTATTTCGGTAACCTGAATTTCTACAGACTGTCCTCTTCCTTGACTTGCGGCTAAAGTTCCTTTTATAGCAATTGCTGCACCTGTTGTAATTCTTTTTAATGTATTTTCATCTGTGTTTTCAAAATCGATTACACATTGAATATTATTAATAGTAGAACCATCATTTAAAGCAATAAAACGATTGCTTCTAAAAGTTCTAACCCATCCTTTTAATTGTACTTCTTGTAATAATAATCCTTCCGACTTTAAAAGTTCGGCAACGTTGCTGTTTATCATATTCTTATAATATTGATATAAATATATGTTATAATTAAAAAGTAAAGATACTTTTTTGATATAAGATGAGCAATGATATCTTTAAGTTGTTTCTAATAGAATTTAGGGGTAAAACATCTTAAAAAAGATACTTATTTTTATATACTTTTAAACCGTTAGAAATTTATGTTATTATTTGAATTATATAATATGTTAATTTCTTTCATTAACTTAAAAATCGGATGTTTTTATAAAACATCCGATTTTTTTTATTTGGGCTATATTTTATCAAACTAAAATATTATTCGTCTGTTAGTTCTTCCTTTGGTGGAAATATTTTTATTGCAGGCTCTTTAAATACTTTTTTATTGGCTATTTTCTTTTCAAAAGTTAATAGTAAGGATGGTAATAATAATAAGTTAGAAACCATGGCTAATAATAAAGTAATAGATACTAAACCTCCTAACGCAATGGTACCTCCAAAACTAGAAAGGGTAAAAGTTAAAAAACCAAAAAATAACACTATAGAAGTATAAAACATACTAACACCGGTTTCTCTAAGAGCAGCGTAAACAGAGGTTTTTACACGCCAATTATTGGTCATTAATTCTTGACGATATTTCGCTAAAAAGTGAATGGTATCATCTACCGATATCCCAAAAGCAATACTAAATACTAAAATGGTTGATGGTTTTATTGGTATGCCAATAAAGCCCATTAAACCTGCCGTAATTAGTAATGGTAGTATGTTTGGAATCAGGGAAATAAATATCATTTGTGGCGATCTAAACATCCAAGCCATAAAAATGGCGATTAATAAAATTGCTAATGATAAAGATATTACTAAATTTTTGATCAAATAATTGGTCCCTTTTATAAAAACTAATGCTTTACCTGTTATAGAAACTTTATAATCGTCTGTTGGAAATTCTTTAGCTATAACAGCTTTAAGTCTTTCTTGAATGACATTCATTTTTTCAGTACCAATGTCTTTCATAAACGTTGTTATTCTGGCATATCGACCTGTAGAATCTACAAAGTTTTTAAGCATACCTGCTTCACTGTTAGAGTTTTTAGTATATGCAAAAATGTAACTCTGTTCTTGACTTGTTGGTAATTGATAATATTTAGGATTACCTCTGTAATACGCTTGTTTAGAGTATTTAACTAAGTTGGTAACCGATATTGGTTTAGATAGTTCTGGAAAAGTTTCAATGGCTTCATTTATTTTTTCCATCTTTTTTAAAGTAGAGAGTTTCATAACTCCCTTTTCTTTTTTAGTATCTACCAATATTTCTAACGGCATGATACCTCCAAATTCTCTTTCAAAAAATTTAATATCTTGATAGAACTCTAAACTTTTAGGCATATCTTCTATTAAACTACCAGATACTTTAATTTTATAAACACCAATAATTGCTGCAACAATAACAATTACTGTGGTAAAATAAATAGTAATTCTTCTATTTTTAACCGTTTTTTCCATCCAATTTACCACATTTTCAATCCACTTTGTTTCTAAGTGATTTAAATGTTTCTTCTTAGGAAGCGGCATAAAACTATATAAAATAGGTATAATAAGTAATGCTAAAATAAAGATACTAATAATGTTTACAGAGGCTAGAATACCAAACTCACGAAGTAGATTACTTTTTACAAAAACAAAAGTTGCAAAACCAGATGCCGTGGTAATATTGGTCATTAAAGTAGCATTTCCTACTTTAGATATTACTCGTTGTAAGGCTTTGGCTTGTTGTCCGTGTTTTTTTATTTCTTGTTGATATTTATTTATCAGAAATACAGCATTGGGTACTCCAATAACAATAATTAAAGGAGGTATTAATGCAGACAATACTGTGATTTCATACTGAAACCAACCAATAAATCCAAATGCCCAGATAACACCAATCATTACTACTAAAAGCGTAATAAATGTAGCTCTAAAGGATCTAAAGAAAAAGAAGAAAATAATAGCTGTTATACCTAATGCTCCCCCTACAAAGAGTATAATTTCATCTTGTATATTTTGTGCGTTTAGGGTTCTAATGTAAGGCATACCAGAAACACGTACGTTTACATTGTTTTCCTTTTCAAATTGTTTTATTGTTGGTATTAATGTATCAAAAATAAAATCTCTACGTTTAGGAGTATTTATAATTGATTTTTTAATATAAATTGCTGTTTGTAATGTTCCTGTTTCTTTATTAAAAAGTAAATTATCGTAGAAAGGAAGTTTTTCGAAAAGTTGTTTTTTAATTTCCAATACTTCTTCTGAGGTAGTAGGTTCTTCCTCATACAAAGGTTCTAATACAAATTTTCTTTGTTTTCTATCTGCTTTTAATTTTTGTACATCAGCAATAGAAATTGTAAAATCGATTTCTTCTAAACTATCAAATTTCCGAACTAAATTGTTCCAGGCATTAAATTTCTTAGGTGTAAAAACAGTAGAGTCTTTAATCCCTAAAATTACTAAGTTGCCCTCTTCACCAAAGATCTTTAAAAATTGGTTGTATTGTATGTTTGCCTCATGATCTTCTGGCAATAGGTTTGCTTCTGTATATGAAAATTTCATATACTTCATCTGTGATGCTAATAAGCCTGTAATGATTGCAATACCTAGTAAAACCAAATAACGGTTTCTTAAGATAGTACCAGCAACTTTTGTCCAAAAATTCATTCAGTTATATTTACGAAAATGTAGTTAAATTGTGTGTAGTGCAAATAAAAAGAGAGTGTTAAGAAACACCCTCTTTTTATTGCTTAGGTTTTTATTAAACCTTCATTATTTCTACTTCTTTTACAGCCAGTTTTTCTTCTGTTTGTTTTACGAAAGTATCAGTAAGTTTTTGAATATCGTCTTCTGCAATTTTTTTCATATCATCAGAAACGTCTGTTTTTTTGATTTCATTATTTGCATCTTTACGAGCATTTCTAATACCAACTTTTGCGTGTTCTGCTTCTGCTTTAGCTTGTTTAGCAAGACCAATTCTTCGTTCTTCTGTTAATGGTGGTACGTTAATCATTATAATATCACCATTGTTCATTGGGTTAAAACCAAGATTAGCAATCATTATTGCTTTTTCTATAGGTTGTAGCATGTTTTTTTCCCAAGGTTGCACAGAGATAGTTCTAGGGTCTGGTGTGTTAACATTTGCTACTTGACTTAATGGTGTTTGAGAACCATAGTAATCTACCATAACGTTAGATAACATTGCAGGCGTTGCTTTACCTGCTCTAATAGTTCTTAATTCTTTCACTAAATGCTCAATAGCATTATTCATTGCTTCTTTAGCAGTATCTAGTATAAATTCTATTTCTTCGTTCATCTTAAGTAAATTTTAAAAATATGCTGTTTATAGAGAGTCAACAATAGTACCAATTTTTTCTCCTGAAACTAATTTCATTAAGTTTCCATTTGTATTCATGTCAAAAACAATAATTGGTAGGTTGTTTTCTTCACTCAATGTAAATGCAGTCATATCCATTACTTTTAATCCTTTTTTAATAACGTCTTTAAAAGTAATTTTTTCGAATTTTATGGCATCTTTATTTTTTTCTGGATCTACATCGTAAATTCCATCTACTCGAGTTCCTTTTAAGATAGCATCAGCATCTATTTCAATTGCTCTTAAAACAGCAGCAGTATCGGTTGTAAAATATGGATTACCTGTACCTGCTCCAAAAATAACAACTCTTCCTTTTTCTAAATGACGAATCGCTTTTCTTTTGATATATGGTTCTGCAACTTCTTTAATTTCTAGAGCTGTTTGTAAGCGTGTGTCTACATTTTGGTCTTCTAGTGCGCTCTGTAGAGCTAATCCGTTAATGCAGGTTGCTAACATGCCCATGTGATCTCCTTGTACACGATCCATACCATTAGCTGCACCAGCAACTCCTCTAAAAATGTTTCCACCACCAATTACAATAGCAACTTCAATACCTTTAGCTACTATTCCTTTTATTTCTTTTGCATATTCTGCTAGACGTTTAGGATCTATACCATATTGTCTATCACCCATTAGTGCTTCTCCGCTTAATTTTAAAAGAATTCTATTATATTGCATAGTTTGTTTTGAAAGTTGTGCAAAATTAAGCTTTTTTTTTGAGTTTCCTTTTTCTTAGAAATAAAAAAACCTCACAATTCTAAAATTATAGAATGTGAGGTTTTTAAAAATTTATTTTCTTGTTAACTCAAGTTAATTGAGTTTATAATTAACAAGAATTGCAGTAAGGTTTATCCTAAAGTAACTCTTTTAAAAGTGCTTACTTCAACATCACCATATGTATGAACATATTGTGCAACAGTTTTCTTTTCATCTTTAATAAAAGCTTGGTCTAAAAGACATTGCTCTGTATCTAAAGTTGTGTTGTCAGAAATAAATCTTTCCATTTTTCCTGGTAAAATTCTATCCCAGATTTTTTCTGGTTTTCCTTCTGCAGCTAATTCTGCTTTTGCAGCTTCTTCAGCTTTTACTAAAACTTCTTCAGATAATTGAGATCTAGAAATAAATTGAGGAACATTTTTTAATGTTTTCCCTAATCTTCCTAATTCAATATTATCTTTTTCAATCACAGCAATTCTTGCTTCTGTTTCAGCAGCAACAAATGCAGGGTCAAAATCTTTGTAAGACAATGTAGTTGCTCCCATAGAAGCTACTTGCATTGCTACGTCTTTAGCTAAAACATCAGCATTATCTACAGCAGCAGATAAACCAACTAAAGCAGCAATTTTACCAATGTGAGTGTAAGCACCAACATAAGCAGCTTCTACTTTTTCAAAAGCAGTTATGTCTAACTTTTCACCAATAACACCAGTTTGCTCAATTAATTTATCAGCAACAGTCATTCCTCCAAAATCAGCAGCTAAGAAAGATTCTTTATCTGCATAATTTAACGCGATTTCAGCAAATTGACTTCCTAAAGTTACAAAAGCTTCGTTTTTACCAACAAAATCAGTCTCACAAGCTAAAACGATAGCAACACCAACAGTGTTGTCTGCGTTAATTTTTGTTACTGCAACTCCTTCTGTAGATTCTCTATCAGCTCTTTTTGCAGCAATTTTTTGACCTTTTTTACGTAAAATATCAATTGCTTTATCAAAGTCTCCAGCAGCTTCAACTAATGCCTTTTTACAGTCCATCATTCCAGCTCCAGTTGCTTCTCTTAACTTTTTAACATCAGCAGCACTAATCTTTACTGTTTCCATGTTATGTATATTTTTTAATGATTGTTATTTTTTTTCTTCTGCAGGAGTTTCAGTAACTTCAGCTTTTGCTTCTTCAACTACAGGAGCCGCCTTTGGAGCTGCAACCTCTTTAGTTTCTTTTACTTTTTCTTTGTCTGCTTTTCTTTCTGATAAACCTTCTGCAATTGCATCAGTAACATAAGATAATACTTTATCTATAGATTTAGAGGCATCATCATTTGCTGGAATGATAAAATCTACTAATCTAGGATCAGAGTTTGTATCAACCATTGCAAAAATAGGAATGCTTAATTTTTGAGCTTCTGCTACAGCAATGTGCTCTTTTTTAATATCTACTACAAATAATGCTCCAGGTAAACGAGTCATATCAGAAATAGAACCTAAATTCTTTTCTAATTTTTCTCTCTGACGATTGATTTGTAATTTTTCTCTTTTAGATAATGCATCAAAAGATCCGTCTAACTTCATTCTATCAATATGAGCCATTTTTTTAACAGCTTTTCTAATAGTTACAAAGTTAGTTAACATACCACCTGGCCATCTTTCTGTAATGAAAGGCATGTTTACTGCTTTTGCTTTTTCTGCAACAATATCTTTTGCTTGTTTTTTTGTAGCTACAAATAAAATTTTACGTCCAGAGTTAGCAATCTTTTTTAAAGCTTCTGAAGTTTCTTCTATTTTTGCTGCTGTTTTATACAAATCGATGATGTGAACACCATTACGTTCTGTATAAATGTATGGAGCCATGTTTGGGTTCCATTTTCTAGTTAAGTGTCCAAAATGTACACCACTATCTAATAATTCTTGAATGTTTACGTTTGCCATTTTCTTAAATGTGTTTACTTTCTGTTTTGAAATCAATAGTTAGGTAGTCTTTCGAGTCCTAACTATTTAGATGCTAAACTGTTTAATATTAAAATATAATAACAGTTCTCGATATAATGTAGTACAGAATAAATTCTGTATTCGATTAACGTTTCGAGAATTGGAATTTTTTACGTGCTTTTTTCTGACCGAATTTCTTACGTTCAACCATTCTTGGGTCACGAGTTAATAAACCTTCTGGTTTCAATACTAATCTGTGCTCTTCGTTAATAGCAACTAAAGCTCTAGTAATAGCTAAACGGATAGCTTCTGCTTGTCCTGTTACACCACCTCCGTAAACATTAACTTTAATGTCATAAGACTCTAAGTTATCTGTTAACATTAAAGGTTGTTGTACTTTATACTGTAAAGTTCCAGTAGAAAAGTAGTTTTTGTAATCTTTTTTGTTTACTGTAATGTTTCCTGTTCCTTCAGAAAGATAAATACGAGCAACAGCTGTTTTTCTTCTACCGATTTTATGTACTATATCCATTATTTAAGATCGTTAAGGTTAATAGCTTTAGGTTCTTGACCTGCTTGTTTGTGCTCTCCACCTGCATATACATACAAGTTTCTGTATAGAGCTGCTCCTAAAATGTTTTTAGGTAACATTCCTTTTACTGCTTTTTCGATTAATCTTGTAGGATCTTTCTCAAACATTTCTGTTGCAGTTAACGATCTTTGTCCTCCTGGGTAACCTGTGTGACGAATGTAAGATTTGTCTCTCCATTTGTTTCCAGTTAAAACAATTTTTTCTGCGTTGATAATAACCACGTTGTCTCCACAATCTACGTGAGGAGTAAAATTTGGTTTGTATTTACCTCTAATTAGCTTTGCTACTTTAGAAGCTAGACGACCCAACGTTTGCCCGTCTGCATCAACTAAAACCCACTCCTTGTTTACGGTAGCGCTGTTTGCTGATACTGTTTTGTAACTTAATGTGTTCATAATTACACTATTAGTTTTTGTTTATTAATAATCAATTTTCCCTTAAAAAAGGAGTGCAAATGTACTGTATTTTATTTGATTGACAAATAGCGTGTTATAATTATTTTACAAAATAATAGAGAATAAATATTTTTGTCTTTTTTTATGTTTTAAAAACTAAAAAAAAGAGGGAAGTAACACTCGTTTTTATAGTGTATAGTTATCGCCTTCACTTGCAAAACGAAAGCCCATTTTTTCAATTTCTTTTCGTTCTTTACTATTCTTCTGTAGAGTAGGGTTGGTGTGGTTAAAGTGAATAAAAATAACTTTATTTTTAGTTGCTAGCGTTTCGTTTTTAAATACGTCTATGGTTTCTTGTATAAAAGGATGCGGAACTTCTGTCATTGCTCGTTTTACTTCATTCTGATTTAAAAATGTGGCGTCTACAAAGGCATAATCAACCTTTTTAACTTCATCAATAATATTGCGGTTCCATTTATGCCATTTGTCAATGTCTGGAATAAAAAGAGCTGTTTTTTGTGTTCCTTCTATTTTATATCCCACGGTTTCAGAAAATTCATCTCTATGTGGTACTAAAAAAGGGGTTACTTTTATTTTATTATTTAACACTAAGGTAGCGTCGTGTTGTAAATTTTGCAGTTGAATATTTTGAAGAGAAATTAATTGACTCCAAGGGCCATTTTCTTTTAAAAAACTTTTCATTTTAGGCATTGCATATACTTTAATGTCTTTCTTACCAAAAGCTTCTCTACCAAAATACATAAGACCTGTGTAATGCCCTATATGAGCATGAGTTAAAAATACGCCATCAATAAGGTTTTCTTTTTTTAGGTGATGTTGTTCTAATGTTGCTAATTGTGTATGCATATTGGGTGTTGCATCAAATAGCCATTTTTGTTTGTTATCTAGATCTACCAAGCCTAAAGAAACAACACTTTTTTTGTTGCTTTTTCCATTGTAAAAATTAGCGCAACATTCTTTTTGACAACCAATATGTGGGTAGCCTCCGTCTTGGGCAATTCCTAATACTGTAATGTATTGCTTTCCTTTTTCTAAAGGTAGAATTTTATCTTTGTCTTTAGGAGTTTGACAAGAAATTAGGAAAAGAAATAAAAGTGCCGCTACGTGTTTCATAATTTAGAAATAAAATTGAAAGATAAAAAAAAAGCATCAAAATTAATTGATGCTTTTAGTATATTAAATATTTAATATTTTTTTTAGTCTAAAACAACTCTCCATCCGTATGGATCTTCTGCTTTGTTTGTTTGAATATCTGTAATAGCTTTCTTTAAAATCTCTGCAAAAGGGTTTTCTAATTCTGGTAAATCATAATCTGTACCATGATAACCAAAAGTAGCTATTGGAGAAATAACGGCAGCAGTTCCTGCCCCAAACATTTCTTTTAAACTACCACTTTGTGCGGCAGCTATTACTTCAGAGACAGTAATTTTTCTAACTTCTACGTCAATGTTCATGTCTTCTGCAATCTGAATCACACTTTTACGTGTAATTCCATTTAAAATACGATCACTAGTAGGGCTTGTAATTAAGGTGTCATTAATTCTGATAAAAATGTTCATCGCGCCAGCTTCTTCAATATATTCGTGCGAATTATCATCCGTCCAAATTACTTGATTATACCCTTTTTCTATAGCTAATTGTGTAGGATAAAACTGAGCGGCATAATTACCACCTGCTTTTGCAAAACCAACACCGCCATTTGCAGCACGTGCATATTTTTCTTCAATTAAAACTTTTACTTTACCAGCAAAATAAGCGCCAGAAGGAGCTGTACAAATTATAAATTTATACGAATCTGCAGGAGAAGCATGAAAACCAATTCCAGAAGCAAACATAAAAGGTCTTATGTATAAAGAGCTTCCTTCGTTTGTAGGAATCCAGTTATTATCAACTTCTAATAATTTTTTTAAACCTTCCATAAAAATATCTTCAGGAATGTGAGGAATAACCAAACGTTCTGCAGATTTATTTAAACGCTTCCAGTTTTCTAAAGGTCTAAATAACATGGTATTTTCATCTGCATCTTTGTAGGCTTTCATTCCTTCAAAAATAGATTGTCCATAATGGAAAATCTTTGCAGCCGGATCTAAAGATATCGGAGCGTATGGTTTAATAACAGGGGTTTGCCATTCGCCATTTATAAAATCACATTCTAACATGTGGTCAGAATATACACTACCAAAGGGTAGGTTGTTAAAATCTACAGAATCGATCTTCGATTTTTCTATACGTTGAATTTCTATATTAGATTTCATTCTTTTTTGATTGAGATGAATAACAAATGTACATAAAATATTCATCTGTCAATAGAACAAATGATTGCTTTTACTCTTTAAAAAATGTACTTTTGTTGAAATCGTGTTAAATTTAGAAAATATGAAATATTTATTGCCGTTTTGTTTGGTTATCTTGGGTGTTTTTACCTCTTGTAAAAAAGAGCATAAAGAAGTAGAAAAACAAAAACAAGAACTAGCTTTTCAATCTTTTGGCAAACAAATAACCTCAGAAAAAGCCATTACTTCAGAAGTGCTTTTGTCTAAATTTAGAGAATTAAAAGTAGGCGATACTATTCATGTAAAATTTGCTTCTACAATTAAAGAAGTATGTTCTAAAAAAGGTTGCTGGATGAAGCTTCCTTTAAATGACAAAACAGAAACAATGGTTCGTTTTAAAGATTACGGTTTTTTTATGCCTTTAGATGCTAAAGGAAAAGAAGTGGTTTTAAATGGAAAAGCATTTGTAAAAGAAACTTCTGTAAAAGAATTGCAACATTATGCAGAAGATGCAGGGAAATCTAAAGAAGAAATAGCAAAAATAACAGAACCTAAAACAGAATTTGCTTTTGAGGCCGATGGTGTTTTAATGAAGAAATAATAGTATCATTTAAACAATTTAAGATTTTGAAAAGAGAAATTCTAATAACTTCAGACGGTTCATCTACCATACATTTACCAGATTGGGATGAGCAATATCATTCTAAAAACGGTTCTATAAATGAAACCTATCATGTTTTTATAAACAGTGGGTTAAAAATGGTGCCTTCAGACAAGGTTTCTGTATTAGAAATTGGTTTTGGTACAGGTTTAAATTGTTTTATAACTTATTTAGAAGCTAAAAAAGAGATAGATTATGTGGGTGTAGAAGCTTACCCAGTTACATCGGAAGAAGTAACAAAGATGAATTTTATTTCCATTTTAAAGGCAGAAAAAGAAAACGAAGCTTTTAAAAAAATGCACGAGGTTTCTTGGGAAGAAAAACATCAGATTTCTGATACTTTTTCTCTAACAAAAAGAAAACAGTTTTTTGAAGATATAGAAGATAAAGATACCTTTAATTTAATTTATTTCGATGCCTTTGGTGCGCGAGTACAACCCCAATTATGGACGGTAGAAATTTTTAGAAAAATGTTTGAGGCATTAAAAGAAAACGGAATTTTAGTTACCTATTCAGCAAAAGGAAGCGTACGAAGAGCCATGCAAGAAGTAGGGTTTGTAGTAGAGCGTTTGCCTGGGCCTCCAGGGAAAAGAGAAATGTTAAGAGCAACCAAAAAAAGTGTACAGTAAACCGTTTTCAGTCTATTGGTTTGCGTAAATGTAGTAAGATTAACTAAATTTGCCTTGATAGCTAATAAAACATCAATATTAAAAATGGAATTCAAAAGAAAATTTGGTAGAAAAAGAGAGTCTAAACCTACAAAAGGACTCTTATATATAGTGCTTTTAGCGGTTGTTATCATCCTTTGGTTAAAGGCCGAAGATATTATGAGTGCCTTGTTTTAATATGTTTTTTAGAAGCTATTTCCTGCTTTCCACACTCGCTTTTTTTATCCTGAAAAAGGAATAAAAAAGAGCTCAAACAATTGTTTCAATCAGGGCTAAAATTATTTGCTATTGATAGTACTGATAATCGTGTAAATATTATTTTTTAAAACTTCTTCCTTTCCAATTATAGTTAAAAAAGAGTGATTTAAAAACAATAAAAACACTAAAAAAAGGATACCATAAACTAGCTAAAACATACCATTTATAAAAATTCTTTTGGTGTTTAAAAAATTTGATTGTTGGTAAGAATAATAATAAATCAATACTCATTTTTAGCATAAAAAGAACAAACATCGTTTTAAACGGTAAAACGCAAATAGAATACACTACAAATGCGTTTGTTAGTAAAACTAATAAACCAATCAATTTTACGCTTAAAGAACTAAAACTACTTGTTTTTGCTGCCCATCTTGTTCTTTGGTTCATCAAATCTACCCAACTTTTTACAGGAAATGTAGTTGCAATTGCATCTTGTGATTTTAAATAACGAACACTTTTTTTATCAGCTTTTATAAATTTTTCGAATAGAAAGATGTCATCACCACTTGCTATATTGTTGTTTCCTTTAAAGCCATTTAACTCTAAAAAGGTTGTTTTTTTATAAGCGAAATTTGCACCATTACACAAAAACGGAAAATTGATGCCAAAACCACCAATTGTAGTTCCTTGCATACTCATAAAATCTAATAACTGAAACTGTTCTAAAAAGTTATTTTCTACCTTGTAGTTTACAGGAGCAACTACCATATTCGGGTTTTTATTTTGAATAAAGTTATCTAAAATTTTCAACCAATTTACAGGCAATATACAATCTGCATCTGTGGTAATTATCCAACTGTTTCTTGCGGTAGCTATGGCAGTGGTAATGGCGTCTTTTTTTGGTGAATTAGATATTCTTACATTTTTTATAACCTTAATATCAATTCTAGTAGCATTTTTAAAGGTTCCTCTTCGTTCCTCATTCGGAATGAAAGAAAAGAAGCTATTAATGACTTCGATAGAATTATCAGAAGAAGCATCATCAACCAAAATAAATTCTACCAAATTATTTGGGTAGTTTAATGCTGAAATTGATTTTAATAAAAGAGGTAGGTTTTTAGCCTCGTTACGAAATGGAATAATTACAGAGAAAGAAGTTTCAGGTTTAGTGTTTTGAGGAATATAATCATCAATATTTTTAAAGCCGATTGCTAACGAGCCAATTAAAATAGCATAGAAAACGAATGTAAAAACCAAGAACCAAATCATTTTGTAAAATTAGGTTTAAAAGTTAACACAAAGTAGCTACCAATAATTGCAGGTAAAACAAAATTTAGAATCCACATTAAGGTTGTGGTAGATAAAATAATAAGTGCTTCAATATTAAAAAAATGAAATACCCAAATTGCTACAGACCCTTTTAAAACAACATCAAATAAAGATAACATTGGTATTGTAGAGGCAATTAAATAAACCGAAGTAATTGCAGAAATAGCATCAACATAAGAAATGTCAACATTAAAAATTAGTAATAGAAAGTAAAATTGATGAGAAAAAACAACAAACCTCAATAATGAAATAAGCGCAACTTTACGGTTAAGTGAAGCTGGAATTTTTTTGATAAAATTTCTTACTTTTTCAAAAGACAGTCCTTTAAAGTTAAAGTTTTTTATTAGAAAAATTAAAGAGATGATTATAAGTATTCCTATCAATAAAATGCTGAAAAAATGAGTGAGATTTATAGTAATGTTATGTTTGAAAACAAAATAGCTAAAACCAATAATTCCAAAAAATAAGGTTATTAACATTTGATAAAAATTGCCAACCAAGTTTAAACCCAAAATTTGTTTTCTATATTTTTTTTCAAAATACATTGCTTTTGCTCCATATTCTCCAATTCTATTTGGTGTAATTAGTGAGGTTGTTAAAGAAGATAAACTCTGTATTAAAGCACTTTTAAAAGAATAATTACTAATAAAAGAAATTAATAAGTGCCATTTACTAGCTTCTAAATACCAGTTTAAAAATGTAAAAAGAAGTAGAAATAGACTGTTTTTTATTGTAAAAATGTTGTTTTGTATCAAATTCTGATAAAAAACAGAAAAAGCTAACTGTTCGTTTTCAATCAGTTTTGTGTAAATAAAATATCCGCAGCCAATTACAATCGATAGTTTTATTATCAACCAAAAGAATTGTTTAGATTTGTAAGAAAGCGAATTGTACATGGTTCGCAAAGTAATAAATAATCATCAGTATTTTTGGTGATATATACAAAAACAATCTACCAGTTTGGCGATAGAAAAAATTATTTTAGGAATTGATCCAGGAACCACAATTATGGGTTTTGGACTGATAAAAGTTGTTGGTAAAAAGATGGAATTTATTCAAATGAATGAATTGATGTTAAAGAAATACGACGATCATTACCTAAAATTAAAACTCATTTTTGAACGAACCATAGAGTTGATAGATACTTATAATCCGGATGAGATTGCTATTGAAGCACCTTTTTTTGGTAAGAATGTACAATCGATGTTAAAGTTAGGTAGAGCGCAAGGAGTTGCTATGGCTGCTGGGTTATCAAGAGAAATTCCGATTACGGAATATTTGCCAAAGAAAATTAAAATGGCAGTTACCGGAAGCGGAAGTGCAAGTAAAGAGCAAGTTGCTTTGATGTTAAAATCTTTATTGAATTTAAAAACATTGCCTAAAAATTTAGATGCAACAGATGGTTTGGCAGCTGCAGTTTGTCATTTTTACAATTCAGGTAAAGTTGTTGGTGGAAAAAACTATACAGGTTGGGCCAGTTTTGTAAAACAAAATGAAAAACGGGTTAAAAAGTAAATTTTCAATGAGTATTTATCCGTAATCAATTATCAGAAATAATGAAATTACCCAATAATCCGTTACAGAATAAATCTTATGACCTTGCATTGTTAATTGTAAAATTTAGCAAAAAGTTAATGGCAGAAAAGAAAGAATACGTTTTGTCTAAACAGATGTTAAGAAGCGGAACTTCAGTTGGAGCTAATATAGTTGAAGCTAATGGAGCTATTTCTAAGGCAGATTTTTCTGCTAAAATGTCAATTGCGTATAAAGAATGTTTAGAAACAAAGTATTGGTTGCATTTGTTAAAAGATAGTAATGATTTAGATTTGGAAGATTTTAATGTTTTATTTGAAAAGGCAGATGAAATTGGGAGAATTCTTTTTTCAATTTTAAAAACGACTAGAATTAATAAGCAATCGTGATAATTGATAAAAGATAACTGATAACTGAATTTATGTCCGGAATTTATATACACATACCGTTTTGTAAACAAGCATGTTTTTATTGCGACTTTCACTTTTCTACTTCGTTAAAGAAGAAAGAAGATATGATTTTGTCTTTAATTAAAGAGATAGAAATTAGAAAAGACGAATTAGAAAATTCAGTTATAGAGACTATTTATTTTGGAGGAGGAACACCATCTGTTTTAAATACGGAAGAAATTCAAACTTTAATTGATGCTGTTTATAAGAATCATACAGTCGTTGATAATCCAGAAATTACGCTAGAGGCAAATCCTGATGATTTATCAGAAGAAAAAATTATACAACTTTCTAAATCACCTATAAATAGATTGAGTATTGGTGTTCAATCTTTTTTTGAGAAAGATTTAAAACTGATGAATCGTGCTCATGATTCATCCGAAGCAAAAAAATGTCTTGAAATAGCAACTGAATATTTCGATAATATTTCTGTCGATTTAATTTACGGAATTCCAGATTGTACAAATGAAGAATGGCGACAAAACATAGAAACGGCATTGAGTTTCGGAATTCCACATATATCTAGTTATGCCTTAACGGTAGAAGCTAAAACAGCTTTAGATACCTTAATTAAAAAAGGTAAAATTAAAAATATTGACGAAGAAAAAGCACAAGAGCAGTTTTATATTTTAATTGAAGAACTAGCCAAAGCAAATTTTGTGCATTACGAATTATCAAACTTTGGTAAAGAAGGTTTTTTTAGTAAAAATAATTCGTCTTATTGGTTGGGTAAATCTTATTTAGGTATTGGTCCTTCTGCACATTCGTTTGATGGTGTTCAACGAAGTTGGAATGTTAGAAATAACACCAAGTATATTAAGTCTATTCAAGAAAATAAACTACCTATAGAAAGAGAAACGTTAACAAAAATGGATGGTTATAATGAATATATTATGACAGGTTTAAGAACTATTTGGGGAGTTTCTTTAGATAAAATTGAAAAGGATTTTGGAGAAAATTATATAAAATATTTAGAAAATCAGTCTAAAAAGTATCTGCAACAAGAGTTATTGGTGCTAGAAAACAGAATTTTAAAAACAACTCAAAAGGGAAAGTTCTTGTCAGACGGAATTTCGTCTGATCTATTTATGGTCAATTAGTTTTTCACAGCTTTTTATTTGTGTTAAATATTAAGATTAGGTCTTGTTTAAGTGTATAAATCCCATTATAAAAACTTATATTTGAGTTTGTAGTAAAATTAAAAATTACTGAAATAAGTTAGGTAAATATGAAAGCGGTTATAGAGTACAATTCCAGAAAGATAGAGATCAATGTATCAGAGCCTATAGATATTTCGATCCCTATAGATAACACTAAAAATAATATAAATGCTTGGGGAATTGATGATCCTAAGATTGGGCCAGAATCTTTTGATGGTTACGAAGTAAGTGTTGCTAACGGAGCTGTTGTAAACTTTAATAGCATACAATTTAATCCACATTCTCATATTACACATACAGAATGTGTTGGGCATATTACTAAAAAAGTACATTCTGTAAATCAGAATTTAAAACATTATTTTTTTGTAGCGGAGTTGGTAACAGTTGCGCCAGAAAAAATAGGAAGTGATTTTGTAATTTCTGAAAAGCAGTTAAAAACAGCGTTAAGAAATAAGAAAAGAGATGCTATTGTAATTAGAACTTTACCAAATTTATCGGATAAAAAAGAAACTAGATACTTTAATACAAATCCGCCTTATTTATCTAATGAAGCTGCTAGTTATTTGGTAGAAAAAGGAATTAAACACTTATTAATAGATTTGCCATCTGTAGATAAAGAAAAAGATGGGGGTAAATTAGAAGTTCATAATATTTTTTGGAACACTTCTGGTATAATGAGGATGAATGCTACTATTACAGAGTTTATTTTTGTGCCAAATAGTATTGATGATGGCGAGTATTTATTAAATTTAATGATTGCACCATTCGAAAACGATGCAACGCCAAGTAAACCTATTTTGTATAAAATTATAAAATAATTTGAGGTGTTTTTAAATGAAGAAAGTTAATTTAAAACTTATTAAAGTTTTTGGATTGTCTGTTTTATCATTTACGTCCTATCTAGTGCTAAACAATTCTAATAAGGTAAATTCAATTTTATTTAAATTACAAGAAAGTGATTCTAGTAGGGGATTCGGAATTTATATAAGCATTTATTTGGTAAAATGGTTTTTATTGATTTTTGGTATGGTGTCTTTAATTTTAATTATTTCTAAGCTTTTTATTGAAAAAGAAGATTAAAACCACTTTTTACGTTTAAAATACCAAATAGAAATTATAGTAATAAGCACCATAACACCTAATAAAATAAAGTAACTGTATTCATATTTTAATTCAGGAATGTTTTCAAAATTCATTCCGTAAATTCCTGCTAAAAAAGTTAAAGGAATAAAAACCACAGACAAAATGGTTAAGGTTTTCATTACCTCATTTAAACGATGCCCTTGAATACTGAAAATTAAGTTTATTTTACTTTCTAATTCTTGTAACTCAAAATCGATATTAGAAATTAAATTATTTGTTTGTTCTTTTAATTCGCTAAAATATTTTACATCAAAACCATCAATTTCCATTTTTTCTAGCTTAACAATAGTGTCTTTTAAACTCATTGTTGCTTTTTTAAAATTGAATAATTCTTGTTTTCTTTTTTCTACAAGAGAGGTAAATTCTGGAGTAGGTTTAATATGTGTAGAATTTAGTTTGTCGGCACTTAATTCGGCATTTTCTTCATAAGTATCTTGGTAATTATCAATAATAGATTCTAATAACAAAAACAATAAATAATCTGCTTTTTTCTTTCTAACAATACCTTTGTTTCCTTCTAATCGCTCGCGAATCCAATTAAAATAATCACCAGGTTTTTCTTGAATAGACCATAAAAAAGTTGGAGAAACAATAAAAACCATTTGTTCAGAATCTAATTTATTGCTTGTAGTAATTAAGACACGTGTAGTTACAAATAATAAATCATCTAACAAAATTACTTTGTTAGGATGATCTTCATCACTTAATAATTTTATTAAAAAATCGTCTAATTTATTTTGAATAATGACTTGCTTGTAGGCCTGATGAAATTTAATGCCATAGGTGTTTAGCCACTTTATAGTTGTTTTATTTTCTAGAAAATCAATTTCTGAAACTGAAGCAAAATCAGTTTTTTCATAATTACTATGAGAATATTTGATAATAGTAGTATTGTCTAAAAAATCATTTTCCGTCATATAAAATAATTGTAAATTTGATAGATAAAGATACTTTTTAAATTGTAATAATATCAATTTTAAAATAAAGAGTTTATGCACATAGAACAATTAAGAGATTTTTGCATGTCAAAAAAAGGAGTCACAGAACATTTTCCTTTTGATGAATCTACCTTGGTTTTTAAGGTGATGCATAAAATGTTTTTATTAACCGGATTAAATCATTGGGAAAAAGCAGAGGCTAAAATAAATCTAAAATGCAATCCAGAAAAAGCTGTAGAATTACGAGATGAATATGAAGGTATTATTCCTGGTTTTCATATGAATAAAAAACACTGGAATACAGTAAGTGTAAATACAAGTGATGTTTCAGACGATTTAGTAAGAGAATTGATAAATCATTCTTATGAATTGGTGGTAAAAGGTTTGACTAAAAAACAAAAAGAATTGTTAAGTACCTTATGAAGTTGCATAAAGAAGAAATTGTAAAGAATCATTGTTACACAAAATTGGTTTACGAAAGGATAAACAAGAAGTTGAAAACTAATTTTTCTAATGCAGAAAGTGAACTGCTTATTAAAAGAATATTAGAAGAAACCTCTTTAGAAAACTACCTAAAAAAAGGAAAGAATTTTTATGTTTCTAATGAGCATCACGCTATTAGAGTTACCGTAAATTCAAAAACCTTTAGAGTAATAACAGTAGATAGAATTACCAGTAAACGTAGATAATTTGTATAATGAAAAAGGAAGAACTTAGAGAAATTTATAAGCAAAAACGTATAGATTTAACGGAACATGAAGTTGCATCGTTTCAAGAAAACATCTATCAACAAATTTATAATTTAGATACTTCGAGTGTTAAAAATGTGCATTTATTTCTTTCTATGAGGAAATTTAATGAGATAGATACACAGCCAATTATTAATTTTTTTAGAAAGAAACATATAAAAATTGTAGTTAGTAGATGTAATTTTAAAGATGACACACTTTCTCATTTTTATTTAGAAGAAGATACTGTTTTAGAGTTGAATAAATTTGGAGTTCCAGAACCTATAAATGCAGTTGAGGTAGATGAAAAGGAACTCGACCTTATTTTTGTTCCGCTTTTAATATCTGATGAATTAAATTATAGAGTAGGTTACGGAAAAGGTTATTATGATCGTTTTTTATCAAAATGTACAGATCAGGCACAATTTATTGGGGTAAACTTTTTTAAACCTATTTATCAAATTGAAGACTCTAATGAGTTTGATATTCCTTTACATCAAGTAATCTATCCTAAATAAACTTTAAGGCACCTAATATTCTTTGTAAATTTGTTTTAGAAACAGAAAGCAAATGATTGTACAAGGAAATATTGTAGACATACAAAACAAACGAATTTACAAAGGAGAAGTAGAGGTTATCAACGGAAAAATTTCTTCTATTAAAGAAGTAAATCATCACCAAGAAAATTATATTCTACCTGGTTTTATAGATGCACACATCCATATAGAAAGTTCTATGTTGGTGCCTTCAGAATTTGCCAAAATAGCGGTAAAACACGGTACAGTTGCAACCGTTTCCGATCCGCACGAAATTGCCAATGTTTTAGGTGTAAAAGGTGTAGAATTTATGATTGAAAACGGAAAAAAAGTTCCGTTGAAATTTAATTTTGGGGCACCAAGTTGTGTGCCTGCAACCTCTTTTGAAAGTGCCGGAGCCATTATAGATGCAGACGATATTAAATTGATGGTGGAAAACCCAGATATTAAATATTTGGCAGAAATGATGAATTACCCTGGTGTTTTATTTGATGATGCTGAGGTTTTAAAGAAAATTGAACATGCTAAAAATAACAACAAACCCATTGATGGTCACGCTCCGGGTTTAAGAGGCGATGATGTTACCAAATATATTGCAGCCGGAATTTCTACAGATCATGAGTGTTTTACGTATGATGAAGCATTAGAAAAGTTGCAAAAAGGAATGAAAGTAATTATCCGTGAGGGTTCTGCAGCCAAAAATTTTGAAGCTTTAATAGATCTATTACCAACCCATTTCGAAAACATGATGTTTTGTTCTGATGATAAACATCCAGATGATTTATTGTTAGGGCACATCAATCAACTTTGTGAAAGAGCGGTTGCTAAAGGAGTTGATGTTTTTAAAGTATTACAGGCAGCATGTATCAATCCTATTAAGCATTATAATTTAGATATTGGTTTCTTACAAAAAGGAGATGATGCAGATTTTATTTTGGTAGATAGTTTAGAAAAATTCAATGTTTTAGAGACTTATATTAATGGAGAATTGGTGGCTAAAAATGGTGAATCTTTTGTGAAATCGGTTCCTTTTGAAGTATTGAATAATTTTAATACCGATAAAAAGAAAGTATCTGATTTTAGATTTGAATCATCTTCAGAAAAAATTAGAGTTATTGAGGCTTTAGATGGCGAATTAGTAACCAATAAAATTGAAGCCAATTCTTTAATTGTAGAAGGGAATTTAGTTTCCAACACAAAAACAGATGTTTTAAAAATGACGGTTGTAAATCGTTATAAAAATGATGCGCCAGCAATTGCATTTATCAAAAACTTTGGAATTAAAGAAGGTGCTATTGCAAGTTCTGTTGGTCATGATTCTCATAATATAATTGCGGTTGGAGTGTCTGATGAGGATATTTGTAAAGCTGTAAACCTTATTATAGAAAATAGAGGAGGAGTTTGTGCTGTAAATAAAACCGAAGAAAAAATAGTTTCGTTACCCGTTGCCGGAATCATGTCTGATTTATCCGCAGAAGAAATAGGGAAATCTTATGCAGAGCTAGATGCTATGGCAAAACAAATGGGTAGTAAATTACGTGCACCTTATATGAGTTTGTCTTTTATGGCGTTGTTGGTAATTCCGTCTCTAAAATTATCAGACAAAGGTTTGTTTGATGGAACTTCTTTTTCATTTACTTCTTTAGAAATTGAATAATGAACTGTAATTGCGAGTTTACGAAGCAATCTCATTTTATATACGGTTATTCGTCTATATGAAATGAGGTTTCTTAATCGCTAATAAAAGCTCATTTTTGAAATGACAATAAAGCTTTGTCATTCCTGCGCATTAGGAATCTATAATAAGAAATTGAAAAAACAATTAGTTTCTAAAAACCTAAAAGCAAGCAAACAAGTCTAGCCCTGATTGAACGGCGTGTTTGAGCTCTTTTTTATCCCCTTTTAGGGTAAAAAAAGCGAGTAGTGAAAGCAGGAAAGAGCTCAAAGTTAAAATTTTATCAAATTCTTAATTTATGGTGTAGTTAATTGGGAATTAATTAGCTTTTTTCATTTAATAATGTACTTTTGCAGAATTAAAATAAAAAATTATGAGTTTACAACAAGACCTAGAAAGTAGAAGTGGAAATCAATGTGAATTATGTGCTTCAAAAGATAATTTATCTATATATGAAGTAAAACCAAGCTTAACAGGTGGTGGAGGTGTAGATGGAAGTTTACTGGCTTGTGAAACTTGTGTAACTCAAATTGATAATCCAGATCAAACAGATGCAAACCATTGGCGTTGTTTAAATGATTCTATGTGGAGTGAGCACAGAGCTGTAAAGGTGGTTGCTTGGAGAATGCTTTCTCGTTTAAGAAAAGAAGGTTGGCCTCAAGATTTGTTAGACATGATGTATTTAGAGGATGATGATTTACGTTTTGCAAAAGAATCTGGAGATCATTTAGATGATAGCGAAAAAATTATTCATAGAGATGCAAATGGTGCTATTTTAGAAGCGGGTGATTCTGTTGTTTTAATTAAAGATTTAAAAGTAAAAGGATCTAGTATGGTTGCAAAACAAGGAACTGCGGTGCGTAGAATTTCTTTAGATCACGAAAATGCAAAATATATTGAGGGTAAAGTTGGGCCAACTCAAATTGTAATTATTACAGATTACGTTAAAAAGATGGCAGAAAAAGAGTAATCTTTTATACCATAAAGGGTGGGTTTTACTTAGAACTTGTGTAAAGTTAAGTAGAAATCTAATACAGGTTTATTTACCGATACATAACATTAGAATCTAATTTAATGATTCTTTAAAAAAGTCATAAAAACATCTCGAGGTTTTCGAATTGTTTTTATGACTATTTTTTTTATGACTAAACTACAATAGAATTATTTATATCTATTTTAAAATAGTGTGTAGTGCTTTTTTTAGGGATAGAGAGCTATTATTACTGATTTTTGCTGCTTTCTGTTGTGGTTTAAAGGGAAATTAGCTAAGAGTCTTTTAAACATTCTCTAGTAGCTGTTAATTACTCGTTTATTTTAAATTATTTCTTAATTGTAGACGAGTTGGGGGCTTAAAATAAATAATTTATAGGCACAAAAAAAACAACCATCAACAAATAAATTGTTGATGGTTGTTCTATTATAATAAAATATGTAACGAACTATTTATTATTTTTGAATTCTAATAGCTACTCTTCTTGCTAATTGTCTAGCAGTAGAAGTTGCAGTAGTGTCTTCACCGTCGCCTTTATAAGATAATCTGTTAGCATCTACACCTGCATCAACTAAAATATTGTATACTGTTTTAGCTCTTTTTTCAGATAAAAATTTGTTGTAACCTTCTGGTCCAGTTTCATCAGCATAACCAATTAATTCAGCTTTTGCAGAAGAATTATTTTCTAAGTATGTTTTTAAGAAGTTGATTGCACTTGTAGAACCAGTTTGAACGTTAGCTCTGTCAATATCAAAATAAACGTTTACATAACCGTTGTCAATTAATTGCTTAGCAAAATCTACATTTTTAGCTCCTTCATTTCCTGCTTTAGCATATCTAGTATCTAATTCAGAAACAAGTTTTTCTTTAGTAATATCTTTTGCTTTTAAAGCTGCAATTTCAGTTTCTGCAGTTTTTAAACGGTTACTTAATTCTTCTAATTCAGTAGTTGTAGCTAATTCTTCTTCAGAATAGTACCAGTCTGCATGTTGCTCATTTTTACCTAAAGCAATGTTTACACCAATAGAATAGTTAATGATACCTCCGCTTATACCTCTTCTTTCTGCATTTGCAGTACCATCAAAAGTGTAAGTTTGATAAAAGTTACTTATTCCAGATACATCTGCAAATAAAGAAACACGATTAGATAATTTAAGTTGAGGTGTAATACCAGCAACTAAGTGAAGCATTTCATCTCCATCTCTATCAATTGGTTCAGAAGCATATAATCTAGACATACCAAAACCACCGTGTACTAATAAGTTAAAATCTTTTGTCCAACTTTTAAAGTTTAAAATATTACCAGCATTTACAACTCCTTCTAAAGTTGCTCTGTAATAGTTAGATTTAAAAGGTTTTTTATCGCTAGCTTCGCTAATACTGTTGTAGCCTAAATCTACACGTAAACCAAATCTTTCATTAAACATGTATCTAGCACCTAGGTTTGCTTGCCAGAAATCTGGGTTGTCTGTTCCATAACCAGAAGCTGATGGAAATACAATGGTTTGTACACCTGCTCCAAGATCTATAGACCATTTGTTAAATTCTTGTGCACTTAATTGAAAAACGGAACCTATTAATAATGCCCCTAAAATTAATCTTTTCATTTTTTTTGTTTTTAATTATAACTGTGATTTTGGTTGCAAATTTACAATATTTTTTGTATATACAAACAATACTTCCTGTATAATAAAAATTGCGCATTTCTGTAAAGAGAAAATAAAAACTAATTTATAAATGTTAGGTTGATGTTTGGATATTCATTTTAAAAATTATACTACTTATTTAATTCTCACTGTCTTTAAAATACATAGTCTTAATAGACTTCTACAAGTATTTTACATAAGGGCGGTAGTATAAAAATTTTAGCAGAATTTGTAAATAAAAAATCCACTTATTACTAAGTGGATTGATTTTTATTTTGAAAGTTCTGTGAAATATTTATAAAAATAAGGAATTGTTTCTATACCTTTTAGGTAATTAAAAACTCCAAAATGCTCGTTTGGTGAGTGAATTGCGTCAGAATCTAGGCCAAACCCCATTAATATTGTCTTACTTTTTAAGTGTTGTTCAAATAAGGCAACAATTGGTATACTACCACCACTTCTTTGCGGAATAGGTGTTTTACCAAAGGTTGTTTCATATGCTTTGCTTGCTGCTTTGTATGCAATATTGTCTATTGGTGTTACATAGCCTTGGCCTCCATGATGTGGTTTTACAATTACGGTTACCGATTTAGGAGCAATACTTTCAAAATGTTTTTTAAACAATTCTGTAATTTCTTTCCAATCCTGATTAGGCACTAAACGCATAGATATTTTAGCAAAAGCTTTACTAGCAATTACTGTTTTTGCACCTTCTCCTGTATAACCTCCCCAAATTCCGTTTACATCTAAGGTTGGTCTTATAGAGTTACGTTCGTTAGTGGAGTATCCTTTTTCACCATAAACTTCATTAATTTTTAAAGCCTCTTTGTAGTTTTTTAGAGAAAATGGAGCTTTTGCCATCTCAGCTCTTTCTTCTGTAGATAATTCCTCTACATTGTTATAAAAACCAGGTATGGTAATATGATTGTTTTCATCGTGTAATGAAGCAATCATTTTTGTTAAAATATTAATAGGATTGGCAACTGCGCCTCCATACAAACCAGAATGTAAATCTCTATTTGGTCCAGTAACTTCTACTTCTACATAACTCAAACCACGTAAACCTGTTGTAATTGACGGAATATCGTTTGCAATCATGCCTGTATCAGAAATTAAAATAACATCGTTTGCTAGTTTTTCTTTGTTTCTAGGAACAAACCAAGCCAAACTTTCTGAGCCAACTTCTTCTTCACCTTCAATCATAAATTTTACATTACAAGGTAAGTTTCCGGTAGAAGTCATGTATTCTAATGCTTTTACATGCATATACATTTGCCCTTTGTCATCACAAGAACCACGAGCAAATATAGCACCTTCAGGATGTATCTCTGTTTTTTTTATTACTGGTTCAAAAGGAGGAGAGGTCCATAATTCAATAGGATCGGCTGGTTGAACGTCATAATGACCGTAAACTAACACTGTAGGTAAGTTTTTATCAATAATTTTTTCTCCGTAAATAATAGGATACCCTGGTGTTTCACACATTTCTACTTTCTCACATCCTGCTTTTTTAAGGCTCTCAAGTACAAAATCTGCAGTTAGTAAAACGTCTTTTTTGTAGGCAGAATCAGCACTTACAGAAGGAATTTTAAGTAAATCAATCAATTCATTTAAGAATCGTTCTTTGTTGTCTTTTATATAAGATTGAATTGTATTCATTAAAGATATTTTTTATTTCTTCATCAAAAGTAGAAAAATAATTATGAACTGCTTTGCAGTTTCGAACTATTGTTTATATTTGCACCCCAATTTAATGGTAAAGTTGCAGGCGTGGTGGAATTGGTAGACACGCTAGACTTAGGATCTAGTGCCGCGAGGTGTGAGAGTTCGAGTCTCTCCGCCTGTACAATCAACCCTCTAATCTCTTGATTTAGAGGGTTTTGTTTTTTCAGGTGTCAAAATAGGTGTCAAAAATGGATCAAGTCAAAAAGTTGTGGGATTTTAGGATTAGGCAAAAATAGTAGTAAGTCTATATAAGAAAAAATCCACATTTCTGACGCCTCTAAACTGTGCTCTAAAGGCTTTAATTTTAGCATTGAATGATTCTGCAGAAGCATTAGTACTTCGGTTATCAAAATAGTTTAAGATGTTTTTATAATGTATGGACATAGTTCTAGCTATCGTGCTGAAGCTTTTAAACGCTGCTTGTCTTACTTTTTCATCCCATTTAGCAAGTCTTATAAGTGCTGATGTTTTATCTGTAGTGTTATTGAATATCCAAGATAGATTTTGGCATAACTTGTATGCTTTCTCTATATCAGGATATTTTTCAAACAGTATTTCTGCTCTTATGGCTTGATTTTTAGTCCATTTACTGCTGGATTTATATAATAGATATCTGCTTCTAGCTAATAGTTGTTTAAGTGTATCTCCATTAGGTAATAGTTTTGGGGTGTATTTTAAAGATTTACTTCTGGCGTTTTCAATGGCATCATTCTCAGTATCAATCGCTTCCCATCGATGTTTAATTCTTATTTCTTGCAGTGCATCTAATGCTAATTTTTGCACATGAAAACGATCTATTACTAAGGCAGCGTTTGGAAAGGATTTCTTGACTATAAGGCCCATATTTCCCGCCATATCTAAGGTTACTTCCATAACTTTCTTCCTATGTTTTAAAGGAATTTTATGAAGTATTTTTATGACAACTTCGGCTTTAGTTCCTTTGATCATGGCTACTATTGCGCCTTTCTTTCCTTTAGCTAATTTATTTGTTATTATGGTATATAAATCACCGTTAGAAAAGGCAGTTTCGTCAAGTGATAAGTGAGTCCATAAATTCTTTGCAAACAATAACCAGTCTGTTGCGTGCTTCTGTTGATCCCAAGCTTTAAAGTCACTTAAATAATCTTTATACTGTCTTTGTAAACTTCTAGGGTTTACGCCGTAGAAATTAGCTACAGTAGTAGTGCTAGTTGCGTTATTACTGACTGATATCTTTTAAAAAAGCAGCAAATTCACTAGTTATTCTAGTACCTTTTGCTACTAATTGCCAATCTCTAGTAACTACTTTTTTAGAATTTTCTTCAACCCAACGTCGTCTAATAACGTGTAGAAAAACGTTTTTACCTCGAATAGGGAAATCTTGAATAGTAGCTTCAGGAAAAAAACCTTTAGAACTTAATTTAAGTGCTTTAAATTCTTCTGGAATTGTATTTAATTCTGTGAAATGGAAATGAAGTTCTCCATTTTTAACTTCGTGTTTCGTTAATTTAAAATAGTCAACAAGAATTTCTGGTAATAATAGTTTTGTTAGTTCAATTGAAGTATCCAAAATAGAGGTTTATTAGAAAGCAAAGTTCATGCTTTTTAATTTACTCCACAATTTTTTGTGTTGATCCGCAAGTTCAGCATCAACAATAATGTTACAACCATTTTGTATAATGACTTTGTCAATTACTCCAGATTTTTTTAATCTGTTTGCTTTGGAGGTACTAACATCTATAAATTTTACAATTCCTTATATATCATAAACATATTTTTTACCTTTTTCTGGTTCTAAATTTTTTGAAGGTAATTCATTGTTTAGGTTGTTCTGTAAGAATATAAGCTCTTCTCCTGTCATTTGAAAAAGTGGTTTTTCTTTTATTGTTTCTAAATTCATAATTCTAGTTTTTAATATTATACAAAGTTGTGCGCATCAACTGTTATATTCGAACAATGTAAAACTAGATAAAATGACGTTTTTGGGAAGGTGGAAATAGCGTAAAAACTTGAGTAGGTTTTTACGCTAAACAAGTGTAATCAATAGCTTATTGATTATTTAATTGTGGTATTTCTATGGAAGATAGTTGTTAAAAAAACTCTAAGAGGTTAATGGAGTTATTTTATCTTTAAGCAGAGTATCAATTCTTTCAGCAAATGCTTCTTCATTCTCTATGGCACTTTTAGATTTTACAATTCGATATTTTCTATCGTAATATCTCTTCGTAAACTTAAATTCTTTTAAATTCCTTTCAACCATTGTTCATACAATATATACATGTACTTATTATTAAGAACAATTTTAGTAAGGTTTTTCTTTGTATATAATCAGGTTTTCCTTTTGTGTGTTCCCTTTTTTCGTTGAGATATTAAAAAAGTTGGGTTTATATATAGGTACACTTTTTCAATTCAAATAAACTTATAGAATAAAAAAGGTCGGGCTTTCCACTATATCTTTTGCGAAAAGCAAAAAGGATGCCGTTTCAATCCCTAACACAAAGCCTGTAATTGTAATTAGCAAGAAGAAAACAAGCCTACAAAGAACAATTTCAACAAATAGCCACCCCATTTGTTCTTCATATAAAAAAACGTCATTGCGAAGCACGAAGCAATCCCTTTCTTCTAATAAATTAAGCTTCTGAGCAAATCGAAGCCTATGTATTCAACAGAAACTTACACGATACTTGTCTTCTAGTAATCCGTTTATTTTTAGATTTAATTCTATTTACAAAGTTTCTACTTCATCTATAAGAGACCTTTTTCACAATTTCCTTTCCCTTAAAATAAAAAAAACAATCATTTACAGGCTTTATTTAAAAGCAAAAAAACAAATCCAAGTAACCAGGTAAAGCTATTTCAAAGATAACATTGACCAGAGTAGTAGTCGTTTTATCTAAAATTAGAGAACAAGAAACCTATTTAGACTAAATTTTCAGCTGACACTCTTTCCTTTTTTTAATGTTCTTATGTTGTAAAAAGTAGCAATTATCCCCAAAACCCAGATAAAACCCAATAACCTTAAAAAAATAACAAAAAAATATTTCATGTAACTTACTAGAAACAAAATAATTAGGAGAAGTATGTAAAATAAACAAAAAAAAGGGTTAAAAAATAGTTGTTAGATTAAAAATGTGTTGTAAGTTTGCAGCCGCTAACAGCAATATTAGTTTGTTAGTCACGTTCATTGAGAGTTTGTAAATCGAGTGAAAATTAAGGAGTTAAACCGGTAAATTTGCAAAAATTTTATCAAAAAAAACTTTAATTTTTATTAGGTTGGTTTGTAAAAAACGTTGTATGTTTGCAGTCCGAAAATTTCGGCAAAAAGTTCAGTGTTTTTTTACAGGTAAAATAAAATAAAAAAAAGTTTATTTTTTTATTGTCAGATTAGAAATAGTTTGTATGTTTGCAGCCGCTAAGAAATACAGCAAAACGATCAGAGAAAATTTGGAATAATCATTAAAACGATTAGTTAGTTCGATTCTAACATTTCTACAAAGTTGAGTTAAAGGTAAAGATTGAGTTTTATGACTTGTCGGTGCCGACTCGGCACAGTTCATTGAAAATATTGAAATTGACAGCGTAATTAAAGAGTAGAATAACCACATTATTAGATTAATGTAAAATTCTTTTGAAACTTATTCATTAAAATATTTAAAATATACAATGAAGAGTTTGATCCTGGCTCAGGATGAACGCTAGCGGCAGGCTTAACACATGCAAGTCGAGGGGTAACATTGTGCTTGCACAGATGACGACCGGCGCACGGGTGCGTAACGCGTATAGAACCTACCTTTTACTGGAGAATAGCCTTTAGAAATGAAGATTAATGCTCCATAGTATTGATTAATCGCATGATTAATTAATTAAAGATTTATTGGTAAAAGATGGCTATGCGTCCTATTAGTTAGATGGTAAGGTAACGGCTTACCATGACTGTGATAGGTAGGGGTCCTGAGAGGGAGATCCCCCACACTGGTACTGAGACACGGACCAGACTCCTACGGGAGGCAGCAGTGAGGAATATTGGGCAATGGAGGCAACTCTGACCCAGCCATGCCGCGTGCAGGAAGACTGCCCTATGGGTTGTAAACTGCTTTTATACAGGAAGAAACACTGGTATGTATACCAGCTTGACGGTACTGTAAGAATAAGGACCGGCTAACTCCGTGCCAGCAGCCGCGGTAATACGGAGGGTCCGAGCGTTATCCGGAATCATTGGGTTTAAAGGGTCCGCAGGCGGTCGATTAAGTCAGAGGTGAAATCCCATAGCTCAACTATGGAACTGCCTTTGATACTGGTTGACTTGAGTCATATGGAAGTAGATAGAATGTGTAGTGTAGCGGTGAAATGCATAGATATTACACAGAATACCGATTGCGAAGGCAGTCTACTACGTATGTACTGACGCTGAGGGACGAAAGCGTGGGGAGCGAACAGGATTAGATACCCTGGTAGTCCACGCCGTAAACGATGGATACTAGTTGTTGGGCATTAGCTCAGTGACTAAGCGAAAGTGATAAGTATCCCACCTGGGGAGTACGGTCGCAAGACTGAAACTCAAAGGAATTGACGGGGGCCCGCACAAGCGGTGGAGCATGTGGTTTAATTCGATGATACGCG